>DATAWD010000045.1:0-118175 GCA_036267395.1 Acidobacteriaceae bacterium | reverse complement strand
GCCCGCCGCTTTGCGTTGTGAATCAGCAGCGGATTCAGGAACATCATGACCCGGCGCATCATTTCACCCTGCCAGCTTCATCTATCGTCGCATGGTAACAGTCGGTGAAATGCGCCTCGCCCGTATCCATCTCATCAATGGGTCTGGGTTCGTCTGCCCCTCATCCCCCGAGGTGCGGTATTTTATGGATACCGCCGCAGGGCCACCTGCTCATTCTTCTGAGTCGATCGGTCCAGGCGGCCACCTTCCATGCAGATCCTTCTGCGCAACGCGCTCCTCCTCGACGCCACCGCGCCCGAGCCGCACCCAGGCCACCTCCTCATTGAGGACGGCATCCTGCGCGATCTCAATGCCCCCGCGCCCGGCCCCGACTGTACCGTCATCGATCTCGATGGCCGCACGGTGCTGCCCGGCCTCATCGATTGCCACGTGCACGTCGTCGCCAGCATGATGGATCTCGCCGCGAACGCGCAGCTCCCCGCGCCCATCGCCGTGCTGCGCTCGCTGCCCATCCTGCGCGGCATGCTCCAGCGCGGATTCACCACCGTGCGCGACACCGGCGGCGCGCCGCCCTCCCTCGCAGCCGCCATCGCCCAGGGACTCGCGCCTGGACCGCGCCTCTTCACCTGCGGCAAAGCTCTTTCGAAAACTGGCGGCCACTCTGACGCTCGCCCCCGCTACGACACCGCCGACCCCAATCGCTGGGCCGGGAACTTCGGCGCCCTCGGCCGCGTTGCCGACGGTGTCGACCCGGTCCGCCTCGCCTGCCGCCAGATGCTCCGCGAAGGCGCATCCTTTATTAAGGTCATGGGCAACGGCGGCGTCGCCAGCCCCACTGACCCGGTCAACTGGCTCGGCTACTCGCTGGCCGAAATGAACGCCATCGTCGACGAAGCCCTCGACGCGAAGACGTACGTCGCCGCCCACGTCTACACCGCAGAAGGCATCACCCGCGCCGTCGAGTGCGGCGTCCACTCCCTCGAACACTGCAACCTCGTCGATGCCGACGCCGCCCGCCTCGCCGCCCGGGCCGAAGCCGTCGCCGTTCCCACCCTGGTCACCTACGAAGCTCTCGCCCAGGACGGACCCGGGCTCGGCCTGCCGCCCGCCTCAGTTGCGAAAATTGAAAACGTCCGCCAGTCCGGCCTCGAAAGTCTCTCCATCCTGCGCGATGCCGGCGTCACCATCGCCTTCGGCACCGACCTGCTCGGCCCCACGCATGTTCGCCAGAACGAGGAGTTCGCCATCCGCGCTCGCGTCCTCCCCGCTCGAGAGATTCTCGCCAGCGCCACCATCGTCGGCGCGCGTCTCCTCGGCATGGAAGGCCTGATCGGCATCCTCGCCCCCGGCGCCGTCGCCGACCTGATCGTGGTGGACGGCAATCCGCTGGACGATATCACCGTCCTCGCGAACCCGGAGAAGAACCTCCGCCTCGTCATGAAGGAAGGCCACATCGTCCACCGCAACAATTTCTAGGCCGACCTACTTCGCCAGCACCGCCTGCCCCGTGTGAAACGACACATGATTCGTCCGGCTCAGCACCACCGCCAGCCGGTTCCGCGTCGGATCCTTCGCGAAATCTTCCTCGCTCACCGCCGTGTGCCGGGCCAGCCAGTCTGCCGCAGTGAACTTCTCAAAAGCCGCCGTCAGTTGCGCGTTCACCTCGCTCCACGCCTTGCGCAGCTCCGCCGCCGACACCGGATCCGCCAGCATTCCATCGGGATTCGTGATGAACGCCTCATCCAGCTCCGGATGGAGCCGGTCGCCCACACCCAGAAGCGCAAACAGCCGGTCGTGCACCGCCGTCAGATGGCCCACCAGGTAGTACAACCGATTCCGTCCCGGAGCCACCGGCTTCTGCAGCTGCTCATCGCTCAACGCCGCCAGCGCCTTGTCAAAGCGCCCGATCACCTGTTTCCACGACTGCAGCGCCGCACCGCCAAACAACTCTTCGTTCGCCATCGATACCTGCTTTTCTGGGAATGACTGCGCTCTTTAGATGTCCATCGAATCATCGCGCTTCTCAATATTCCTGTCGGGACCTGCTCCGTCGGCGGGGCAGCGCGTGCCCTGAATTTCCCGCTGCCCCGATCATCTCGACTGGACGGCCTGTCCCCTGTCTCACACCACGGGAGCAGCCAGCGGTGCGCCGTTCGATCGGACGGCCCGCGCCGGCCAGCGTCGCGCCTGCGCTACACAAATGATGTGCAGCATCAGCAGCAGCGGCACCGCAAACGTCGGAATCAGGCTCAGCGGCAGAACCGTCATCGGGCTCGTCACAATGCCCTGCGGGTTAAGCGTCCCGGCCAGCGCGCCCAGCGCCACCGCCATCACCAGATCCAGCATCCCCAGGGCCTGCCATGCCAGAAAGCTTCTTCGATGCTCGGCCTTCGCGAGAATCGCCGCCGCCAATGGCGCGGTCGCTCCAATCGCGATGTCGCCCCACCCCGCCGGCAGAGCAAACACCTTCGGCAGAATCCCGTACGCTGCTAAAACCAGAAACACGAATCCCACCAGCCTCCACGACTGAATCGCCGTCAATATCCGCGGATTCAGCGAGAGCAGGAACTCCCGCAGCCCGGTCGAAACGGAGAACCCAACCAGAAACACCACTATGGGAATCCCCGCCGCCAGACCCAGCGCCAGCGGGGCACGACCTGGCTCCGTTTGAATGACGTGCAGGGCTGAAAGCGTGACGGCCAGAACAAACCAGACGCCGATCAGCCAGAGAATCAGCTTTGCATACCGTGTCATACCTGTCTCCTTATTCGATTGCGGCTGCGGTCACGTCCTGCGTCAGCTGCAGAAGCGTGTCCCAGCGTTCCCTGCCCAGTTGCCGGCGCAGCCGCGCCTGCACCTTCTGCCAGTCCGGCAGCGCGTCGTTGAATTGCGCCTGCCCGGCCGGCGTCAGACGCAGCCATCGCTCCCGCTGGTCCTTCCCCTGCCGTTTCGAAACCCACCCCCGCCGCCCCAGGATCTCCAGCGTCCGCGTCAGCGTCGTGCTGTCCATGGCCAGAATCTCCCCAAGATCGCCCTGCGGAATTTCCCCCGTCACCGACAGCGCCTGGAGAAGCGTGAACTGTGTGCCCCGCATCCCCAGCGGCCGCATCGCCTCGTCATACATCTGCGTCAGAGCCCGCGACGACCGCCGGAAATTCGCGCACATGCAGGGCAGAACCGGGATTGTTTTTTGGTTCATACACAATAGATGTATATGCATCTATCTGGATGCGAACATTTTTTCGCAAGACCCTCATCGCGCCAGGCTAATGCAGTCGCGCGTACTCGGCTTTGGCTTGCTGGTAGACAGGGATATCCGGATCGGCGTTCTTCCACAGCGTCAGGAAGTCCTTATACGCGGCCAGCGCCCGCACCCGCGCCGCGTCGGCATCCGCGCCCTGCAGTGTCCGGGCCTGCAGCGCATTGGCCCGCGCCAGACCCAGATGCGCCAGCGCGCCGGTCCAGCTGTTCCACACCAACCCCGAGTGGTCCAGAACCTTCTGGAATTCCGCCGCCGCCTGCGCTCCCTGCCCCGCCGCCAGGTACGCCTCGCCGCGAATATAGGCCGTGTACAGGCCGGTGATGTTCTCGACCCATGACACTTGTCCGTATTCCAGCGGCGGCAGCGCCGGCTGCAGATCGCTGATCGCCGTTGCCGCGTCCTTCCGATTCAGAGCCAGCTGCGCCTGGATTGCCGGCAGCCACAAGCCCTGCATCTGCGTGTCCTGCGGAAATCGCCTGTTCAGATCCGTGGCCAGAGCCTGCGCGGCTGCGTCATCGCCCACCATGGCGTCGGCCAGGGCGGCCTGTGCGGCGACTCCTTCGCTGGCGGGAACCATCTTCAGCCCCGCCGCCGCTGCTTGCCTTGCCTCTGCAGTTTCTCCGAAGGCCGCTTCGCGCAGCGCGTCATTCTCCCACCAGATGGCTCCGTTCTCGCGGCCGTCATTCGCAACCGCCGTGTCCGCTGCCTGCTGGGTCAGGCTCCGAGCCTTCTGCAGAAGCCCCGCATAAGCCGCAGTATCCGACTCCAGCGACAGCCCGAAATGCGCGACCACCGGGTGGGCTGCGAACCACTGCGCCTGTGCTGTCAGCGCCGCCGCGTCGTTGTTCCTGAAGGCAAGAAAATAAAGCGCGTTGTGCAGCAGAAAGTCATCCAGCCCACGGCCGGACGCCTGCTGCAGCGATTGTGCCCCCGCATCGAACTGCCCCAGAGCAATCTGGTAGTTCGCCAGGTTGCCGTAGACGCCTACGAAGTCCGGAAGGATTTCTTCCGCCTGGCGCAGCATCGGAACTGCCTTGCCGTACTCTCCCAGCGTTGCGTACACCAGCGCCGCGTCGTTCACCATGCGTCCGTCGCGGGGATAGTCGGCCAGCAGCTCCTGATACGCCTCGGCGGCCTTGTTCAGATCGCCCGTGACCCCGGAGTAATAGTTGGCGCTGATCATCAGCCGCTCGCGTTCGCTGGCATGGTCGCGCAGCGCGAAAGCTTTGGTGAAGTACTCACTGCTCCGTGCCAGCTCGCCCAGGTCGCCGTAATCGTTGCCCACCTGCTCATAGCCCATGGCGAAGTTCGGATCCAGCTGGATGGCGCGCTGGTGATCCGTCAGAGCCACCTCCGGCCCCTTCGCATTGAATGCCTTCGTTGCCTCACTGTAGGCCTGCAATGCCTCCAGCGACGACGTCGTCGCCTGCTCCAGGGGCACGTCCAGCTTCTTCACGGTGTTGATGTTCTCGCCCAGCTCGCCGCGCAGCTTTGCCGCCGCGCTCCCCACCGCGTTGAGCACCTTCTCTTTGCCTTCCGCCGTCACCTGCTCCTGCACCAGCGGCTCGCCGCTCTGGCAGTTCACTGCCTTCAGCCCGATTACGTACTCATTGCCGAGGCTGGCGATCGATCCTCCGATAAACGCCCTGGCTCCGACCCGTTCGCACAGCTCCCGCGCCACGTCCGGAGTCAGCCGCGCACTCGCCGGCAGCGTCATCAGCTTCAGGGTGGCCTGCACCTGCGTATCCGAGAGCACGTTGAGAAATGGTGACTGGTCCAGCGCCACCGTCAGCGCCGTCTTCAGCGTGTCGTCAAAGACCGGATCGCCCGTACTGTTGGCAAAATCCGCCACCACCACGGTGTCCTTGTCGCTCAGATGGTGCCGGCTCGGCCGCTCCAGATAATAGATTCCCGCCGCGGCCAGCAACACCAACCCAGCCGCGACACTGGCCACCACTCCCCATGGCCGCTTCGCTTTTGCGGCCGGCTTCGCTGCAGGGCTCGCCACGTTCACACTTTGCGCACTCGCGCTTTGCGAGCTCGCGCTGCCGTGCCGCCCGCTCTCCGAATCCCGCCTCAGCCGCTGCAAATCGGCGCGCATCTCCGAGGCGTGCTGATAGCGAAGGTTGCGGTCCTTCTCCAGAGCCTTCCCAATCACCGGATCGAGTCCCGGCAGCGCATCCCGCTTCGCCTGCAACAGCGGTTCCGGATCCTGGTACAAAATCGCCCCGCAGATATCCCCCGGGCTACTTCCGTCGAAAGCCATCCGGCCCGTCGCCATCTCGTACAGCACCGCGCCAAACGAAAACAGATCGGTCCGCGCATCCAGGTCCAGAGCCCGCACCTGCTCCGGCGACATATACGCCACCGTGCCCAGCATCGCGCCCGGACTGGTCAGATGCGCCGGTTCTGACGCCGCCGTCGCGGAATTCGACCCCGCCCCATCCCCCGCCGTCTTCACCGGTACCTTGGCCAGCCCGAAGTCCAGCACCTTGGCGTGCCCGCGTTGGGTCACGAAAATATTCGCCGGCTTGATGTCCCGGTGCACAATGCTCTGGCCGTGCGCCGCATCCAGCGCATCGGCAATTTCCACGCCCAGCGTCAGGATCTCGCCCGAGTCCATCGGCCGGCCGGCGATCCGGTGCTTCAGCGTCGTGCCGTCGAGGAACTCCATGACGATGAAGACCCGGCCGTCCTCCTCGCCGATGTCGTGAATGGTGCAGATGTTCGGGTGATTCAGCGCGGATGCCGCGCGCGCCTCACGCCGGAACCGCTCCAGCGCCGCGCGATCCCGCGCCAGTTCGTCCGGCAGGAATTTAAGCGCGACGAATCGCCCCAGGCGCGTGTCTTCCGCCTTGTAAACGACGCCCATTCCGCCGCCGCCCAGTTTGGCGACGATTCGGTAGTGAGAAATTGTCGAGTCGATCATTTCCAGACGTGTCCGGGGAGCGCGAAGCGCGTGGCCCGATGATACGGATGCCCTCAAAGGGCGTCAATGAATTCGGAGCCTGCTCGTCGCTGCATCTCTCTTTTTTTCCATCACCTGCCCGTCATCTCCGCCGCGCCTTCGCCCGTCCACTTTGGTACCCACCGCTCCGTGACCCTCAGACCGCCTCCCCGTCATTTTCCTGTGCCCGCTCGCCTTTGCAGGCGTATACCAAGGCTGGCCCTCCAGGAATTGCGCGCCCCAACGCAGCCGTGACATTCCTCACAGCGGCGCGTCTCACTACCGGGCAACGTAGAGAAGGGGGGAACTCACACCCCGTGATCGAATCCGATGCCCCACTCGAACAGGCTCTCGCTGCCGCAGCCGCCGCGAACTCTGCCGACTCCCTCGTCGCCGGGGTCGAGCAGCGCTTAGCGGCTGGAGGATCTCAACCAAAAGTCCGCCCGTCCGGACAGGACCCGGCCGACTTTGTCCCCACCTTCGCATCCCTCCAAATCACCACCCGGTCTCGCTGGACCAGCCTGGTCTCTCTCGGCACGCACGCCGTGCTCTGCATCCTCATCGTCCTCTTCGCCCTGAGCCAGTGGCACACGCGCCAGATCCAGAAAAAGCTCATCGCTACCACCGTCGACGTCGCCCCCTTCATTCCTTCCTCACCTCTCAAAGACACCATGGGCGGCGGCGGTGGAGGCGGCAATCACGAGATCCTCGAAGCCTCCAAAGGCAAGCTTCCCAAATTCGCCAAAACGCAGATCACCCCACCGCAAATCCTTCGCCTTGACCACCCCAAGCTGGCCATCGAGCCCACCGTCGTGATGCCGCCCATCAAGCTGCCCGACGCCTCGACCATGCCCGACCTCGGCATCCCGCAATCGCAGCAGGTCACCCTCTCCCAGGGCGGCGGCTCCGGTTCGGGATTCGGTTCCGGCGAAGGCGGCGGCATCGGCTCCGGCCATGGCAACGGCATTGGACCCGGTACAGGCGGCGGCTATGGCGGCGGGGTCTACCGCGTCGGCGGCGGCGTCTCCAATCCCGTTCTCGTCTACGCCCCCGATCCCGAATTCTCCGACGAAGCCCGCCGCGCCAAGTATCAGGGTGTCTGTGTCGTCGGCCTCATCGTCGACGTGCAGGGCAATCCCCAGCGTGTCCACATCGTGCGTCCGCTCGGCATGGGCCTCGACGAAAAGGCCATGGAAGCCGTCCGCCAGTACAAATTCAAGCCCGCTCTCCTCAAAGGCAAATCCGTCGCCGTCGAAGTCAACATCGAAGTCAACTTCCGGATTTACTGATGGACCCCATCCGCCGTTGCGACAACGATCCGCACAGCGACTGACTCTCCTGAACATCCCTGTGCCCTCTGGGGTGCAGGATGGCCCCCGGGCCGCTATCCGCTATCCGCTATCCGCTCCGAGTGCTACACTTCCCGCCATTCCCCGACTCGCCTTCCGCACGAAAGAGGTCTTCGCATGCACCGCCGCCGCTTCGTCCAGTCTGCTGCCGCTCTCCTCCCACTGAGCGTCATCGAACGCGCCTTCGCCGCGACCCCGACACTTTCCGCCGGCCCCACGGCCCACGTCATCCCCGCCGGCCAGGACCGCCTCGGCGAGCATCACTCCCTCGGCTTCAGCACCATCTCTTTCAAAGTCCTGCCCCGCGAAACTGCCGGCGGTCTCTTCCTCATCGAACACACCCACCTGCGCAAAGGCGGCGGCCCTCCTCTGCACCTCCACTACGCCCAGGAAGAATACTTCTACGTCATGGAAGGCGAATTTCTCTTCCAGGTCGGCGACCGCCGCGTCCCGCTCCATCCCGGAGAATCCGTCCTCGGCCCGCGCCAGGTCCCGCACACCTTCACCGTCACCAGCGAGCAGCCCGGCCACATGCTCATCGCCTTCACCCCCGCCGGCCAGATGGAAGAGTTCTTCCGCGCCGCCGAAAAACCCGGCGCCTCCCTCAACAACCCCGCCCTCTTCGCCAGCCACGGCATGAAAATGCTCGGCCCACCCCTCAGTGCCAGCTAGTCTGTGGTCCGTGATCCGTGGCCGGCCCGATGTTGGCACACCAGGAAGGGGCGACAATACTCCCATGCCCGCGCTCGAGACCGCCGCGACCCTCATCCGCCCGCTTTCCCCGGAAGACGCTCCCGCCGCTGCCGAACTCAGCGCCCAACTCGGCTATCCCGCCTCACCTGCCGACCTCCGGCCTCGCATCGAAGCGCTCGTCGCGACAACGGACCACATCGTTCTTGCCGCGGTTCTCAACGGCCGCCTCGTCGGCTGGATCGACGCCGCCATCGAGCGCCATCTCCAGGACCCCGATACCGTCAACATCGGCGGACTCGTCGTCGACGACGCCGCCCGCGGCTCCGGCATCGGCAAACGCCTCTGCGAAGCCATCGAAGACTGGGCGCGCTCGCTCTCCATCCCAACCGTTCGCGTCCGCTCCCAGATCAAACGCACCGACGCCCACCGCTTCTACCTCCGCGACGGCTACCGCCTCGTCAAAACGTCGCTCGTCCTCGAGAAATCCGTCCACGAACCAACTGCACGGCACCCGTAACCCGCAACCTGTCACCCTTTCACAGCACCGTCCCCAGCAGCCGAATCCCCTCCCGAATCTCCCGCTCGTTCAGTGTCGCGTAGCCCAGCACAAACCCCGGCCGCCGCTCGCCTTTTCTGCCGTCCAGATAGCAGTGCCCGCTGCTGTAAATCCCCACCCCCAGCCGGGCGGCTTTCCGGATCACTCCTGCTTCGCTCACCTGCGCCTTCGGCCATAGCATCACCTGCGCGCCCGCGCCGTCCCCCGTCACTTCCACGCGATCTCCCAGATGCTTCCCGATCGCGTCCAGCAGCGCCGCACGCCGCTGCGTGTTCCTTCTCCGCAGCCGCCGCAAATGCCGCTCGTACAGTCCACTCTCAATAAACTCCGCCAGCGTCTCCTGTTCCAGCGTCGACGAGTGCAGATCGCTCAGCCATTTCGCCGCGGCCAGCGTCGGCATCAGCGACGGCGGCGCTACCAGGTATCCGATCCGCAACGACGGAAACACCGTCCGCGAAAACGTTCCCAGGTACACAATGCGCCCATCCGTATCCAGCCCCTGCAGCGACTCCAGGGGTCGCCCATCGTAGCGAAATTCCCCGTCGTAGTCGTCTTCCAGAATCACCGCATTCCGTCGCCGCGCCCACTTCAGCAGTGCCAGCCGCCGCTCCAGCGGCAAAATCGCCCCCGTCGGAAACTGATGCGACGGCGTCACAAACGCCAGCCGCGCATCGTCGGGCAGCAGCGAGGGATCGAGCCCGTCGCGATCGACCGGAACCCCGCACAGCCGCGCCCCTGCCGCGCGAAACGCCTCCCGCGCCCCGTTGTAATGCGGATCTTCGATCGCCACTGCGTCGCCGCGCTCCACCAGCACCCGCGCCACCAGATCCAGCGCCTGCTGCGCGCCGTTGACGATGATCACGTCCTCCGCCGTGCCCACCACCGCCCGCGCCCGCCGCAGATGCCCGCAGATCGCCCTCCGCAGCGCCATCGATCCCAGCGTCGATCCGTAATCGAACTGCCGCACGCTCGCTTCCCGCGCCTGCCTCTGCAGCATCCGCCGCCACACTGCAAATGGAAACGTCGCCAGATCGCTGCGCCCGTTCGCGAAGTCGTAGCGCGCAACCGGCTCCTGGCGTCGCGGCGCGTCCACCACGCCCGCCGCGTCCCGCGCCGCGTTGCCGTACCGCGAAAGCCGCAGCGTCGCCGGCCGCTTCCCTGAACCTTGTCCCGGCCGCTGCCCCGCTCGGCGCCCGGCATTTCCCCCAACCTCCGGCGCCACGAAGGTCCCCGACCCCACGCGCCCCGTCGCATAGCCTTCCGCCAGCAGCAGCTCGTACGCTGCCACCACCACCGTCCGGCTGATCCCCAGCTGCTCCGCCAGATCCCGCGTCGATGGCAGCCGCTCGCCCGCACGCAGCGTTCCGCTCAGAATCCCCTGCCGAATCCTCCCATATACCTGGCGGAACAGCGGCTCGCCGGTCCTCGCAATTGGTATCGCCATTTGCATAGAAAGTGGTTCTGCCAACGTACCACGCGGGGCCTCACTCTGGAGATGGGCGTCCCTGCCCGCCGGAGAGTTCCGCATGCGATCGATGTCCTGTCTTCCCTTTCTCTATCTCGCGATGTCTGCCGGCTGCGTCGCCCTCCCCGCCACCGCGCAATCCGTGCCCGCCGCCGTGCCTGCGCCGCCGCCCCTCGCCGATGGCGCCCACGACTTCGACGCTCTCACCGGCAACTTCACGTTTCACCTGCACTACATGCTCCATCCCCTCACCAGCTCCCCCGACTGGGTCGACATGTCCGGTACCGGCGCCTGCTATAAGGTCTGGAACGGCCGCGCGCAGCTTGACACCATCGAGCTCGACGGCCCCGGCGGCAGCCACATGGAAGGCCTCACCCTCCGCCTCTACGATCCCCACGCGCGCCAGTGGCGCCTCTATTGGTCCAACAGCCGCATCGGCCGCCTCGACCCACCCCAGATCGGCGCCTTCCACAACGGCCACGGCGACTTCTACACCACCGACACCATCAACGGCAAAACCACCCTCATCCGCTTTGACTGGTCCCAAATGACCGCCGCCGCGAAGCACTTCGAGCAGGCTTTCTCGCCCAACGGCGGCCAGACCTGGCAGGTGAACTGGATCACCAATCAGACCCGCACCGGCAACGCCCTCTGGGGACAGCCCGAGCCCGGCCGCCCCAGCACCCAGCCGCCCGGCTCCACTCCGCCTCCCGCCGCCACCACCCGCGACGGCCAGCATGACTTCGACTTCGACGCCGGCGCCTGGAAGATCCACATCCGCCGACTCGTCCATCCCCTCACCGGTTCCACTGAATGGACCACCATGGAAGGCACCACCGTCACCCACAAAATCTGGGACGGCCGCGCCAACCTCGCCGAAGTCGAAGCCGACGGCGCCTCCGGTCATCTCGAGCTTCTCTCCCTCCGCCTCTACGATCCCCGCGCGCACCAGTGGAGCATCCGCTTCGCCACCAGCGACGTTGGCGTCCTCAGCGAAGTCCCCGCCGTCGGCGAATTCCATAACGGCCAGGGCGAGTTCTACGACTCCGAGCTCTACCACGGCCGCAATATCCTCGTCCGCTTCCGCATCCACTCCGTTTCCGCCAACGAAGTCCACGTCGACCAGGCTTTCTCCGCCGACGGCGGCCAAACCTGGGAACCCAACTGGATCAACACCTACACCCGCATCAGCGACAAGGAATCCCAGTGATGCCCGCTAACAACCGCACATCTCCATCGCGGCATGACCTCCCCTGCAGCGACGGCTTCGGCCCTCTGCGCGCGATCGCCCCGGCACCGCCCGAGCGTCCTGGCGCCTGCGGCCCGTGTGCCGGCATCCGCTGGTTCTCCCCGCGCCGCGTCTCCGTCCCACGCGTCAATCCGCTCTGCGCGGTGAACGAAGAGCCCAACCCGCACGCGCTATGAAACGTCCCCGCATCTCCCCTGGCCTCCTGCAGGCGGCGCTGCTCGCCGCCTGCATCTTGCCCGTCCTCACAGCCCGCGCCGCAGCCATCGCCGACGACGCCAACCCCTGCGCCGAAACCCACTCCATGTCCGACGCGTGGTTCACCGGGCCGATGCTCGCCAACACCGCCGCCACCGCGCCCCGCGGACACATGCTCATTGAGCCCTATCTCTACGACGTCACCACCGATGGCGCCTTCACCTCCAGCGGCGCCCGCCACAGCGCCCCTCACCAGAACAGCTACGGCTCCCTCACCTATCTCATCTACGCCCTCACCAACACCACCGGCATCGGCCTTATGCCCACCTTCGGATACACCACCGCCGCCAACGCCGCCTCCAGCGCCGGCCCGCGCAGCGGCGACCTCACCCTCCTGTTGCAGCACCGCCTCACTCAATCCCGCCCCTGTTGCTGGATGCCCACCGTCTCCCTCGCTGTCGAGCAAACCTTCCCCACCGGCCGCTATGACAACCTCGGCGACCGCCCCACCAACGCCACCGGCGCCGGCGCCTTCACCACCACCCCCGAGTTCCTCACGCAGACCTGGTTCTGGCTCCCCCGCCATCGCATCCTGCGCATGCGCCTCAATCTCACCGACGCCTTCTCCGCCGCCGTGCCCGTCACCGGCCCCAGTGTCTACGGCACTTCCACAGGATTCCGCGGCGCCGCCCATCCCGGCCGCTCCCTCTTCCTCGACAATTCCTGGGAGTACAGCCTCACCCGCCGCTTCATCCTCGCCACCGACATCACCTGGCGCGCCAACGCCAACACCCGCGTCACCGGGACCGTCACCGGGACCGACGCCGCACAGCCCGTCCTCAACTCCGGCTCCAGCACCACCTGGAACTTCGCCCCCGCCCTCGAATACAGCTGGAAGCCCACCCTCGGCATCCTTCTCGGCGTCCGCCTAACACCCTCCGGCCGCAACACATCGGAAACCCTCACCCCCGCCATAGCCCTCAACATCGTCCACTGAACGAAGGGTGCAGGGTACAGAGAAGAGAGACGGCATCTTAACGCTCCGCCTCTTTTCAGACAGGTAAGACGATCACCTGTACCTCGCACCCGCACCCTGTACCCTGTCCGCTGTACCCTGTAATCATGCTCATCACCCTGCTCGACCTCGAACGCGAGCCGGTCAGCTTCGACATCAGCCTCCCGCCCGGCTCCATTGACTACGGCGACGAGGCCCTCCAGACCGGTCCCCTTGCCGTCCAGGGCCAGGCCGAGCTCCTCCGCGAGCGTCGCGGCCCCAAAGAAGTCGTCCCCGACATCCGCACCCGCGCCCGCTGGTCCGGCGCCTTCGAAGTCCCCTGCGCCCGCTGCCTCGAACCCGTCCACCACTCCCTCAGCGGCGACTTCGATCTCCTCTTCCGTCCCCTCGGGGTCGATGCCGGCCCCGCCGACCGCTCCCTCGCCGCCCCCGATACCGAAATCGGTTATTATCAGGAAGGTGGTCTGGTGCTCGAAGACGTTCTGCGGGAGCAGGTGCTTTTGTCCCTTCCCACGCGAACCCTTTGCGGCCCCGACTGCAAAGGACTTTGCCCGCACTGCGGCCACAATCTGAATACCGACCCCTGCACCTGCGAGGATCAGTCCTCCGATCCGCGCTGGTCGGCCCTTTCAGACCTGCGCAGCCGGCTCAGTCCTGAAGCGGACAAGGCCAATAAAGCCCCCCGCTAAGTTTTCACCCCGCGAGCCCGCGCCTCTACCTGCGCCGCCCCTCCGGGATCGAAAGGAATCTGCAATGCCGAACCCAAAGCGCCGACACTCCAAACGGCGCACCGCTCTCCGCCGCGCCCACGACGCCATCTCCGGCCCCGCTCTCTCCGAGTGTCCCAATTGCCACGAGCGCAAGCAGCCCCATCACGCTTGCCCCAAATGTGGCTTCTATAAGGATCGCGAAGTTCTCGAAACCAAAGAGGCCTAGCCCAGCGTGCTCAACGCAACCGTCCGTCGCCGGACCCCAGGAGGACAGCCACCCTCGCCTCCCTTCCCCGGTGCGTACGGCGTTCTTGCGTCAACGGCTGCCCGCTTCATAGCTAACCGCTTCTTAGCTGCCCGCTCCCTGGCTACCCCAGCTGCCCATGCTCACTGACATCGCTCTCGACGCCATGGGCTCCGACAAAGCCCCCGAGCCTGAAATCCGAGGCGCGATTCTTGCCTGCCGCACCCTCCGCGTCCGCGTTCACCTCATCGGACCCGAGCCCATCCTCCGCCGCCAGCTCTCCTACGCCCTCGAAGGCGACCGCCTCCCCATCGAAATCGTCCACACCGACGAGTTCATCGGCATGGACGAGAAGGCCGCCCACGCCGTCCGCACCAAGCGCAACAGCTCCATGCGTCTCGGCCTCAAAATGGTCAAGGACAAGCGCGCCGCCGGCTTCTTCACCGCCGGCAATACCGGGGCCGGCATGGCTACCGCCAAGATGGTGCTCGGCGCGCTCCCCGGCGTCGATCGCCCCGCCCTCGCCATCGTCATGCCCACCCTCGCCGGATCGCCCTCCGTCGTCCTCGACGTGGGCGCCAACGTCGACTGCAAGCCGCAAAACCTCGAACAGTTCGCCGTCATGGGCGAGCTCTACGCGCGCTCCGTCCTCCGCATCCCCCGCCCCCGCGTCGGCATCCTGTCGGTCGGCGAAGAAGAAGGCAAGGGCAACGAGCTCACCCGCGAAGCCACCGCGCTGGTCAAAAAGCTACCCATCAATTTCGTGGGTAACGTCGAAGGCCGCGACATCTACTCCGGCAACTGCGACGTCATCGTCTGCGACGGATTCGTCGGCAATGTCGCCCTCAAAACCTCTGAAGGCATGAGCCGCCTCGTCCGCGAGATGCTCAAAGCCTCCCTCACCCAGACCGTCACCGCCCAGGTAGGAGCCCTTCTCTCCCGCAAAGCCTTCAACGCCTTCCGCCGCCGTCTCGACCCGTCGGAATACGGTGGAGCGCCCCTGTTAGGCGTGCGCGGCGTCTGCATCATCGGCCACGGATCGTCCAACGACCGCGCCATCATGAACGGCATCAGAGTAGCGGCAGAATTCGCGCAAGCCGGCATCAACGAGAGAATCGAAAGAGAATTCGCCTCCCGCCCCGCCAACACCACCGACCCCGACCCCGACGACCTCCAGCTCCCCGTCCAGTAGGATCTGCCATCCAGGCAGCCGCGCTTCGCGCCAAAAAGCTAGACCTTTAAGGGCTCTTAGCCCTCTGGTTAAAAAAAGAAGAAGCAGAAAGGTCTCTGCTCCCCGCAAGTTTCCATCCCCTACATAAGACGACTGGCCATCTCATTACGAACGCGAATTTGCCAATCGCCGATGTGAGTGACTCCGGATATAATTTCTCCCAGGCAGGTCTAAGTCCCGTAGAATCAAACAGCGGTCAGGAGATGGGAAGGGAGGGGGCCTATCGCACCTGGGCCGCAAACAGCGGCTGCGCCGGGCCTGTCCCCAGAACCACCGGACTCGCCAGCAGCCGGTTGAACAGCGCGGCATCGCTCGACACCAGGTGCCACGCCAGGATTTCCCCCTGTCCGTCGTGACCCTCCACCGCGACGGCCACCGTCGCCGTCACCTGGGCCTCGCTGCTCTGCAGCGAAGTCCCCGAAACCGGCGTCCCCTGCGCCGAAGCAAAGAACCCATGGCGCCCCTGAAGCAGGAACCCAACCGGATCGTCGATCGGCACCATGCCCAGCCGCTCATTGCCCTGGGCCGCAAGACCCTGCAGCACCTGGTCCATCAGCTTGTGGTTCTTCGCCGCTTTAGGAGGCACGCAGCTCATATCGATCTCAAACAGCGCCAGCCGCGCCATCACCGGACCGTCTTCACCCACCGCCAGCAGCGTTCGAATGCAGCCCGCACCGGATTTGGTTTTCTCCGCATCGCCCGAATCTTCGCCATAGAGGATGCGCTGCCCCAAAGCCGTTGCCGCCTTCGCATCCGTCGGCGTCAGCTCTGCCGGATAAGAGAAGCTCAGAGGCAGCGCCGCATCCGTAAATGTCCGCATCGCCGGAGCCGCGGGCTTGCCCGGCGTTTGCCCAGCCGCAGCCAGGGTGAGAAAGAGAGCCGAAACCAGGCCATACTTGATCACGGTCAGTCCACTCTTTCCTCGAGCCTCAATCCTCTGCGCGAAGCGCGCCCGCTCGTGAGCCTGCCCTGAGCGAGTCGCCACCCCGGCGACGAGTCGAACGGGGCCAGTCACCATTCCATCGCGTACTGGGCGGAGAATGCGGCCAGCGCCGGCTTCGGCTCGCTGGCCAGATCCAGCACCAGACGCTCCAGCACCAGACGCTTGTCCGGCGGCTGCGAGCGCAACTCCAGATCGGCGCGCGCGATCAGCCGCAGCGCTCGGGTCAGCTCTCGGCGCGATTTGTAGCGGCGCGCCTGGCGAATCACGTCTTCGGCGGCAAACGGCGGCATGCGAAACCCCTGCCAAAGCGCCTGCCAGATGGCCCGCGAGTCGCGCACGTTCTTTTCGAGGATCACCAGCATCTGCCGAAACGTCCGCGCCAGCATGTAAAGGTGTCCAATGGCCGAATCCTCGCCGCCGTCGCTGGCGTTCAGCAGACCATGCAGCAGGCTGATGGCGCGCGCCCGATCCTTCGCCGAGATGGCGTCGGTCAGCTCGTACAGCGACCGCTGCTTCGCGGCCAGCACCATCGTCTCCACATCGCCCAGCGTGATGTGCCGCTTCGCGCCGGTGTAGAGCACCAGCTTCTCCAGTTCGGACGCGATCAGCATCATGTCCGCACCCAGCGCATCGGCCAATTCGCGGGCCGCGTCCGAATCGATGTCCACCTCACGCCGCTTTGCCTCGGCCGCGATCCACTTCAGCGCGTCGGCCTCATCCACGCGGGCCAGTTCGATCAGACCGCACCAGTCGCCGAGCGTTTCGCGGATGCGCTCGTAGCGGTTCTTATCGTCCAGATCCATCCGCCGCGGATCGGAGGGAATACGCAGATGGTCGGCCACGAGGATCAGCAGCGCCTGCGGATTCGGCGACTTGAAGTACGCGTCGATGGCGGCAAATTCATCCTTCTTCGCCCCACGCGTGTACAGCGTCTTCAGATTGCGGATGAACAGCACCTGAAACGGAGCCATCAGCGACGGCGTCTGGGCCCGGTCCAGCGCCTCGAAAATGCTGGTCTCGGCCAGATCCAGGTCGGAGAGGCAGAAGTCGCGCAGATCGGGAGGCACCAGAGCGGCGAGCACGGCTTTGCGGCAGCGCTCATAAAGGAAAACGTCGTCTCCGACCCAAACATAGCCGGCGCGAAGCCGAGCTTCTTTGATTTCAGCCAGAAAGCGATCGGTGGATGCGAAGCCGGCGCCCATCGGCTTCAGTCTACGTCGATGCTGCCTTGTGCGAAAGCTTTTCCCGCGCGGCGGGGTGACTCACGCGCCTACCATCCGGACTCCCGGTCCCGCAGCCGGAGTGATCCAGATCACATTCCCGGGGCGGCACGGTTCGGATAATGGGTTCAGCGAGGCCGTGCTCCGGGGCATTTTTATATACTTCTCTTTCCGGTTCCACGGCCTCCCCCAGAGCCCCTTATGTTTCTCCTTTGGCTTCGAGTTGCCGCTTCGCTGTACGGGGTCGCCAGCCTTCTGGCCATACCCGCCGTGCTCGGCAACCGTCCGCGTGGGCATCGCTACTGCCTCCCCGTGGCTCTGGCGGCCTGGTTCTTCCATCTGGTAGCCACAGTGGAAATGCTGGAGACCGCGCACCACCTGATTCCGGTGCTGACCACGGAGATCATCTCCACGCTCGCGCTGGCCATCGTCGCGATCTTTCTCCTGATCTTCTTTATCTATCGCACGATCTCCTTTGGATTGTTTGCGTTGCCGCTGGCCTTCCTGTTGACCGTGATCCCCGCCCTCGGCCCCGACCGCTACACCTTCACCTCGCCCATGGTGCGCAACGGCTGGATCGCCTTCCATGTGGTGATGCTGCTGGTCGCCTACGCTGCTCTGGCGTTCAGCATGCTGGCCAGCTTCCTCTATCTGGTGCAGGAGCGCCGCCTGAAGGGCAAACAGTGGTCGAAAGCCGGGGTGACCGAGCGCCCGAAGAACCGGCCCCGCGGATTCCTGACCTGGCTCCCGCCGCTGGCCACCATGGATCAGATTTCCAATACCACCCTGATCCTCGGGTTTTGCTGCATGACGGCCGGTCTTTTTGCCGGCTCCCTCATCGCCCAGGAACAGGTGGGCATCCGATATTTTGGCGACCCCAAGGTGCTCTTGTCCTTCGTCATGTGGGGTCTGTATGTTGTCATCCTGTTCATCCGGCGCAGTTCCGGGATGCGCGGCCGGCGCGCGGCGTGGCTTACCTCAGGCGTATTTGTCCTGATGCTCGCCGTCTGGGCCGCGAATCTGCTCGGGTCCGTTCACAGTTCCGCTCACAGGTTCGGTCTCAAATGAGATTCATGGTCACAGGTCTGAACCATAAGACAGCGCCCGTCGAGTTGCGGGAGCGGTTGGCCATTGGTCCGGAGTCGCTCGCGGTGACCACGCGCGCTCTGCTGGCCGAGCCTGGCGTGCAGGAAGCCATGGTTCTCTCCACCTGCAATCGCGTGGAGTTGCTCGTCTCCCACAACGACGTAGAGCCGCAGTTGCCTGGTTTCCTGGCCTCCCACTTCTCGGTGAATCCCAGGGAACTGGAGCCGCACCTGTACCAATACCAGGATGAAGCCGCCGTCCGGCACATGTTCCGCGTGGCCGCCAGCCTCGACTCGATGGTCGTGGGCGAAGCGCAGATCCTCGGGCAGGTGAAGCACTCCTGGAACCTGGCCCGCGAGGTGGGCGCGGTCAAAGGTCCTCTGGACAAGCTGTTGCAGGGCGCTTTTTCCGCCGCCAAACGCGTGCGCACGGAAACCGAAATCGGCTCGTCGTCGGTTTCGATCGCTTCGGTGGCCGTCGATTTAGCGCGCCGCATCTTCGGTTCGCTCGATGGCAAGAAAATCCTCATCATCGGCGCCGGCAAAATGAGCGAGCTGGCGGCGCGGCACCTGATGCAGCATGGCGCCGACTCCCTGATGGTCGCCAATCGGACCTGGGAGCGCGCGGTGAAGCTGGCCGAGCAGTTCGTCGGGCAGGCCATCCGCTATGAAGACCTCGACGCCCGCGCGCATGAAGCGGACATCATCGTCACCTCCACCGGAGCCGCGCAGCACATCATCGGCGTGGAGCGCGCGCAGCAGATCCTGCACCGCCGCCGCAACCGCCCGGTCTTCATCATCGATATCGCGGTCCCCCGCGACGTGGATCCCAGCGTGAACCGGCTGGAAGGCATGTTCCTCTACGACATTGACGACCTGCAGTCGGTCTCGGCCACCAACCTGGTCGATCGCGGCCGCGAGGCCGAGCGCGCCGAAGCCATCATCACCGAAGAGACAGAGCGCTTCCGCAGGACGGTTCGCACGCTCGACATCGCCCCCATCCTGCAGCATGTGCAGGGCAAGGCGGAGGAGATGCGCCAGGCCGAGCTGCACCGCTCGCGCCAGCTGCTGCAATCGCTCACGCCCGAGCAACGGGCGGCTCTGGACGCGCTCACCCGCGGCCTCATGAACAAGTTTCTGCACCTGCCGCTGCAGGCCATGAAAACGGCCGCCCGCGAAGGCAACGAGGTGGCTCTGGAAGCGATCGGCGGCGTGTTCTCCCGCGAGTGCATCAACGAGAAAGGTCAACGCCAGGCAGCCGCCGATGCCGATCGCGAGGGCGCGCTGCGGCCCGGACCGGTGGACGAATCCACCGAAGATCCGCATAAGACATAGCGAGTGCGAACACGATAGGCTGGTCTCTGACTCCGCATGCACGCAACCCAGGAAAATCGGAACCCTTCGCACCCTCTGCGCATCGGCTCGCGCGGATCGCAGCTCGCGCTCTGGCAGGCCAATCACATTGCGGACCGGCTGCGCGCTGCAGGCCACGAGGTCTCGATTGAGATCATCAGGACCCTCGGCGACGCCATGCAGCACGTGCCTTTCGCCGAAGTGGGCGGCGCGCAGGGCGACGGCAAGGGCATGTTTACGAAAGAGATTGAGGAGGCGCTCTTCGCCGGGCGCATCGATCTTGCCGTGCACAGCCTGAAAGATCTGCCCACGGAACTGGCCGCTCCGTTCACGATTGCGGCGATTCCCGAGCGCGTCGATCCCCGCGATGCTTTTGTCTCCGTCAACCACGCCAGCTTTGAGGCGCTGCCGCAGAACGCGCGCATCGGCACCAGTAGTCTGCGGCGGCAAGCCCAGCTCAGGGCGCAGCGGCCCGATGTGGAATGTCTGGAGTTCCGCGGCAATGTGGATACGCGCCTGCGCAAGCTGGCCGAGGGGCAGGTGGACGCCATCATTCTCGCCTCCGCCGGACTGGAGCGCCTGGGTCTGACGCAACATCGGCGGGAGTGCTTCTCGCCGTTGGTGCTGTGCCCCGCCGCAGGACAGGGAGCGCTGGCAATTGAAGCGCGCGCCGGCGATGATCGCATTCTGGCGGCGCTGGCCTTTCTGAATCACGAGCCGACCCGCTACGCGGTGAGCGCCGAACGCACGGCGCTGGCCGCCCTCGGTGGTGGTTGTCAGGTGCCCATCGGGATCCACTGCTTTCCAGGCAACGGGGGCTATTCGATTGTCTCCGCCGTCGCGGCGCCCGACGGCTCCGAAGTGCTGCGCGTAATTCTGGACCGGCAGGTGGATGTGCCGCCGCAGGTCCTGGGCCGCAAGGTAGCCGACGAGCTGCTGCGCCAGGGCGCGGAGCGGTTGCTGGCCGCTGTGGGCTCGGCTCCCGCCGACAAGCCGGTGGCCGGCGCATGAACGAATCGGGAAACGAGCCTCCGCGATCGGAGACCGCGCTGCCGTTGGCGGGTCGCGCCATCCTCGTCACGCGAGCTCGGCATCAGGCTGGCGCGCTCGCCGATCGCCTCCGCGCTCTCGGCGCCGAGGTTCTGGAGATTCCCGCCATTGAGATCGCACCACCAGAGTCGTTCGCTCCGCTGGATGGTGCTCTTCAGGATTTGTCACCGTACCCGTGGCTGATCGTGACCAGCGCCAACGGCGCTCGCGCTCTGGCGGAACGGATGAGCGCTCTGGGCATTCAACCCGCGGCCTTCGCCCACCTGAAGATCGCGGCCGTAGGATCGGCGACGGCCCAGGCGCTGCGTGCAATGGGTCTGGAGATCGCCGTCACGCCTCGCGAATATGTGGCCGAATCCCTGGTTGAGGCTTTGGGGGATCAGGTGCGAGGTCAGCGCGTTCTGCTGGCGCGAGCCGCGGTGGCGCGCGACGTAATCCCCGACGCATTGCGGGCGCGCGACGCAACGGTGGATGTCGTGGATGCCTATCGGACTGTGCTGCCGGTCGATTCTGTAACGCGCATCCGCACAATTCTGAGCGCAGGCAGCCCGGTTCCTGCCGCCGCGACCTTTACAAGCTCATCCACGGTGACAAATTTTCTGCAGTTGCTGCGGGAGGCCGGGATTGCCACGCCGACGACGATACGTGCCATCTCCATTGGGCCCATCACCAGCCAGACGCTGCGGGACCATGGCTGGGAGCCGGCTGAAGAAGCCGATCCTCACGATCTGAACGGTCTGCTCATCGCCGCAGTGCGCGCACTCGCAGGTGCGGCTGAGCCGCAAGGCAATTCTTAAGGCGTGTGGGGGGCCCGAGCCGGACGCGCCGACTGCGCGGGCACGGTGAAGTGACCGCCGCGAATCGACGCCACCTCCGGATCGGCCGGCTTTCCCATCTGCGCCGGCAGCGGCTTACCGCCCATCGCATCGGGATTCGCAGGATTCGACCAAAGCGCGCCCACCTGCACCGGCTTGGGCGTCTGTGCGATGAGGTTGTGGTGCAGCATGCGCTGCTTGTCCACGTAGGCTTCAATCACGCGGGCGGCAATCGGAGCGGCGGCGTCGGCTCCCCAACCGCCATGCTCGTTCAGCACGACGACGGCGATGTCAGGATTGCGCCGAGGCGCCATGCCCACGAACCACGCGTTGGCCCGCTCGTTCCCGGTGCCCAGGCTCTTCACGCCGGCGCTGTGGCTCACGACTTCTGCCGTTCCCGTCTTCCCGGCAAAGTCGATCCCCTCCAGCCGCGAGGCGACCGCAGTGCCGCCGCCATTGACCGTGTTGTACATGCCCTCGGTGATGATCTGCCACGTCTCGGGCGATTCCTGAATGGTGGCGTCGCCGGAGCCGGGATAATTCTCCAGAATCTGCTGGTACATCTCCGGGCTCAGCTCTTTGGGGAAGACCACATGCGGCCTCTTCAGCACGCCTCCGGAGGCGATGCCGGCAATGGCGCGTACCAGCTGAATCGGTGTGACGGCCACCGCTCCCTGCCCGATGCCGACGGAGACGGTTTCACCCGCGTACCACTTTTCGTGGAACGTGCGCAGCTTCCATTCCGTGGAGGGCATGGTGCCGGAGACTTCGTCGGGAAGGTCGATGCCGGTCTTCTCACCGATACCCACCTCGTGGGCGTATTTCGCGATGGTGTCGATACCCAGGCGAGCCGCCAGTTCATAGAAATAGGTGTCGCAGGACCACGGGATGGCGTGCTCGATATCGACTTCGCCATGGCGCTTGTCGCAGGCGAAGAAGTGGCCGTAGAGCGTGGCGCCGCCGGTGCAGTCCACCTTGAAGGTCTGGGCGACGTTCTCCTGCAGGCCGGCCAGCGACATGATGATCTTGAAGGTCGAGCCGGGCGCCAGCTGCGCCTGGATGGCCTTGTCCATCAGCGGGTGATTGGGATCGGTGATGAGCTGGTTCCATTCGCCGCGCGAGATGCGAACCGCGAACTCGTTGGGGTCGAAGATGGGACGGCTGACCAGGGCCAGAATCTCGCCGGTGTGCGGATCGATGGCGACGACGGCGCCGTTATGGTCGCCCAGGGCGTTCTCCGCCGCGCGCTGGATATCCAGATCGATCGTCAGCCGCAGGTCTTTGCCGGGCTTGGCCGGCTCGATGCCCAGGCGGCCGATCTCGCGGCCGTGGCTGTCCACGGCCACATCCTGGGAGCCGTCCACGCCGCGCAGGATGCCGTCATAGGTGGCTTCCACGCCGGATCGGCCCACCACATCGCCGGGCTCGTAGACCGCATACCGCGGATCGTTGAGCATCTCTTCGCTTACCTCGCCCACGTAGCCGATCAGTTGAGCCGCAAAGCCATTGAGCGGATACAGGCGGCGCTGCTCCTGGACGGTGTCCAGTTCGGGCAGCTCGTCCTTATGCGCCTCGATGAACTCCTCTTCATCCGGCGTGATGTCCTGCTTGAGCGGCAGCGGCTGGTATTTCGGGGACGCCCGGTACTTTTTCAGGATAGCGTCGATCTGATCCAGGCTCATGTGCAGGCCGCGCGCGATCAGCGGCAGGTCCGGGTTGATGTCGTGCCCCTGCTCGCGCACCAGGAAGCAGGAAACGGAGGGGTAGTTGTCCACAATCAGCCGCCCCTCGCGGTCGAAGATCTTGCCCCGGGGCGCGAGGATCGGCACCTTGCGGATGCGATTCGCTTCGGCCATGGCGTGGTAATTCTGGCCGCCCACCACCTGCAGCCGCCACAGCCCAAAGACCAGTACGCCCATCACGATCGCGATCACATACTGGAACGCGGCCAGGCGCATCGAGGGTAATTTTTCGTCGCGGTTGAGCACGGTCGGATACAGCGCTTCCAGCCCGAAGCGTGCAAATCGGGCAAGTTTGTCTCCCTGCGGGGTGATATAAGGATAACGCGATTCCTCAGGCGGAACATCACTCGGTTGTTGTAGAGCCCCTGTAGGTAATCAGAAGGGGGTCTATGCCCCAGGGGAAGAAAAGGGCTAAGAAAAGCGAGAGCAAAAAAGGCGAATTCCTGCCGCCGCGGCCCATCAGCCTGCGTACCCTGGGGGATTACCTCGACCTCTCCCCGGCGACCATTTCCCTGGTCCTGAACAACGCCCCCGGCGTCCGCTCCATCCCCCAGGAGACGCGCGACCGCGTCGTGGCTGCGGCAAAGAAATTCGATTATCGGCCCAGCTTTTTCGCCCGTTCCCTGCGCCGCCGCCAGAGCTTCTCTGTGGGCGTGCTGGTTCCCGAGCTCAGCGACGGCTATTCCGTCCTGGTCATGAACGGCATTGAAGAGGTCCTCATTGAGGAGGGCTACTTCTACCTGACCGCCAGCCACCGCCGCAAAGCCGACCTCATCGAGGAGTACCCCGGGCTGCTCATGGACCGTTCTGTCGAGGGCTTCATCGCCATCGATACCGCCCTGCAGCACAGTTTGCCGCTGCCGGTCGTGGCCGTGGCCGCCCATAAGCCGCTCCCCGGCGTCACGCGCATTGTGCTGGACCACCAGCGCGCTGCCGAGCTCACCCTGCGGCATCTTTATCAGCTCGGACACCGGCAGATTGCCTTCATGCGCGGTCAGTCTTTCAGCTCCGACTCCGACGATCGCTGGAAGAGCCTGATGGCCGTGGCGAAGGATCTGGGTCTGGAAATCCCGCCCGAACTCGTCGTCCAGCTGCAGCTCAACCTCTCATCGCCGGAACTCGGCTACCCGGTGGTGCCGCAGCTTCTGGCCGGCCGGCGCCCCTTCACCGCCCTGGTCGCCTACAACGACATCTCGGCCATCGGAGCCATCCGCGCGCTGCGCGACCATGGCCTGCGCGCGCCCGAAGACGTCTCGGTGATCGGCTTTGACGACATCCAGGGGGCGGCTTACCACACCCCCAGCCTCACCACCGTCCGCCAGCCGCTGAACAGCATGGGCAACACCGCGGCCCGCATCCTGCTGCAGCGCATTCGCGGCGGCTCCACCCAGGACTACCCGGAACAGATCCCCATCGTCCCCGAGCTCATCATCCGCGAATCGACGCTGCCGCCCAATCCCAGCCGGCTGAAGAAGAAGTAAGCCAGGCCAGGCGCATAGAATCAGTCTTTCCCATGTCCCCCGATCGCGCCCCCGCTCCGCGGTTCCCCCTGCTTTGCTTTGGATTTGTGGTGTGCGGCATTGTCACCGTATTGCCGGGGCCGCTCTTGCCGGTGATGGCGGCCAGGTGGGGCCTGCGCGATGTGCAGTCCGGCGGCTTCTTCGCCGCCGAATTCGCCGCCTCCACGGTGGGTGCCATCTTCTCGCCGCATCGCCTGCGCCGCAACCTGCCGACCGGCTACGCGCTCATGACCACCGGCGTCCTTCTGTTGACCGTCGCCAGCCAGACCGCCCAGCCCACCCTGGGGCATTCGCTCGCCCTGACCGCCTTCGCTTTGATCGGCCTGGGAATCGGACTGTCCGTGACCGCGACCAACCTCTATGTGGGCAGGGCCGCGGAGGAGCGGCGCCGCGGCGATCGAGCCCGCGGTCTGTCGATCGTCAACCTGTGGTGGGGAATTGGCGCTGTGGCTTGTCCCTGGCTCATCGCCGCTACCGAAGACGGAGGCTGGCTCCGCGCCTTTCTGGTGCTGGTGGCTCTCAGCGCAGCCTTGATGTTTTTCGGGCTCGCGCCCCAGCTTCGCTTCGCGGAAACACCTTCCCTCATCCCTGCCCGCACTTCGCTGCGGCAGGACGCCGGACTGCTCGCCTTCTTTGCGGCTTTCCTCTTCTTGTATGTGGGCGTGGAAAACACCGTCAGCGGCTGGATCACCACCTATGCGCACCGCTTCAGCGGCCTCACCGTGGAGGATGCCGGCCTGCTCGTCTCCCTCTTCTGGGTCGCCCTGCTCACCGGCCGCGCCCTCGGCTCCGCGCTCCTGCGCCGCCTGCCCGAGCGCGCCGTGCTGCTGCCCAGCCTGGTACTCGCCCTGGCGGCCGTCGCCGCTCTCCTCGAGCCGCACCGTACAGGAGTGGTTCTGATGGCCGTGGCGCTGGCCGGCGCCGGCTTCGGTCCGGTTTTCCCTCTCGGCGTGGCCCGCCTGCTGGCCCGCGTGAGCGATCACCGCAATACAGGATGGGTCTTTGCCATGTGCGCCAGCGGCGGAGCGGTCCTGCCCTGGCTCACCGGCCTGGTCTCCACGCGCACAGGATCACTGCGGCTGGGCTTTGCGGTTGCCGTAGGCGCCATGGCCGCAATTTTGATTCTGGCGTTGCTGGAAACGACGATCCTGCGCCGGCAAAGCGAGCTGCCCGAGCGAGCCTGATCCGCCTCCAGGCTCCTGCCTCCAGGCTACCGGCTACCGGCTACCGGCTCGTTTAGAGCTTCTCGTAAAATTCGCAGGCCGAGCAGGAGATGTACACGCCGCCCGGGATGCCGCGCTCGCGGTCCTTCACGCGCTTCACAATGCGCGTCGGCTTCGAGCACTTCGGGCAATCCGTGCTCTTCGTCGTGTCCATCATCTTCTTGCGATCGGCTGTCTTGGCAATCTTGGCCATGGTGTTGCTCCTCTGGAATCTCATCGCTGCGCCATCTCTGCGCAGGCGCGCTGTGTCCGGAGCTTCGCGGGGAATCACCTGATCTGGGCAGGGAGTTTCGGGAAGGGCGCCGGAACGCGCTACCTATGATTTTACACAAGATCGGCTCCCGGCCCAGGCTTCATTCCCGGCCTTCGCGCCTGTCGCCACGCCGGTCACCCGTCCCATCAGCAACGCGTGATTTAAGTCACTGCCCCGGTGGCGGCGCCCTCCGACACTGGAATGTAGCCCAGGAGTCCGCCGATGACCATGCAGCTCCCCGAGCCCGCCCTCCCCACTCCGCCCCAGCCGAAGAAGAAGCTTGTCCGCCGCTCCGCCCCGGATCGCTCCCAGCGCATCCGCCGCATCGTACAAGGCCTGTTTGTGGCGCTGAATGCCTGGATTGGCTTGCAGTTCTTCCTGTGGGTGCGAAGGTTCGAGCGTGGCGGCCAGGGCTTGCAGGTCGGGAGGCCCGCCGGCGTTGAAGGCTGGCTGCCCATCGCCGGTCTGATGAATCTGAAATACCTCATCCTCACCCGCCACGTCTCCCCCATCCATCCCGCGGCGATGTTCCTCCTCATCGCCTTCCTGCTGATGAGCCTGTTCCTCAAGAAGGCTTTCTGCTCCTGGCTTTGTCCGGTCGGCACTCTGTCGGAATATCTCTGGAAGATGGGCCGCCGCCTCTTCGGCCGGAACCTCACACCGCCCCGCTGGCTCGATCGGACTCTGCGCAGCCTGAAATACATTCTGCTGGCCTTTTTCGTTGGGGTCATCGGATCTATGTCCGCCGAAGCGCTGGCCGGCTTCATGCTGACGCCCTACGGGCTGATCGCCGACGTGAAGATGCTGGACTTCTTCCGCACTCTCACGCTGACCGGGGTCATCGTGCTCGGCGTCCTGGCCGGCCTGTCGCTGCTCATCCAGAACTTCTGGTGCAGGTATCTTTGCCCCTATGGCGCGCTGATGGGGCTGGTTTCACTCCTGAGCCCGACGAAGATTCGCCGCGATGCGGAAGCCTGCATCGACTGCGGTAAGTGCAGCAAGGCCTGCCCTGGACACCTGCAAGTCGATCAGCTCATCCAGATCCGCTCGGTCGAGTGCAGCGCCTGCCTCGCCTGTGTCGCTGCCTGCCCGGTAGAAAACGCTCTGCAGTTCGCTTTACCGCCCCAAAAGGCTGCGTTGCCCGCCGAGCGCTGGAGAGGCCGTGTTCTTCGCCCTGGAACCGTCGCCGCCATGATTGCGATCTTCTTCTTTGGCCTGGTCCTCTTCGCTCGCATGACCGGCCACTGGCGCACTCCCATTCCGAACCGGGTCTACCAGCAGCTGGTGCCGAACGCGAACTCCGTCTCGCACCCCATGTAGGCGGTTGCAGCGTGATCAGGGCGCTGCAACCGGGGCCGGCCGGGTGGCTGCCTCGTCGACGGCCTTGGCAATCTCGGCGATCACCCGTTCGCGTACGGGGAACGGCGCCCGCGCATCCGCGACCAGCACAGCGATCGCCAGCTTTTCCCCGTCGGGCAGCGTGATCAGGGCGATGTCGTTGGTGGCGTTCATCCGCGACCGATTCTGGCCCGAGGTGCCTGTCTTATCCGCGACCACCGTCCCCGGAGGCAGCTCAGCACGGATGCGGTGGTCGCCGGTGTGATTGTCGGTCATCCAGCCCACAAGAAGCTGGGTGTGCTCCGGCGTGAGCGGTGACCGGTCCGCGAGCCGGCGCAGCAAGACGACCAGAGCCCGCGCCGTGGCGGCGTTGCGATACTGTAGTTGCTCGTTGCGATCCACGACCCTCTCGTAGTCCACAATGTGGATGCCGGCGAATCCCAGCGAGCGCAGCGATCGATCAACCGCCGCCGGGCCGCCGAGGGTCCGCAGCAGAATGTCGCAGGCCACGTTGTCGCTCTGCTCGATCATCCGCTGGAGCAGTTCCTGAACCGGGATCTCCACGCCGCCATGCGGATGCGCATCCTTAAGCGGGCTGTACTCGTCGGGCGAGCCGACATCCGACGGCAGAAAACGGAGGTTTTGCGTAAGCGAGAGCCGGCCTCCCTCCACAGCGTGCAGCACAACGATGGCAATCGGCGCCTTGTAGGCGGACTGCATCGGCAGCGCCTGCATCGCACCGAAATCGCAGGCAAGGTCCTTCCCGGGGAGCGAGCAGGCCACGCCCACGCGTCCATGCGCCTGCGCGGCAATGCGGGCAATCCGGGTTTGCAGGTTGTTCTGCGCATCGGCAGAAAGTGCGAGCAGGGGTACCGCGATGAGAAGCAGGAAGCGGCGCATTCTGCCGATTGTATGCGGGTTGGGAACGCTTCCTGGAGCAGCGCTGTTGACCAGAGGGATTCCCTGGGCGCCCCGCAGATTCAGACCCAGCCGCCGTCGATGATGTGGCTCTGGTTCGTGATCGCCGAGCTGTCATCCGCCGCAAGAAACAGGATCAGCCGCGCCACCTCTTCCGGCTCAATCAGCCGCTGGAGCGCCTGCGCCGCCAGGACCTCGGCCTCGTACTCCGGCGTGAGCCACAGGCGCCGCTGGCGTTCCGTCGCGATGGCCCCCGGCAGCACGCAGTTCACGCGAATGTTCCAGCGGCCCAGCTCATGGGCCAGGGTGCGCGTCATCCCCACGATGCCCGCTTTCGCCGTGACATAGACCGCCACGTTGGTCGAGGGAATCATCCACGCAATGGAGCTCATGTTGATAATCGATCCGCGTCCCACCTGACGCATCCCCGGAATCACCGCCTGCGCCATGAAGAATTGCTGCTTCAGGTTGATGGCGATGGTCCTGTCCCAGAACTCCGGCGTGACTTCATCGATCGTGTGGCGCGTATCGTTGCCGGCATTATTCACCAGCACATCGACGACGTCGAATTCCCGCACGATGCTTTGCACCGCCGCCTGCAGAGAAACCACGTCCGTAAGGTCGCAGGGAACGAAAACCGGCGCGTGCGGATTGCCGTCGGTCAGCCGAACGATCAGCCGCTCCGCCACTTCGGTCTGCAGGTCGAGGAAGACGACCCGCGCTCCGTTGGCGGCAAAGGCTTCGACGCTGGCCGCGCCGATCCCGCTCGCTCCGCCTGTCACCACCACAACCCGGTCGCGCAAACTCGGGTAGGTCGCAAATCCAGAGCCCGTTGCCATGGCGTCTCGATGATAGCCGCAGCAGCGAGCTACGCCGCCATCATTTTCCTGGTCTCGCTCTACGACCGCAGCAGACCATCGCAAAAGCGATTATGTTGGCAGGGGCGGCTGCATGCGGCCCCAGGGAGATACTTACTGTGAATCGCAGAGACTTCGTGAAAATTGCAGGAACCGCAACCGCTGAGACCCTCATCGCGACACGGCTGCATGCGTTAACCGCGGTACAGGACGAGCCCGCCGGCCGCATTGCCGCAAACGACCACCTCCAGATCGCGCTCATCGGCGCCGGCGGTCAGGGCCAGTACGACACGAAAACTGCCCTGCAGGTTCCCGGCGTGAAACTGCTGGCCGTCGCCGACTGCTACGACGGCCGCCTGGAGCACAGCAAGGAGCTGTGGGGCGCGGACCTCTTTACGACGCGCAATTACGGCGAGATCCTCGAGCGCAAAGACATCGACGCCGTCATCATCGGCACACCCGACCATTGGCACATGCAGGCCTCCGTCGATGCCATGAACGCCGGCAAAGACGTCTACTGCGAGAAGCCGATGATCCACCTCTACAGCGACGGCCCAAAGATCATCGACACCGCGCAAAAGACAAAGCGCATCATCCAGATCGGCAGCCAGCGCGTCAGCAACATGATCTACGCCAAGGCCAAAGAGCTGCTGGACTCGGGCGCCATCGGCCAACTGAATATGGTCGAAGCCCACTGGGATCGCAACTCCGCCATCGGCGCCTGGGACTACACCGTTCCGCTGGACGCGTCGCCGGAAACCTGCGACTGGCCGCGCTTCCTCGGCACCGCTCCAAAAATCCCCTTTAACCCCGAGCACTTCTTCCAGTGGCGGAAGTGGAAGGCCTACGGCAGCGGCGTCGCCGGCGACCTCTTCGTGCACCTCTTCAGCGGCACGCACTTTATCACCGGCGCCAGGGGTCCCACCCGCGCCATGGCCACCGGCGGCCTGCGCTTCTGGAAAGACGGCCGCGACGTGCCCGACGTGATGCTCGGCCTCTTCGACTATCCCGAAGGCTTCAACCTCGGCCTGCGTGTCAACTTCGTCTGTGGCGGCGAGGAGAACGAGGGCCTCACCTTCACCGGCTCCGAAGGCACCATGGAGATCGCCGGTAATTCCGTTAGCGTGACCCGCGTGCCCCGCTCCAAAGAGCCCGGCCTGATGATCGGCACCTTCACCAACGCCATGCAGGCGAAGATCGAGAAGCAGTATCGCGAGAAATATCCTGAGGTGCACCCCGCGGGTCCGCCGGCAGAAGGATTCGAGCGCTACGAAGCGCCCCACGACTACAGCGACAGCTACGACCACCTGAAGAACTTCTTCGCCGCCGTCCGCTCACGCCAGCCTGTCGTCGAAGATGCCGTCTTCGGCTTCCGCGCCGCCGGCGCCGCCCTGCTCAGTAACCTGAGCTACGAGCAGGACAGAATCGTCCACTGGGACCCGGAAGCGATGAAAATCAGGGATTAGAGTTTAGAGGTTAGAGTTTAAACAGCCAGAACGCGGAATATCCCGCCTGCTAATCCCTAAACTCTAATCCCTAAACTCTCTCCTCACGGCAATTCCCGCACCCAGATATTCCGGAAGCTGATCGGCGCGCTCTTGTCCCCATGCGCCTGCAGCTTGATGGGCGCGCGATCGTACGCCTTGTAAAACGGCTTGCCGATGTACAGCGTCTGTCCCTGCAGCGCAAAATGGTCATCGACCAGCACGCCGTTGAAGAAGACCGTGGCATAGGCGGGCGTCTTCAGCGAGCCATCGGCATTGAAGCGCGGCGCGGTCCACACCACGTCGTAACTCTCCCACTCGCCCGGCGGCCGCGCTGGATTCACCAGCGGAATGGACTGTTTATACAGGCTCCCCGCCATGCCGTTCACATAGGTGGAGTTCTTGTACGAGTCGAGCACCTGCAGCTCATATCCCGCATCGCCTGGTCCCATCGAAGCCAGAAAGACGCCGCTGTTGCCGCGCGCCTGGCTGGTGCCCGTGATGTTGGCGGGAATCCGAAACTCGACGTGCAGCTGGTAATCCTTGAAGGTCTGCTTCGTCTCAATGTTCCCGGCCTCTTTGTTCACTGTGAGGATTCCGTCGTGCACGACCCACTTTGCCGGCGTGTGATCCTGCGCGGAAACCCACGCATCCTCATTGCTGCCGTCAAAGAGACGAATAGCGTCGGAAGGCGGCTGGCTGTTCGTCGCGCCGGGCGTAACCACCGGCGGCACCGGCTGCCACACCTCGGTCTCCTCCGGCTTCATCGTCGAATTTTGTTGGGCGAAGAGTGGAACGGCAAGGGCAAGTGTGGCGGCAGCGGCAAAGATGCGAATCCGGACAATATCCATAACGCCTCAAGGATATTCCAAACCGCCTGTTCGGTAAGAAGGCAGAGCCGGTCAGTCACTTTTTCGATCGGCGACGGCGCGGATATCACCCCAGACCATCCAGAATGGCTTCAACTCCGCCGCCCCGTACTTTGCATAAAACATCCGCGCGGCATCGTTGTCGGGCGCCACATTCACACATACCCGCAGAGCCGCTTTTCCGACAAACCATGCAGCCATTGCCGCCAGCAGCTGCCCCGCGACACCGCCTCTTTGCTGCGACCGGGCAACGTTGATCCACTCCAGTTCGCCCTGGCATCCGTGCCGCGTGGTCCGATGGCCCGCCGCCAGCCCGACTACCGCACCTTCGACCTCCGCCACAAACACGGCGTGTTCCGGCAGCGCCTGCTGCGCCCCAATGTTGCCTGCCAGATAAGCGGCGACCCGCGCCTCCCAATACTTCTGCGTCTCCCACACCTCTGCTCGAATCGCCGCCATCGCGGGCACATCGCGCGGCTCCGCGGGCCGGATCGTAACCGCGCTCACCGCGCCCGGTATCCCTCGCCCCGCAGCACCTTGCCCGGCAGCGCCCCCGTCATCTTCCCGTCGGCGATGACCGGCACGCCGTTCACCAGCACCCACTCCATCCCCTGCGAAAGCTGGTTGGGATTCTCATACGTCGCCAGGTCCCGAATCGTCGCCGGATCGAAGATCACCACATCGGCGGCCATGTCCTTCTTCAGCACCCCGCGATCCGTGAAGCGCATCCGTTGCGCCGGCAGCGCCGTGAATTTGCGGATGGCATCGGGCAGCGTCAACAGATGCTCCTCGCGCACATATTTGCGCAGGATCCGCGGAAATGTCCCATAGGCCCGCGGATGCGGATGCTCCTGGCCCAGCAGCCCTTCCGGCGACGTCCCCTGCGAATCATTATCGATCGAAACCCACGGCTGCTGCAGCGCCAGCTCCACATCCGGCTCGCTCATCCCGAAAACGGCGACGCTGGTGAACGCGTTGTCCTTGATCAGGATGTCGCACAGCGCGTCGATGGGGTCCTCATGCCACAGCGCAGCGACCTCCTTCAGCGTCTTGCCCTGCAGCGGCACCAGCGCGGGATTCTGCACCACCGCAATCTCCACAGCCTCCGGCCCGGGAATCTCCTGCCACTCGTTATCCCAGTCGTCATGCGGATCGAGCAGGTCATGGCGAATTCGCGCCCGCATCGCCGGGTCCTTCAGCCGCCGGATCAGCGCCGCGTCGCCCCCGTCATGCGCCCACGGCGGAATAAACGCGGAGAAGGTATTGAACCATGCCGTGTAGGCATAGGTGTTGGCGCTGATGTCCACACCCGAGGCCCGCGCCGCATCGATCTGCGCGACGATCTGCGGCATCCTGCCCCAGTTGTTCTTGCCGGCCGTCTTGAGATGCCAGATCTCGACCGGAATATGCGCCTCACGTCCGATACGGATCGCCTCGGCAATCGCCGCCGGCTCCGTATCGCCCTCGCTGCGGATGTGCGATGCATAGATCCCGCCGTACTGCGCCGCCACCTTCGCCAGCGCGATCAGCTCGTCCGTCTTCGCGTAGGGCGCCGGAGCATACTGCAGTGCCGTCGATACGCCGACAGCCCCCTCCTGCATCGCCTGCCGCACCAGCGCCTCCATCTGCTCCAGCTGTGCCGGAGTCGGCTGCACGTCAGCATCGCCCAGCACCATGCGGCGCACGCTGGTGGCCCCCACATAGCTGGCCAGGTTGATGCCCATCCCCTGCTTCTCGATGCGCGCAAAATACTGGCCCATCGTCCGCCAGTCCGGAGTGACCTTCAGGTGCGCGTAGTTCCCGCGATCCGCCGCGATCATGCGGTCATTCAGCGGCGCCACGGAGTCGCCCTCGCCGGTGACCTCCGTGGTAATGCCCTGGTAGATTTTCGAAGGAAGCCGCGGATCGACCAGCATCGTCAGCTCCGACTGCCCCAGCATGTCGATGAATCCCGGCGCCACCACATCGCCGTGCGCGTCGATCGTCCGCCGCCGCGGCAGAGCAGCCAAATCGCCGATAGCCGCAATGTGCCCGGCGCGAATGCCAACATCGCCCGAATACCAGGGCGATCCCGTGCCGTCGATGATGTGCCCGTGGACGATCACGATGTCGAAGAGCGCGGCGCTCGCCACCTGCGCAGGCACCCCGCTCTGGCCGCTCATCACCGAGGCCGCCGCAACCAGAAAACAGGCAACAGCAGAAAAATGGGTCTTCATCGCACTCACAGAAATACGCTCCCCAGGCTGACGTGCCCGCCATGCTATCACGCGCTGTGGTTGAATCAGAATCATGGCCCCTTTGTGGAAGCCCGACAGCTGGGAGGAGCGTTTGGCCGAGCTGGAAGCGCGCTCCGGCGAGCAGAAGGATGCGCCGCTGCGCCGCGACGTCCGTTCCCTCGGACTGCTGCTGGGGCGCGTGCTGCGCGAGCAGGCCGGCGAGGCCCTCTATGAAAAGGTCGAGGAGCTCCGCCAAAGTGCCATCCGCCGTCGCGAGGCGCAGGCCCAGGGTCTCATCCGCGAGGCTGAAGACCGCATGCAGATGGCCGTTCTCGCCATCAGCGCCATGCCGGTCGAACAGGCCGACCAGCTCAGCCGCGCCTTCGCCTTTTATTTCGAACTGATCAACCTGGCCGAGACGAATCATCGTAAGCGCCGCCGTCTCTCGCTCCGGATCAGCGGCGACGCTACCCACCGCGAAGCCCAACGCGGCGAATTGCGCGGTACCCTGCGCGCCATGCGCGAAGCCGGCATCTCGGCCGACCGAGCCATGGCCTGGCTGCGGCGCATCCTCGTCGTGCCCGTCTTTACCGCCCATCCCACAGAAATCGCGCGCCGCAGCATTCTCATGAAGCGCCGGCGCATGGGCGAATTCCTCGAGAAGCTCGACCGCATCCCCGTCCCCGACGAAGAGCTCGCCGCCCTCGAAGACGCGCTCACCGCCGAGATCACCGCGCTGTGGCAGACCGATGAGGTCCGCAGCCGCCGCCCCGCCGTCTCCGACGAAGTGCGCATGGGGCTGGACTACTACGACGTCTCCATCTTTGAGACGCTGCCCCGCCTCTACGAAGAAGTGGCCGCAGCCCTCCGCAGCGAATATGGCCTCCAGCTGGAAACATCGGAGCTGCCCCTGCTGCTCGCCTTCGGCTCCTGGATCGGCGGCGACCGCGACGGCAATCCCTTTGTTACCCCCGAGGTCACGCGCCAGGCCATACTCTCCGCCCGCACTCGGCTGCTCGCGTATTACGACGAGCGGCTGCAGCAGGCCATCAACCTGCTCACCACCTCCGCGCAGCAACTTCCTGTCAGCGACGAGCTGCACAAGCGGCTGAAGGAATTCCAGGCCGAGGCCCGCATCAGCGCCGACGCGGTCTTCGGCGCCCGCTTTGAATTCGAAACCTATCGCCGCTACCTCGTCTTCGTGCGCGCCCGCATCCAGCGCACCGCCGGCGGCTCCGATCGCGACCCCGAGCTGCTCGAATCCGAGCTGGCCTCCCTCTCTCCGTACTGCTCCGCGCAGGACTTCCTTGAAGACCTCGAGATCGTCCGCCGCAGCCTGGCCGCCAGCAAGGCCCTGCGCCTCGCCGAGACCCTCATCGACCCGCTCCTGCTCATGGTGCGCACCTTCGGCCTGCACCTGCATACCCTGGATATTCGCCAGCACGCGCGCATTCACCGCAAAGCGCTGGAGGAAACCTCCGCCTGGTGCGCACAAAATGGAGCCACTGCACCCGCCGCCCTCAGCCCCGCAACCCGTGACGTGCTGGAGACCTTCCGCGTCATCGCGGAGATCAAATCCGGCTGCAGCCCGGAGGCCATCCGGCAATACATTGTCAGCGGCGCCTCGTCGCTCGACGACATCACCGCCGTCGTCTGGCTGGCCCGCCTGGGAGGCGTCGAAGTCGCCGGCAGCGGTCCGGAAGCTCATTGCGCCGATCCCGGTCTCATGCCCGTCCCGCTCTTCGAGTCCATTGAAGACCTGCGCAACGCGCCGGCCATCTGCCGCGAACTGTGGCGCTCCCCTGGCTACGACAAGCTGCTGGCCTCGTGGAACAACACCCAGGAAGTCATGCTCGGCTACTCCGACTCCAACAAAGACGGCGGCATGCTCACCAGCACCTGGGAGATCTTCCGTGCCCACCGCGCTCTGCATGAAGTCGCTCGCGAATCCGGCATCCGCCTGCGCCTCTTCCACGGACGCGGCGGCACCGTCGGCCGCGGCGGCGGGCCCACCCATCGCGCCATCTACGCCCAGCCGGTCGGCGCCTTTGAAGGACCGATCCGCATTACCGAACAGGGCGAAGTCCTCAACTTCAAATACTCCGATGTGGTTCTCGCCGAGCGCAGCCTCGAGCTGATGATCGCCGCCTCCCTCGACGCGCTCGCCCGTCCCAATGCGCTCATTCCCGGCGAGCACTACTCCGGCGTTCTCCGTCCGGAGTGGGAAAGTGCCTTCGACGAGCTGTCGGAAATATCGTACCGCGCCTATCGCGAGCACATCCTCAACGACCCCGGCGTCCTCCCCTATTTTGAGCTGGCCACGCCGGTGGGTGAGCTGGAGCACGCCCGCATCGGCTCGCGTCCTGCGCGCCGCGGCGGCCAGATGAGCTTCGCCAACCTTCGCGCCATTCCCTGGGTATTTGGATGGACACAGAGCCGTCTGCTCGTGCCGGCCTGGTTCGGCGTGGGCACCGCCTTCGCGGAATTCGTCCGGAAGCCTGGCGGCGAGGCCCTCCTGCGCGCCATGATGGCCGAGTTTCCCCTCTTCATCGATGTCGTTCGCAACGTCGAGATGGCTCTGGCCAAAGCCGACCTCGGCATCGCCTCTCTCTATGCCTCACTTGTCCCCGATGCGGCTCTGCGCGAGCGTGTCTTTGCCATGCTCAAAGCGGAGTTTGAGCGTACGCGTGACGCCGTCCTCGCCGTGACCGGCCAGCGCGAGCTGCTGGAGTCGAACCCGGTCCTCGCGCGCTCCATCATCCTGCGCAATCCCTACGTCGATCCCATGAGCCTCATTCAGGTGGACCTCCTGCGCCGCAAACGCGGCGGTGAAGATACCGACGAGGTCAACCGCGCCATCGCCGGAACCATCAGCGGCATCGCCGCCGGCCTGCGCAACACCGGCTGACGTCCACCGGCGCTCCGCGGATGGGTTGGGCCCACTCGTACCGGCGCTGACCGGCATTCCCATTTTGGAACCAGCCATTCCGCTCGTCCCATTTCCGGAACTTTGGTGAGAAGACGCTCTTCCTTTCCGCGCCCGCCCCCGCCCTTCCCCATTACCCTCAACCATGGAGGAGAAACACATGCAGCCGGGAAGCCAGCCTGACGACATTCACACCATCCTGAGCCGATTCCATACCTGGACGGAAAAGAACCCTGGCAATGGCAATGCGAAGAAGCTGTCTCCGGAGCCAGGCTCGGTGCGCGAGATCCCTTACGAAGAGGCGATGAATAACTTCCGCCAGCGGCATAAGTCTCAAACGCGCCGCGTTCCCGCCGCCGCAGCGCCGCCCGCACCCGATCCACTGTCTGCACTGTCGGAGCCTGTCCCGCCAAAGCCGGATGAGGCTCTGCCCGTTCCGGCTGCCGCAGCGCCACAGCCCGATGCGGCTCCCGTGGTCGCCGTCCCTGTGGCAGAAGCGAAGCCCACAGCACTCGCTCGCCGCCCGCCTGCAGCCCTGGCCAGGACTGCCCCTGTCCTCCCGTCCAGCGACAGCAAGCCCGCGAGGAAAAAGACCGATAGCCGCGCGAAGAGAGCGACCACCCAGCTGATGATTCCCACGGTGGCCCCGGCACAACTCACGCCCGTGCGGGTAAAGCCGAAAACCTCTGTCCAGACCAAACCGGCATCGCGCCGCGCCGCGCCCGCGAAGAAAAGCGCCGCCGCCGCCGGCCGTCACCAGCCCGCAAAATCGATGAATCCTGCATTCAAAAAGGTACTGGCCAAAACCGTCGCCAGGCCAGTCGCCCAGACCCTCAGCACAACCTCCCCGGCTCCGGACCGTAACCGCCGCATCACCACGCGCTTTTCTACCGTAGAGCAGCGCCGTCTGGAGCGGGCCGCCGCTCACGCCGGCCTCACCGTCTCCGCCTGGCTGCGGCAGTGCGCTCTGCGCGCGGAAGCAGCATCGGCGCCCCCACCCGCTCTGGCGCGGCCTGCAAAGGTCGCCCCCGCCAAGGCCGCCAGCTCTGCCAAAATAACGAGACGCGCGCTCCCCGCACCGCCAGCCGAATCCACCTTGTTCTCCACCCCGGTGCCATCCGGGCTGGGGAACTGGCTCACTCTGCTGCGCCAGCGCTTCCTGTCCTCACCAGCGCGCTTTTCCGAGCGAGCCTGACTGGCCCTGGGCGCTCACGTACGCTCCTGTCAGGCGCCGGCGCCCGCCCCTTTGGCTGCTGGCGGCTGCACCGCCGTTGCCTTGTCGTTCTCGAAGGTCACCGACCAGTGCTGCCCCCCGGCATCGTACGTCACGGTCCTGTTGCCGTAGTTCGACGAGTCCGACTGCTGCATCACGCCCAGCGCCATGGCCACCTGCAGCTCGTTCATCCCCGGAATCGGGTGGTGTTGGTCAATCGCCTGCCACACGTCCTTCGGCCAGAAGTTGTACATCTGGTGCGGGTCGTCGTAGTAGAAGATGTTGTCGCAGTAATAAGTTGAGTCGCTCCCCTGAATCGTGCCAATGGCGGTGGCATATTCCTTCGCATCGCCATTCATCGTGAACACCGCAAACGCCTGCTCGTCCCCCCTGGGAACCCGCGACGGCACGCTGGCCGGCACCTTCTGCGTCACGATGTCTTTAATGTCCAGCTTCTCCGCGCTCGGCAGCACCCCGGCCTTCTTTGCAAAATCCACGCGGTGCCCGGCGTACGGATAGTAGTCCAGCTCATACCCGGCCTGGATCCACACCGGCTTTCCGATCAGATCCTTCGCCGACTTCAGGTCGTCGATGAACAGCTTACGCGGCTGCACCATCTGGTCCTGCGAGAGCGTGCCCTCCTCGTACTTCGGCTGCGGCGCCGCGCTCGGCTCATTGCGCTTGTGCTGGATAACAAGAATGCCGATGCCGATGATCACCACCGGCGGCACGACGACAGCTGCAATCTTTTGCCAGGTCTTCATAGCTTTCCCGAATATTCAGATGCGCGCGGAAGCAGCGCGGTGGAATTTTCCCTGCAACAGAATCGATCCGGGTTTACCCCAGCGCCCGTCCGGCCAGGTCCGCCAGCGCCAGCGTCAGCAGCCGCGAATCGTTGAGCGAGGCGGGCCGGCGCATCTCCATCCCCAGTTTCTCCGCACGGCCCCGAAAGCCGATGTCGATGTCGTAGAGAATTTCCACGTGATCGCACAGAAATCCAATGGGCTGAATCACAATCTGCCGGACTCCCTGCTCGTGCAGCGCGCTCAGCGTGTCCTCCACGGTCGGCCCCAGCCACGGCCCACCCGACATGCCCTGACTCTGGAACGCAAAAAACCAGTCCTTTTCCGTGAGCCCGGCGATCCGCTCCGCCACCAGCCGCGCTGTCTGCTTCGCCTCGATCGGATAGGGATCCGGCGGATCGGGCGGCGTGCCCGCGTCGGGTTGCGGCGCAGAAATCACCGTCCGGCAGGGCACGCTGTGCGCCGTGAACAGAACCGCCACCGCGCCGCCCACCTCAGCACTGAACGCATCGCGCACGGTGCGCAGCCGCTCCGCAAAAGCATCCACCAGCAGCGGGTGATCGGCCCAGTCATCCAGAAACCGCAGTGCCAGCGCCCCTTCCGCCGCCGCAAACACCGCCCGCCGATACAATCCCACGCTGGTGCGTGAATTCTGCGGCGCCAGGCAAATCACCGCCGCCCGCGTCACGCCATCCTCGCGCATCTTCCGCACCACGTCCGCGATATACGGCTTCCAGTTGCGCATGCCCACATAAACGGGCAAGCCCAGCTCCTCGGCCAGCAGCCGTCCCTGTTCCAACGTGAGCTGCGTCAGCGGGCTGCCGCCAATCGCCGAGAAACGATGCTCCACCTCCTCCACCACCGCTTTCGGCAGCGGACGCCCGCCCGTCACCCGCGACAAGTATTCCGGGATCTCCTCCACCGCATCCGCCGTGCCATGCGCCAGTAAAAGGACGGCATCAGCCACGGCGCGCCTCGGCTCCGGGCACGTACTCGCGCACAAACTTCACCACCGCCTGCACATTCTCCACCGGCGTCCCCGGCACAATGCCATGCCCCAGATTGAAAATGTGCCCCGGTCGTCCACCTGCCTGATCCAGAATCTGCCGCACCCGCGTCTGCAACAACTCCTGATCGGCAAACAGCGTAATCGGATCCAGATTCCCCTGCACCGCGCAGGCATAATCCAGCCCGCGCCACGCCCGGTCCAGCGGTGTCCGCCAGTCGAGGCCCAGCACGTCCGCGCCCGTCTCGCGCATCGAGGGCAGCAGGCTCGCCGTATCCACGCCAAAGTAGATCACCGGCACGCCCTGCGCCTGCACCTCGCGCACCAGCGTCTTTGTCGGTTCCAGAACAAATTCGCGGTAGTCCTCAATGCTGAGCGCGCCCGCCCAGCTGTCGAAAATCTGAATCACGTCCGCGCCGGCCTTTACCTGCTGCGCCGCAAATTCCCGCAACACGCCCACCAGCTTGTCCAGCAGCATCCGCCACGCGTCCGGCTGCCCATACATCAGCTTCTTCGTTTCGATATAGTTCCGTGACCCGCCGCCCTCGATCATGTAGCTGGCCAGCGTGAACGGCGCGCCGCAAAATCCGATCATCCCCAGGCGGCCGTGAAAATGCGCCACCACGCGCTCGATCGCCTCGCCCACATACGCCAGTTCCGACGCGCGCGTCGTCTCCAGCGCGGCAATGTCCGCCGCCGTGCGCAGCGGCTTATGAATCACCGGCCCTTCGCCCGCCTGAAATTCGAACGCCAGACCCATGCACTCAAGCGGCAGCAGCAGGTCGGCGAAGATGATCGCCGCATCCACATCCAGCTTTTCCGCCGCGGTGATCGTCACTTCGGCCGCCAGCTCCGGTCGTTTGCAGATCTCCAGCAGCGAATGGTGCCGGCGCACCTCCATATATTCCGCCATGTAGCGGCCAGCCTGGCGCAGAAACCACACCGGCGTGCGGTCCACGGGCTGCCGCAGACAGGCGCGAACGAATCTGTGCGATGGAAGAACCGATGGGTTTGGAGACATGAGGGCCTGTCTCAAAAGGTAGCAGGAACCGCCCTTCCCCGGAAACAGCAACGCCCGGAACCGTGGTGGCTCCGGGCGCAGGAAACCTCGGTGGGTGGAATCAGCGCTTGCGCGACGACTTCTTCGCCGAGCTCTTTTTCGAGGAACTCTTTTTGGACGAGCTCTTCTTTGCAGCCGACTTCTTCTTCGGCACCCTGGCGCCTTCTTTGCGCGCCTCCGACAGCCCGATGGCGATCGCCTGTTTGCGGCTGGTCACCTTCTTGCCGCTGCGGCCGCTCTTCAGCGTCCCGCTCTTCTTCTCACGCATCACCCGCGCGACTTTCTTCTGCGCCTTCGGACCGTACTTTCTGCCTCCCGACGATTTTTTGTGCGAGGAACTTTTTTTCGTTGCCATCCAGCCTTCTCCCTTCTGCTGCATTAGGAAGCAGCGCAGGATAAGGAGGTTGCGCGAGAATTTTCGGGAATGTGTGCGAGGGGTCAGCGGTGAAGCTTAGCGCGTGACGGCTTCTGCCGGCAGAATGTCCTCGACATCCACCCACTGCGTCGGATATTCGCCCGTGTAACAGGCCACGCAGTATGTGTTGCCCTCGCCGCCATCGCAGGCATTGCGTAACCCATCGAGTGACAAATACGCCAGCGAATCCGCTTCGATGAACTGGCGAATCTCTTCGATCGTATTATTGGCGGCAATCAGTTCCGACTTGCGCGGCGTATCCACACCGTAGAAACACGGCGAAATCGTCGGAGGACAGCTGATGCGCAGATGCACTTCCTTTGCGCCCGCCTGCCGCACCATGCGCACAATCTTGCGGCTGGTCGTGCCGCGAATAATCGAGTCGTCGATCAGAATAATGCGTCGCCCGGCCAGCAGATTCCGCACCGGGTTCAGCTTCAATTTCACGCCAAAGTCGCGCACCCGCTGCTCCGGCTGAATGAACGTCCGCCCCACATAGTGGTTGCGGATCAGCCCAAAGCGAAACGGAATCCCGCTCTCCGCCGCATACCCGATCGCCGCGGTCACGCCCGAATCCGGCACCGGCACGACCAGATCCGCCGGCACATGCGACTCGCGCGCCAGCTGCCGCCCCATCTCCTCCCGGCTCTCCTGCACCCACCGGCTGAAGATCATGCTGTCGGGTCGCGCAAAATACACGTGCTCAAAGATGCAGCTCGTCTGCTGCGGCGGCGCATACTGCCGCGAGGTCACGCCGTCCGCCGTTACCATCACCAGCTCGCCCGGCAGCACTTCGCGCTCGTATTTCGCGCGCAGCAAATCGAATGCGCACGTCTCCGACGCGAAGACAATCGTGTCCGGCCCGTCGGGATTCGAAATGCGCCCCATCGACAGCGGTCGAAACCCATGCGGATCGCGCGCCGCAAAAACCCGGTCTCGCGTCATCATCACGATGGAAAAAGCGCCTTCGACCTGCCCCAGCGAATCGGCAATCGCATCCACGAGCGTCGTGCCCTGCGAATGCGCAATGAGCTGCACAATAATTTCCGAGTCGGACGTCGTCTGGAAGAACGCGCCCTTGCGCTCCAGATGCACCCGCAGATTGCCCAGGTTCACCAGGTTCCCGTTGTGCGCAATCGCAATCAGCCCCTTCGTCGACTCCACCCGGATCGGCTGCGCATTCAGCAGCGCCGAGTCGCCCGTCGTCGAGTAGCGCGTATGCCCGATGGCCATATCGCCCTTCAGCCGCGCCAGCACCTCGTCGGTAAAGATTTCCGACACCAGCCCCATGCCCTTGATGTTGGAAAGGTGCGTGCCATCGGCGGTAGCAATTCCCGCCGACTCCTGCCCCCGATGCTGCAAAGCGTAAAGCGCCAGATAAGCCTGCCGCGAAGCATCCGGATGCCCATGAATAGCAACGACGCCGCAATGCTCCCGCAGCTTCGGATCCTCAGAATCCGCGCCCACCCCCGCGCCCGTCATCCTGAGGTCAGGCCGCAAAGCGGCCGCAGCCGAAGAGCCTGGCCTGAGCGAGTCGGCGGAGCCAGCGAGTCGAATGGCACCTGCGGTTGCTTCTGTCTGTGGATCAGAGCACGCCACCAGCTTCGTATCAGGGCACGACTTCAGTCGTGCCGTATCGACGTCTGTAAAGGAGAGGGCCTTAGCCCCAGCCGCCCCATCGCGCGCAGCGCGTGCGGAGAAAGCCCCGGCCTTCAGGCCGGGGACAGAGGCGTCTTCAGGAAGAGGGGCTTTAGCCCCGGCACAATCTCGGTCGGGCTTCGTATCAGGGCACGACTTCAGTCGTGCCGTATCGACGTCCGTAAAAGAGAGGGCTTTAGCCCCTGAGGCCTCGAACCCCTCCATCACCAGCCGCCTCACGCGGTCACCTCTTCTGCCAACTGCGATTCCAGACTCGTGGAGAAACTCTCCTTCAGCTCGGACAGCGCCAAATCAATTGCGCTGTATCCTTCAAGGCTTTCTGACCAGGGATTCTTATTTGAGATTGTGAGTCTTCCAGAAAGTCGATCATCGATGGTTCCGCAGGGGTTTGTCGGAATCCCCGCTTTCTGAGCGAGTTGAATCACTGCCCCGATATTCCGAACGGAACCGCTGACGAGAACCATCGAGCTGTGCTCTCCGAACAAAGCGCTTTCGACGAGAATCCCATCTGACGGGGTATCTGGAGTATCGGAAGGACCTTGACCACTCCACTTCAGCCCGGAAAGGTTCGCGTCGATTCCGGCATTCAGTTGCATGCAAGCCTTGGCGAGTGCCACAGCGATCCCGCCAGCACCTACATCCTGTGCGGAGTCGATTAGACCCGCTTGTGCGATTTCCCGTAAAAATTTCTGCAGGGTCTTCTCGCGTTCCAGATCAAGACGAGGCGGCCTACCCCACAATTCGCGGATCACCACTTTGGCGAATTCCGAGGAGCCAAGCTCCTGTTGCAGATCATCGGCATCTTTGCTCGACGGCGAGCCCAACAGTACAACAAGCTTATCTTCGTTAGAAATACCCGCCGGCACAGCCTTCGTCACATCCTCAATAATCCCCACAACCCCCACCACCGGCGTGGGATAAATCCCCTCGCCCCGCGTCTCGTTGTAGAGCGAAACATTCCCGCCCGTAATCGGCGTCCCCAGAGCCGTGCAAGCCTCCGCAATCCCATCGATCGCTGCCGAAAGCTGCGCCATAATCTCCGGCTTCTCCGGATTCCCGAAATTCAGACAATTCGTCGCCGCTACCGGAGTAGCGCCCGTACACGCAACCTTGCGTGCCGCCTCCGCCACCGCATGCATCGCGCCCAGCTTTGGATCGAGATAGCACCAGCGCCCATTCCCGGCCAGCGCCATGGCCAGCCCACGCTCATGGCGTGAACCATCAGCCCCAGGCGTCCCCGTCCCCTTGATCCGTAGTACCCCCGCTTCGCCGCCCGGACCCTGCACCGTGTTCGTCTGCACCATCGAGTCGTACTGCTCATACACCCAGCGCTTCGAGCAAATGTTCGCCGAAGCCAGCAGCTTCTTCAAATCCGCCGTGTAATCCCGCGGCTTGTTGAGCTCGGCCAGCACATGCGCCGGCGGATCCAACGGCACCTTGATCTGCTCCGGCCGCGCCCACTCGCCCACTGGCCGCTCATACAGCGGACACTCATCCGTCAGCGAGCGGTTCGGAATATCCGCCAGCACCTCGCCCTGATGCAGAACCCGCAGCCGTGGCTCCTCGATGACTGTGCCGACGATCACGCCCTCGAGGCCCCACTTCTCAAAGACCCGCAGCACTTCCGCCTCGCGACCCTTCTCGGCCACCAGCAGCATGCGCTCCTGGCTCTCGCTCAGCATCATCTCGTAAGCCGTCATGCCGGTTTCGCGCTGTGGAACGGCATCCAGATCCATCTCGATCCCCACGCCGCCGCGTCCACCCATCTCGCAGCTGGAGCTCGTCAGCCCCGCCGCGCCCATGTCCTGGATGCCGACCACGGCGCCCGTCTGCATCGCCTCGAGACACGCCTCGAGCAGCAGCTTCTCCATAAAGGGATCGCCCACCTGCACGTTCGGCCGCTTCTGTTCTGCCCCTTCCTTGAACTCCTCCGAGGCCATCGTCGCGCCGTGGATCCCGTCGCGTCCCGTGCGCGCGCCCACATAGATCACCGGATTCCCAATGCCGGTCGCCTTAGCGTAGAAAATCTCGTCGCGCCGCACCAGCCCCAGCGCAAACGCATTCACCAGCGGATTCCCCGAGTAGCACGGCTCAAACTTCGTTTCGCCGCCCAGGTTCGGCACACCAAAGCAGTTGCCATACCCCGCGATCCCGTGCACCACGCCTTCCACCACCGAGTGGTTCTTCCGCACCAGCGCTTCCGGCGTCTGCGCATCGGCGGTCAGCGGCCCAAAACGCAATGAATCCATCACCGCCAGCGGCCGCGCGCCCATGGTGAAAATATCCCGCAGAATCCCGCCCACGCCCGTTGCTGCGCCCTGAAACGGCTCAATGTACGAGGGATGATTGTGGCTTTCGATCTTGAACGCGCACGCCCACCCGTCCCCCACGTCGATGATGCCGGCATTTTCCCCCGGTCCCTGCACCACCAGCTTGCTGCGCGTCGGCAGCCGCCTCAAATGCACTTTCGACGATTTATAGGAGCAGTGCTCGCTCCACATCACGCTGTAGATGCCCAGCTCCGTGAGCGACGGCGTGCGCCCCAAAGCGCCTTCGATGCGGCGATATTCGTCCGCGGTGATGCCATGCTGGGCCAAAAGCTCCAGCGTGATGGTGGCTGACGGGGGCGCCACTGCGGCAGAAGATTTCATAGCGATTTCAACTTTATTGTCGCATGGCTGGGAACGGCTCCCGAATCGCGCCGCCCGTCACAACCCGCGCTCACCCTCCTGCGAGGCCTTCCAGGTCCTCCGGCCGATCCACATCCACCGCCCCGTCCGGCCACTCCACCGCCTGCACCCGCGCCGAATTCCGCCGGATCACCTCCCGCGCGCCACGATCCCCCTCACACTGCAGCAGTTCCGGAACCACCGCCGCCGCAAAGACCGCCGGCACTCCGTCTCGTCCCGCATACTGCGATGCCGTGATCACCAACCCGCCGGCCACATGCTGCGCCAGCAGCGCCCGCAGATGCTCCGCCGTCAGCCGCGGCTGATCGCAAACCAGCAGCAGGACATCGGTCAGGGTACTCGGCAGCGCAGAAACTCCACATCGCAGCGACGTGCCCATCCCCGCCTGCCAGTCTGGATTCACCGCCACCACCACCGAGAGCCCGTCCAGCTTCGCGCGCATCCGCTCCGCCTCAAATCCCAGGACCGCAACCACCGGTACGCACCCCGCCTCCAGCGCCAGACGCGCGGTTCGCCGCAGCAGCGTCTCGCCGCCCACTTCAATCAGTTGTTTCGCTTGTCCCAACCGCGTCGAGGCACCAGCCGCGAGAATCACGGCCGCACAACTCGTCTCAGGCATGTACCGCCGGCACTCCGGAAAGCTTCTTCGCTCCCCGCCCGGCAAACACCGCCTGCAGCTCCGCCGCAATCGACAGCGCAATCGACTCCGGCGCGTGTCCCCCCAGGTCCAGCCCCACGGGAGAATGCAGCCGCGCCAGGCATGCCTCCGTCTCCAGACCCAGCTCGCCCACCACTTCCTGCACCAGCCGCTCCGTCCGCGCCCGCGGTCCCAGCGTCCCGATGTACTTCAGCTCCCGTGTCAGCAGCCCGCGCAGAATCTGCCGGTCCTGCTCATAACTGTGAGTCATCACCACGGTGGCATCGTCGGACGTCAGCGCAGCCAGCGCTGCTTCCAGTCCACTCACGCGCGCCGCCTGCGGAAACCGCTCCCCCCGCGCCAGGTTCGCGCGCCCATCCGCCACCGTCACGTGCCAGCCCAAAGCTGCGGCAAACTCCACCAGAGGACGCGCATCATCCCCGGCTCCAAAGATCGTCAACGCCGGTGGCGCCCCCACACGCTCCACAAAAAATTCACCCGCCGGTCGCGACGCGCGCCTCTCAAGAGCCTCCAGCGCCAGCCGCTCCAGCTCTGGCTCCGCCTCCCGCGCGTACACGATCGCCCCTCCTGCATTCGCAATCAAGCGCGTCCCGGCGCCGTCCAGCCCGGTCCCGCTCACAATCACGGACGCTGTCCGCTCCTCTGCACTCCGCCGCAGAGCCGCCAGGCACTGCGCCGCCGCCTCGCCACGCTCCAGCAGAATAATGACCGTCCCGCCGCACCCCAGCCCATACGGCAGATCGCCGTCGTCGCCGAAAAAGCTGCTGTAGCGCTGAATCGAGGGGCCCTTCTCCGTCAGCCACCACGCCTTCTTCACGATCTCGGCTTCGAGGCAGCCGCCGCTCACCGTGCCCGCGCGCTCTCCCCCCGCCGTCATCAGCATCCGCGCTCCCGGCCGCCGGTACGCCGACCCTTCAATCCCCACCACCGTGGCCAGACAAATCTCCTCACCCGCGGCGCTGGCGCGCTTCCACAGGTCGAGGATTTGTCTCAGTTCAGCCATGCCTTCACGCGCTCTCCTGCTGCCCGCCCAGCAGCTGTTCGATCCGGATCGGCAGCTTGCGAATGCGCACACCCGTTGCGTGATACACCGCCATTGTCAGCGCCGACGCCACCCCCGTCAATCCGATTTCCCCCAGGCCCCGCGCTCCATACTCGTTCAGGTGCAGGTCCGGATGCTCCACGAAGATGCATTCCATCTGCTCGATGTCCGCATTCGTCGGCACCAGATAGTCCGCGTAGCTGTTGTTCAGCGGCTTCCCGTTGCGCGGATCGTACAGCGTTTCCTCAAACATCCCCATGCTGATGCCCCACACCACTCCGCCCAGAATCTGGTTGCGCGCCGTCTTCTCGCTGATAATCCGGCCGGCGTCGATCACCGTCACCGACCGTGTCACCCGCAGCCGCGCAATCCCCGGATCCCATGCCACCTCCAGAAACTGCGCGCCGAAGCAGTGGCTCGAATACTTTCCCTGCTCGTCTGCCCCGCCCGTGTGCGCCTCCGCTTCGAGCGAGGCCAGCCGCCGCAACTGCAGCAGCTTCTCAAACGGCATACCGCTCTCCGGAGCCTGCCCCTGCGCATGCACCCGCCCGTTCGTCAGCGCCAGCGTCGTCGCATCGGCCTTCTCAAACGGCGAACCCGCCGTCTTCGTCGCCAGTTCGAACAACAATTGCGTCACCTTGTCCGTCGCCTGATCAATCGCCGGCAGCACGCTTGCCGTTGCCGTCGATCCGCCCGACATTGGACCCGGCGGCAGCGCCGTATCGCCCAGCGCCACATCGACCCGCTCAATCGGAATCCCCAACTTCTGCGCCACCACAATGGCAAACACCGTGTACGTGCCGGTCCCGATATCCTGCGTCGCGCTCGACGCCCGAACCCGCCCGTCCGCGCCCAGCCGCACCCGCACCGTCGCCGATCCGCGCCCCGCATGCCACGTCGACGTCGCCATCCCCCAGCCCAGGATTTCCTTCCCGCGCTTCATCGACCCCACCTGCGGCGTCCGCTTCGACCACCCAAACCGTTCCGCCCCCGCCTGGTAGCACTCCTTCAAATGCTTGCTCGAAAACGGCAGCTTTTCTCCTTCATCCATCTCCGCGTAGTTCTTCAGCCGCAGTTCCAGCGGATCCATATTGAGCTTCAGAGCCAGGTCGTCCATCGCCGCATCCAGTGCATACAGCCCCGGAGTCGTTCCTGGCCCCCGCATGGGCGTCGGCGTGCCGATATTCAGCGACACTACTTCCTGCATCGTCGACACGTTCTCACAGCTGTACAGCATCCGCGTCACACCCGTGCAGTTCTCCGTGAACGAATCGATTTTCGACGTCGGCTGCAGCACATCCTGCACAATCGCCACCAGCGTGCCGTCCTGCTGTGCTCCCATGCGCATCCGCTGCCGCGTTCGCGGACGATGCCCTACCGTTGTAAACATCAGGCTGCGCGGCACCACCACCCGCACCGGCCGCCCCACTTTCTTCGCCGCCATCGCCGCCAGCATCGACTGCGGCCACGGAAACAGCTTGCCCCCGAACCCGGATCCGCAGAACGGCGAGATCACCTCGATGCGATCCAGCGGCACCCCCAGCATCTCCGACAGCACGTTGCGATGATTCACCACCCCCTGCGTCGTCTCGTACAGCCGCAGCCGGTCGCCGTTCCACTCCGCGATCGTCCCGTGCATCTCCATGGGATTGTGCGTTTCGGTCGGCGTCTCGTACACCGCGTCCACCTTCACGGGCGCGCTCGCGAACGCTTCTTCCGCGTTGCCCCGCTGATAATGCTGCTTGGGATCGCCCGCCGCCCGGTCCTCCTCCTCCAGCACCACCGCCGGCTTCTCCGTCGCATACTCCACCTTCACAGCCGCGGCCGCTGCGCTGGCCTCCTCGAATGTATTCGCCACCACCAGTGCGACAAATTGCCCGTAGTAATACACCGTGTCATCTTCAAAGGGCGGTCGGCTCTCCCCCGCCCGGCTCTCCTGCTCAAACGGGCCGCCCGGCCGATACAGAGGCAGGCTGTTGCCGTGATAAAGCACCGCCAGCACACCCGGCATCGCCTGGGCCGCCGCCGCATCGATCCGCGTCACGCGCCCGTTCCCGATCGTGCTCGCCACCCCCACCCCGCAGGCCAGATTCTGCACCGGGTGATCCACGGCATAAGGAGCCGTTCCCGTCACCTTCAGCGGCCCGTCAACGCGCGTGACCGCCGTCCCAATCAGCGATGTGCTCATGCTGAACTCCCCGTCCGGTTTTGAAGGGATCCGCAACTCCCCCTCGTCCAGTGTTGAAAGGGCACGGCTTCAGCCGTGCCGATATCGGCCAGATGAAAAAGGGGCTTTAGCCCCCGAGGCTCTTTTCAAGTCGCCTGCGTCACCACCAGCAGCCCCCGCACAATCGCCCGCTTCGCCAACTCGATCTTGAACCCGTTGTACCGAAGCGGCTTCGCCCCCGCCATCGCCGTCTCCGCCGCCTTCTGGAAGTTTGCCTCGGTCGCCGGCTGCCCTTCCAGAACCTGCTCGGCCGTGCGGCACCGCCACGGCTTCGTCCCCACCCCGCCCAGCGCAATCCGCGCCTGCTCGATGTGTCCCCCGTTCGCTCGCACCAGCACCGCCGCCGACGCCAGCGCAAATTCATACTGCTGCCGGTCCCGCAGCTTCAGGTAGTGCGACCGCGTCCCATCGGAAAACGACGGCAGCGTCACATACGTGATCAGTTCCCCGGGCGCCAGCACATTCTCCTGATCCGGCGTCGTCCCCGGCTCCAGATAAAACTGATTCAGCGCGATCTGCCGCTCGCCTTTCGGGCCTTTCGTGTGCACCACCGCCTCCAGCGCCATCATCGCCACCGCCATGTCCGACGGATGCGTCGCCACGCACTGCTCCGACCCGCCCAGCACCGCATGAATCCGGTTATAGCCGTCGATCGCCGAGCACCCTGACCCCGGCTTCCGCTTGTTGCACGGATAATTCACATCCCGGAAGTAGTAGCACCGCGTCCGCTGCAGCAGATTGCCGCCCGTCGTCGCCATATTCCGCAGCTGCGGCGACGCCCCTGACAGCAGCGCCTCTGACAGCACCGCATACCGCTGCCGCACCGCTGCGTGGTTGGCCAGATCGCTGTTGCGCACCATTGCCCCGATCCGCAATCCGCCGCCCTTCTCGTCCTCAATCTGGCTCAGCGGCAGCGCGTTGATGTCCACCACCTCCTGCGGCTGCATCACGTTGAGCTTCATCAGGTCAACCAGCGTCGTCCCACCGGCCAGAAACGTCCCCCCCGACCGTGCCGCGCTCTCCACTGACCGTGCCTGGCTATATCGAAATTCCTGCATTGGCTCCTCTCCTCGCACCCAGCCATAGCTGCCTTTCGGTTCGCTACTGGCTACCCGCTACCGGCTACCGGCCCTGTGCCCTGTCCGCTACCGCTCGCTTTTCGTGCCTCCTGCACCGCGGCCACAATATTCACGTAGGCCCCGCACCGGCACAGATTCCCGCTCATCGCCGCCCGCACCGCATCGTCGTCTGGCCCAATCGGCTCGTGCAGCAGCGCCGACGCCGACATGATCTGCCCTGGCGTGCAATACCCGCACTGGAAACCATCGTGTTCCAGGAACGCCGCCTGCACCGGATGCAGCTCCCCGTTCTGCGCCAGTCCCTCAATGGTCGTGATCTTGTCGTTCGGGTGCATGATCGCGAAGCTCAGGCACGAATTCACCCGCCGCCCGTTCACATGCACGGTGCAGGCCCCGCACTGCCCGTGATCGCAGCCCTTCTTCGTCCCAAACAGCTGCAGATGATCGCGCAGCGCGTCCAGCAGCGTCACCCGTGGCTCCAGCAGCAGGCGGTGGGTTTTGCCGTTCACCTGCAGGGTCACCGGCACCGCGCCCGGCGGCGTGTTCGGCCCGCGTCCCGGCTCGTCCTTCTTCTCTTCACCCTGCGCCGCATGGGCCAGCGGAGCCGCGGTCGCCGCGACTCCCGCAGCCCCCAGCTGCGCCAGAAATGAACGGCGCGAGAACGTCCCCGTAACGGACTCTCGCTTCTCGTCTGCTTCTGAATGTTGGTGGATGTCGTTTGCTGCCTGGGGGTCAATCTGCGGATTCTTCAGTCGGTCCATCGAGGCTCCTGCGTCGTTAGATGAGCCCTCATCCCGGAAAGAAGGAAAATCTTCCGCCATCCCTCCGAAAATGCGTACCCGCGCCTCTGCCTCGGAAATCAGTCGCTACAATTGTGTCGCATTGTGGGCCGCCGGCGTCGTGTTCTTTTTGCGCCGGCTCAGCACATACTCGTTGTCGCTCCGGCGCCGCATTGTGGTCGCCTTGTCGATCTTGCGCCAGAAGGCCCAGAAATAATCCACCGCCGACACGATCGAAACGCCGGTCATGTAGTAAATCCCCACCACCGCGATCAGATGCACCGGCACGATGAACCAGCCCCAGTGCCACACAACCCAGGCATGGTCCACAATCACCGCCACCACGGACACAATCTGGATCAACGTCTTCAGCTTCCCCACGTCGCTGGCTTCGATGGTGAAGCCCTCGGTCGACGCAATCGACCGCAGACCGCTGACCACAAACTCCCGCCCGATCACCACCACCACGATCCACGGCTTCACTACGTGGGGATTGAACTCCACCAGCGCCACATACGCCGAGGTGATCAGCAGCTTGTCCGCGATCGGATCCAGCAGCATCCCCATTGTGGTGATCTGCCCCCGGCTCCGCGCCAGGTATCCGTCAATCCCGTCGGAGATTGAAACCAGAATGAAACACAGAGACGCGACGACTTCCTGCTCGCCGTGCCAGCCCCCATGCGGGAAATGCGGGGAAAGCATCCAAATGAGCGCCGGCACGCAAAAAATGCGGCCCATCGTGATGGAGTTAGGGAGGTTCACGCCCGGAGCGCCCCTTCCAGTCATTATGCCACCAGCCGCTACAGGCTACCGCCTGCCGGCTGCCTCTCTACCACCTGAACCGCGCGCTCATCTGCATCAGCCGCGGCGGAGCCGCCGACACGATCTGCCCAAACGTCGCGCTCCCGATGTTGCCCTCCACCGCTGATGACCCGAAGAACTGGCTGTGGTTGAACACGTTGAACGCCTCCGCCCGCAGTTCCAGCGTCTTCCCGTCTCCCAACGCCGTAGCCTTCTCCAGCGCCACGTCCGTGTCGTCTGACCCCGGCCCGTGGAAGAACCGCCGCCGCGCATCCCCAAACGTCCCCAGCGCCGGCAAACCGAACGCGCCCGTGTCAAAGGCAGGTTGCATTCCCGGCCGTCCCTGCAGTTCCAGCCGCCCTCCGGCAAAATTCATCTGATCCGCCCCCACCGTGTTCACCCCATTGGGCTGCGTCCCCAGCAGAGAAGTGTCATTGTTGTTCACCAGTGTCACCGGGAACCCCGTCGTCACCCGCGTCAGCCCGGAGACCATCCAGCCATTCGCCGCCCACTCCGGAACGCCCCGCACCCCTCGCAGCCTCGGCAGCCGGTAGTGGTAATTCGCCACAATGTTGTGCGTCAGATCGAACGCCGACAGCCCCCGGCTCAGGCTCGGATCCACCGGGTTCACCGGATCCGCCAGGCTCGACCCCTGATCGAGGCTCTGGCTCCACGTGTGTGCCAGTGAGTACCCCAGCGCGCTGCCCTCATGCTTCAGCGTCACCTCCAGCGCATTATCGTGCGAGTTCGCGATCGTCTTCTGCCACGTCACGCTGCCAAAGGCCGGCGAAAACCGCGTCCGCGTCCCCTGCACCACGGCGCCGTTCGCCCGCGTGTAGCTCCCGCTCTCGCCAAACGGCCCGCACGTTGCCGACCCCGCAGCCACCTCGCTCACCTCGCTCAGCCCCAGGCACAACCCCGCATCCCCCGGATTCGCCTCCATCAGCGCCAGCAGATGATGCGCCTGCGTGCCCACATAGCTCACATCCAGCACCGTTCCATGGCCCAGCTCCCGCTCCACGCCCAGCAGAGTGTCCTCCGCATACGGCGTTGTGTTCCCCGGCGCCACCGCCGGAATCCCCGTGAACGGCTCAAACTCCGCCCAGTTCACGCTGCCCACCGGATGCGCCCGGCTCGCCCCATACGCCACCGCCGGCAGCGGAAAACGCGGCTGCCCGTTCGCCTCCAGACTCGATCCATCCGCCGCCGCCGTCCACGGCGTGTCCAACAGCGTCGGCACCGCGCTCGTGTACGTATACCCATACGGCGGATTCGCGCTCATGATCGCCGGCGATAGCCCCTCGATGGGCGTGTTGAACTGCCCCCAGCTGGCCCGCAGGCTCGTCTTTCCCCCACCCCCCACCCAGCCCGGAATCATCCATACCAGGCCCAGCCGCGGCGCAAAGTTCGTCTCTTTCGTCGGCGCCAGCGTCCGCCGCACGCCCGGATCTCCTGGGAACACAATCCCCTCCGGCGCGTTCGGAAACACCACGCTCTGCTCCCCCGGCACCAGCGTCTGCAGCTGGTTGTACTTTTCCTGCCAGAACGGCAACCGGTCCCAGCGCACTCCATAATTCAGCGTCAGCCCTTTGCGCACCTGCCACGAATCCTGCGCGTACGCCCCGGCCAGCAGATTGCGGTTGTAGAAGTCCCGCGCGTCGCCCTGCGTGTAGTTCGAGTCCACTCCCAGCAGGAAATCCGCGAAGTCCAGCCCCGTCTCGCTCCCCGTGAACGCGAAGCTCCCGTTGAAATACACGTCCGGGTGGTTGTTGATCTGGTCCCCGTGTACATCCGCCCCGAACTTCAGGTTGTGTCGCCCGATCACGTGCGAGAAGTCATCGCTCCCCTCCACGATGTTTTCCGCCTGAAACAGCGCCGTCACATCCACGCCCATCGTGAAGCCGTTGAAAATCACATTCTCCACGCCCTCAGTCTGCGGCTTCAGTGGAACGATCCCCGAAAATCCCTGCGAGGCCAACGACGGCCCCACGCCCCCCTGCGGCCGCCCCACATTCGCCGCGTTGCGCATGGTACTCACCCGCGCCAGGTTCACCGTGTTCGCCCCAAAGGTCTTCGTATCGCTCAGCGCCAGCAGCTGCGCTCGCCCGAAGTTCACCGCGTCGAACCCCGGTACCGTCGCCCCACCCGTTCCCGTGGGATAAGGATTATCGACCGTGTAGTCATCCAGAAAGTAGTACCCCGCCACCGAACCCATCCGCGTGTTCCAGTCCATCCGCAGCGCGCCCTTGTCATCCCGAATCGTCTGCTCCGCCGCCGACGTCGAAAACGTTCCGGCCCCCGCATTCGCCTGCGGCACATACCCGATCAAATGCCCCGCCGCCTGCGCCCACGCCGTCTGCGGAACCCTCGCATTCGGCAGCACGCACTGGCTCGCCGTCGTGCACCCGGTCGTGTAATACGGCTCGCCCTGCGTCACCGCATGCCCCAGCTCCCGCGTCAGCCGCTGGGCCAGATACGGCCCGCTCACCCGGCCCGTCAACGCGCTCGTCTCCCCGGAAAAATCCCCGCTCCGTTCGCCAACCGTCGGCACCGCAATCAGCCCTGTGTCGATCCCCTCCGCCACCTGCGTCCCCTGATAATCCGAGAAGAAGAACAGCTTGTCCTTCACTACGGGCCCGCCCAGCGTCGCGCCAAACTGGTTCTGGTGGAACCCCGCCCGCTCCTGCGAAAAATAGTTCCGCGCATCCAGGTTCGTGTTCCGCAGATACTCAAACGCCGACCCGTGCCACTGGTTCGTCCCGCTCTTCGTCACCACGGCGACCTGTCCACCGCTCGCCGTCCCATACTCCGGCGCATCGTTGCCCGTCAGCACGTTCAGCTCCGCAATCGCATCCAGCGTCGGCACAATGGCCACGCCCATGTTCACGTCTTCCTGCGCGTCTGCCCCATTCACTCGAAAACTATTAGCCGTCTCTCGCTGTCCGCTGATCGAGAGCGCTCCCGAATCCAGCTCCCCTGACGGCGGCGTGCTCGCCACCCCGCTCATCACAATCGAGTTCGGCGGCGACGCGCTCGCCGGTGCCACCCCCGGCTGCACCGCGATCGCATCCGTAAAGCTCCGCCCGTTCAGCGGAAGCGCCTGCACCGCCTGAGCGTCCAGCGTTCCCCCGGTTGAAGTATCGGTCGTGGCCAGAGCCGCACTCGTCGCGTTCACCGTCACCGTCTGGTTCATCTGCGCCACGGCCAGCGCCAGATGCAGCGTCACCGCCTGCGCCGCCACCGTCACTCGCTGCTCCGCCGGAGCAAATCCCGCAGCGCTCGCCCGCACCACGTACTCGCCCGGCTCCAGCGCCGCAAAGCGGAACGTCCCTTCCCCATCCGCGACGGTCTGCAACCCCTTCGCCCCGCCCGCCGCCGGGTTGATCGTCACCGCCGCTCCAGGAAGCACCGCTCCCGTCGTATCGGTCACCTGCCCACACACCGGAACCGTCTGCTGGCCCCACGCCGACCCTGCCAGCACAGCCAGCAGCCCCGCCAGCAGAATCCCCAGCCCGTTGTTTCGCACTCCGCGCACCGCAACCCCCAATATCCGACCCCGAAGGTCCTATTTAAATCCGGACCGATTCAGTCCGACTGTGATCCCCGTCACGCCTTTCAGAGTTACGCATCGTCGTAGTCCTCCGTCAGCGACTTCAAAAACGCCACCAGCGCCGTCAGATCGTCCGGGCTGATCGACATCGCGGCAAACTCCGGCGGCGCATTCCGCAACTGCCCTGCCCGCGCCAGCGCCGAGCTCTGGACGTAAAACGTCACGACGTCATCGAAGGTCCCCGCGCTGCCGTTATGGAAGTACGGCGCCGAATCCTCCAGATCCCGCAGCGTCGGCGTTTTGAATTCGGCCACCGTCCGCCCCAGCCCCTGATCCACGCTGCAGTCCTGCCCCGCCGCGCACACCACGCTCGCCAGGTTCGCCTGCGGCTTCGGCATATCGGGATTCAGGTACACATTCCACATCCCCAGGTCCGCGTACTGCGGATCCCCAGCCACGGCGGCATGCCGGAACCGCTCCGTCGCATCCGGGTGCGTCACCGTCACCGGCAAAAACGCGTCATAGTCCGCGTTCCGCTGCGCCAGCCCGGGAATAGCCAGCGCCATAAACGCCCCCGCCCCGTGCACGCCGTCGTACTCGGCCTGGCTCACCCCGGTCGCGTGGAACCGAAAGTCGGTAAAGTCAGGAGGCAAGTGGCAGGCCGCGCAGTTCCCCGCATGCTGCGAGCCGTCCGCCGCCCCCGGCGCCGTCCGCAGAAAGACTTCCAGCCCCTGCATCTCCACCGCGCCAAATTGAAAGGGCTGGTTGTGGTACTGGAACGACCCGTCTGCCCCCGTCACGTACACGGGATCCTTCAGCGCCGACACTTCCTGCAGCAGCTCCGCGTTGTAGTTCGCCGCGCTTTGCCCCGCCCGCGGCTGCACCGGCAGATGATTCACCCGCAGAAATACGTCGTACGGCGACGCGATGTAGCGCCCGTACTCGTCCTGCTTGAACTTCAGATCCTTCATGTACGTCGACACGCACAGCCCGATCTCATCCAGGATCTGCTGGTCCGTCGCCGTTGCCGCATCGATCCTCTCGCTCGCCGGCAGCTGCAGATCGCTCGGGATCCGCGCATCCGTCCCCGCAAAAATCACCGCATACGACAGCCCGTTCAACCGGTCCGCTGCCAGTTGCCCCGATCCGTCATCCTCGCGAATCACCTGCGCAATATGCGCCACCGCCTGCGCATACTCCGTCGGCGCCCACCCAAAGTTCCGCCCCGTCATCGTCCCGATCACCAGATCCGACGCCGTCGCAAACTCCCCGTCGAAATGGAAGAACTGCGGCCCCGTGTGCGGCTGCATCGTCCCCACCATCTGCATGGCATTGCGCGGCGTATGGTCGAAGCCGTTCATCGCCCGTGGAATCGGGCTCCGCGTCGTGAAATCCGAATAGGTCCGGTTGCCCCCGCCCGTCACGCCTTCGAATTCCGTCACAAAGTGGCACGACCGGCAATTGATCGACTGGCCCGCAAACGGTCCCGGCAGCGGCCCGTTCGTCGTCTGCACCTGGTTCACCACAGGATCCCCAACCGCCAGCGGCTGGTTCACCCCCGTCATATGGGTCGCGAAATATTCGTTGAAGCGCGTATCCAGAAACAGCGCCTCTCCAATCGAGTCCGCCGCCGGCGTCGCATCCGCCTCAGCCGGAAAGTTGGGTGCCTCGCTCGATCCACACCCCGTCATCACGCCAGCCAGAACCACCGCCACCACCAGGCCGCAACCAGCACTCCACAAGGCCTTCCGCGTCGTCATTTCAGATCTTTCTCCCTCAGTTCGGAGTTTGTCCTTTGAGCGCGAAGCGCGCCCGCCCGTGCGGCCAGCACCCGTGCAGCCGGCACCTACGGGCTCCCAGCTCCCGTCCCCCCGCTCCCGGATGTCTTCACGAAGGCAACAATCTCCCACCGCTCCGGTTCCGGCAGGCTGCTCCATGTCGGCATCCCGTACCGCAGGTTGCCGTTCTTCAGCAGCCAGAACAGCTCCCCGTCCGTCGCCCCTTCCACAGCCGGCGTCCGCAGGCTCGGCTTGCCCGGCGTCCCCTCCAGATCCGTCCCGTGGCACGACGCGCAATGCTCCTCAAACAGCCGTTTGCCTCCTGCAATCGCCGCCGCCTTTCCCGCGTAAGGATTCGCCCGCTTCCGCTCCTTCGCCGGCACCTTCTGGAACCACTCCTGGTTCACTTTCACGTTCGCCTTCACTTCCGCCTGGGCGCCCGCTGCCATCGACACCGCCAGTCCTGCCCAACAGCAAAGCCATGCTCTCCCGCGCATCACAACCGCCCCCTTCCGCCGCGGCGCAGGCCGCGAAACGCCTGCTGGATCTCGTAAGAGACCCCCACGCGCCACAGCACGCCCATGCTGTTGTCATTCAGCCCAAAGTTGGGCGAGAAACGGATCGTCGGCCCGTTCGGCAAATCCCACTCCAGCGTCGGCCCCACGTAGTGCGAGGTCTGCTGCAGCCCGAACTGATTCGTCGTCCCCAGCCCGCCGTACAGCTCCGCCCCCGCCGCTAAATGCTCCCGGCAGAAAACGCATGCCTTCGCCCCCGCCAGCAGCGCCAGCGGCCGGCTCGCCCCCACCGCATAGCCAAACTCCCACGGCTCGCTCTCACTGGGGCGCAGGTTCTTTTCTGAAATGAAGTTCTCCGAGAAATTCCAGCCCTTTGCGTTGCTCGACGCGATCGCCTTCAGCTCCAGCTCCCGCTCCACATCGCTCCGCCCCTGCGCATTCGTCAGCAGCAGATCCTGCACGCTGTCATTTCCCGTCACTTCCAGAAAGCTCCGGTCGGCGTTGTTCACGTCTTCGTACTCCACATAGGCCACTGGGTTGAACCAGTGCTCGCCCAGCAGCGGTCGAAAACGGTTCTCAATGCGGAAGCCGGTGAATACAGTGCCGTCCGCCGGCGTCGTCTGCCCGTTCAGGTACAGCTCCGTCGTCCACCACGCCTTCGCCCCGTACTCCAGCTCCAGCGTCCCTCCCCCAAAAGCGTTCACGTTCTTAGGAGAAGCGGCCGTCCCCTTGAACTCCACCTCCAGGTTTCCCGGCTCCTCCAGCGCGTGCGAGTAGGTCACGAAGTACGGCGGCTCCTGCGCCTTTGCGGCTTGCCCCACCCCCAGCAACCCCGCGAAAACGCCAAAAGCGATCGACCACGCTCGCGCCCATCTCCTCCTGCATTTGCATCCAGCCACCATGCGGCTGCCGTTCACAGGCTCCTCCAAGTACGATCAAATTGGTCGTATATAGGCCCGCAGGACCACCCCAGGAAGACCATCCATTCGCTGGCTGCATTTTTGCCGGGGGGCCTGAACCGAAGATGAACAAAGCGTCATCTTCTCGAATCAATATACGACAGATTCAGTCGTATATATCGGGACGGCGGTGCCTCTCTTTCGTAAAAAAATCGTCACAAACGAATCCGCCTGCCCCTGAAAACCAGTCCTCGACCCGATACGCGGCGAATATGCACTTCATCATGCATCTGTGGAAATTCTGTCAAGCCCCTCGGCCACGGTACGGAGGTAATAAGACCTGATTCAAAAGCCTTTACACGCCAAAATAACCGCCCAAACCTGGCACTAAATCCACCCCGATTTGGTATTCTGAAAATAGAGAGAAAATGAGATTCTCACTCATCGAGGCTGCCCTCCGGCAGCCTTTTCTGTTTTGCACAGAAGGCGCACAACACCCCGTTGCCCCATGTCACCGCAGTTGGGACATCGACTTCGATATGACCCATGGATGTGACCAAAGTGGCCCTGCAGAATCAGCAACATCGCTCTGCGACCCCATCGAAATTCGCCCCTTTTCCGCCGGGGATGCCCCTGCTGTTGGGACATAGGTCTTCACGCCCTCAGGACCGGGACCCCGCGATCAGGATGTCCACCAGCCTTCGGGCGCTGGCCTGCCAGTCCGGCCCGAAAGGCGTGAAAGAAACACCGATCAGCGCGCGCAGCAGGTCGGAGGAATCGATATCCCGGCGGAGATCCCCGCTGCGGATCCCACCCTGCACCAGAGCGTCCATGGCGCCTTGAATCAACCCGCGAGAACCCTCATAGAGCCGGGTCGGGCCTCCAACAATGCTGTTCAGCGCCGGCGCGATGATGTGCTTGGCCGCGATGTGGTCGACGAACAGCAGCATCCACGCCCGCAGCGCCTCGATGGGCGGCAGCGTCTCGGCGAAGCTCTGCTCCGCCGCGGCCAGCTTCTCCACCTCGCTGCGATACACCGCCTCGATGAGCGCGTCCCGAGTCGGAAAGTGCCGATACAGAGTGCCCGGCCCGACGCCGGCCTGCCTCGCGATCTCGTCCAGGCTCGCTTCGGCCCCGAAGCGAGTAAAGGCCTCCTTCGCCACCTCCAGGATCCGGCCGCGGTTGCGCTGCGCGTCGGTGCGCGGTCGGCGTGGAACGGATTGGGAGTGCCGGATCGGCATGGGACGAAAAATCCTGCAACCGGAGAGTATCTCCGTTTATCTATAATTTCGGAGACTATCTCCGTTTTATGCAAAGCCGCCGGCCTCCGTCAACCAGCGGTCGATGCAAACTTCACGAGCAGCAGGAGGAGAGAACATGCGCGTTTTTGTTACAGGAGCCACAGGCTTCATTGGTTCGGCCGTCGTTCGGGAGCTGATCGACAACGGCCATCAGGTGCTGGGACTGGCGCGTTCGGATGCGGGCGCCACATCCCTGACCGCCGCCGGCGCTCAGGTGCAGCGAGGCGATCTGGATGACCTCGAAAGCCTGCGCGCGGGAGCAACCCAGGCGGACGGCGTCATCCACACGGCCTTCCGGCATGACTGGTCGCAGTTCGCGGAGTGTTGCGCGATCGATCAGCGCGCCATCGAGGCGATGGGCTCTGTACTCCAGGGCTCCGATCGCCCGCTACTGGTCACCGGAGGGCTCGCGGTGCTGGCCAAGGGCCGCCCGGCCACCGAAAACGATCCCCCCATTCCTGTTTCCGATGCTTATCCGCGCGCCTCCGAAGCCGCGGGTGCAGCACTGGAGGCACGAGGAGTGAATGCAGGGGTGGTCCGCCTTCCCCAGGTTCACGACACGGTGAAGCAGGGCCTTGTCACCTTCCTGGTCGCTACGGCTCGCGAGAAGGGCGTCTCGGCGTATATCGGCGAGGGCCTCAACCGGTGGGCCGCGGTGCATGTCCTCGATGCCGCGCGCCTCTACCGGCTCGCGCTGGAGAAGCGCGAGCCGGGCGCCCGCTACCACGCGGTCGCTGAAGCGGGAGTGACGCTCCGGGACATCGCTGCCGCGATTGGCCGAGTCCTGAAGGTGCCGGTGGTGGCCATCGCTCCCGAGGAGGCCGCGGCCCATTTCGGATTTATCGGGCGCTTCGCGACGATCGACCTGCAAGGCTCCAGCGCGCTGACACGAGAGAAGTTGGGATGGAATCCCACCGGACCCGGCCTGATCGCCGATCTTGAAAACATGCGCAATGCCCGGGGCTGACGCTCTGCGAGGGTAATACCCAAAAGGTATTACCCTCCATGGACTGAAATTTCAATCAGATGCCACTACCCACCTCCGGGGGGGTGGGGTCTGGGCTGTCCTATGAGGTACCGGATCGGCACGCGCCCTCCCTCAGCCTCCCCGATCTCCCAGGCGTAGTCCTCTGCCGTGAGTCCCTGGGTGAGCTCCTCCAGATCTTCGAGCGAGTAGCTGCGGAGGCACGAAAGCAGCCCGTCAATCCACAACACGGCCGGCACCACGGGAATAACGAAGGTCCAGAACAGGCGCCGGAAGCGGACCGGTCGAGCGCGGGCCGCCTCCCGCAGGCCGAGGAAGGGAACGGCATTGACGGCCAGCAGCGTCCACAGGGTGCGGCGCGCGGCCTCGAAAATGCCGATCCCCTGGCGTTGCGCGAAGGCGTCGGCCAGCATAGCCCGCGCTGAGCCGGGATCGAAGTGGTGGAAAGAAGAGAAGAGGGTGCGAAAGCCCGCAAGATCGGCGGGAACGGCGCGAGCATCGACCGGCTCGCGACGTGCCAACAGCGCGCCCTCGGCCGCTGAATCTCTCGCGAGGAGGGCATTCGGGTAGAGATCCGTGAGCCAAACGGTCAGCGACCGTCCATCGGCGACTTCGGGATAGAGCCCGAGCCACGGACCACCGCCGCCCGAACAGAGGTCCACAACCTGCCCCGCGCCGGATTGCCGAATCGCTTCGCGCAGCCGCCCCGCGATCGGGCGGTAAGTCCGATTGCCGTTCCACACGGCTTCCAGCCCTTCCGTGACGCGGTCGCGCAGGAAGGCCGGAAACCAGGGTTGATCGTGGATTTCGAACCAGCGCTGTCGGCGCATAAGGGCCAGTGTAATGAAAGCGACTGCAGCGCAAGACGACGCGTCATGGCGGCGCAGGCTCTTTCTCCGAGCGAAAACGCGATATCCTCCGTCATTAGGGCAGACGAACCGATTTTTCCTGTTCCGGGTGAACACGCCCGGCGCGGGATGGCCAGGATTAGTCAGGATGAGTTGTTTTGAAGGTCAGCTCGCCTCCTGGATTGCGCCTGCTCGGGTTGCGGATTTGGATACGAGCCAGACGACGAGCCGAACGATTGCCCAACTGGTGGCCGAGTACTCCACCGCGCTGTACCGGGTAGCGTTTTCCGTCACGCGCAATGCCGCCGAGGCCGAAGACGCCGTGCAGGAGACGTTCCTGCGCGTGCTGAAACATGAGGCGCGGTTGGTCGAGATTCGCGACTACCGCGTGTGGCTGGTGCGCATTGTGTGGAACATCGTTCTGGACAAGAAGCGGCGCGCCAAAACCCGTCCGGAAAACGAAGACATCGCCGAGCAGACGCGAACGCTCCCCTCGGGGGAGCGGGCCGCCGACGCGACCGTGATTTCGTCGCAGGAGCATGGGCGGATTCTGAAGCTGATCGACCAGCTGCCGGCGCGGGAGCGCGAGGCCATCCTGCTCTCCGCGGTGCAGGAGCTGACGACCGCCGAGATTGCCGGGGCGCTGAAGACCACGGAGTCCTCGATTCGGTCGCGGATCTTCCGGGCGCGGCGGGAACTGACTGTCCTGCTGGAGAAAGAGGGGATCCAGCGATGAAGGGCGAAATGAATTCGGGACAGAGGCTGACACCGGAACAAAGGATTGACGCGGCACTGCGCGCGGTGGCAAGCGCGACGCCGGAAGCAGGCTTGCAGGGTCGGATTCTGAACCGCCTGGCGGCAGAGCGCATGGGCGCGAACCCTGCGCCTTCCGGGCTGGCCGGGCTGCTGCATCGCGTGCCGCGATTTGCCGGGGCAGCGGTGACCGCTGTCTTCGTCTGCGTGGCGGGGACGGCCATCGTGATCGGATCGGTGGATCACTCACGCGCACTGCATCGCGCGCCCGTGGTGGCGCCCCTGGTGCCAGGCTTGTCGGGGAACGGGATTGGCACGGCTTCGGCGGTGCATCCGGTGGCCCCGGTATCGGTCCCGGTGCCAGCCAGCCGTTCGAGCCGTGGACGGTCCAGCCGGGCTGCGGACCGCGGACGCGCCCGCATCCAGCGCCACTCGCACAAGGCGGCCGGAGTTGCAGTTCCCGCGCCGGATGAGAATTCCCCGAAGTAACACCACCAGCGAGCCGGCGCGGTACTCTGAAATGTGCGTACTGTCCTGACTGCGAATCGTCTTCTCGGGCCGAACCATGTTGTGGAGCGGCCCATCGTCGTGATGGAAGACGGCCTGATTGTCTCGGTGGCGTCTGAAGCTGACACCGATTTGCCGCCGGGCCGCCATGTGGCCCTGCCGGAGTGCACCCTGACGCCGGCCTTCTTCGACGTTCACATCCATGGTTGCGCGGGCCACGACTCCATGGAAGCGACTGAACCGGCTCTCTCCGGCATGGGAAGGTTCCTGGCGCGACGGGGCGTGGGCGCGTACTGCGCGACAACCGTGACAGCGCCGCTGGACGCACTACTGCAGTCACTGAGCGGGCTGGCGAAGCTGATGCCGAAGCCTCTGGAGGGCGCGCGGGCGGTGGGAATCCACCTGGAGGGTCCATTCCTGTCGCCGCATAAGCGCGGCGCGCACGCGGAAAGCCAGCTGCTGACGCCGTCGGTGGCGGTCTTCGATCGGATGTGGCAGGCGGCCGAGGGAACGATCCGCATGATGACGATTGCGCCGGAGCTGCCGGGCGCCGAAGAGACGATCGCGCACGCGGCGCAACTGGGCGTTCGGATCAGCCTGGGTCACAGCAACGCGGACAACGAGGCGGCACGACGCGGTGTTCGCGCGGGCGGCGTGACGGCGACCCATACATTCAACGCCATGCGGGCCCTGGATCACCGCAATCCCGGCTTGTTGGGAGAAGTGCTTACGAACGACGCGCTGTTTGCGGAGATTATCTGCGACGGCATGCATGTGGATCCGACGGCGGTGCGGCTGTTCTGGAAGGCGAAGGGCGCGGATCGCGCGCTGCTGATGACCGACGCCATGGCGGGAACCGGTATGCCCGACGGCCGTTACATGCTGGGCGAGCTGGAAGTGCGCGTGGAGAACGGCCGGTGTCTGATCGGAGAAAACACTCTCGCCGGCAGCACGCTGACCATGGACCGGGCGGTGCGGAACTTTATGGCGTTCACCGGTACGAGCCTCGCGGAGACGGTCGGCCTGGCGACGCGGAATCCGGCGCGGATGACGGGGCTGGACGGGCAGATTGGCACGCTGTCTCCGGGCCGGTCCGCCGACATTGCGGTGCTTTCGGCCAGGAACGAGGTGGTTGAGACGTTCCTGCGCGGCGAACCACAGTTGATGGCTTCCGGAGAGGCCATCTCTAACGGCTAACGGAATCCCTGAGCACGCCGGAGAGAACGCCGAAGCTGCCATCGACCGGCGGTGAGTCGAGGCCGAGCAGCTTCACGATCAGCGGGTAGACATTCACGTTTTCGAAGGGCTTCAGCTTCACGTCGGCGCGGATGTCGGGACCTTCGGCGTAGAAGACGGCTTTCATCTCCGGCATCATGAACGGGTCAAATCCATGATTGCCAACGGTGGGGGCGCGGTCTTCGCGGCCGGGGGGCGGGGCTTGGGCGCGGATGGCATAAGGTCCGCGAGCCACGATGATAGGGTCGCCTTCGCGGGGATTGCTGTTGAAGTGCAGCTCAGCAGGAACGTTGCCGCGGCGGTAGACCATGAAAGATGCGTCGGCAGCCTTGAGCTTCTGATAGACGTGGTTGGCGGCGGCTTCGTCGGGCGCGTAAAGATACGAGCCCACGGTGATGAGGCCGTCGAGCGGGGCAAACTTGTCGAGGTCGATCCAGCTGCCCTGAATTTTTGCCATGCCGTGATCGGAGACGATGACGAGGTCGATGGGGAGGGCGAGCGCCTTCAGATCGGCTTCAAGGGTGCCCATCAGGGCGTCGACGTGACGGACGGCCTCCGCGGTTTGCGGGCTGTCGGGGCCGAACTCGTGGCCGGCGTGGTCGACGTTGGGATAGTAGAGGGTAATGAAGTGGGGGCGCTGCTCGGGTGGCAGTTGCAGCCAGGCAATGACCTGGTGGATGCGCTCCTCGTCGGGAAAGTGGTCGTCATAGTGGAGGTAGTAGGTGGGGCGCTCGCCGGCGATTTTGGCCTCTGAGCCGGGCCAGAAGAAGCAGGCGCTGCGCATGCCCTGTTTTTCGGCGAGCGACCAGAGGGGCGTGCCTCCATACCAGGAGCCGTCGGTGTTCGTCTTCGGATCGCGATAGGAGTAGGTTTCTTTCCGCTCCGGGTCGTAGAACGAATTGCCGACGATGCCGTGGTGCTCGGGGTAAAGGCCGGTGACGATGGTGTAGTGATTCGGGAAAGTGAGCGAGGGATAGGCGGGGATCATGCCCTCGGGCGCGCTGGCGCCATGGGCGGCAATGGCCAGCAGGTGGCGGGCGCCATATTTCTTCGCGTAGTCGTAGCGAAAGCCGTCAAGGGAGACGAGGACAACGTAGTGCTTGTTCTGCTGGGCGGCGGCGTTCGGCCCGTGATCGACGGTGATGACCGAACTGGCCGGCTGGGCCTGGACCGCACAGAGGAAGGCGAGGAAGAACAGAGGCAGCAGCCGCAGCCTTCGCGTCATGGAGGGACTCCGATCCCGTGGGTGGTGCGATCAGATTACCTGATCCTCGGGGTCCCCGGACTGAAGGCTCTTTCTATTCGTACGCGGCGGTCATGGGCTGGAACTCTTCGTTCATCCAGTGCGTAAAAGCGTCGCTGGACTGGCTCCGGCCGAGGAAGCGCTGGACGATGTCGCGTCCGGGTAGAGAGCCGCCCGGCTCAAGCACGGTCTGCCGGTAGCGCATGGCGACGGGCGAGTCAACGCGGGCGTTGCGTGGAAACTGACTGAAGAAGTCCAGAGCGATGACCTTGTCGTAGAGGTAGGTGTAGTAGTTCGACGAGTAGCCTACGAGATGGGTGAAGCTGGCGTACATGCGGTTGCCCTCGATAAACGCGTAGGGCAGGAAGCGCTCGTAGAGGGAGCGGAAGAGGGCGTCCAGATCGAGGGTGGCGGGGTCGACGCTGTGGGTCTGCAGGGAGCATGTGGTGTAGAAGAGCTGGGTGCGGACCCAGTCCGCACGCCCGAAGGCTCCGGCGCGATTCATGCGCAGGACGAGTTCGGCGGGGATGGGCTCATCGGTCTGATAGTGATGAGCGAAGCTGGCCAGCAGGCGCGGATCGCGGAAGAATTCCTCGAGCATCTGCGAGGGGACTTCGACGAAGTCGCCTTCGGTGGCGATGCCGCTGATGCCGGCCCAGGCCTGGCGCCCGCCGAGCAGGGCGTGCATGAGGTGGCCAAACTCATGGAAGAAGGTGACGACGTCGGAATACTGCAGGAGGCCGGGATTGCCTTCTTTCGGCTCGGGGAAGTTGCAGATGAGGGCGGCTTCAGGGAGCTGGCGTCCGCGGATGCCGGGAATGAGGGGATGCGCGGAGAACCATTTATCCTTGCCTTCGCGCGGATGCATGTCGAGGTAGAAACGGCCGGCGAGCTCGGTGCGGTCCCACACTTCCCAGGCGGTGACAGAAGGATGCCAGACGTCGGGCTTCTGGATGCGGCGGAAGGTGACCTGGAAAAGCTTTTCCGCGGTAGCAAGGACGCCCGGCTGGACGCGATCGTAAGGAAAATAGGGGCGGACGGACTGGCTGTCGAAATCGAAGGCGGAGCGGCGGTACTGCTCGAGCCAGTAGGTGCGGCTCGCGCCGTCGATTTGGGTAAGTCCAGGCTCGGCTTTCCGGGCAAAGTCGAGGATCATCGAGTATTCCTTCTCGGCGCCGGCCTTGCTGGCTGTGTCGAGGTCGTCGAGAAAAGCCTGCATGTTTGCGGCGGACTCCATCATCTGGTCGGCAGTGGCGAGGTCGGCCCAGTGGGGAAAGCCAAGGATCGTTGCGACTTCCTGGCGGATCTTCAGCAGGTCGACGAGGACCTGGCGATTCGCAGGGAAAGCGCGGGTGTTATAGGCGAGAAACATGCGGCGGCGCAGATCGGCGGAGCGCGCGAAGGTCATGACCGGGAGGTAGTCGGGAAAATCGGTGGTGAGGACGATCTTGCCGTCTTCGCCGGGCTTGTGGGCCTCGAGAAAATCCGGAGGCAGACCGTCGAGTTCGGCGGGATCGGAGAGGGTGACGGTGTTGCCGCCTTCCTGGACGTTGCGGCCGAAGTTGAGGCCGTGGAGGGTAGCCTGATCGGACAGCTCACGGATGCGGGCGCGCGTGGCGTCGTCCTTATCCACGCCAGCGAGGCGGTATTGCAGCAGCGTGCGGTCGAGGTAGTGTTTTGAGGCGGGATCGGAGGCGCTCGAGTCGATCGCGGCGAGCGCCTGATAGACCTCGCGGTTGAGAGAGAGTTCGACGCCGGCCTGGGCGATGGTCTGCAGCAGGTCCTGCGCTTTGTCGCGCACGGACTTTTCCGGGTAAACGCTGTGCATCAGGCCAGTGAGGGAGCCAACAGCGGCCATTTCGGCGACGGCATCATCGTAGGCGCGGAGGGTGGCGTCGAGGGTGCGGGAAGGGCCGCTGGTGACGCGGGCGACGGCCTCGCGATGGCGGCGCAGACCCTCCTCCACCCAGGTGCTCAGGACTTCTGGAGTGACAGAGCCGGTGCCCGTGGGATTCCACGGGTAAGCGAGAACGGGGGAGACAGAAGCGGAAGCCGGCGGCGTCATGCGAAACACCTCTCTTCGCAGGGTAACGCATGCCGGCGGGGCTATCCGCCGATAGCTTCCTGGTTAGGCGCGGCGACGATATCGATTTCTTCGCGCGCGGGGGTGCTTGCCTTCTGCCGATAGAGGCGGACCAGCAGCGCGACATATTCGAATGCAACGCGGACGCTGGCTTTGCTGGCTCCGGCATGGCGACAGCCGAAGGGGAAGGGCACTTCCGCGACGGAGCGGATTTCGGCACGCGCCAGAATCTCCAGAAGAATTTTGAAGCCGGTTTTCTGCAACTCGACGCGTTCGATGCAAGTGCGCCGCACCATAAAGAAACCGGACATGGGATCGCAGACGCGGATGCCGGAACGCTGGACGGGCAGCGTCATAAAGACGGCAATGCGGGAGATGACCTGGCGGATCGGGGTCCAGCCGCGCAGGCTGCCGCCGCAGGTATACCGACTGCCGACGACCAGATCGACGCCGGAGTCGAATTGCGCCAGGAGTTTCGGCAGCAACTCAGGGGGATGCTGGAGATCGGCGTCCATGACGGCGAGAAGAGCGGCGTCGGACTCGGCCCAGCCGCGCAGGACAGCGCCGGCAAGACCGCGCTCGCCGGAACGCACGACGCAGCGGACACGAGGATCGTCGCAAGCGATCTCCGCAACGATGCGCTCGATGCCGTCGCCGCTTTGGTCGTCCACTACAATCACTTCATAGGTAACGCCACAGGGGTCGAGCGAAGCGCGAACGCGCCCGAGCAGGAGGTGGATGTTTCCTGCTTCGCGAAGAGTAGGAATGACAAGGGCGAGTGCGGGAGTCGGCCAGGCCTTTGCGCTTGAGGGCCTCCGGCTTTGGCTCCGGGCCAGAGCTGGAGATTTCGTTTCTTTGAGAATCATTGTTCCCTGGAGTGACGCGAACTCACTTTGAAAAGTTGCGGCCGATACAGGAACTTCATCCTGCTGACATCGATCAGTCTGGGGTCACTGATCGTGGAAGGATATCACCCCGGAGTCGAAGATGACGCCGTCTATCTGTCGGCGATCGAGCGGCGTCTGCATCCCGGGCTGTATCCGCATGATTTTCGGTTCTTCACTCTGCAGATGCAGGCCAGCGTTTTTGACCGGATGATGGCGGGTTGGGTGCGCCTGACGCATATGCCCGTTCCGGTTGCCGAGTTGCTGGGACAGTTTCTGGCCGCGTTCTTTCTGCTATGGGGCTGCCTGGCCATCGCCCGGCGTTGTTTTCCTGATCAACCGGGGCGCTGGGCCGGCGTGGGGCTGGTGGGCGTGCTGTTCACGCTCCCGGTGGCCGGCACCGCGCTCTACATTTTCGACCAGTATCTGCATCCGCGGGCCATCGCGTCGGCGCTCGTCCTTTGGGCTGTGGTGGCAATTCTCGACCGGCGGGGATTGCGGGCTGCGGTGTTGCTGGTTTTGGCTGTGGTGATGCACCCGATTATGGGTGTGCTGGGAGTGTCGTACTGCGCGATCCTCTGGTTCGGCGGCACGAGGATGGCACGGTGGGTCCGGAAACCGGTGGTCGCAGGGTTCTTTGGATTGGCCCCTTCATGGATCTTTGAAGGTCCGACGCCGGCGTGGAAGGCAGCGCTGAACACACGGACGTACTACTTTCTGGGACGGTGGACCTGGTACGAATGGCTGGGAGTCATTGCGCCGATCTTCATCCTATGGGCGATGGCGCGGTGGGCTCGACGCGCGGACCGGCCGGTACTGGCATTGCTGGCAGGCGCAGGCGCGTTCTATGCGGTCTTTCAGCTCGCGGTGGCCTGCGTGGTTCTGCTCACGCCGAGCCTGGTGCGGCTGACGCCCATGCAGCCGATGCGGTATCTGCACATGGTGTATTTGCTGATGGCTCTGCTGGGTGGCGGCCTGATGGGTGAGAAACTGCTGCGCGGGCAGGTTTGGCGCTGGCTGGCATTGTTTCTTCCGCTGGCGGCAGGGATGTTCTGGGCACAGCGGGCGCTGTTTCCGGGGACGGTGCATCTGGAGCTGCCAGGGCGTGCGTCGCACAATCCGTGGCTGCGGGCGTTTACATGGGTGCGGGAGAACACCCCGACGAATGCGTACTTTGCGCTCGATCCCTATTACATGGCGCTGCCCGGCGAGGACTACCACAGCTTTCGCGCGCTGGCCGAGCGCAGCGATCTGGCCGATGCGGTAAAGGATGCGGCGGTAGCGACCCAGGTACCGGATCTGGCGCCCGCGTGGCTCGCTCAGACGCAGGCGGCGGCCGGGTGGAAGCATTTCCAGAAAGAGGATTTTCTGCGACTGCAGCGGCAGTTCGGAGTGAACTGGATTGTGGTGCGAGGCGCGGGAGTTGCGGGGCTCGCGTGTCCGTACCACAACGAGGCGGTGGCCGTGTGCCGGTTGTGATCGGGCCAGCGCTGGCTAAAGGATCTTCTTGCCGAAGGCGGAGGAGATGAGTTCGACGGCCAGGTCCGCGGTACGGTTGTGCTCGTCAATGACGGGGTTCACTTCGACCACTTCAAGCGAGACCATGCGTCCGTGGTCAGCGATGATCTCCATGGCGAGGTGTGCTTCGCGATAGGTGGCTCCGCCGCGGACGGGGGTGCCGACGCCGGGAGCATCTTCGGGGTCGATCCAGTCCATGTCGAGGGAGACGTGATAGCCGATCGTGCCGCGGCCGGCGGCGCGCAGGGCTTCTTCCATGACGGCGCGCATACCGCGCTCGTCGATGTCGCGCATGGTGTAGACCTCGGTGACGCCGGCGCGATGGATGTTCTGCTTCTCCGTGGCATCGATATCGCGAACGCCAACGAGGACGATGTTTTCGGGGCGGACTTTGGGGGTAAAGCCAAGAATGTTGGCCAGCGGTCCGGGCTCAAGGCCTGCGAGCGCGGCCAGGGGCATGCCGTGGACGTTCCCGCTGGGCGAGCTGGCCGGGGTGTTCATGTCCGCGTGCGCATCGATCCAGAGCAGGCCGATGTTCTGGTTCTGGCGGCGGTAAAACTCGGAGACGCCGGAGACGCTGCCGGCGGCAACGGAGTGGTCGCCACCGAGGATAACCGGGGTCATACCCTCGGTGAGAGCCTTGAGGACGATGTCAGCGACGCGGGTGCAGGTCTCAGTGATCTCCTTCAGGTAATGGGCGCTCTGATTCCCAGGGCGCTTGGTCTCGGCCTGGGCGACGCTGACGTTGCCGCCATCGCGCACTTCATGGCCGAGGGCCTCGAGGCGAGCCTCGAGGCCGGCGACGCGGACGGCGGAGGGGCCCATATCCACGCCGCGGCGGGAGGCGCCGAGATCGAGCGGCACACCGATGACTTTGATCTTGCGAGGGGGCAGCGACTGCACGCCTCCATACAGGGGCGGACCGGACGCACTGGGGAGCGGCGCGGGAACTTCGTTCGGTTTCGGCATAAGGGTTACGGGTAGATGCGGTTCAGCGTGCGGGCGAAAGGAATGGTCTCACGAACGTGATCGAGGCCGCAGATCCACGCGACCGCGCGTTCGATGCCCATGCCAAAGCCTGAGTGCGGAACCGAACCATACCGCCGCAGATCGAGATACCACTGGAAGGCATCGATTGGCAACTGGTGCTCCTCGATGCGTTTCTTCAGAAGCTCGTAGGAGGCGATACGCTGCGATCCGCCGATGATTTCGCCGTAGCCTTCCGGCGCCAGGACATCGACGCAGAGGGCGTACTTCGGATCCTGCGGATCGGGCTCCATGTAGAACGCCTTGACGGCTGCGGGATAACGGTGGACCATGACGGGCCGGTCAAACTGCGAAGAGATGTATGTTTCGTCGGGAGAGCCGAAGTCGTTGCCGTATTCGAAGGGCTGCTCGATGAGGCCTTGTTTGTGGGCGTCGTTGAGCATGGCGACGGCTTCATCGTAACGAAGGCGCGGGAAGGGCGGCTTGATGGCTTCGAGTTTGGCGGGGTCGCGGTTGATGGTCTTGAGTTCGGCGGCGCGGCGGGTGAGCACCCGATCGACGATGAAGCTGATAAAGTTTTCCGCGAGGCCCATCAGGTCGTCGAGGTCGGCAAAGGCCCATTCCGGCTCGACCATCCAGAACTCGGTCAGGTGGCGGCGGGTCTTGGATTTTTCGGCGCGGAAGGTAGGTCCGAAGGAATAGACCTTACCCAGCGCCAGCGCGGTGCTCTCGATATAGAGTTGGCCGCTCTGGGTAAGGTAGGCTTCGTCGCCGAAGTATTCGACCGGAAACAGAGTGCTGGTGCCTTCGCAGGCCGCGGGCGTGAGGATGGGCGGATCGGTGAGGATGAAACCGTTGTCGTCGAGGTAGTCGCGGGCGGCTTTGATGATCTCGGCGCGGATGCGGAGGATGGCCGCCTGGCGCGGGGTGCGGATCCAGAGGTGCCGGTGCTCCATCAGGAAGTCCGTCCCGTGCTCCTTCAGGGAGATGGGGTAGGGATCTTCTGCGGGGACACGCTGCAGGACCTGAACGTTCTCGACGTCAAGCTCGTAACCGCCGGGAGCACGCTGATCGGCGCGGACCTTGCCGGCGACGATAACGGAGGATTCCTGGGTGAGGCCTTTGATGGTTTCGAAGACCTCGGGCGGAACGGCGGCTTTGGGGACGATGCCCTGGATGGTGCCTGTGCCATCGCGAAAGATGGGAAAGAGCAACTTGCCGCTCTCGCGCAGGTTGTAGAGCCAACCGTGCAGGGTGACTGTTTGGCCTTCGTGCTCGCCGATGCGAGCGATGGTGGAAAGGGGCGGGTGGGCGACCGTCTCCAAAGCGGATTCTGTCTTTGTATCTGCCATGATCCGAGCCTTCGTTCTTCAGTTCTTCTTCTGTGCCGAGTCCATCCTGTCGAAGGCGCGTTTCGCCTTCTCTCCGACGGTTTCAGGCGGCTCTGCCAGCTGGTAATGAATCTCGAGGACACCGGCGGGGGCTTGCGGAGCGGCTTTCAGCTGGCCGAAGGTTTCTTCCCAGTCGATGGTGCCGTCGCCCGGCCAGAGGTGCGCATCCCTGTCGCCCTTGTTGTCGTGCAGGTGCGACGAGCGGATATAGCTGCGTAGCTCGCCGATGGCAGTGCCTGTGCCGTCACCTAAGTGGGCGTGGCCGACGTCGAGGCAGACGCCAATGTCCTGAAAGTGGCCCGCAGTGAGGATCTCGATCAGATGTGCGGGGCGGGTGACGTCCCCCTGCAGGTTTTCAACGAGGATTTTGACGCCCAGCGGATTGGCGAAGGCGCGCAAATGCTCGAGCGCCGTGATCGAGTGCTCCAGAGCGCGCGGGCTCCATGTATCCTCGCGTTCGCCCAGATGCTGGATGAGGAAGCGAAACGGGATCTGCTCCGCCACTTCGAGGGCGCGCTTGATTTCATCCATGGCATCGATCCGGCGGCTCTTCTCGGGATGGATGACATTGACGGCATGAGCCCCGCCACGACCCATCTCAAGGTCGGAGAAGAGGGGCGCATGCATGGAGAAAGGCTCGACGGAATTCGATCCGAACCACTCCGACAACTCGCGGACGTGGGAGCGGCTGGTGTAGTCGAAGTGTTGCCGAGCGGCGAAAAGCTCCACCGCCTGGGCACCGGCGCGGGCGAAGACCTCGAGGAGGCCGGGATGCAAACGTTGCTTGAGAAAGACGTGAGTCGAAATGGCTTTCAGCATGAATGAAGACCGAAGGATTCCCTGCTTTCTATCTTCTCATCCCATGCGAGCCGGCCGGCGAGGGCGGTGCTGGTCCGCCCCCGAGCCCCCCTCGATTGCCACGCGGCATTACTGGGCCGCGGCTTCTTCGCCTTTCACCGTGACGGCGACGTGGGCGGTCACCTCGCGATGCAGCTTCACGGGTACATGGAACTCGCCGGTAGACTTGAGCGGCTCCTCGAGCTGGATCTTGCGGCGATCGATGTTGAAGCCCTGCGCGGCGAGCTGCTGAGCGACATCGGATGAAGTGACGGAGCCGAAGAGGTGGTCGTTCTCACCCACTTTGCGAGTGAAGGTGAGCGACACGGCGTTAAGCTGGGTGACCAGCTCTTCGGCCTCAGCCTTCTCCTTTGCGGAACGGCGCACGGCGGCGGCCTTCATCTGGTCGATGACAGCCTTGTTGGCCGGTGTGGCCTCCATGGCAAGTTTCTTCGGCAGCAGAAAGTTGCGGCCATAGCCTTCGGCGACCTTCACGACATCGCCGCGGTGGCCGAGATTCGAGACATCTTCTCTGAGGATGACTTCCATTGCGATCTCCTGGGGCGGCCACGAAGCGTGCCGCCAGCGATAAAACGATCAGCCAACCACCGGTCAGCTGAAACGCGAGCCTCTTCGCCTAGAACCGGGCTGCGAAGGGCAGCAGGGCAATGTTGCGAGCCTGCTTGATGGCCTTCGAAAGACGCCGCTGATGGGTCGTGCAGACGCCGGTGAGGCGGCGGGGCACGATCTTGCCGCGCTCGGCGACAAAGCCCTGCAGCAGCCGCACATCGCGATACGAGATGGCGTCAATCTTCTCGGTGCAGAACTTGCAGACCTTCTTGCGGCGGAAGAATTTGCGTCCGCCCGGACCGCCGGGCCCGCGTCCGCCGGGGCCCGAGGGCCGTCCTGCGGGGGCTTCGGAGCGTGGAGTGGGAGTTGTTGTTTCGTCAGCCATGTTGGTTCCTCCGGCCAGCCGCCGCGAAGGGCGCCGGCCCATTGCTCAAAATTCGTTGCCGCCGTGGCGCGTTTATGCGCTGGCGGGGGTTGCGGACTCCGATGCCGCCGGAGCTGCGGGCGCAGGGGCCACGGGAGCCGGCGGTTCCGGCGCTTCCACCGGGATGGCACTCAGCTTTTTGCGTGTGGCGCGGATGGCCCTGACCTTGGCCAGGCGCTTCTCCTCCTCGTCCATGCGCACGGTGATGAACTTGATCACCGGCTCAGAGACGCGCAGGCGGCGTTCCAGTTCGGCAACCAGCACACCGTCGGCGTCGACGGTGAGCAGGACGTAGTTTCCGTCGTTGAACTTGCGCACCATGTAGGCCAGCTTGCGGCGTCCGAGCTTTTCCGTGGAACGCACGGTGCCGCCCCCATTGGTGACGGTCTGCTCGAGGCCGGCAATCAGCTTGTCCTGGTCTTCGTCGGCCACATCCGGCCGCACGATAAACATCACTTCGTAGAAACGTTGCATCGGTAGTTTCTCTTTCCCTCCGGAACGGGCTTCGCAGCACCGGCCGGCAAATCCAAATTCGCTTCCGTCGTTCTCTCTCTACTGCGCCGCGGGTCCATTCCCGGAATCGTCCCGGCGGTTGAATTCGTTCATGGCGGCGGAAATGCCCTTCGCCACCACTGTTTCGACGGCGCGGGCCACCCGGTCCAGGACCGGATCGATCGCCGCCAAATCCCGTTTGCCCATCGGCGTGAGCAGATAATCCTTGCCGCGCCGAAAAGCTTCTTCGCGAACGCCGGGTTCGGAGCCTACCCCGATCCGGATTCGCCACCACTCGTCCGTGCCCAGTACGCCGGCAACGGAACGCGCGCCATTATGACCCGCCGGACTGCCTCGCTCGCGCACGCGCAAAGTCCCGAGAGGCAAATCCAGTTCGTCGTACAACACCAGCAGGTTGCCGGGGGGGACGATGTCGAGTTCGTCGACAAGAGCCCCGACCGCCAGCCCACTCAGGTTCATCCAGGTTTCCGGCTTGGCCAGGATCACTTCCCGGCCGGCGATCTGGACCTTCGCCGTGAGGGCGCGGCAGCGGCGATTGACCACTTCCGCGCGGGACTCATCGGCGATGCGATCGATCGCCAGAAACCCGGCATTGTGCGGCGTGAACTGGTATTCGATGCCCGGATTCCCGAGCCCCACCACCAGAAACGCGCCACCCTCTGACGGCACTTACTTCTTGCCGCCTTTCTCCGCGGCCGGCGCGGCAGCCACACCTTCCGCTGTTTCCTGCTTGCCTTTCTTCGCCACTTCCGGCTCGGCAGGAGCCGCGGCAGCGGCTGCTGCTTCGGCTTCCGGCGCCGCAACCACCTCTTCCTTGATCGAAACCACGTGCGCTACCGGCGTCTCCTCCGGAGTCAGAAAACGAAGGCTGTCGGAGTGCGGCAGATCGGAGACGCGCAGCACCATACCGAAGGTGAGATTCGTTACGTCGACGCCGATGCTCTCGGGAATGTCGCCCGGGAGGCACTCGATTTCGACTTCGCGCAACATCTGGTCCATGATGCCGCCCTGCGTCTTCACGCCCACGGCAACGCCGGTCAGCTGAATCGGGACTTCGACCCGGATCGGCTTGTCCAGCGCGATCCGCTTGAAGTCGATGTGGATCAGATTGCCCTTGATCGGCTCATACTGCCAGTCGACGATCATCACTTTCGCCGTCGAGCCGGCAACCGCCAGATCGAAGATCGAGTTATGTCCCGCCGCCGAGTGCAGAATCTTCTGGATCTGCTTGGGATCGACCTCGACGGCGACAGCCGGCTGGGCCGCTCCATACACAACGGCCGGCACTTTGCCCTTGGCACGCACGCGGCGGGCGGCATTTTTGTTGAACTTGCCCTCACGGGGCATGGCGCTGACGGTTTCCTGAGTAATCATTGTCCTTTTCCTTCGGGCTCGGGAGAGCAGCTTTTAGCCGTTCGCTTTCAGCTTTTATCCCGCTCCCTTCTGTACGGCCCCTTTTGAGGCGGCCGCCAATTGTTGTCGTGCAACCTGAGCCGCCGGCCGAAAGCCGCCAGCGAAAAGCTGCGATTAACTGAACAGCGTGCTGACGCTGGTCTCCATGTGAATGTTGAGAATCGCGGCGCCGAGAAGGCCCGCGACCGACAGCACTTTGATCTTTTCCGAGTCTCTGAGACTCTGCGCCTCCGGACGCAGAGGGATCGAATCTGTGACGATGACCTGTTCCAGCCGGGAGTTGGCGATGCGCTGCACGGCTTCCCCGGAAAGAACCGGGTGGGAAGCGGCCGCGTAAACCCGCGAAGCGCCCTGCTCGAGAAGAGCGTCCACGGTCTTCACCAGAGTTCCGGCAGTGTCGATGATGTCGTCCACGATGAGGCAGGTTCGGCCCCTTACATCGCCGATCACGTGCATCACTTCGGTGACGTTAATGTCGGTGCGCCGCTTATCGACGATGGCCATGGGGACGCCCATTTTTGTGGCGAAGTGGCGGGCGCGCTCCACGCCGCCGGCATCCGGCGAGACAACGGCGAGGTTGGGCAGGTTGAGCGCGTTGAAATAACTGATCATGACCGGGCTGGCGAAGACGTGATCCACCGGTATGTTGAAAAATCCCTGAATCTGCGCCGCGTGCAGGTCCATGAAGAGCGCGCGGTGGGCGCCCGCGGTGGTCATGAGATCGGCGACAAGCTTCGAGGAGATGGCGACGCGGGGGCGATCTTTGCGATCCTGGCGCGCATAGCCGTAATACGGCACCACGACCGTAATGCGGCCCGCGGAAGCGCGTTTGAGTGCGTCGACCATGATCAGCAACTCCACCAGGTGCTGATCGACCGGATAGCAGGTGGGCTGGACGACGAAGACGTCGGCGCCGCGCACATTTTCGAGGAGCTGGAAGTAGACTTCGCCGTCGGCGAAGCGCTGCATGCGCGTCTCGCCCACGCTGACGCCGATGTGCTTGCAGACATCTTCCGCCAGTTCTCGATTGGCCGTGCCGGAAAAGATTTTGAACCGCCTGTCTTCATTCGATACGCGCGAGCGCCGCGCCTGCGGCTTCGCTTTGCTTCCGTCTGCCTGAGCCGCGGCTGCTGCCGGCGCGGCCCCCACTATCTCTACCGTGTCAGTCTTCACAAGATCCTCCAGCTGGTTTGCATGGCATCCTGCTTTTCAGCGTGGCCCGACTTCTGAACTCTGGCTGGGCGACCAGGATTCGAACCTGGACAAAGTGCTCCAAAGGCACTTGACCTACCATTAGTCGATCGCCCAGTGCTCAAAATTTCACTCCCGCCTGCTCTCGACTTCCGGGTCCCCGGTCCGGCGCGCCTTTCGCCGGACTGGGCGGAAAGGCACTTGACCTGCCATTCGTCGATCGCCCAGGATTCGCAACTCCCATCGATCCAGCACTCCCAATCCTGCGCCCTACGGCTCGAACATCATCCGCCAGTACTCGGCGCGCGGCAACGTCCGTGTCCGCATCGATCGAATACCAGCCTCGCCGAGCCGGTGCTCGGCGGCGGCGGCCGCGGCGTCGGAGCCATACAGCCCAAAAAGGGCCGACCCCGAGCCGGAGAGCGCCGCATACAGAGCTGCCTCCTCAGGGTTGCCGGAGTCCGCAAGAATGCGCCTGATTGTTCCGAGAAAGGGATACTGCCGGAAGACGACCTCTTCGAAGTCGTTTTCGATCCCGGTTCGGACAAGCGCAAGAAGCGGATTTTCGTCCGACTTCCCGGCAAGGCCTTCGCGCCGCAAAGAAGCCTGCGCGAGGACACCGGAGGAGTGCGTGCCACCCCCGGCGGATTGTGCCTCCGGAGGCCTCGGCGCAAGCACCGAGGCGAGAGCTCGACTCAACGTCAATAGTTTATCGGAGGCGGGCGGAGGGGTCAATGCAGAAGAGGCGGCTGGGGCAGGCTCCGGGGCAGGATGAAGAGCATCCCAGTCGCGGTAAGCCTGCGGGGTGGGAACGCCGATGTCAGGCAGTGCCAGGACGCAGGGGGTCGACGGCAGGTCGGACAGCGGGGAGACCTGCTCGCCGCGGGCGACGCCGAGGACGGCTCCACCGACGAGAAAAAGCGGCACATCGGATCCGACCTCGGCAGCGATCCGGAGCTTGTCGCGCTCAGGAAGCGGAGCGACGCCGTAGCGGGCCAGTTCGCGCTCCAGGCCGAGGAGGGCCGCCACGGCATTCGCTGAGCCGGCGCCGATGCCACCCTGGACGGGAAGACGTTTGTCGATATGCACGTGAACGGCAGCGGCAGTTTTCAGGGCGGGCAGAGCTCGCTCGATCATCTTCCAGACGGTGTTCGTCGAGCCGGTTGGAACGCCTTCGTGATTGCTGCGGATGTGGATGGAGGTGGCCGCGGCCAGTTCGGCCTGAACCGTCAACCGATCATGCGCGGCCAGTGTCTGATAGCCGGTGGTCAGCGCATGGAAGCCGTCGGCGCGGGGCAGGCCGATAGCCAGGCCCAGATTGATCTTGCAGAACGAGCGAACGGCTGTGGGCATCGCTAGAGGATATAGCGGGAGAGATCCTGGTTCTTCACGATGCTGGCGACCATCTGGCGGACGTACTCGGGATCGATCACCATGACTTTCTCGATGCCGTTCGCGGTCTCGCGCTCGATGACCGGCAAAGGCGCGGTGGTTCCTTCGCCTACTGCGGCCAGTTCGACGACAGTTCCACCCTCTTTCGCCTCACCTTTCTGCGAGGCTCGGGTCAGATCGGGCGCAAGAAAGCTGATCTCGTCCAGGACCTTTTCCATGATGGTGTGCAGACGCCGGGCGCCGATGTTCTCCGTTCCCTCATTCACCCGGAAGGCAAACTGCGCCATCTCTTCGATCGACTCCGGGGTGAACTCCAGCTTCAGCCCTTCGGTTTCGAGCAGAGCCGTGTATTGGCGGACAAGCGAGGATTTGGGCTCGGTGAGGATGCGGACGAAGTCCTCGACCGTCAGGGACTGCAGCTCTACGCGAATAGGAAAGCGGCCCTGCAGTTCAGGGATGAGGTCGCTGGGCTTGGAGACATGGAAGGCGCCGGCCGCGATGAAGAGAATGAAATCGGTGCGGACCATACCGTAACGGGTGTTGACGGTGGTGCCTTCAACGATGGGTAGGATGTCGCGCTGCACGCCTTCACGGGAGACGTCGGGCCCGTGGCCGCCCTCGCGGCCGGCGATTTTGTCGATCTCGTCAAGAAAGACGATGCCGGAGGTTTCGACGCGCTCGACCGCCAGGCGCGTCACCTGGTCCATGTCGATCAGACGGCCCTCTTCTTCCTGGACGAGGTATTCAAAGGCGTCGGCGACCTTCATCTTCCGCTTGCGGGTACGCTGGCCGAAGATGTTGGGCAGCATGTCCTTCAGGTTGACATCCATCTCCTCCACACCCTGGTTGGAGATGATCTCAAAAGAGGGCGAATTGCGCTCACGCACATCGATCTCCACCATGCGGTCGTCGAGCTTGCCTTCGCGAAACTGCTGGCGAAGCTTCTCGCGGGTGCGGTGGTGCGAATCGCCGCCGGGGGGCGGAAGGGTGATGGTGTTGCCGTCGACCTGCGGGGCAAATCCGGGGGTATTGGGCGCAGCCTGACCCGCGGCGGCCGGCTGCTGGGTCGGGGGCGGCAGCAGGACGTCCAGCAGCCGTTCCTCGGCGTTCATCTCGGCGCGGTCTTCCACTTCCTCCAGCTTCTCCTCGCGCACCATATCGATGGCGATCTCGACCAGGTCGCGCACGATGGAGTCGACGTCGCGGCCGACGTAACCCACCTCAGTGAATTTGGAAGCTTCGATCTTCAGGAAGGGCGAGTTCGTCAGCTTCGCCAGGCGGCGGGCGATTTCGGTCTTGCCCACGCCGGTGGGCCCAATCATGATGATGTTCTTGGGCATGATCTCGTCGGCCAGCTCGGGAGGGAGCTTCTGCCGGCGCATGCGGTTGCGCAGGGCCACGGCGACAGCGCGCTTGGCGGCCTTCTGGCCAACGACGTATTTGTCCAGTTCGGCGACGATTTCGCGCGGGGTCAGTTCCTCGAGCGACAGCTCCTGGTCTTCCGCGGTTCCCGGTAAATAAATGGCCATGCTGCTGCTCCCCGCTAACCGTTCAGTTCTTCGATCGTGATCTTGTCGTTGGTGTAAATGCAGATTTGCCCGGCGATGAGCAGGGCTTTCTCGGCGATCGTGCGGGCAGAAAGCTCGGTATTCTCCATCAGCGCCCGCGCCGCGGCCAGAGCGTACGATCCGCCGCTGCCGATGGCGGCGATGCCTTCGTCGGGCTCAATCACATCTCCGGACCCGCTGATGAGAAACGTCTGGCCCAGATCGGTAACCACCAGCAGGGCTTCGAGGCTGCGCAGCATCTTGTCGGTGCGCCAGTCTTTGGCCAGTTCTACGGCGGCGCGGCCGAGGTTGCCCGCGTACTGTTCCAGCTTGTTCTCGAAGCGACCGAACAGCGAGAAGGCGTCGGCGGTCGAGCCGGCAAAACCCGCCAGGATTTTGTCCTGATAGAGACGGCGGATCTTCCGCGCGCTGTGCTTGAAAACGGCTTCGCCCATGGTGACCTGGCCGTCGGCGGCCATGACCACGCTGCTGCCGCGCCGTACGCAGATCACCGTCGTGGACCGGATCCGCGGTCCGTTGTTGCTGCCGCCCGGGGCGGAAGAAGATTGTTTTCTGACGGAAAAACGACCGCCCGAAGCGGCCGTTTCTGCAACTCTGCGATTCGCCATGTCTGTTTTGAGTATAGCGCAGCCAGCAGTAACTCCCTGGCTGCGCAATACCACAATGGAGGACAGCGAATGGGGCCATTCTGAGCTATCCTGCACTTAATCAGCACTTCATATCCTGTCCTGTTCTGGAGCCCACGGGATGTTGCCCCTTTCGCTGCGCGATCCCCACGTCATCGGGACGGTTGCGGTTGTGGTTGTTTCCATTGGGGGCGCGGTCACCTATCTGGTTCTGCGGCGCCGTCCCACAGCGGAAGAGATCGAGCGGGAGCGGCGGGCGGAACTGGTGCGGTCAGGACGCATCATGGACGGGACGATTCTTGACATATCGGAATCTGAGGCGCCGCCGGCGCCGGACCAGCCTGCCGCAATCCACTACATCCTTTACAAATATGAGATTGGCGGCGTGGCCTACGAGTCCTCCCAGGATGTATCTGCCCTGCGCGACCTGGTCAACCCCACAGAGCTGCGGCTCGGCTTCCCCTGCTCGGTCCGCTACGATATCCATCGGCCCGAGAACAGCATTGTGGTGGCGGAAAACTGGAGTGGGCTGCGCGACACCGCGCAGTCGGTTCCCACGCGGCCCCCGGCCGGACGCAAATCCCGCAATACGGCGACATCGACGCAACCCCCGGGTCATACCATCTAAACTGAGTGAGTATGCACGTTCACGGTGCGAACAGCCGAGCCACGCAGAGGGTGCTGCGCCTCTCTCTCATGGCCACCCTCGCCTATGTTCTGCTTACGCTGTTCGCGGGCCTGCGCGCTCACTCCCTTGCCCTGATTTCAGAAGCCGGTCACAATGCCTCCGACGCGCTGGCGCTGGTCCTGTCGTTCGTGGCCGTCTGGTTCCAAACCCGGCCCGCGACCGACCGCAAGACCTATGGCTATCAGCGCGCCGGCGTTCTGGCAGCGTTCCTCAATGCGGTGGCGCTGGTCGTTCTCTCGGGCTGGATTGTCTTTGAAGCCATCCGTCGCTTCAGCCATGTAACCCCGGTCCGTCCCGGCATCATGATGTATGTGGCAGCGGCCGGTGTGCTCATGAACGGCATTATTGCCGCCCTGCTGTGGCGGGTCAGCCACGACGTGAACATTCGCAGCGTGTTCATCCATATGCTGGGCGACACGCTTTCGACCGCAGCGGTGATCGTGGGGGGCGCGGTCATTCTGCTCACCGGCCGCACCTGGATCGATCCGGCGCTGTCGCTGGGCATCGCAGCGCTGATCCTGTGGTCTTCGATCGCGATCGTCCGCGAGACTCTCAACATCCTTCTGGAAGGCACACCCCGCGGGATCTCTCTGGTGGATATCCGCACCACGCTGACGGCGATTGCAGGCGTCGAGGACGTCCACGATCTGCATGTCTGGAGCCTGGGGTCCAACACCCACGCGCTTTCCAGCCATGTGACCATCGCGGACATTCCGCCTTCGGAAAGCACCCGGATCCTGGCCGACATCAACCTCGTGCTGCGCGAGCGCTTTCGCATTCACCACACAACCCTGCAGTTCGAACACGTGATCTGCGAGGTGGCGCACGGCTGCCCGATGGTGGTGGACGAGCCGGACGAACATTCTCATCATCATTCCCACGGACACGCGCATTAGGGCGCTGCCGGGCCCGCGAGTGCTCTGGAACGGCTCGCCGTCTCTTCAAGATTTTTACGGGCTGGCGGGCAGCCCTTCAGGCCGACAGGGCCGGTGCACCCGCGAAGGTGCGCATCGGCAGGAAGACGCGGACGCAGGCTCCGGACAGCTCCGGATCGTCGCTCCGCCCGACCTGGATTGAGCCTCCGTGCTTCTGCACGATGCCCATGCTGACCCAGAGACCCAGTCCCGTGCCATTGGCGCCCTTGGTCGTGAAAAACGGCTGAAAGAGACGGGACACCGTTTCCGGCGGAATGCCCGGCCCGCTGTCCGCAATCTCGATGAGAGCGCCGACGCCCGTCAACTCTCCCGCTTCGGCCGGCTGTACCCGAATGCGAATCCGCCCCTTCGGGCCGCAGGCGTCCATCGCATTCACAGTGAGGTTCGTAAGGACCTGGCGCAGCTCGGCGGGGAAGCCCTGGACGCTGAGGTCGTCCGCAATTTCCATTTCGACGCGGACCCCCTGATGCTGCAGCCGCCGATCCAGCAAGAGAAGTACGCCGTCGACCAGCTCGCGCAGCTGAATTTCAATGGGCGCTTTGGGTTCGCGGTACAGGCTCAGCATGGTCCGGCTGATCTGCATGGTGCGACTCAGCTCCTGTTGGGCGAGGCGCAGGTACTCGGTTCTTTTTTCGGGGTTGGTTTCCTCATCGAGCAGGTAATGCAGATTGGCGACCGAATCCAGGGGATTGTGAATCTCATGGGCAATGCTTGCCGCCAGGCGACCGGCGACCGCCAGCTTCTCGGAGGCAACGAGGGCCGACTGCAGGTGCCGCTCCTCGGTAACATCCCGGAAAACCAGTACCACGCCGATCATGTCGCCGGCGCCGCTCATGATCGGCGCTGCACTGTCATCGATCACGGATTCGCGGCCTTCGCGCGCGACCAGAACCGTGTGATTGGCCAGGCCGACGACTTTGCGGAGGCGCCGCACTTTGGCCACCGGATTTTCGACAGCCTGGCGGGTTTCTTCGTGAATGATCCGAAAAACAGTCTCCAGCGATTTTTCCCGCGCGTCGGTAAGTGTCCAGCCGGTCAGCTGTTCGGCGACTTCATTCATGAAGATCACCCGGCCCTCCATGTCGCAGGCAATCACCGCGTCCCCGATGGATTCCAGAGTGGTCTGGAACCACTGCTGGCTTTCGAAGAGTTCCTCCGAGCGCCGGGTGATCTCGGCGATCCGCCGCAAATAGCTCGCGGAAATGGAATGCACATGGTGGCGCGTAAAGAATGCCAGGATGATGCCCACGAAGAGGAAGGACAACAGCAGGGAGACCAGCTCGCGGCGCTGCAGCCATCGTGCGTGACGGTACTGCTCTTCGCGCAGGTTCGACTCGTGCAGCTGCATCGCCCCGGCGGTGGCCCGGATCGCGTCCATCATGGCTTTGCCGCGCTGGTTCATTCCCCCGGCGTTGAGGGCGGCGGCATTCTGATGGAGAACGGCATCTGCAAAACCCAGCCACTGGTTATAGCGATTGCGCAGGATCGTCAACTCCGCCATCTGCGCAGGATCGCCGGCAAACATTTGCTGCAAAGCGCGAAACCGGCTCTGGATGGGAGTGGCTGCCGCTTTCCACGGCGCCAGCATGACAGGATCGCCGGTCAGCTGAAATCCGCGGAGCCCGGTTTCCTGGTCGATGAAGAGGTTTTGCAGCTCCTGCAGCTGGGCAGTGATCCGATCGCTGTGGTCCAGTTCGCGTTGGGCACGGCCCGTCACCTCAATCTGCCAGAGGAGGAAGCTCCCCAGAATGAGGAGCAGCAGAACCGGGAGCGCCACCAATTGTCGGAGCGTCCGATTGAAGGCGAGAGGTTTCATGAGATCCGTCTCGCCGCCGCCGAACCGGCGGACCGCAGCATCAGGCGCAGCTTCTCCAGGAGTTCAAGGGGACCCTCCCCCTTCAGCAGCGTCACATCCACCAGCTGCACCACCTCCGGCGGCAGATTGATGTATGCGGACAGCAGCATGATGGGAATGTCAGGGCGCTCCCGGCGCATGGTTTCCGCGATCGCGCCACCGTCCATCTCGGGCATATAGTAATCGAGCACAACGCCGTCTACCGTCTCTTTCCGAAAGAGAGCCAGACCGCGCTGCCCATCGATGGCGGTGAGCACCTGATAGCCGGCGCGCTCCAGGACCGCCTTTCGAATCTGCAGCCCGAGCACTTCGTCATCAATGCAGAGGATGGTCGCCACAGGCAAGAATCCTGATCACCCGCCGCGCCCGGACACAAATTGGCACGATTACTGGAACGGGGCCGCTGGTATCTACTGGAACGTCAATGGCGGGAGTATAGCACCCGATCAGGCCCGCAAACCATAGACAAAAAAGGTGAACCATGCAGACAGGGTTGACCCGCGGCAGACCGCGGGCCGTCCTGTGGCGGCCCGCGAAATTAACAGAAGTTTTGCATTCTCTTTGCCCGGCTGCGATAGCCTGAGTTCGATTGAGGAAAGGATTCTCTCGCCCGATGAGCCAGACCGTCTTTGTGCTGGAAGATGACGCGGATATCGCCCGGCTGATTCAGCATCATCTGGAAGCCGCCGGCTTTGCGGCCCGGATCTACGCCGGTCCCGCCAGCCTCATTCCCGATGCCGAGCGCCAGGCCCCGGCTCTCTTTCTGCTGGACATTATGGTCCCGGGTGGCGATGGCCTCGACGTATGCCGTCGGCTGCGCAACCATCCGGCCCTGAGCGCAGTGCCGATCATCTTCGTGACCGCCCGTGCCGGCGAGAATGACCGCGTCCTGGGGCTGGAGCTGGGTGCTGACGATTACATCACCAAGCCCTTTGCGCCGCGCGAACTGCTCGCTCGCGTCAAGGCCGTGTTACGGCGTTTCGAACGCCCCTCGACGCCCTCCGCCATTGCGTTTGAAGACGTGGAAATCGACGCCAGCGCCATGCAGCTGAAGGTGCGGGGCAATCTCACCACCACCACCGCCACTGAGTTCCGGCTCCTCGATTACCTGGCCCGGCATCCCGGCCGCGTCTTCAGCCGCGATCACCTCCTGGACGCGGTGTGGGGGGACGCGCGCTTCGTCACGCCGCGCTCCGTCGATGTCTACGTTCGCCGCATCCGGGAAAAGATAGAAACCGACCCCGAAAACCCGCGCTATCTGAAGACGGTACGCGGCGCGGGTTACCGGTTCGAGATTCCCAAAGCCGCTGAACGGGCCGCGAGCTAAGATTGCAGCGATGACTATTCTGGAGTTGCTGCAGCAGGAATTTTCAGAGGAGAGCGCCGGGACTCGGCGCATCCTCGAGCGCGTACCCGAAGCCAGTTTGTCGTGGAAGCCCCATGCGAAGTCGATGACCCTGGGGCGCCTCGCCTCCCACGTCGCTGATCTGCCCAATCGCTGTGTCACGATCGCCACCACCGAGACCTTTGTCCGCAACCCCGGAACCGCTCCCTTCCTGGCCGGGTCCGCGGATGACCTGCTGGCCCACTTCGACGAAGCCGCCGCTGGCGCCAAAGCCGCGCTGACCTCCCTACGCGAGGAACAGCTCTCCGCTCTCTGGACACTGAAATTCGGCGAGCAGACCATGGTCTCTTTGCCGCGCGCCCTGGCGCTCCGCCGGGTCTTTCTGAACCACCTCATTCACCATCGCGGGCAATTGAGCGTGTACCTGCGCCTCCTCGATGTACCGGTCCCGGGAATGTACGGGCCTTCGGCGGACGAGACGCGCTGATTCTCTCCCCCATCGCCCTTCCGGGCCCGGAGCAGGCGATAATGAACGCACTCAGGATGGCCGCGTGACGGGCAGAGTCTTTTCCAAATTGCTTTTCTCGTTTGTTCTGGTGCTGTGCATCGGAACCGCCATTCTTGACTTTTCCTTCCGTAACATCGTCGCGCACTCGCTGCACGAAGAAGCGCGAGTTGCCTCCATGACTCCCGACGAACGGGCCGCGGCGCTGCACATTCTGCGCCGCGATCTGCTCACGGCCTCCCTGATCTCCCTGGTGGTGGCTACGCTTGTCTCAGCGCTGTTTGCCAAGCGCATGGCGGTGCGTCTGCGAAGGATCGTCGCCTTCTCGAATCGGATCGCCGGCGGAGACTTCACCGCGCGCATCGAAGAAGAGGCCACCGACGAGATCGGCGAGGTAGCCCTGGCGCTCGATGCCACGGCCGGCCGGCTCGAGCAGTCTTTTCACTTGCTCCAGAGCAAACAACGCGAGCTGGCGGCTCTGCTGGACTCCATGCAGGAAGCGGTTGTGGCCGTAAACGGAGCCGGGCAGGTAAGCTGGTCCAACACGGTGATGCAGCGCATCGCGCCGGTAGCGGTGCGAGTGGGCAAGGCCCTGGTCGTGAGCGTGCGGGATCCGGAGATCCTGCGCTGTGTCGAAGAGGCCCTGCGCGAGCGCCGGATCGTGTCCGGGAGAGCCATTTCCGTGGTGCCCGGGCGCGCCTACGAGGTGAGCGCCGCCCCCACGCCCGATGGCGGAGCCGTGGCCGTCCTGCATGACGTAACCGAGATCGAACGCGCCGAGAAGATGCGCCGTGACTTCATCGCCAATGTCTCGCACGAACTGCGCACACCGCTGACTTCTATTTCCGGATACGTGGAGACGCTCCTCGAAGATGAGATGGAGCTTCCGGACCACGCCCGGGAATTCATGGCGATCATCATGAAGAACGCGCGCCGCGTCAATCGGCTGACGGAGGATCTGCTGGCCCTCGCCCAGGTGGAGTCCGGCGAACACAAACCGAAAGTGCAGCCGGTTCGGGCATCGGCCCTCGTGCACGACGCGATTGAGTCTCTGGCCGGCATGACCGTCGATTCGGAGGTCGCGCTGGAAGCCGGTGAGAGCACGGACACGCTTGTGCTCGCCGACGTGGACGCCATGACCCAGGTTTTCGGAAACCTGATCGAGAACGCCCTGAAGTACGGCGCCTCCGGACATCGCGTAGTCGTAGGCGCGCGGCCGGTGGAGAACGCGGTGGAGTTTTACGTGCAGGATTTTGGCCAGGGCATGACTTCAGAACATCTGGACCGCATCTTCGAGCGCTTCTATCGTGTTGACAAGGCGCGTTCCCGCGAATCCGGTGGGACGGGCCTGGGTTTGGCGATCGTGAAGCACATTGTGCTCGCGCATCGGGGAACCATCCGCGTGGAGAGCGAACTCGGTGCCGGCGCGACCTTCTTCTTCACGCTGCCGCAGGCGCCGGTCGAGCCGTCCGGAGACCCTGAAGAGCCGGCCAGCAAAGCGGAAATGCTCTGACCCGCTCCAATCCAACTACAATGAGCTATGCCCCTCAGGACCATCCACGCCGTCTGTTCCCATGACTGCCCCGACTCCTGCGGCGTGCTGGTCACCATCGACGAGGGCGGTCGTGCGACTCGCCTGCGTGGTGACCCGGCGCATCCGGTCACGCGCGGCTTTCTCTGCGGAAAAGTGGCAAAGTACCTCGACCGCGTCTACTCCCCCGACCGTTTGCTCTACCCGATGCGCCGACGTGCGGGCATTCCCAGGGGCCCTTTGCCCTGGCGGCATGAGGCAGACTCGTTCGAACGCATTTCCTGGGACGAAGCCCTCGATACGATTGCCGCCCGCCTGGCGTCCGTCGCTGCGGAATTCGGGCCGGAGTCGATCCTGCCTTATTCCTATGCGGGAACCATTGGCGTGCTCGGCTACGGTTCCATGGACCGGCGCTTCTTTCACCGGCTGGGCGCTTCGCAACTGGCCCGTACCATCTGCGCGGAGACCGGCGGCCAGGCGCTCAAATCCGTCTACGGCCAAAAACTGGGCACCGATACGGAAGCCTTTCGGCACGCAAAACTGATCATTGCCTGGGCCGCGAACATTCACGGCAACAACATCCATCTGTGGCCATTTGTCGAAGAGGCCCGCCGCAACGGAGCCCAGCTCGTCGTCGTGGACCCGTATGCGACACGCACGGCGCGCGCCGCCGACTGGCACATCCCCATCCGCCCCGGCACGGATTCCGCCCTGGCGCTGGGAATGATGCACATCCTGATCCGCGACCGGCTTTATGACGAGGACTATGTCGCCCGCTGGACCTGCGGCTTCGAACCTCTTCAGGAGCGCGCAGCCTCTTATCCTCCGGAGCGCGTCGAGGCGATTACGGGCATCCCGGTGGCGGACGTGGAGCGGCTGGCCCGACTCTACGGAACCACCGCGCCGGCGGTCATTCGCCTGAATTACGGAGTGCAGCGCAGCGACAACGGTGGCGCTGCGGTGCGCGCCATCACCATGCTGCCCGCGCTCACAGGCGCGTGGAAACACTATGGCGGCGGCCTGCAGCTCTCAACGAGCGGCGCGTTTCGCTGGGACAGCGAAACGCTGGAGCGTCCGGACCTGATGCGCGCCAGCCCCCTCAAACGTCCCGCGCGGATTGTCAACATGTCGACGCTGGGCGAAGCGCTCACCAAATTGCGCGACCCCGCCGTCCACGCGCTGTTTGTCTACAACTCCAACCCCGCCGCCGTGGCTCCCGATCAGGCCTCGGTCCTTCGCGGGCTCTCGCGTACGGATCTGTTCACGGTGGTTCACGAGCAGTTTTTCACTGACACAGCGGACTACGCGGATATCGTGCTGCCGGCCACCACTTTCCTCGAGCACAAGGACATCCAGGGCGCCTACGGCCACTACTATGTCCAGCTTTCTCAGCAGGCGATCGAGCCCCTGGGCGAAGCACGCCCGAACGTCTGGCTCTTCTCGCAACTCGCCCAGCGAATGGGGTTTCCCGAGTCCTGCTTCCGCGACACGCCCGACGATCTGATCGCCCAGGCGCTGGGCTTACCGGAGCCGGGCCGGCAAGACTCCTTCATGGCCGGCATGACGCCCGAGACGCTCACTGACGCCGGCTGCATGCAGCGGTTAAGCCTTGGTGAAGCTCCGAACGAGCAGCGCTTCCTTCCCTTCGCCCAGGGCCCTTTTGCCACGCCGAGCGGAAAGATCGAGTTCTACTCCAGCGCCCTGGAGGCTCAGGGGGTCGATCCGCTGCCCGCTTTCCAGCCCGCGCCGGAATCTCGGCACACCGCCGCATGCGAGCGCTACCCACTGGAGTTTCTCCCCCGTAAGGCGGACAACTACATGAACTCGACTTTTCCCAATCTGCCCGGGCACCAGGAGATGGAGTCCGCGTACAACGGTATTCTCGAAATCCACACCAGCGACGCAGCCGCCCGGGGAATTGCCGAGGGGAATGATGTCGACGTCTTTAACGATCGCGGCAGCCTCCGGCTGTGCGCCCATGTCAACGGCGCCGTACAGCCCGGGGTGGTGGCTGCGCGCCTGAACTGGAACAAGCTTTCTACAGGCGGTCACAACGTGAACCTCCTTACCTCGCAGCGCCTCAATGACATTGGAGGCGGCCCGGTTTTCTATTCGGTCCTGGTGGATGTGCGCAGGGCTCCGGTGCCGGATGCAGCAAGGGACTGATCTTCGGTAAACTGTTGCCAATTCACCCCAGGCAGTTTCTATCGCCATCGCCGCTGCACGGGGAGCGAAGTGGAGTGATGACGCGATCGATGGCGCGCCGGGGGATCAGCCAAACGTGGCGCCCTGTGGAGAGGAACGTTCAGCCCGGGATTGGCGGCGCCGCGCCTCAGATTTGCGCTGATATAATCGCCTTTTCCCCAAGATTGGCCCGATTTTGAGCAGTGAGGGTGTGCTTATTTTTTCCGTGAACTCCTGGAGCGCTGGCTCCCCGCACGTATTCAGCAGGAAATGCCTCCGGCTCCTGGGGCGCTCCCTGATGTTGGTTCTCCTTCTGGCTCCTGTTGTGCCGGGTTCGCCTTCGTTCGCTCAGGAGGAACAGGCGGCTGCGGCACCCGCCGCCCAACAGAAGATTATTGAGATTCGGGTCATCGGTGCCCGCCGGATTCCCAAGGAAACGGTGCTGGCCCGCATGTTCAGCCGGGTCGGCGAACCGTTCGATCCCCTCACCGTCGAGCGTGATTTCAACTCTCTCTGGAATACCGGCTATTTCGAGGATGTCCGCATCGAGAAAGAGGACACACCCCAGGGCATCATCCTCGACGTCTACGTCCGCGAAAAGCCCACCATCCGGGACATTACCTACAAGGGCCTGAATTCAGTGACGCAGTCCGACGTGCTCGATCGCTTCAAGAAGGAGAAGGTCGGGCTTTCTGTCGAAAGCCAGTACGACCCGGCCCGGATTGCGCATGCCGTCACGGTGATCAGGGAAATGCTGGCCGAGCACGGTCACCAGTTCGCGACGGTGCGCCCGGAGATCAAGGACATCCCGCCGGCCTCGGTCCAGCTGATCTTCAACGTGAAGGAAGGGCCGACCGTCAAGGTGGGCAAGATCACCTTCAGCGGAAATCAACATGTCAGTTCGCTCGCGCTCCGCGAGTCCATGCGAAACCTGCGGCCCATCGGCATCCCGCATTCCATCATTTTTGAGAACCTGTTTGCGCGCACCTATGACGCCAGCAAGCTCGAAGAGGATTCCGAGCGGGTTCGCCTGGCCTACGAGGATCGCGGCTACCTGCGCGCCACCGTGGGTGAACCGCAGACCCACATTCGCAATGAGGGCGGCCTTTCGCTTCTTACCTTCCGCCCCCGCAAGGGCAAGCGTATCGATATCCATATGGACATCGAAGAGGGCGAGCGCTATCGCCTGAAGGCGATCAACTTTACCGGCAATATCGGCCGTGCGAATCCCAAGGCCCTGCGCGCCATTTTCAATATCAAAGACGGGGCAATTTTCAATGCGACCGCCTTCCGCAAAGGACTTGATAATCTGCGCAAGGCCTATAGCCAGGACGGCTACATCGACTTCAGCGCCATCCCCACGCCCTCGTTCGACGATGCCAATCACACCGCCACCTGGACGATCGATTGCGACGAAGGCAAGCAATTCACGGTCTCGCGGATCGAGTTCCAGGGCAATACGGTCACTCGCGACTTCGTCATCCGCCGCGAGCTGCTCCTTCAGGAAGGCCAGGTCTACAACAGCCACCTCTGGGAGCTGAGCCTGCTGCGCCTCAACCAGCTGCAGTACTTCAATGAGCTGCGTGTCGATCAGGATTCCGAAACCCACCAGAACACTGAGGCGGGAACGGTGGACCTGCTGTTGAAGGTGCAGGAGAAGGGAAAGAACTCGATTGGTCTCAACGGTGGCGTCAGCGGGCTTTCCGGGGCTTTCCTGGGCCTGAACTACCAGACCAACAACTTCCTCGGGCTTGGCGAAACCCTCAGCGTCCAGGCGAACGCCGGGAGTCTGAACCGCCAGCTGCTGTTCGCCTTCAATGAGCCTTACGTGCGGAATCGTCCGCTTAACCTGGGATTCCAGGTCTTTGACAGCAAGACGGACTACAACGCCTCGAAGAGCTATTCCCTCAATGGCACCAGCGCGAACGAGAGCTCAGCCATCTCGTCGCTGCTGCAGAACTACAACCAGGGCCGCAAGGGATTCACTCTCTCGGCCAGCTACCCGGTCCGGCGCTTCAGCCTCTTTGGCTTCTCCCGGGTCGGTGCCACGTATTCCTGGGACAGCTCCACCGTGCGGGCCTTCAGCCAGGCCTCCAGCAACCTGTTCCAGACTCTGGCCTTCCGCAGCGGCATCCAGGGCCAGAATGCCCTCGAGGGCATCGTCACCAGCTCGGCGATGTTCAGCTACAACTCCAGCAACATCGACAGCAATTATCTGCCGCACAGCGGCCAGTCTCTGGCAGCGACCGTGCAGATCGCCGGCATCTGGGGCAGCGTCCGCTACATTCGGCCGGTCGTTGAGTACAAGCGCTACACCCCGGTAAAAGGGTTCTGGTTCAACAAGGCCGGGCGCAATACCCTTGGCCTGCGGCTGCAGGCCATCTACATCACAGGTTTCGGCGGCGATGTGGCTCCCCCGTTTGATCGCCCTTCCGCCGGTGGCGAGACGGATATCCGCGGCTTCGACGTGCGCACCGTCACTCCCTATGGATTTGTCCCGACCCGGGTGATGTTCGCTCTGACGAATCCCGACGGCACAACGGTTCCCCGCGATCCGACCAATCCAACCCTTGGGCCGATCGAGGTTCCGTTGCCTGTGTACGGAATTGCCACCATTGGCGGCGATACCAACTTCACATCCAACCTGCAGTACATGATTCCGATTTACGGTCGCACGGTGGGCTTCAATTTCTTCAACGACTTCGGCATGGATATGGCGGTGAACAGCAACCAGCTGCGCCAGAGCCCCGAGGGTATCGACGCGCTCAATGCGCCGCTCTACGGCTGCCCCAACTACATCAATGGAACCTGCCAGGGCGGCCAGCAGATTCGCTTCAGCCCCATCATCGATCCCATCCACGGGACCAATTATGTGCCCCGTGATTCGGTCGGTGGCGAGCTGGACGTCATGATGCCCATCATCAACGCCCCGTTCCGCATCTACTACGCCGTCAATCCCCTGAAGCTCTTCACGACGTTCAGGCGTCAGGATCTGATCACCCGCAACATGTTTCCTGCCGGGGGAGCCGGTGACTATTCCTATGCAGTGGCCGAACAGGTGTACAACGGCACCTACATCCTGCGGGAGCCCAGCAAGACATTCCGCCTGACCGTCGCGACGACGTTCTAACCCGGAGAAGGCGGATCCTCTGGCGATGGAGGCGCGCCGCAGGTAATCCCGCTTCGGCATCGGATTTGTTTGACGGCTCCTGCACCGGGACCTATAATTTGCCCAAGATCCTGAGAATTTCTCTCTGTCCGCATCATTGCCTCCCGGGCTGAATCTGAGTGCCCGGATCTGCTCCGGCCAGTCCAAGGAAATTAGGGATGGGAGAGAGCGAGAATGCGGTCCAAGCCACCCAGGATACTCAAGGAGTTTGTGAATTCCATGAAGCGTTCGTTGTCACTCGTTTGCGTGCTCGCGTCCGGTTTGGGCGTCGTAGCCGTTGCTCAGGCCGCTCCGGCAAGACCGGACCCAACTGCCGCCACTGCCTCTGTTCCGGTCACCGGCGCCACCAAAGTCGCCGTTATCAATTTTCAGCAGGCAGTCGGCCAGACCAACGAGTTTCAGCGCGACCTCGCTGACCTCCGCAAGAAGTACGAGCCCCGCGAGCAGTCGCTCCAGCAGCAGAACACCGAGATCGAAGGCCTCAAGAAGCAGCTTCAGGATGCCGGCGATAAGGTCAGTGATGCGGATCGCCAGACGCGCCTCCGCAACATCGACGACAAAACCAAGAGCCTGCAGCGCTCCGCAGAGGATCTCCGCAACGACGAACAGACCGATGGCCAGGAGACCTTCCAGCAGGTGGGCCAGAAGGTGTACAACGTGATGGTTTCCTTCGCCCAGCAGCGCGGTTTTGGCCTGGTCCTCGACGCCAGCCAGCAGAACAGTGGCGTCCTCTGGCCCTCTCCGCAGTCCGACATCACCAAAGAGGTGGTTGAAGCCTACAACACGAAATCCGGGATTCCGGCTCCTGCCGCCGTTCCGTCAGCACCCGCCCCGCATGCCGGAGCGTCCGGGACCCTGCCTCGGGCCACTACGCCCCACTAACCGAGGAGTCGTTCTGAAAAGCGGCCTGTCGATCCCCGACAGGCCGCTTTTCTTGCTGGGGTTATTGTGGAAATCTTTGTGGAAGACTTCCTACCCCTCGGGGATGAATAGCCCGCGGGCCGGCATTTTATGTGGATGCGGCTGCTCTGCGTCGTGGATCGCGATATTTATGAATGACTTACGATGCCAGGCAACGATCGTTACCTCAGCAACACCGCAAATATGCAACCTTTTCCCTTTTCCACAGTTGGGAATGAAATCCGGGTGAACGAGCACTCTCCAGCGCAGCGCCCTTTATCGCACGATCCCCCGCTCCGACCTCTCAATGAAGTCCACCAGATACCGGATGTCCTCTGATTCTGCGGCTTCCGCGCGCAGCATCTCCAGAGCCTGGCTGGTATTCATCTTCGCGGTGAAGAGCAGGCGAAACGCCCGATGGAGAGAGCGGATCCTGCCCTCGTCAAATCCGCGCCGCTTCAGGCCCACTTTGTTGATCCCGAAGGGATGCGTCTCCCGCGTGGCTGAGGTCAGCGAAAATGGCGGGACGTCCTGCGTGATCACCGTCCCCCCGCCGATATAGGCGTGGCGCCCGATCCGGCAATACTGATGTACCGGGCACAGAGCGCCGACGGTTGCATAGTCCTCCACGATCACATGCCCGGCAAGCGTTGCGCTGTTGGCCAGGATGCAGTGATCGCCGATCACGCTGTCATGTCCCACATGCGCGTAGGCCATGATGAGGCAGCCGCTGCCGATCACGGTCGTGCCTCCGCCGCCGCTCGTGCCCCGGGAAATCGTGACACATTCGCGAATGGAATTGCCGTCGCCCAGCGTGACGCCGGTAGGCTCACCGCGGTATTTCAGATCCTGCGGGGCCACACCGACGCAGGCAAAGGAGAAAAAGTGGTTGTGTGCTCCGGCCTGCAGGTGACCGTCCAGGACAACGTGCGAGACCAGCTGGCATTCCTCGCCAAGGACCACGTTCGCACCCACCGTGCACCACGGCCCGACCGTGCAGGAATCGGGGATAACCGCGCCCGGCGCGACGATCGCGGTGGCATGGATGCTCACTCCTCGCTCACCTGTTCCGGCACGGGTTTCGCGCCCGCCGCTTCCGGTGTGCGCGGCACCAGAGCGCACATCACGGTGGCTTCGCAAGCCAGTTTGCCGTCGACCATCGCATGGCCTTCCAGCCTGGCCACGCGGGGCTTCCAGTTCAGAACATTCACCTCGAACCGCAGTTGATCTCCGGGGACCACCGGCTTGCGAAACCGGGCTCGCTCAATGCCGGTAAAGACCATCAGCTTGGTGTGAGGATCCGGCACCTCCGGCATCAGCAGCACGCCTCCCGCCTGCGCGATGGCTTCGACGACCAGCGCCCCCGGCATGATCGGATATCCCGGGAAATGACCCTGGAAAAAAGGCTCGTTGATCGTGACGCTTTTGAGGGCGACGATGCGCTTCTTCCGCTCGATCTCGATGACTCGGTCAATCAGCAGGAAAGGATAGCGGTGCGGCAGGATAGCCATGATGTCGGCGATCTCCAGCACCTGACGCCCTTCCAGAATGCACTTTTCGTTTTCCATAAGCAGCAGCGCCGATTATAAATGGCATGCTGCCCGTCATCGCAGCGCCAGCAGGGCCAGCGCCAGGGCCACCGGCATCACGATCGCGCCCACTTTCAGAAATGACCAGCCGGTAATCTCCGCGTCCTCGCGCCGCAGTGCGATCAGCCACAGGATCGTGGCCAGCGAGCCCGTCACCGAGAGATTCGGCCCAAGATCCACACCGATCAGAAGCGCCGCTGCCAGAGGCCCATGATGCCCCATTTGCCGAAGGGCTGTGCCCGCCGCCAGGCCCACGGGCAGGTTGTTCATCAGATTCGAGAGCAGCCCCACGGCAAATCCACCGCTGAAACGGCCCAGACCATGGGGCAGTGCCGCCACCCAGGCTATCCCCGCACGGGTGAGGCGGATGAGCCCCGCCCGGTTCAGCGCTTCGACAATCATGAACAGGCCCGCGACCAGAGGCAGCACACTCCACGAGACATTCCGGATCGCGTTTTTCGGTGCGCTGCGATCGCGCATCGCCACCAGCCCCAGAGCCACAATACCGACCGCACACGTGGGCGCGCCGAGCGCAATGCCGAAGCCGGAGGAAACCAGCAGCACTAAGGCCGCCAACCCAATCGCCGCCACGGCGAGCCATCCCGCGGGCCGGAGTTGATAAGGTTCCTCGACGGGAGCCGTTCGCTGACGCAGCGGCTCTCGGCAAATCGCGCGCAGACACAGAAACGTCGCTCCAGTCGACGCCACCGACGGCAGCAGAAAGACCGCCAGCCAGCTCCCCAAAGGAGGCATCTGCCGGTCAAACACCACCAGATTCGCGGGGTTTGAGATGGGCAGCAGAAAGCTGGCCGCGTTGGCAATCAGAGCGCAGGCCAGCAGGTGCGGCCGGGGTTCAACTTTTGCCCGTCGCAGCGCGGCCAGCACCGCCGGGGTCATGACGACCGCGGTCGCGTCGTTCGAGAGCAGCGCCGTCACCACGACGCCCGCTCCGTAGATCCAGAGAAAAAGCCGGGCCGATGATCCTCGGGCGTGGTGCACCGCAATATCGGCCACCCAGTCAAAGACGCCTTCCTCCCGCGCCAGTTCGGCCAGCAGCATCATTCCGGCGAGAAAGAGATAGACGTCCACCCCGCCGAGGATGGCCTGACGCGCTCCCTCCAGCGGCAGCAGGCGCGTGGCGACCAGCAGCAGCGCGCCCCCGCAGATCCACACATACTCGGGAATGCCCCGCGGGCGCGCCAGCATCAGCGCGACACTCGCCAGGGAAAGGATCCAGATCAGAGCGACAGACATGGTCCAGATGGAGCAGTAATCAGTATGCGACAGTTGGATGCGCCCGCACTAAACTAGTGCAAGGCTGCCCGGCCTTCGATCTATCTGGCGGTTTCCGGATTCGGGCGCGCCGGCTTGGAGTCTGTAGATATGTCCAATGCAGAGCGGCTGTATTACAAGGATTCGTTCCTGAATTCCTTCCCGGCGGTTGTCACCGATGTGCGTCAGCTGGCCAGCAGCCAGGGCGAGTCGGTCTGGCAGCTCGCCTTCGACCCCACCGCGTTCTATCCCGACAGCGGCGGACAGCCCTGCGACATTGGACTGATCCGCGCCACTTCACCCGGCGGTGTCGGGCTGGAGATCCCGGTCGAATCCGTCGAAGAAGACGAGCACGGGCAGATCTGGCACACGGTGCGCAAGCCACTCTCCGCCGGCACGCATATCGAGGGCGAAATAGCGTGGGACCGCCGCTTCGACCACATGCAGCAGCACACAGGCCAGCATTTGCTTTCAGCCATCTTTCTCCGCGAACTGAATGCGCCCACGGTCTCGTTCCATCTGGGGGATTCCAGCTCCACCATCGATCTGGCCGGTACCCCGCTGGCCCACCATAGCCTCGAGCGCATCGAGCAACTTGTGAACGAGCAAATCGCGGAAGATCGTGCCGTCTCCCTTCGCTACGTGTCCCGCTCCGAGGCCGAATCGATGGTGGCCACGGGTGCGTTGCGCAAGCTGCCGGATCGCTCCGGCGACATTCGCCTGGTTGAGATCGCCGGGATTGAAAGCAACGCCTGTGGAGGAACCCACGTCCGCAGCACCGGGCAGATCGGCGGCTTGCTGCTGCGCGGTACCGAAAAAGTGAGCCGGGGCGTGCGCGTGGAATTCGTCTGCGGGCTGCGCGCGGTTCGGACCGCCCGCGCCGATGCTGCCATTCTGGAAAAAGCCACGGCCTCGCTTTCGGTCGGCGCCCCGGATATTCCCGCAGCCATCGAGCGTCTGAAGACCGAGGCAAAGAGTAGCGCAAAGGAGCGCATGGACCTGCGCGAGCAACTTGCCGATTATCACGCGGCGCGGCTGGCCGTCGAGGTTCAGATTACCGGCGGTTTGCGCCTCGTGGACCGCGTCTGGAAAGACCGCGATGCCAGCTATGTGAAGCTGCTGGCTACGCGCCTCACCACTGCCGCGCCCTCGTCGGTCGCTATTTTCTGCTCCGAGGACGGCGGGAAGGCGTCTGTGTTTTTCGCCCGCAGTCTGGATCTCAACTTCGACTGCGGCCGAATCCTGAAAGACGCCCTCGCCCAACTCGGCCTCCGTGGAGGCGGTTCCGCCGACCTCGCCCAGGGCGAAGTCCCCCCCGAGCAGGCGCAAGCCCTCCGCGCTTCTCTGGCCGGGGCCGTGCGCGCCGCGGCGACGAAAACCCCGTGAGTGCTGGTCTGGTACAGCCGGCTGCGCCACGGCATAGTAGAATCGGAGATGCTTCCCTCTACTGTGGGGCTATAGCTCAGCTGGGAGAGCGCATCGTTCGCAACGATGAGGTCGTCGGTTCGATCCCGACTAGCTCCACCAAAATCCCTATTTAGAATCAGTTATCTGCGAAGAGCCCTTCTGCAATAGAACCGGGCTGCATGAGTGCCTTCATGGGTGACCGAAGAGGGCGTGCGCGGCAGCGGATCGTCGCCCGCATCCCCGCGAGTTGAACTGCGCTTACGGGTCCAGCAGGACCCTGAGGCCTGACTGCAATTTCGAAATGAGGCCGGGCCCCTTCTGAAGCTGGCTTGACCGTGATTCGAAGGTTCCCCGCTAGCTTCGGCATGCGTGGCGCGGCCCTCGCTTTCCCAACATCAGCGTCGGGTTTCGCTCAACCAGCACCCTGCCACAGGCCCGGGTAAATTCCCGCCAGCTTCAGATTCCGAAGTCTTCGAACTCGGCATACAGGCCGGTGCTGGACTAAACTTGCTGCACATGTCTTCAGCACAGATGACTTTGCCCGGCAGCAGGTCGGATCGAAAGTCGATTTGGCGTCTCGTCATTCCGATCGCCATCATGGCGCTCGTGATCGGAACGACGATGGGTGAAGTCTGGCACCGGCACGTCAACACCTCTTCGGAAAGCTGCCCCATCTGTCATTTCAGCCACCAGGCCGTCGCGCCGGCGGTGGCGAGTGTGCGCACCGAAATCCTGGTTCCCAGGGGACCGGGTCCTGAGCCGCTGGAGGCTGCCTCCCTTTCTCACCTCGTGGCGCCGCAGGTACCCGCCCGCGCCCCACCCGTCTAGTCCCCGCCCGCACGCCGCGCCCCTGACGGGCGCCCTATTCCGTCTTCCGTCCTGCCCCCCAAAGGCTGACTGCCCATGCGTTTACAACGTTGGTGTATTCCATACCTTCTAGCCGTAAGCCTATTGTCTGCGCTGGCTGGGGCGCAATCGCAGCCTGCGCAGAGCGCGCCCGCGCCCTCCGCGCAAACGCTGGCGCAGAAACCGGGAAGCGTCATCCTCTCCCTGGACGATGTGATCCGACTCGCGCTCCGGCACAATCACAACCTGCTGGCCGCGCAAGCCACAATCCAGCAAAGCCAGGCGGAAGAAGTCACGGCCAATCTCCGTCCCGATCCGGTCCTGCTTGGCGATTCCCAGTTTCTCCCCATCTTCCAGCCCGATCAGTTCAACTCCGACTACCTCAACAACACAGCCCAGTTTGACCTGGGCGTGAGCTATCTGTTTGAGCGGGGAAAGAAGCGTCAGCACCGGCTGCAGGCGGCGAAGGACGTGACCACTGTAACCCGCTCCCAGGTCGCCGACACCGAGCGGGGTCTCACCTTCAATGTAGCTTCGCAATACATCAATGTGGAGCTGGCCGAATCGACCCTCGCGCTCGCGCAACAGGACCTGGAAAGCTTCCAGGACACCGTAGGCATCGCCAATGCCCAATACAAGGACGGCGATATCAGCGAGGACGACCTGCTGAAGATCAAACTCCAGCTCCTGCAGTTCCAGTCCGATGTTTCGGCGGCCCAGCTGGCGCGGGTGCAGGGCCTCTCCGATATGCGGCAGCTCCTCGGCTATGAGGGCGTTCCTCTCGATTACGACGTGGCCCCCAGCTTCGACTACCAACCGGTTCCCGGAAGCCTCGACGATTTCGAAGCAAGAGCGTTGCAGATTCGCCCCGACCTGCGGGCTGCGCAGCAGGGAGTCACGGCTGCCAAAAGCCAGTATCAGTTGCAGAAGTCAATCGGCAAGCGCGACGTCACCGGCCAGATGAGTTACACCCACATTCAGTACAGTGAGCTCTCCCTCTTCGGCCAGATTCAGCTGCCCATCTTCGATCGCAACCAGGGAGAGATTGCCCGCGCCGGCTACGCGATCACCCAGGCCCAGGAGCAGGAGAAATTCGCCCAGGGCCAGGTGTTGACCGACGTTCGCGACGCCTTTGAGAACCTCCGCAGCAACAACAGCATTATCGGGCTGTATCGCTCGGGATACCTGGACGAGGCGCAGCAGGACCGTGATATCGCCGAATACGCCTATCACCGGGGCGCCGCCAGCCTGCTCGATTTTCTCGATGCGGAGCGCAGTTACCGCTCTGTACAACTCGGATACCGCCAGGCGCTGGCCTCGTATCTGCTCGCCGTCGAGCAGCTGCGGGAGGCGGTAGGAACCAGGAGCATCCCATGACCACCCGCACTGTCCTTCGCCGCAAATATACCGGTGCTGTCGCGCTGATCTCTCTCCTCGCGCTTGCCGGCTGCAGTTCAGGCGACCGCGAGCACGCCGGCCAGATGACTTCGTATGCATCCCGAGCCTCCTCTTCTGAGACGCCGCGTCTCTTTACCATTCCCGAAGATCAGATGTCCCACGTTCAGGTGGTGACGGTGCAGCCCACCACGCTGACGCGTACCCTGCGCCTGACCGGAGCGGTGGCCTATAACGCCTTCAACACGACCCCGGTGATTACGCAGGTCGGCGGCCCCGTGACGAGGATTCTCGTTGTCCCCGGGCAACAGGTGCACGAAGGCCAGCCGATGCTGGAAGTCAGCAGCCCGGATTACTCGCAGCTCCTCGACGCTTACCTGAAAGCTGCGGATTCCTCTCGCCTGACCGAGAAGAATTATGCCCGCGCCCAGGATCTGTATCAGCATCACGCCATCGCCGAGCGCGACCTGGAGCAGGCCGAGTCCGATCGGAATCAGGCGCGCGCCGATCTCAATGCTGCCGAAGAGGGAATGAAGATTCTGGGGATCAAAAACCCCGCACAACTCGCCAATTCCCCCGCGTCCGCGCAGATTCCGGTGCTGGCGCCCATCAGTGGCGAGGTGGTCGAGCGGCTGGTCTCGCCGGGCCAGGTCGTCCAGGCCGGCCAGACCCAGGCCTTCACCATTTCGAACCTCAGCACCGTGTGGGTGCTGGCGAACGTCTACCAGGCCGACCTCGCTTACGTACACAGCGGCGAGGATGTATCGGTCCAGACAGACGCGTATCCGGGGACCTTTCACGGACGGATCTCCTATGTCTCGCCTGCGCTCGATCCGAACACCCGCACTCTGCAGGCGCGCGTCGTTGTGGACAATCCCGGTGAAAAGCTGAAGCGCGATATGTATTGCACCGTCACCGTGACCGCCGGCCGAGTCGCCGATGCGATCGCCGTTCCGAACGCCGCCGTTCTGCACGACGACAACAACCAGCCCTTTGTCTACGTCGCTACCGCCGCCAACCAGTTTGGCCGCCGCGATGTCGAAACCGGACAAAGCGAAAACGGCAGCACGCAGATCCTGAAAGGCATTGCCCCCGGAGACAAAGTTGTTGGCGACGGCAGCCTGTTCCTGCAGTTTGCCAATTCGCTGCAGCATTGAGGAGCCGCTTCCCATGATCAACCGCATCGTTCAGTTCGCACTCCGGCAGCGATTCCTCATCCTCATGATGGTGGCGTTCCTCGCCATCGGCGGGGCTGTCTCCTTCTCCCACATGCCCGTCGATGCCTACCCGGATCTGTCGCCGCCGATGGTCGAAATCATCACCCAGTGGCCCGGTCACGCCGCGGAGGAAGTGGAGCGGCTGGTGACCGTGCCCACCGAAGTAGAGATGAACGGCGTCCCGAAGATGACAGTGATGCGCTCCATTTCGCTCTACGGGCTTTCCGACGTCATTCTGACTTTCAACGACGGCATCGACGACTATTGGGCCCGCGAAGTGGTGTTCCAGCGCCTGAGCGAGGTCACCTTTCCCACAGGGGTCACGCCGACTCTGGCGCCGCTGGCCAGCCCCTCTGGCCTTGTCTATCGCTACGTGATTCAAAGTCCTGACCGCACGCCCCAGGAGCTGAAGGTCTACGAAGACTGGGTCATCGAGCGTCAGTACAAGCAGGTGCCTGGAGTCGCGGATGATTCCGGCTTCGGCGGCACCGTCATGCAGTACCAGGTGCTCCTCGATCCGGCCAGACTCTACGCGTATCACGTCACCGTGCCCACGGTGATTCAACAGCTGTCCATCAATAACTCCAACGCCGGCGGCGGGTTCTATTCGCAGGGCGGCCAGTTCTACTATGTGCGCGGGCTGGGCCTCATTCGCGATTTGAAGGACATCGGGGACGTAGTCGTTGGCTCTCAGAACGGTGTCCCCGTCCGCATCGGCGACATTGGCCAGGTAACCATCGGCCACGCTCCGCGGCTGGGTGAATTCGGATTCAACAAGACCAACGATGCCGTTGAAGGCGTGATTATGATGCGCCGTGGCGAGCAGACCCAGAACGTGCTGAAGGGCGTGGAGGCGAAGACACGCCAGCTCAATGGCCAGATTTTGCCCCCGGATATCAGGATTCTCCCTTACTACGACCGCAGCGACCTGGTGCAGCTGACCATCGATACCGTTGAGCACAACATGGTCATGGGGATGGTCCTCGTCCTCATTGTGCTGATATCTTTTCTCGTCAGCCTGCGTGCCGCCGTCATCGTGGCTTTCACCATTCCGCTTTCGCTCTTGTTTTCCTTCGTTTTCCTTCACGCCCAGGGTGTCGCCGCCAATCTGCTTTCCATCGGGGCTATCGATTTCGGAATCCTGATCGACGGCACCCTGGTCATGGTGGAGAACATTTTTCGCGAGTTAGGACAACGGGAAGGCACGAGTTACAACCTCATGGACGTGATCGTGGGCGCCGCCAAAGATGTCGATCGCCCCATCTTCTATTCGGTCGCCGTCATCATCGCAGGATATCTGCCGATCTACGCCCTCACCGGACCGTCCGGAAAACTCTTTCGCCCCATGGCCGACACGGTCTCCATTGCACTCGTCGGCTCCCTCATCCTGACCCTGACGTTTGTGCCCGTCTTGTGTTGGTACTGGTTTAAAGACGGTGTGCACGAACGCGTGAACAAGCCTTTTGAATGGGTTCGCCGGCAGTATGCAGGTGAGCTGGAGTGGTGCCTGAACCATCCGAAGATCACCATGCTGGTGGCTACGGTGATCTTTGCGGCCACGCTTCTGCTCGTCCCCTTCATCGGGGGAGAGTTCATGCCACACCTGGATGAAGGAGCGCTCTGGATTCGAGCCACCTTGCCGTACACCATCTCTTTTGATGAGGCCAGCCGCTTCTCGCCCCAGGTACGCGACATCCTGATGCAGTATCCAATGGTCACCGACGTCGGCTCCGAACTCGGCCGCCCCGACGATGGCACCGATCCGACCGGATTCTTCAATGACGAGTTTTATGTCGGCCTCAAACCCTACGGCGACGCTTCCTGGAAATCCGGTTCGATTCACAATAAGAAGGAACTCCAGGAAAATATCCAGAAAAAGCTGCAGTCTTTTCCCGGCGTCATCTTCAATTACACCCAACCGGCCGAAGACGCCGTCGATGAAGCGCTCACCGGCCTCAAGAGCGCTCTGGCCGTCAAAATCTATGGCCCCGACCTGAACGTTCTGCAAAGCAAGGCTCTCGAGATCAAGCGCCGTCTGGAGCAGGTCCCGGGATTTACGGAACTGACCGTCGTGCGCGAATTGGGCCAGCCGAGCCTCATTATCAATGTCGATCGCGACAGGATTGCCCGCTACGGAATCAATGTCTCCGACGTGGAGTCCATTGTCCAGGCTGCCGTCGGCGGCCAGGCCGCAACCCAGGTGATTCAGGGCGAGAAGCTCTTCGATCTCGTCGTTCGCATGGAACCGCAGTTCCGCCAGAACGCCCGCGAGATCGGGGGCCTCCTCGTTGGCACCCCTGCCGGTCAGCAGATCCCGCTTAGCCAGCTGGCCGATATCCATGAATCCAGCGGGGCGTCGTTTATCTACCGCGAGAACAACTCGCGCTACATCGGCGTGCAGTACAGCGTGGAAGGACGCGACCTGCAGAGCGCCGTGAATGCCGGGCAGCAGGCCATCGCCGACATCACCCGCAGTCTGCCTCCCGGTTATCGCATCGCCTGGGGCGGCGAGTACGGCGAGCTCCTTCAGGCCAAACACCAGATGGAAATCATCGGCCCGCTGGCGCTGCTGATCATCTTCATGATCCTGTTCGCCCTGTACGACAACTTCAAATTCCCCGTCACCATCGCCCTGGGCGTGGTCCTCACAGAGCCCGTCGGCGCGCTGATTGCCCTCAAGCTGACCCACACCCCCTTCAGCGTTTCTTCGGCGCTTGGCCTGTTGGCTCTGATGGGCGTCTCCGTTGAGACTGCGGTGATCCTGGTCTCCTACATCAACAAACTCCGCCTGGAAAACAAGGACATCCGCACCGCCACGATGGAAGCCTCTCTGCTGCGCCTGCGGCCCATCATGATGACCGCTCTGGTCGCCTGCCTGGGCCTGCTGCCCGCGGCTCTCTCCACCGGGATCGGATCCGACACCCAGAAACCCTTCGCCATCGTGATCGTCGCCGGGCTCATCTCACGCCTCTTCCTCGGATTCTTCGTTAATCCGGTGCTCTATGAGATGGTCGCTCGCGATGGCGATGTCCTGCAGGTCTAGCGCCTCGTTGTTGGGCGCGCACGCTCGTCTTCCGAGGCCTCGGGTGTTTCGCCCGAGGCCTCTTCCTGTTCGGCAGAGGCCGGACGTGCGCAGGTACAGCGTTGCCACACTCCGCCGATAACTCCTCCCTATCTCGATCTGGCCCGGGGTAACGCCTTATTGGCGAGCACCGTGATCGCGATCACAGCCAACCGTATTTGGCGATGCCTAGTGTTCCCTTCATTGCCTGTGCTGCGGTACAGGTCGGCTGCGGCCTGCGGTCACGTTGTGGTAACCGGCACATGGATCCGGCGCAAGGGCATCCGAAGCGGTTCTGCATAACTGCGGGCTTGCCGCGGAAAGTTAGACATATCTCGCATCGTCCCAGATGTTTAGAGGGGATCAACTGCATTCGAAAGGGAAATCATGGCATTAGCAGATCAGGTATACGGATTTTATCTTCCTACCGTCTCTCTGATGGGAGTCGGATGTTCGAAAGAAACAGGCGTACAGGCCAAAGCTCTCGGCGCCACCAAACTTCTGATTGTTACGGACGCGGTACTGAACAAGCTGGGCATTGCCGACAAGATCAAAACGATGATTACGGATGCCGGCCTCGATGCCACCATTTTTGACGGCGCGGAACCGAATCCAACCGACAGGAACGTTCGCGACGGCGTCCGCGTTTACTTCGAGAACAAATGCGACGGCATCGTTACGCTGGGCGGCGGAAGCTCCCATGACTGCGGCAAAGGCATCGGCCTGGTCGTCTCCGGCGGCGGCAATATCCGTGACTACGAAGGTGTCAACCAGTCGACTCGCCCCATGCCTCCCTTTCTCGCCATCAACACCACTGCGGGAACGGCCAGCGAAGTGACCCGGTTCTGCATCATCACCAATACCGACACCCACGTGAAGATGGCCATCGTTGACTGGCGGGTAACGCCCAACGTCGCGATCAACGACCCCGTCCTGATGGCCGGGATGCCTCCGTCTCTCACCGCCGCCACGGGCATGGACGCGCTCACGCATGCCATCGAAGCCTACGTCTCGACGATTGCCACGCCCATCACCGACGCCTGCGCGATCAAGGCGATGGAGCTGATCCGCGACTTCCTCCCGGCCGCCGTCGCTCATGGCCAGAACATGGAAGCCCGCGACAAGATGGCCTATGCCGAATATCTGGCCGGCATGGCGTTCAACAACGCGAGCCTTGGCTATGTTCATGCCATGGCGCACCAGCTGGGCGGCTTCTATAACCTGCCGCATGGCGTCTGCAACGCGATCCTTCTGCCCGTGGTGTGCGAGTACAACCTGATTGCCTGCCCGAAGCGCTTCCGCGATATCGCGATCGCGCTGGGTCAGGACGTCAGCGGCCTCTCCGATCTGGAAGCCGGCGAGAAAGGCATCACTGCCATTCGGCGGCTCTCCCGCGCGGTCGGAATTCCGTCCGGCCTGATTGAACTCGGCGTTCGGGAAGACGATCTGGAGGTCATGGCTGAGAACGCAAAGAAGGATGCGTGCCAGCTGACCAATCCCCGCACCGCCACGCTGGCCCAGGTGGTTGGCATGTTCCGGGCAGCGATGGGCACAACCCACGCGGTCAGCCTCGAAGAACTCGCTCTGGCCCGCTAGGGCGTCACCTGAAACTCCCGCCGGATTTCGCTCCGGCGGGAGTTTTCTTTTTAAGTGAACGCCGCGTCGGATTAGCCAGGAGGCCAGTGCATCTGGCGGCCGCCCAGCAGGTGCAGATGCAGGTGGTCGACGGTCTGGCCGCCTTCAGGACCGGTGCTGATGACCACTCGATAGCCTTTGCCGAGGCCGTGTTCGCGGGCGATCACGGCCGCCGTGGCCAGAACATGGCCTAAAAGCGCTTCGTCGCCGGGCTGCGCGTCGGCGAGAGAGGCGATGTGTTTCTTCGGGATCACCAGAATGTGCTTCGGCGCCTTCGGATCGATGTCGTGGAAGGCGAAGACGGAATCATCTTCGTAGACCTTCTTCGAGGGAATCTGACCGGCGACGATCTTGCAGAAGAGGCAGTCCACGGCGATCTCCCGATCAGAAGTGGAAGTAGAGGCCGGCCATCGGCTCGGAGGTGTCGCGCCAGGCATTCGTGGTGAGATTGGCGCGGCCGAAGTCCGGAGCTTTGTAGAAGACTCCGTGGTACTGGATGCGGAGGCCAAAGGCTGAGGTCAGCAGCGGGACATCGACACCGGCGCCGTAATTAATGCCGGCGCGCCACTGGCGCGGCACATTCTGACCGCCGTTCAGAGACGGAGCGAAGAGCAGTCCGCTGCCACCCGCGAGGACAAAGGGCTGAATGCCGGCGATGGTGTGAGGTCCGTGCACAAAGTACGAGCCGCTGAACTCGTGCTGGTTGTTCTGAATGCCGAAGACCTGGTCGGAGTAGTACTCGGTGTAGCGGGCGTACTCGTAGCCAGCCTGGTAGCCGAGCCACCAGTGATAGCTGTGGCTGAAGGTGCCGCCAAAGCCTCCGGAATGAGAGGAGCGGAGATTGATGCCGTTTCCGCTGGAGTCCGGCGTGAACTGGTAGAGCCCATCGAACGAAATCTCATTGTTCGTGAGGGCTTTCTGAGCCTGGGCAGCCGAACTGAGCATCAGCCCGACAAGCGCCGCCAGGCAGAACCACGCAAACTTGCGAACCACCATTCGGACGGAGAACCTCCAGTTCCATAGTAATGGTCGCGTGCGAAAACGCCCAATGACGCAGGGAGCCGGGAGGAAGGAGCCGGGTGCCCCCCCGGGGTGGTAGCTTTTCGGCGAAGTACCTTGTTTGCCGGTAAGCAGGGTTTTCGTTTGAGGGCTTCAAAAGGGGAACTACCGAGACGCAGGGTACTTTTAGGAGGCTCCAAAACAGCGGTCTGGACGGCATTGAGACGGCGGGACAGAAAACACGGTAGTTGTGCAGAGGCTCCAAAACGGTGGAGCGTGGAGCTGGGAGCCTGGAGCGGGGAGGCGGGTGGGTTTCTCCCTCGCTTCCGACCCTGTCGCCAACAGCAGGCGACAAGGATGGGGCACCCAGGGGTGAGCACCTGGATGAATTTCTCTCGGGTATGGCGGCGGGTTGGCAAAGAACGGGTCGGCTCCTCGGGGAGCGTGGTCCTGGGACCGGTGGAGGCTGACCCAAATGAAAAGGACTCGCGTTGGCGAGTCCTCCTGGATCAGGTTCTGAAACCAGTTTGACGGGGCGCGGAGCCCGAAGCAAGAAGAATCGGCGGTCCGAGGACACGTTGGTAATGGGCGGGACTGCTCCGGCACCAGTGCGATTTCGGCGGCTTATTTTTTCTGGCTGAGCTGAGCTCAGGTTGCTGACGATGCTGCTATCCGGAGACGTAAGCCCGTCTGCCTGGACCAATCCTGCGGTCGCGACCCAACCACTCTCAATGAGTGCGTTGCCCTGTTGTCGATGCTCGAGACCACTCACAAATTGGCTGCCTGGGGTCGCTGTTGCACTCCGCTGGGGGCTCAGATGAATTACGCGGAAGGCGGTAGGTTCACTCCGGGGCAGTGGAGCGTGATTCCCTGCGGCTGTAGACTCCGGGCGTGACGCCAAAATACCGTCGAAACTGCCTCGTGAACTCGGAGAGATCGCTGAATCCCGAGGCAACAGCAGCATCGAGCACAGTTCCAGGTCCCATGGTGAGATTGCGCGCGGCAAGCGCAAGACGCCGGCTGAGGATGAAGCGCCAGGGAGTTTGTCCCGTGACGCGCTGAAACACGCGAAGAAAATGATACCGGTTCATGCCAGCCGCGGCCGCCAGCCGGGCGAGGGACAGCGGCTCTGCGATCTCTTCATTCAGATTCTTGAGCACCGCAGCAATTCTTCGCTCCTCGGCAGGCGTGGCGGCTCGAGACGGTGGTCTCTCATTCGCGTGCGGTGCCAGCGCCGCAGCGGCCACCCGCAATGCGAGTTCCTCGCTCCCACCGGTATCCTGCCCGTCGACGAATGCCTGAACATCGGCAATTAATGGTGCCAGAGACTGGGCTGGTGGTATGCGCACATGAGCGATCCGGATGGATCGGACACCTGGAATTTGATATGCAAGGTCCTCGATCCACGACTCGTCAAAATAGAACGCAATACAGCGATCGCCGCGGCCGTGCTCGTGAGAACAGGAAAATTGAGCACCTTGCTGACCAAGAAGAAGTGAGCCGGGAGACATCAGCGCGCGCCCCCGGGAGCTGCGGTAAAGAAATGTGCCGGTCAGCACGGCCGAGACAGAAAATCGCGAGTGTTGCTCCTCGAAGGGACGATCCGAGGGACCGGCGTGACACACCTCGTCGATGAGGCGCCAGCCTTTGCCATTTGCGACAGGGCGTAAGTGGGACAAAGGGGTCATGCGTTCAACGCAACCTCATAATCGTAGCAATATTCCCCAGGAGAGCATCCTGAGAGCGTCCTACGATGTCCACAGGATGAATCGACGTGCATTCGTTCTCAGCGGCCTTTCCCTTCAGCTTCTCGAACATTTCCCTGAGGTGTCCAGTAACATGTCGGGTCCGATGTCATCGGAGACGGAACGCGCCCGCACAGTCATGTGGCGGCGGACTACCGGCAACCTGGCTCTTGAGCAGGCCGAGTTGACCTGGACGGCTACCGGGCCGCACATCGCGGGACTGGTGCTTGCAGCTCACGGTGACCATCCCCTGCGCGTGGAATATCGCATTGACTGTGATGAAGGCTGGCATACGCGCCGTATACAGATTCTTCAGCGTCTTTCGGGTGCATCCAGCAGGCTGCGCCTGGAACACGACGGGGATGGGAGATGGCGAACGAACGGGCAATCCGACGGAACGCTGGCGGGCTGCACCGATGTTGATCTGGGCATCACCCCCTCGACCAATACGTTGCCCATTCGCCGGCTTGCGCCGAGGATTGGCGCCGTCAGTGAGGTGCACGCTGCCTGGGTTCGTTTCCCGGAACTTGCCGTGACCTCGGCCCACCAGTCTTATCAACGTGTCTCCGCGCAGGAGTATATCTATCGGAACCTCGACAGCGGCTTTAGCGCGCCGATCACGATTGATCCGGATGGTTTGGTGCTGGAGTACGGCGGCGTGTGGACCCGCGTGGCAGAGGGTCCGGCCGCCCCGGATCTCCGTTCGTTCTCCGATGCTCTCATCAGCCCTGCTCCATCGCCCCAGCTGGGCGATGCGGGCGATGCGATGGGCTGGCTGATTGGCGGGTGGTCGGCGGACGTAAGAGATTTCGATAAGAACGGGAAGGTAAGAACCGGGGCTGGAGAATGGTGGTTCTCGTGGGTGCTGGAGGGACGGGCCATTCAGGATGTCTGGATCGTTCCCCCTCGTGCTCAGCGTTCGGATGCGAGTGGAAAAATGACGCGCCCGGGTGCGCCCAGTGACCGGTATGGAACGACGGTGCGCTGGTTCGACCGGCAATCGGGACAATGGAGGATCGTCTGGGTGAACCCCGTAAGCGGCGCCATGAACCTGCTCGCGGGCAGGCGCGAGGGTGATCGGATTGTCCTCGAAGGAGAGCAGGAGGGCCATCGCATCCGCTGGAGCTTCAATGACATTCGAACGAACAGCTTCGTCTGGCGTGGAGAGAGCCGTGAGAGCGATGGCTCCTGGAGATTGGAAGCGGAATTTCGACTGAAGAGAATTGCTTGAGGGGCGGATATGCATTAAATAGCCGCCGCATCTCGTACCACGAAGGTGGTCCTCAGCCCGGCCATCGTTCGTCTGTACTGCGTATCCTCGACGAGCGCGAAATCGCGACCCAACCACTCTCAATGAGTGCGTTGACCTGTTGGCAACAGGTCTCGTTTTGAGATTCGACGTATGGTGTGATACCGATGTGAATGGGAGTATCGAGTAATTCATGAAACCCTCAGGAGATGAGCCCTTGCGCTGTCGGAACCAGCGCGAAGGCTCCTATATCAGGCTGTATGGGAAAGACAGAGCAGGCTATTTTCGACGAACTCGGCCAGCTTTGTGTCTCGCCCGGTTACATTCACGCATTGGCATTCATCTGTATCTACAACAACGTCCTCGGAATTTATGACGAACTTTCGGGACAAGATCTTCTGAAGATGCACTCGCCGGACCGGCTGATTCGCACCGAGCTTATGACCTTGGTCGGACTCACAGTGAAGTCCCCCATCGAGTTCACTCTTCCAGACCTTTCAACCATACAGAAATACATTGACGAGACAGACCGACTTTTGAAAGAGCTTCACAGCGCAATAGGGAGTCCTTTTCTCGATCAGGTCACTCCAGAAAAACTGGAAGATCCCAACTTCAATCCATTCGCATATGGAAGTGCCCTTAGGGAGCCCATCTTTTATTCAGGGGAAGCAGCCTATGCCTTCCAACTTCGCGACCTCGCTTTGCCAAAGTACACAGCAGATAATGAATGGCTGCAGCAGAACAGGGGTTTTTCCATCAACGATGCGCACCGAGTGGTCCAGAGCTTTGTAGAAGTGCAGAATCGAAAACTGACCGAACTGCCGACAATCCTCATGCAGAAACCTCGAGCCGAGTGGTCGGTTCTAGAAGGCTTTTCGGTTACGCCGGATGAGATCGTAACGGAGAACGGTCCGGACCTGGAGAGGGTGCAACGAGTGCTATCCGCCTTTGCCTTGCCACGCGGTAATTTCAATAGCGGGTTTCGGTCTCTCCATGATTTCAACGCGTGCACTGGAGCGCCGCTCATCGAGCGAGCGCCTGGTTCGTTCATCTTGTTTTCATACCACGCCCTCGCGAACTCGCTCTATGAGTCACCTTTCTACTGGATGATTGACGATCCGCGATACAAGGAAACCGCAAGCGCAAATCGTGGCAACTTTGCTGAACAATTTGTCCGCGAGCGGTTGTCGCTTGTCTTCGGGGATAAGAGAGTATTTCGAGGCGTGAAGGTGCTCGAATCTAAGGGTAAAGAGCGTACCGACATCGACGTCCTCGCTTTATTTGGAAATCGTGCGATCATTATCCAAGCAAAGTCAAAGAAATTAACTCTTGAAGCCAGGAAAGGTAACGACGGGCAAATCAAAACCGACTTCAAAAAAGCGGTTCAAGAGGCATACGATCAAGGCTATGAGGCCGCGACAGCCCTTCTGGACTCGACTTATAAGTATCGTGACAACGACGGACAAAGCATCCAGATCCGGGTGCCCACGGAAGTCTTCATAATCACAGTCCTCTCGGAATCATATCCAGCGCTTGCTTTTCAAGCACGGCAATTCCTGCGTTATCAGAGCACAGACGCGATCGCGGCGCCAATTATCACGGACGTTTTTGCGATTGATGTAATGACGGAAATGCTCGACTCACCTTTGTGGTTCGTAGATTATCTGCGTCGACGCACCACGTATACAGAAAAGCTGTATGTGCCGGACGAATTGACCGCCCTGGCGCTTCACCTTAAGCAAAATCTCTGGCTTGAAGAGGACTACGATCTCGTCCACCTTACAGACGACATCTCATGTGATCTTGATGCTGCGATGACAGTCCGTCGCGATGGACTGCCTGGCAAACGTACCCCGGAAGGCATACTAACGCGTTTTGAAGGGATGACGATAACGGGAATTCTAAAGCAGATCGAAGCGAAACCATCCTCAGACACGCTCGGCTTCGCTTTTACGGTTCTTTCGGCCGATGAGGAAACGGTAAAGAAGCTGTCCGAAGGGATAGATGAGGCGAGTCGGCGCTTCGATAAAGATGGAGAAGCACACAACTTCACCATGAGTCTCCGCTCTGCACCTGCGACTGGAGTGATCGTCCACTGCAACCAAGATCCGATCGAGGAAGCATGGCGAAGCCTTCGGGCCCACTGTGAAAATCGCAAATACCTTCATCGAGCAGAGGAATGGTATGGGATTTGTATTGAGCCCAGAACGAAAAAGCTGCGCTTTGGGATCGGATTAGAGTTCAAGTGGGAACATGATGAAGCCATGGAACGGCGCACAGATGCCATCCAAAACAAAGAAGTGCGGAAGGTAGGCCGCAACGACCTTTGTCCATGTGGCAGCGGTAAGAAGTACAAGAGATGCCATGGGCATTGAAGCCCAGTATTGAAACTCTGGATCAAGGCTACCAAGCCGAAATCGCCAACTTACGATAAATCGCCGAGTCACTCGTCGAACCTGGATCGGTGCCGCGAACCCGGCATGTCGCCACCTTTCGGCACCGGAAGGCTTCCGAGCCAGATTCCCGGTTCGAGCTGAAGCCCCGAGAGGGATTGTGGCTGGCAGGGAGATGGGTGTCGAGGCAACGCGGGTCCCCTGCTCCCTGAGGCATCGCGCTGGCCAGGCGATCCAGCGGAATCTGCACTTTGCGCGCCTGCCGTTCCCCGTTTACCTCGCCATTTTGCCGCCTGGGGGCGGATTTTCGCCATTCAGCCCCGCGGCATTCCCCTTTCGGGGCGGGATGCCTATGCTCGAAACTGGTAAAGTCCTGGTGCACAGTTACTTATGTGGTTCCCAGGCAAGCGAAGCAGGAGTTCCGGCAACGCGAACCCCGCAATCAGAATCCTGCAATACAGGAGAGTTCAGCAATGTCCAAAGCGGTTAAATATGCAGAGCGAGCGGTGACCCTGGCGGCCCAGGGCGCCTGGACCGTATTCGAGAAGGTAAACAGCATTCGCCCCAATCCCTCGTTTACGCCGAAGTGGTCCGACAAGCCGCTGCTGAAGTCGTGGCAGAAGGAAAAGCCGCCGCTGGGATGGCCGCGCACCACCGATTCGCTTTGCCCGAAGTGCGTGCCGGAGATCCGTCAACAGATTATTGACGGCAAGCTGCCCCACGAGATCCTGCTGAACGAGAAGGTGGGCGAGATCAAGGCGCAGATCGTCGAGCGCGACGGCAAGATTCTGATGGTGAAGGACTGCCCGAAGCACGGGCACTTTGAAGACGTGATGTCGATTGACACGGCGTTCTTCAAGCACCTCGAAGAGGTATTCCCGGGACGCGACATTCGCGCGCACAACGACGACAAGCTGCACAACCACGGCTCCTCGACGGTGACGCACGGGCGCGGGTCGGTGCTGACGATCGATCTGACCAACCGCTGCAACATGATGTGCGATCCGTGCTTCATGGACGCGAACCAGGTGGGCTTCGTCCACGAACTGACGTGGGACGAGATCAAGACCATGCTGGACAACGCGATCACGATCAAGCCGCGGCGGCAGATGTCGGTGCAGTTCTCGGGCGGCGAGCCGACGCTTTCTCCGTACTTCCTGGACGCGGTGGCTTACTCACGCAAGGTCGGCTACAACTCGGTGCAGGCGGCGACCAACGGGATCGAGTTTGCGAAGTCGAAGGAACTGTGCCGGGCGGCGGCGGAAGCGGGTCTGCGGTATGCGTACCTGCAGTTCGACGGGATCGGCAACGCAGCCAACAGCCACCGTAAGGTGGGGAACCTGTTCGACGTGAAACTGCAGGCGATCCACAACCTGCACGAAGCGGGCGTGGACATTGTGCCGGTGACGACGATCATCAACGGCATCAACAACGAGCAGGTAGGCCACATCATCCAGTTCGCGCTGGACAATCCCAGGAAGATCAACTTCCTGAGCTTCCAGCCGGTGAGCTTTACGGGCCGCGACGAAGCGGTGACGGACGAGCGGCGAGCGGCGCAGCGGTACACGCTGAGCCACATGGCGCACGACGTGAAGAACCAGACGGGTCTGGGCGAGCCGACGCGGGACTGGTTCCCGATCAGCTTTATGAGCACCTTCAGCGACTGGGCCGATCTGGTGCACGGCCCGAACCACGAGTGGGGCCAGCTCTCCTGCGGATGCCATCCGAACTGCGGCATCGGCATGGCGCTGATGATCGACAAGGAAACGAAGGAAGCGGTGCCGGTGACGGCGTTCCTGAACGCCGATCGTCTGGCCAAGGACATGGCGAAGATCAACGACGCGGCGCGCGGCAGAACTCTGTCGGTGGTGGGCGCGGCGTTGTCGCTGCTGCGGAACTACGATCCGCGGAAGTCGCCGACGCATTTCCGGATCGTGGACCTGCTGCAGAAGTTCGACAAGTGCTTTGGCGCGACCGGCCGCAGCTACGGCAAGGTGACGGGCGACCGCACGATGAAGGACATCGAGCAGCGGCGCGCGGACCGGTGGAACTTCCTGTTCATCGCAGGCATGTGGTTCCAGGACCTGTTCAACTACGATTTCCGGCGGACGGAGCAGTGCATCATTCCGTACGCGACGCAGGAAGGCGAGATCAGCTTCTGCGCGTACAACACGGGAGTCGGCTGGCGGAACATCATCGAGAAGATGCACATGACGTCCACGCTGACGAAGTGGTATGAGGAGCATGGGCGGCATGAGATCTTCGCGGGCGGCAAGAAGGTCGGCATGGAGTCGGCGCAGCACACCCTGGTTCTGAACCAGGAGCACGTGGATGCGGCGGCCAACAACACCTTCGAAAAGAGCGGCATCGCCAAGAATGCGCGCGAAGAGAAGATGCGCGCACGCGAGGAGAAGATGAAGCAGGATGCCGAGAACGCGAAGATGGCGAAGCTGTATCGCGAGCATGTTCTGGGCGAGAAGCCGGTCGAGGGGCTGGTCTCGATCGACGCGATTGCGCCGGCCAAGCCTGTCGCCAAAACCGAAGCCGGCGAACCCGTAATGGGAGACTAGGGACTGCGCGCCCAGCGACAGGGGCCTTGCGGCGCCTGAGAGCTGGCAGTCCGGGAGATCTAACAACCACCAATCTGCCTTGACAGTAGACAAAGGCCACCTGGAAACGGGTGGCCTTTCTATTGCGCGTCGAGCGGGATGCGCTTCGCGCCATTTCGGCGATGTCGTTCTTTTGGCCACGGCTGTGATCTTCGCCACGGGCGCAGGCGGGTTCGGGCTCCTACAATCGGGGCAACAGCCATGAGACTTCTTTCCTGTTTTCAGATTTTTGGTGCGGTTCTGTTGCTGGGGTCCGGTGTATTGGGAACGTCCGCCCGAGCGCAGTTTTCAAATCCGGAGTCGGTGACGACGGTGGTGCATAATGCGAAGGCGCTGCGTCCGCTGGCGGGAGCGAAGGTGGCGCTGGTGGAGTTTGAGGACCTGGAGTGTCCGGACTGCGCGCGGGCCAATCCGGTGCTGCAGGAGGCGGCGAAGAAATATCACATTCCCTGGTTGCGGCATGATTTTCCGCTGCCGCAGCATACGTGGAGCCTTCAGGCGGCAGTGGATGCGCGGTGGTTCGACACGAAATCAAAGAAGCTGGGCGACGATTTTCGGGATGCGGTGTTTGCGGCGCAGCCGCTGATCCACTCCGAGGAAGAGCTGCGGGCGTTTGCTGAAAAAGTTGCGCAGGCGCATGGGCTGGCGCTGCCGTTTGCGGTGGATCCGCAGGGGCGGCTAACGGCTTTGGTGAAGGCGGACTACGCGCTGGGGCAGAGTGTGGGGATCCAGCACACGCCGACGATCTGGGTGGTGACGAACCAGGCGAGCGGGACTCCGTTTGTGGAGGTACTCGATCGGTCGCGATTGTTTTCGATGATCGAGGAGGCGGAGAAGCGGTGAACTTCAGGCACTGGATTCGTGTTACACTGAATTCGTGTTATGAAGAGTGCCTTGCGCAATGTGACAGTCACGCTGGAAGAAGAGGTAGCCCGGTGGGCTCGGCTGGAAGCGGCGCGACAGGACACAAGCGTTTCGCGGCTATTGGGAGGGCTGCTGAAGCAGCGGATGATGGAAACCGATAACTATGAGAAGGCCAGGAAGCGCTATCTTGCGCGTCCTGCCTTTCTGAATTCCGATGGCAAGTATCTCTCGCGGGAAGAGGTCCATGACCGAGACCGTCTTCGTTGACACGAATCTTCTGATCTATGCGAGAGAGGCGGAAGACCCCGTTAAACAGAAGCGGGCGCTGCTCTGGATGCAGGAGTTATGGGCGGGACAAGGCCGGCTGAGCTTTCAGGTCCTTCAGGAGTATTTTGCCAAGCTGGTGCAGAAAAAGCCGGAGCTTCGGGAGCAGGCACGGGCGGATGTGCGCGATCTTCTGGCGTGGCGTCCCGTCACGATTGATGGTCCGCTCCTGGAGAGCGCCTGGAAAATCCAGGATCGGTATCGGCTCTCGTTTTGGGATGCGTTGATCGTGGCGGCGGCGAAAGCTGCCCGGTGCCAGTGGTTGCTGACCGAGGATTTGCAGGCGGATCAGGAGCTGGATGGGATCGTGGTGGTCAATCCTTTTGAGCGGATGCCTGAGGAACTACTTATGCGGTGATGCGGCTGCTGAGCGGCGGGCTATTCCCTCGTCAAGGTGTAATTCATCTCCTACTTGCATTGAGACTTTCCACTCTCGAGTGTACGGACCCAATCCGGTGGTTTTTCTGGCGTTTCGTCATAGCAATTGTAGCTTTCAAGCAGCTTTCCCGATTGAACGCTGCGAAGCTCACATGTCATTCCGAAATGTAACGGCCCGGTCTCCAGAGCGACCTTCTGACTGTTTACGAAAAACCCGTCCCAGATGATGGGATCACCGTAAAAATGCGCCGGAGAACGCGACCCTTGCGAGAGGAGGACGAGCGCCAGCCCCCGGGGCCTTTGCAATGGGAGGAGGCGACTGGAGGCCCAACTGTGGGTAGCGTTGGCTGCGGATAAATGGTCGGACTGACGAGAAGGCCAGTGATCACCAGGAATTTCGAAACTCTCAAGGTATCCCCTTCTCGTGAGCTGATAGAAGCAACCGCGGATCCTTCCGCTTCGCTTTGCGAATCGTCAGGATGACAATGCGTGCGGGTGGGGGGACCGGGCTAGCGTTTGTAGATCACTCCGCCTTTCATGACGAACTGCACGTGCTCGACGGCGGTGATGTCGTCGAGGGGATTGCCGGGGACGGCGATTACGTCGGCGTCGAAGCCGGGTTTCAACTGGCCCACTTCTTTTTGCCAGGTGAGGATTTGCGCGCCGTTGAGGTAGTCGGCCTGGAGGACGGCGAGCGGGGTCATGCCGTACTTCACCATCAGCCCGAATTCGCGAGCCTGGGTGCCGTGGGGGAAGGGTCCGACGTCGGAGCCGATGGCCATGGGGACGCCGGCGGCGACCTGGCGTTTGAACTCGTGGATTTTGTAGTCAAGCATGGCGTGCTCGCGAGCCGCGGCGGCGGGCGAGGGCGCGTGGTCGGCGAAGTACTCGAAGATGGTGAAGGTGGG
>DATAWD010000044.1:0-2400 GCA_036267395.1 Acidobacteriaceae bacterium | reverse complement strand
GTGAGCGAGCGGCGGCTGGTGGAGTGCTACCACGACGCGCTGACGGCGCGCGACCAGGTGCTGCAGATGTTCAATCTCGGCCTCCTGTCGCTGGAATTCCGCGCCCTGGCCGAGCGCCTCTTCTGGGCCACGTGCGCCCGCATCCGTGACTGCTGCCGTCGACTCGAGCGGCTGCCGGAGGAGCTCGAGGGGCTGGAGTCGATCCTCTCGGATACCTACTTCTGCAATTTCTCGGTGTTCCAGTCGCTGCCCGACAGTTGGGCCATCGACCAGCTGTTCCCGATCATGCCGATCCACAGGCTGGACGAGCGGCCCTCACGCACGGGAGTCCTGGCGGATATCACCTGCGACTCGGACGGCAAGATCGACCATTTCGTGTCGCTGCGGGACGTCAAGCGCACCCTGGAGCTGCACGAGTTGAAGCCTGGCGAGAAGTACTACCTGGCTGTCTTCCTGGTGGGTGCCTATCAGGAAACGCTCGGGGATCTGCACAACCTCTTCGGCGACACGCATGTGGTGCACGTGCGGCTGCATGACGAGGGGGGCTGGTGGATCGAGGAGATCGTCAAGGGCGACACGGCCAACAAGGTGCTCGAGTACATGGAGTATGACGTGGCGGAGCTCTACCCCGCCCTGGCGCGGGACTGCGAGCGGGCGATCCGGGACGGGCGCATGACCCTGGCGGAAAGCCAGATGCTCAAGCGGTTCTACGAGAGAGAGCTCGACGGATACGCCTACCTGGAACCCGCCGCCAGCTAGCCTCGGGGGTGTGGGAGAAAAGCTACAACTCGTGTTTGCCATCGGCAAAAACCGGGAGTAGCATAGTCGCTTGTTAGTTTCCCTCTAGGGATCAGCAAGCTTGAGTTTCGCTGTTTCGCTCGAATCCCCTCCTCGTCACGTAACCCACGACCACGCGGCACATGCGACCGCCTTGCGCGGCTCGCCGCTGTGCGCATTCCGAAGAGAGACTTCCGGATGACCACGATCTATGTGGGCAATCTGCCCTTTAATGCCACCGAGCAGGACGTCCAGGCGCTGTTCGAGCGTCACGGCAAGGTGGAATCAGTCAAGCTCATCAACGATCGGGAAACCGGCAGGCCACGCGGCTTCGGTTTCGTCGAGATGTCGCAGAGCGAAGCCCAGGGGGCCATCCAGGCCCTCAACGGCTTTGAGATGAGCGGCCGGGCGCTCCGCGTCAATGAGGCCCAGGAGCGCGCACCGCGTGCGCGGCAAGGCGGCGGTCCATTCCGACGCTGAAATCAGCGCCCGTTACGCCCTTTCTTGAGACAAGCCCCGCTTCGGCGGGGTTTTTTTTGCAACCGCGGCCCGCCAGAATGGCGCTCTCATGCATCTGCCGCTGAAAGTGCCAGCCCGCGCGATCGCACTCGCATGCCTCCTGGCCGCTGTGGGGTCGATGGCCGGGTGCGCTACGACGACGGGCGGCAGGGAGACGACGGCCAGCGCCCTCGATGGGATTCTCGCGGGCAGCCAGCGCACGGTGGCGGACCGCGGCCGCGACTCTTACCGACATCCCAAGGAGACGTTGCTCTTCTTCGGCATCCGGCCCGGCCTGCGGGTACTGCAGGTATGGCCGGAGACAGGCTGGTACACGAAGATCATCGCGCCGCTGCTGCAGCCCGAGGGACGCTTCGTCGCCGCCCTGATCGCGCCGGATCCGGGTAGCCGCTTCCTGCAGGCGCGCCTCGCCGCCTACCACGGGCTCCTCGCCTCCCGGCCGGATCTCTACGGCACGGCGCAGGTGGTCACCTTTCCGCTGAATGGGAGCGATGTGCTGCCGCCGGGATCGGTGGACATGGTGCTGAGCTTTGGGGACCTGCACGAGTGGATGGCGGCCGGGGATGCGCAGCAGGCGCTGACGACGATCTATCGGGCGCTGGCGCCGGGTGGAGTGTTCGGGGTGGTGGACAATCGAGGGGATCCGGCCGTGCCGCAGGATCTGCGGGCTAAGAATGGGTATGTCAGGCAGGACTATGCGATCCGGCTGATCGAGGGGGCGGGGTTCAGGCTGGTGGCTTCTTCGGAGGTCAATGCCAATCCCAAGGACACGAAGAATTATCCGGCGGGGGTGTGGACGTTGCCGCCGGATTATCGGTTGGGGAATATCGATCGTGCTCAGTACGAGGCTATTGGGGAGAGCGATCGGTTTACTTTGAAGTTCGTGAAGCCTGGGGCGAAGAACTAGGAAATCAGGTGCCCGGGGGCTCAGTTGCGAGAGGATCTCCCCGGGGCCGCCGCGAGTACGTCCATGTAGTCTGCGGGAAAAACATCCGGCGCATTCAAGCGGTCTCCGCAACGGCGTCCATGCCAGGATACAAGGTGGGAGGATGCTGTGTATGACGAACAAAACGGCCCGTAAGTGCCTGTCGGCGGAGCAGCGCT
>DATAWD010000043.1:0-9671 GCA_036267395.1 Acidobacteriaceae bacterium | reverse complement strand
ACCCGACTAGGCTGTATCGACCTATAGGGATGGTTGGCGACGGAGGGCATTTTTGCTCAGTTCGCGCAGCAAGGAGTGGCAGATATCGGGCATATCTTAGCGACGAGCGACAAAGAAATGGGCAAAAAGGACCCCGTCCCGCAGGGTTGCGGAGCGAAAAATCCGAGCTTCGGTCACTCGGTTGGCAGCCTTCTTTTCGCTCCCAGCGCCGGCCGGCTCTGTATGTCGATGGACTGGCCGATGCTGCGTACAGCCTGGCAACGGAGCGGACCTGACCTTCCTCCCGGCACCCTGTGTCATCGCCTGGTGCTCCATGCCGCGCACGCTTGCGCCGCTGGCCATCAACAAAAGGAGAGCCCCCATGAAATACATCTGGATGGGATACTACGAGCCGGAAAAACACGCCGCCATGACCGAAGCCGAGCAACACGCGATGTTCGACGAATGCTTTGAATACGACGACCATTTGCGCGCCAACGGACACTTCGTCAAAGGAGAAGCGCTGCAGCCTCCTGAAACTGCGCTGACCCTGTACTGGAAGAACGGGAAGGTCGCGACCACCGACGGACCCTATGCGGAAACCAAAGAACAGCTCGGCGGCATTGGCGTGCTCGAGGCCCGGGACATGAATCATGCGCTTCAGCTGCTGTCACAGCATCCGGCGCTGAAGTATGGAACGAAGTTCGAGATACGTCCCGCCGCCGACATCGATGCAATGATGCGGCAGAGCGAGCAGCGACGGGGAAAAAGCGCCGCGCGATGAGAGCGGACCCAGGCAGGAAAGACTGAACGCAGGAAAAATCCAGGAGGGTTGAGCAAAGATGCCCAAAGTTCGTGTCGCGGGATTCGGTGTTTCGCTGGATGGTTTCAGCGCTGGAATCGATCAGAGCCTGAGCGATCCACTCGGCAAGCGTGGAACCGAGATCTTTCAGTGGTTCTTTCACACCAAAACCTTCTGCGCCATGCACGGCCAGGAGGGAGGTTCGATCGGCGACGTGGACGATCAGTTCGCCCACCGCGCTATGGACAATATCGGAGCCTTCATCCTCGGCCGCAACATGTTCGGCCCCGTCCGGGGTCCCTGGCCCGACGAATCGTGGAAAGGGTGGTGGGGCGAGAATCCGCCGTATCACGCGCCCACCTTCGTTCTCACCCACTATGAACGCGAACCCATCGTGATGGAGGGCGGCACGACTTTTCACTTTGTCACCGGCGGCATCGAAGAGGCTCTGCGCCGTGCCCAACAGGCCGCGGGCGACAAAGACGTCAGAATCGGAGGCGGCGTTTCCACGGTCCGGCACTATCTGCAGGCCGGCTTCATTGATTCCCTGCACCTCGCCTTCGCCCCGGCCTTCCTCGGCCGTGGTGAAGCCCTCTTCACCGGCATCGACCTGGCCGCTCTCGGCTTCTCCGTAGCCGACCGGCAAGGGACGGAACACGCTACCCACATTGTGCTGGAAAAAGTCTAAAGTCTAAGGACCATTACCCTCGTACCGTCTCTCCCTCCAATTTGCGTTGCCACTCTTTCTCTCGCCCTCTACGCTCAGAATGAAGAGCTCTGTCCGGCCGGCGCGCCGACAGAGCTTTTCTGTTGTGGGGAGAGCTTCTTCTGTACCGGCAGGCTTACCCCCTCCTGGGGGGGTGGGGTAAGCCTGCCGGCAACGCTTGTTGTACGGTAGAAAAGGAATTCGAGGGAATCGACATGCGTGCACTCGTCAAGGCTCGCGCCGAGCGCGGCCTCTGGCTTCAGGATCTGCCCGAACCCGAATACGGCATCAACGACGTCCTCATCCGCGTCCGGCGCACCGGCATCTGCGGCACCGACGTCCATATCTATCAATGGGACGAGTGGGCCCAGCAGACTATTCCCGTGCCCATGGCCATCGGCCATGAGTTCGTGGGCGAAATTGCCGCTGTCGGCTCCAACGTGTCGGATTTCAAGGTCGGCGACCTGGTCTCCGGCGAAGGCCACGTTACCTGCGGACGCTGCCGCAACTGCCTCGCCGGGCGTCGCCATCTCTGCGCCCATACTTCGGGCGTCGGCGTGAATCGCCCCGGCGCCTTTGCCGAATACATCGCGCTGCCCATGACCAACATCTGGCGCCACCACTCCGGAGTCCCTGAAGAGATCGCCGCCATCTTCGACCCCTTCGGCAACGCGGTCCACACCGCCCTGGCCTTTCCCGTTTTGGGAGAGGACGTCCTGATCGCCGGCGCGGGTCCCATCGGGCTCATGGCCATCCCCATCGTGCGCCACGCCGGAGCGCGCTACGTCGTGGTCACGGACCTCAATCCCTTCCGACTCGACCTCGCCCGCAAAATGGGCGCGACCATCGCCGTCGATCCACGCGAAACGCCGGCCGCCCAGGTGCAGAAGCAGCTGGGCATGCAGGAGGGCTTCGACGTCGGCCTCGAAATGTCCGGCAGCCCGGCGGGCTTCACCGAAATGATCGACAACATGGCCCATGGCGGCCGTATTGCCGTCCTCGGCCTGCCTTCGAAGCCGATGCAGACCGACTGGCGCAAGATCATCTTCAACATGCTCACGGTGCGGGGCATTTACGGCCGGGAAATGTACGAGACCTGGTACAAGATGTCGGTCCTCATCACCTCCGGCGTCGACATCTCCCCGGTCATCACCCACCGCTACAGCTATAAGGACTACGAAAAGGGCTTCCAGGCCATGATCGGCGGCGAATGCGGCAAGGTCATTCTGGACTGGACGACGATCTAGGCCCGATCGACACCCTCAAGCTCCCGCACCACGAACGCCTTCGCCTCGGCGACGGCTGCTACCGGGTCGTCCCCCAGCAGCAGCCGGCAGAGCAAAGCCGTTGAAAAGCCGCAACCGGTCCCATGGCTCCCATGCCGCCCTCGGGGCTCGATACGGGGCCCCGGAAACCACTGCTGCTCGCCGGTCGCCGTCCGCAGAAAATCTTCCGGCCGGTCCAGGTGACCGCCGGTGACGACCACCGCCAGACCTGGGGCAAGAGCCTGAATCCTGGCCGCCGCCGCCGGCACTCCCTCACGTCCAGGAGCGGCCTCGCCCAAAAGCGCGCCCGCCTCCTCCAGGTTCGGCGTCACCCAGCCGACCAGCGGCAGCAGCTCGTCAACCAGCCGGCGGACCCCGGCTGGCTCGAGCAGCTCCGCCCCGGAGCTCGATCGAATCACCGGATCCAGCACGATCCGCACCCTGGGAATCTCCGCCGCCTGCAGCCACTCGGCCACGACCGCGACCAGGGCATCCCTCCCCAGCATCCCAATCTTCACTCCCGCGATCCCGGAAGCGGATACCCCAAGGGCATCCCCCAGGCACTTCAGGGTGTCCCGCAAAAGTTCCGGATCGACCGGATCGACCCTTTTGACCCCCTGAGTTGACTGGACGGTTAGCGCCGTCAGTGCAGTTACCCCAAAAACTCCCTGTGCCGCCATCACTTGCAGGTCCCGGGTTGCCCCGGCGCCGCCCGTGGGATCCAGACCGGCTATCGTCAGAGCTAATGGCTCTCGCACTAACTGCTTGACACGATGAGACTTCGAGAGCACAGTCATCTCCGCCTTGGTTTCCGGGCAGCGCGCTGCCCATCTTCTGCCATCGTACTTGCAGGTCTTCTGTTCCGGCGCAGGCCACCGATCAGGCACCGGACTGAAGACTGTTCATTTTTTAGCGTCCCGTTGCGCATTCCGGACTATCACAGTCAACTCGGTTGCGCAACCCTTGGCGCGAAATAAATAGTTGCAGATTGTTTGACTTACGAGAAGCAGATTCCTACAATTTCAGGAGGAGGATCATGCACGCTATCCGACGATCAGATAACGCAAAACGTCCTCGCCGCTGGATCACTTTCGCCGGCGCCGTTCTCGCCGTTCTTATCGGTGTCGCGGGCGCTCGGGCAGCTTCGCCTGCCGAGCATCTGACGGCTCCCGCCATCCATCACCACCATTGGTATGAGTTTGGCGTCGCATCCTGGTATGGCAAGTTCTTCCAGGGCAAAACCACCGCGAGCGGGGTCCCCTACAACGAGAACGCTCTGACCTGCGCTCATCGAACCCTGCCTCTGGGATCTGTGCTGAAGGTCACGAACCTGCGCAACCATCGCTCCGTAGTCGTGACGGTCAACGACCGCGGTCCCGTCCCGGAAGATCGCATTATCGACCTCTCCTATGCCGCTGCCCAGGCGCTTGGATTCAGCGAACGCGGCCTGGCTCCGGTCAAGGTCGAACTGATCGGGCCCAGCGCCGAAGTGGCGCAGCTTCAGTCTCCTGCAGATCTGCTCGCTGCGCGCTGAGTGCGTGTAAGTCCTTGGCCTGCAACAACGGCCCTGGATTCCTCCCCCTTGATCCCCCTAAGAACCGGGCTATCGCCTCGGGTGCACGGCCTCGCGGTGCAACGGGATGGGGGAAGAGCCGGAGATTCGGTCAGCGATCCTCGCCCGCCGGTGTTTTCTCGACGAGGAAATAGGCCTCGACCGCGCGGGCCAATGAAGGCTGGTCCAGCACCGGGGGCCGATCGTCATAACGGGCCGCCCAGCATACCTGGTTGACCAGGTCGCGCGGCTGGCAGCCCCGCAACTCCTGGCCGATGTTCCGGATGGCCTGAGCCAGCTCCCGGACGACGGCGTCGTCCGATCGCAGCCCGCGCTCGTGCGCCACCCGCCGAAAGATCGAGCAGAACTGATCCTCCGTCGCCGCATCCACCCGAATCTTCGTCTGCATCCGGCGGAGAAACGCTGCATCCACCAGTTCCGACGGATCCATGTTCGTGGCGAAGACGACCAGCATCTCGAACGGGACTTCAATCTTCCGTCCACCCACGAGGGTCAGGAAGTCGATCCCCCGGTCCAGGGGGACCACCCAGCGGTTCAGCAGTTCTTCGGGACGCACGCGCTGCCGACCGAAATCATCCACGATCAAAACGCCGTTGTTGGCCTTCATCTGGACGGGACCGCTGTAATACTTCGCGTTGGCATTGAACTGCAGGTCGAGCATGTCGATGGTGAGCTCGCCGCCCACCAGCACCGACGGCCGACGGCATCGCACCCAGCGTGCATCCTGAGCGTCAGCGCCCGGCCCTTCCAGCTCTTTATGGATGAGCGGGTCGTAGAGGACGATGATCTGCCCGTCCACTTCGATCGCGTGCGGCACAAACACATCTTTCTCGGCCAGCACCCGCGACATGGTCTCCGCGATGGCCGTCTTGCCCACGCCCGCCGGTCCATGCACAAAAATGGTCGAGCCCGAGTTCAGCGCCGTCCCGATCTGTCCCAGAATCCTGGCGTCGATCACCATGTTGTCGAACGCGCGCTCCACATCGGGGCGGCGCACCACCACCTCGCGCACGCTCTGCTTCCGTACCTGCGCCACATAGCTGGCCAGGGAAACCGGAACCGCCCCGGTGTACTGGCATTGCGACAGCAGTTCCAGAGCGCGGGCACGCGCCTGGGCCGTCAGCGCGATGGTCGGCACGTTACCCACCATGCCCGTCACCTGGCAGAGCTGTTCGGTCCGCATCCAGTGCACCAGCTCGTCGGCCACCGGCTGGCTCACATGCAGGTGCCGCGCCAGGTCTCGCGTGGAGAGCGCGCCGCACACATACATCGTCTTCAGCGCCAGCTCGTCGACCACAGCGCGCCGGATGCCCAGCTCTCCGGTCGACCGCGGACGATACTCCGGCCCGCGAAACAGATCTTCACTCACCGCCTCTTCGGGCTGTGCTTCCAGCGGCTCCAGGTCCAGCGGCGGCAATATGGCCAGGCTTTCGGCGTCTTCGGCGGCGCTGGCCGGCTTGGAGCGCTCCGACGAGAAGTAATTGACCGAGCGAATCGTTTCCAGCCGCGATTCGATGGCCGTTTTGGCAGGATTCACAGCAACATCCCCTCTTCTTTTCTTCGGCACTCCGCGTGTCTTTGTTCACAGGTCCGGCAGATGGATTCCTGCCGGCCTTTTTCCCGCGGATTCTGCCCTGCTCGCCGCCCTTCGTCAGCGGCGCTTGAGCGCGTCCATTTTTCGACCCGAACATGGGAACAGACGATCACCCCCTTTTCTGCCAGGGCCTACCCATGTCACGGAACGTTCGCCTCAGGTTCGTACCGGGGCGCATCGGACTCGCCTTCCAGCATTCCCGCGGGTTAGCATAACCGTCAATAGAGCAAAAGTGTCATTACCCGGAGACACAACCTCCGTGCAGTTCCGGCAGTAATCATCGGCCTGCAGAATCGCCCGCTCTTACTCTTCCCGCAGCGTCTCCATGGGATCGACCGTTGCGGCTCGCTCCCGCAGGCAGCCAGCTGACCAGCCGAGAAATGATCGCCATGCCCGCCGGCAGCCGGACCTCAGGTCCACGGCTCGCCTGGATGCAGCACCGACCCGGCGCACAGCGGCATGGCCAATCTGCACCCTGTCCCCTGCACCCTGTACCCTGTTTTTGATGGACTCCCGCCTGATTGTCGCCCTCGACTTCCCCTCGGCCGAGCCCGCCCTGGCGCTCTCCGATCGGCTCCATGGACAGGTGCAATGGCTCAAGATCGGCCTTGAGCTTTATTGCGCGGAAGGTCCCAACCTCGTGCGCGAGCTGCGCGGCCGCGGCTTCTCCGTCTTCCTCGACCTCAAGCTGCACGACATTCCCAACACCGTCGCCGCCGCCGTGCGCTCCGCGGCCTCGACGGGCGCCGAGCTGCTGACCGTGCACGCTGCGGGAGGTCCAGCCATGCTGCGCGCTGCCGCTGATGCTGCCGCCGCGCTGCCCCAACCACCGCAACTCCTGGCCGTCACCGTCCTTACGTCGATGGACTCGGCCCAGCTGGGCGCCGTCGGCATCGCGGGCGCGCCCGCCGATCAGGTCCGTCGCCTCGCTGCACTCGCCGCCGATTCCGGCATCACCGGGCTGGTCGCATCCGCCGAGGAAGTCGCGACGCTGCGCAGCGTCTACCCTGAAGCCACGCTGGTCATCCCTGGCATCCGCCCCGCCGGCGCCCCCATCGGAGATCAGAAGCGCGTCGCGACGCCCGCCGCCGCTCTCGCTGCCGGGGCCAGCTCTCTCGTCATCGGCCGCCCCATCACCCAGGCCGCCGATCCGGTCGAAGTGACGCGGGCCATCCTCGCGGAGATGGCGTCTGTTCCGGCGAAGAGCTAAAGGCGCGATCATGGAATCGATGCCCGTGCACCCTGATCCCGGTTCCGAACCGAACTCCTCTGCATCGCCCGCTGCGGTCTATCGCCGCTGTCTCGCGGACAACCACCGCCATCTGAGCCGCGAGCAGCGTCGCCACATCTTCGTCGGCTACGCCAAGATCGCCGATTTCCTGTTCGGCGTCGCTCTGGCTATTTTCATCCTGCGCAACCCGCATGTGTATCTGCTGCTCGTCATCCCCATTGTGATTTTCGTCGCTCTTCTGGTCGTGCATGACCGCGTTCTTCGCCGCCTGCAGAGACGCGAGCGAATTGCCGATTTCTATGCCCGCGGACTCGCCCGCCTGGACGACCACTGGGCCGGCAGCGGCGAGAGCGGTGACCGATTCCTTCGTCCTGAACATCCCTATGCTCGTGACCTCGACGTCTTCGGAGCGGGAGGCCTCTTCGAGCTGCTCTGCACCGCGCGCACCCGTGCCGGCGAAGCTACGCTGGCGGACTGGCTCCTCCAACCGGCTCCGCCCGAGACCGTTCTTACCCGACAGGCGGCTGTCGCCGATCTCCGGCCGCGGCTTCCCTTGCGAGAGCACTTGTTTGCCGCCGGAGAGGCGGTTCGCGTGGGGGTCCTCCCCGACGCCCTCGCCGCCTGGGGTGAAGCCGCGCCCACCTTCCGTTCCCGCTCATTGCCCTGGATTCTCGGCCTCTTCGGACTGGCCTGGGTGGCGGCCGTGATCGCCTGGTGGGTTCACGGCATCGACGTGCTGCCCATCAACGCCAATTATGCCGTTTCCGGCCCCTTCTGGTGGACCGCGGTCGCGCTCTCGGTCGCGAACTACGGCATCGGGCGTATGCTCAAGCCCCGCGTGGATAAGGCCGCGGATGCCACCGAGCATGCCGCGAAGGACCTGCAGTTGCTGGTTGAAGTGCTGACCGTGATCGAGCGCGAATCCTATACATCGCCGCTGCTTCAGGGTCTGCGCGCCTCTCTGGACACGCACAGTGTCCCCGCCTCGGTTGCGGTGCGGCGCCTGGAGCGGATCGCCGAGTGGCTGGAGGGGCGGCACAATCTCTTCACCCGCATTTCGTTAGGACTCGCCTTCTACGATGCGCAGCTGACCCTCGCCGCCGAGCGCTGGCAGCGCAGCTTTGGGCCGGCGATCCGGGGATGGCTGTCGGCCGTCGGCACGTTTGAAGCTTTATCGTCGCTGGCCGGTTATGCCTACGAGCACCCGGCGGATCCATTCGCAAGTTTCAGCAGGGAGAGTCCGTTCTTTGAAGCCCGCAGCCTGGGTCATCCGCTGTTGCCTGTCGCCCAGGCCGTGGGCAACGACCTCAGTCTGGGCTCAGGCGGACCCGCTCCGCAGTTGCTCATCGTGAGCGGGCCGAACATGGCCGGCAAGAGCACGTTTCTGCGGGCTATTGGACTCAACGTGGTTCTCGCTCAGGCTGGGGCGCCGGTGCGGGCTGCATCGCTGCAGCTTTCGCCGCTGGGCGTGGGCGCGTCCATCTGCGTTCTCGACTCGCTGCAGGGCGGGGTTTCGCGTTTTTATGCGGAAATCCAGCGGCTCAAACTGCTCTCCGATCTCGCCGACGGACCCACGCCGCTGCTGTTTTTGCTGGACGAGCTGCTCTCCGGGACCAATTCTCATGACCGCCTGGAGGGCACCCGGCACGTGGTCACGGCGCTGGTGCGGCGGGGGGCAATCGGGCTGGTGACGACGCATGACCTGGCGCTCACGGCGATTCCCGAGGCGATGCCGGAAGCAGCCGCCAACACGCATTTTGAAGACAGCATGGAGGATGGGCGACTCCATTTCGACTACCGGCTGAAGCCCGGCATCGTGCAGACCAGCAACGCGCTGAAGCTGATGCAGTCGATTGGGCTGGATATTCCGACTGCGTGACGGTATGCCCTTATTTGATTTGTTCAAGCCAGCGATGCGACCGCTATAATGTTCGTAAGAGGTGGTTTATGAAGACTTTTTGGGGTCTGCTCGCCTCCTTCATCGCCGTGCTTTCGAGCGTGGTCAGTGTGACTCCGGTGGATATATGGCTGATATCCCCTTCCGCCCCTACGCCAGAACCTCGCGGGTGCGACGCTGGATCTTTGGCGAGCAGCGTCTCCGGTTACGGCGAATCCCTCATCCAGATCAGGACACCGCCCTGCGGCCCGCTGTCTGGACGCACCCTGCTGATTCCGATACACTAACCCTTGTTGTCTTTACGCATTTTGTAAGCAGGAAACCATGCCTAAACTCAAGACGCATCGGGGCGCTGCGAAGCGCTTCAAAAAGACCGGCACGGGCAAAATCAAGCGCGGCCAGTCGAAAATGCGGCACATTCTCACGTCGAAGGAAACCAAAACCAAGCGCAAGCTGGCTCACAGCGTGCTGGTTTCGGACGCCGACCACGCGAAGGTGGCCCGCATGATCCCCTACGCCTGATTTTTCCGGGTCTCCCGCAGTGGGAGACTCCCTCGGCACAAGCTGAGAGTGAATCAGGGCAGCAGAGCGCGTGAAGAGGCCCTCCCGCCTCCAGCCGCCACA
>DATAWD010000042.1:0-34457 GCA_036267395.1 Acidobacteriaceae bacterium | reverse complement strand
CCATCGGGCGGAACATGATTGCGGTGAACATCGACGCCGGAGTGCTCCTGTTCTTTGCGATCGGATCGGCGAGCGAGCTGGCGATCTTTATGGCCGGATGGTCGAGCCGGAACAAGTATTCGCTGCTGGGGGCGATGCGCGCGATTGCGCAGATGGTCAGCTACGAGATTCCGCTGATCCTCTCGTCGGTGGCCGTGATCATGATGTCGGGGACGCTCTCGACGGTATCGATTGTGGAGCAGCAGGCGCACTACACGGGGATCTTTCCGCACTGGAACGTCTTCACGCCGTGGGGACTGGCGGGGTTCATCCTCTTTATGATCGCGGGGATGGCGGAGACGAACCGCAGCCCGTTCGATCTGCCGGAGGGCGAGTCGGAGATCATCGCGGGATACTTCATCGAGTATTCGGGGTTCAAGTTCGCGCTGTTCTTCCTGGCGGAGTACATCGAAATGTTTGCCGTGAGCGGCCTCGCGATCACCTTGTTTCTGGGCGGGTGGTCGGCGCCGCTGAGCTTCCTGCAGTGGTTCCCGTCGTGGGGATGGTTCTTCGTGAAGCTGCTGGCATTCATCGCGGTATTCATCTGGATTCGCGGGACGCTGCCGCGGCTGCGCATGGATCAGCTGATGAATTTCGCATGGAAGTTCATGCTGCCGATGACGCTGATTGTGATTTTTTCCGCGGGGTTGTGGCGTTTTTTAACACCCGCTGTCGTGGGGCCAGGCGTGCTGGGCGCTGTGATACGCTGGCTGGTCTGTGCCGTGGTGATTGTTGCGCCGTATATCGTGCTGGCCCGCACGCTGGAACGCGGCCGGAAAATCGAAAAGAGGACGTATCGTTTCGCGGAGTGATTGCGGTCACAGTCCGTGGCTGTGCGCTGTGAAACTGTAGAACAGGAATGACCCTGCCTTTTTGGATCCTCGCAGTTCTGACTCTGGCCGGAGGCGTCGCGGCGATTACGCTGCCCCGGCTGGTGCATTGCGCGCTGGCGCTGACGGTGGCGTTCGCGGGACTGGCGGGTCTGTATCTCAATTTAGGCGCAGAGTTCGTGGGGTTGGCGCAGCTGCTGGTCTACGTGGGGGCCATCGCCATCCTGATCGTGTTTGCGATTCTGCTCACGCGCGGCGGCGAAGGAACTGAGGATCACGTTTTCTCTCCGCACGGGGTGGCCGGTGGGGTGATTGCTCTGGCAGTTTTTGCGGTGCTGGCCTGGGCGTCGGAGACGAGCGGGGTGGCGGGGATGCAAGCGGTATCGTCCGCAGCGCCCGCGAACACCATGCAGCAGATTGGCCTGGCACTGATGCAGCGCTACGTGCTGCCGCTGGAAGTCATCGCGCTGATGCTGACGGCGGCGATGATTGGCGCGGTGGTGCTGGCGTTGCGCGAAAAGCGCACGGCGAACGCACAGAATCCTGCCCAGAGACCGGAGATACGCGCCTGATGACTCCGCTGGCTGGTTGTCTGCTGGTTTCGGCACTTCTCTTCTCGGTGGGCCTCGCGGGGGCGCTCACGCGGCGGAGCGCGATCCTGGTGCTGGCCGGGATCGAACTGATGCTGAACGCGGCGAACCTGAACTTCATCGCCTTCTGGCGATTCGGGCCGCACCCTGAGATGCTGACCGGCGTGATCTTCGTCATCTTCTCGATCGCAGTGGCTGCTGCGGAAGCCGCGGTGGGCCTGGCGCTGATTCTGGCCCTTTATCGCCATGCACAAACCTCCGACGTGAGCGAGATTACGGAGATGCAGGGATGAGCCACGTGGCCTGGATTGTGCGCGTCCTGTGGCTGGTTCCGGCGCTGCCGATGCTGGCCGCAGGGATCAGCGCTCTGATGCCGAAGACCGAACGGCGCGCGTCGGCGACTCTGGCGATTGGGTCGATGTCGGTCTCCCTGGTTCTGGCGCTGATCGCGTTTGGCGAGGCGTTGAGCCATCCGGCCCGGCAGGTGGTGAACTTCCCCTGGATGCAGTTCGGGACGCAGTGGGTAAGCCTGGGATGGCTGCTGGATCCGCTGGCCTCCGTGATGCTGGTGATGGTGACGTTTGTCGGGCTGCTGATCTTTATCTACAGCCTGGGCTACATGGCCCACGACGACAATTTCACCCGGTTCTTCTGCTTCCTGTCGCTGTTTGCGGGGGCGATGCTGGGCGTGGTGATCGCCAACAGCCTGCTGCTGCTCTTCATGTGCTGGGAAGTGGTGGGGCTGACGTCGTATCTGCTGATCGGGTTCTGGTTCCACAGGCCGGCGGCGGCGGCAGCGGCGAAGAAGGCGTTCATCACCACGCGCGTGGGCGATCTGGGACTGCTGCTGGGCATGGTGTGGCTCTACGCGCAAACGGGGACGCTGGTGTTCTACGACCACGGCGCGGGATGCCTGGAGCCGGGAGCCGTGGGTGGCCTGGGCGCGCACCTGACCATGGCGGGCATGGCCGTTTCGACGGCGATTGGGCTGCTGATCTTCTGCGGAGCGGTTGGGAAGTCGGGACAGGTTCCGCTGCACGTGTGGCTGCCGGACGCGATGGAAGGCCCGACGCCGGTGAGCGCTCTGATTCATGCGGCGACCATGGTGGCTGCGGGCGTGTATCTGATGGCGCGCGTGTATCCGCTGCTGACGGGCGGCGCGCTGGCGGTGATTGCCTGGGTGGGCGCCATCACGGCGCTGTTTGCCGCGTGTATTGCCGTAGCGCAGAACGATATTAAGAGGATTCTCGCTTACTCGACGGTGTCGCAGCTGGGCTACATGATGCTGGGGCTGGGCGTGGGCGGTGTGGCGGTGGGCATGTTCCACCTGATCACGCACGCCTTCTTCAAGTCGCTGCTGTTTCTTGGAGCGGGGTCGGTGATTCACGGCTGCACCGAGGAGCAGGACATCCGCAACATGGGCGGCCTGCGGAAGTATATGCCGGTGACGTTCCTGGCGTATGCCTCGGGCATGCTGGCACTGTGCGGATTCCCGCTGTTCGCCGGGTTCTGGAGCAAGGACGAGATTCTGCACTCGGCGCATGGGTGGGGTCTGTCGCGCGGACCGTTCTACCTGGGGGCGATTGGCGCACTGCTGACCGCGTTCTATATGACGCGGCAGGTGTACTACGTCTTCTTTGGCGAGCAGCGTGTGCCGGCGGCGACGGTGACACCGGAGGAAGTGGCCGCTCACGCGGTGAGCGGCGAGGAGATTGAGCCGGTCGCTTCGGCGGGGCGGGTGGGCGAAGTGTGCGAGCCGACAATTCCGCACGAGAGCCCTGGGGTGATGACGGGGCCGTTGGTGATTCTGGGGATTTTTGCCGCCCTGCTGGGCTTTGTGGGCACGCCGGCGTGGCCGTGGTTCCAGTCGTTTCTCGAGGGCCAGCCGCTGACGTGGGATCCGGGGCGCTTTACCACCGAAGGATTGTTGCCGCTGATGGCGGTCTCGTCGTTGATCGTATTTGCCGGGCTGGGGTTGGGCTGGTGGTTCTACGGCCGGAAGCCGATTGAGCAGGCAACCGATCCCGATGCTCTGGAGCGGATCTCTCCGCGGATTTTCCGGGCGTTGGCGAATCGACTGTATGTGGATGAGTTCTACTACATGACCGTGATCGCGCTGACGCGTTTCGGGTCCGCTTTCGCGGACTGGCTGGATCGCTGGATCCTGGGCGGCGCCGTCCATCTGGTGGCGTGGTGCGTGCTGGGGTTGAGCTGGATCGACGCCGGGGTGGACAAGTATGTGGTGAACGGTGGCTTCGATGCTGGGTGCAGGGATGTGGCCGGAACCGGGCGGCTGCTCTCGCGCTTCCAGAACGGGCGGGTGCAGAACTATCTGCGGGTGATTGGGGCGGCACTGGTGGTGCTGGCCGTGGTCCTGCTGCTGTGGGAGCGACGCGGATGATTACTCTCCTGACATTGCTTCCGATTCTCGGCGGGCTGCTGGTGCTGGTGTTGGGGCGGTCGCGTCCGCTGGCACGGCTCATCGCGATGATGTTCGCCATGACCGGCCTGGTGCTGGCGCTGCTGTTCTGGTATGCCCTGGATCCTAACCTGCCGGGGATGCAGTTCACGCAGTATCGGGCCTGGGCACCCACACTGGGGATCGCGTACCACGTGGGAGCGGACGGACTCGGCGTACTGTTGCTGGTCCTGTCGGCGCTGCTGGTGGTCTTCTCGCTGATGGCGTCGTGGGGCAATGAGAGGCTGGGGCGGGTTTACTTTGCGCTTGTGCTGTTTCTGGAAGCGGGTCTGTTTGGCACATTTACGGCTCTGAACTTCGTCCATTGGTTCCTTTATTGGGAGCTGAGCCTGATCCCGGCCTATTTCCTGGTGCGGCTGTGGGGCGGTCCGGCGCGGGCGCGGGCGGCGAACCAGTTTTTCCTGTACACGATGGTGGGAAGCGTGGCGCTGCTGCTGGCGTTCCTCGCGATCTTTCTGGCAACGAACACTTTTGATTTCGTCGAGCTGACGCGGCAGGCGCATTCCGGGCAGCTCACGGTGGAGTTGGCCAATAATCTTCCCTGGTTCCGCGGCGCAACGATCGCTCCCTGGCTTTTCTGGGCGGCGTTCCTGGGGTTCGCGGTGAAGACGCCCGTGGTGCCGTTCCATACCTGGCTGCCCGCCACCTACGCGGAAGCGCCGAGCGAGACAACCATGCTGCTGACCGGCGCCATGTCCAAGATGGGCGTGTACGGATTCCTGCGGATTCTGCTGCCGATCTTTCCGCAGGAGATGCAGCACTTTATGAAGCCGCTGCTGTGGCTGGCGGTGGCGACGATTGTGCTGCCGGCGTTTGCGGCCTGGGTGCAGAAGGATCTGAAGCGGACGTTCGCCTACTCGTCGATCAATCACCTGGGCTATTGCGTGCTGGGCGTGTGCGTGGCGGCGCAACTCTCCGGTGTCTCCCCCCATATGGCGGCGGAACGGGCGGCGGCTCTGACGGGCGTGCTGCTGCAGATCTTCAGTCATGGCCTGACGGCCGCGACGCTGTTCTGGTTTATCGCGCTGCTGGAGCGGCGCACCGGCGGCCTGCGCGGGGTGGAAGACTTTGGTGGTCTGCGGCGGGTGGTCCCGGTGTTCTGCGGGCTGATGGGGATTGCGATTTTCGCCTCATTGGGATTGCCGGGGCTGAACGGGTTCCCGGGCGAGTTCCTGATCTTTAAGGGTGCGTTCCCCCTGGCTACCGTGGCGTCGTCGGTCGCGGTGCTGGGGCTGCTGCTGACGGCGATCTTCTTGCTGACGGTGATCCAGAAGGTATTCTCCGGCCGGGTGAATCCGCGGTGGGAGGCGATGCCCGACCTGACGACGACGGAGCGGGTGGCGCTGTTTCCGGCGATTGCGCTGATGTTCGTTCTCGGGTTTTATCCGCAGCTGATTACCGGCATGGTGCACGGAACGGTGATGCAGTGGATCGCGGGAGGCGGACTCTGATGCTGGCGTGGACGATCTACCTCTCGTTTGCGGGCGCGCTGGCGTGCCGGCTGAGTCCAACGAAGGCGATGGCGCGGGTAGTGGCGCTGGCGACGGCGCTGGCCGCCTTTGCGCTGTCTCTGATCACGCTGGCGCACTGGAAGCCGGGCGAACTGCTGACGGTGACGCAGGTGGCGTGGATTCCGCAGCTGGGACTCAGCTACCACCTGGCAGCGGACGGCATCAGCCTGACGCTGCTTCTGCTGACGGGCATTGCCGCTACGGCGGGCATACTTTTCTCGTGGAATATCGAGCATCGGACGCAGGAGTTTTTCGGCTTTTACCTGGTGCTGATTGCCGGCGTGTATGGCGTCTTTCTCAGCTTCGATTTGTTTCTGCTGTTCGTCTTCTACGAGATTGCGATTATTCCCAAGTATTTCCTGATCGCGATCTGGGGATCGAAGTCGCACGCCGAGCCGGGCGGGCATGCCGGGGCGCAGCGCGAGTACGCGGCGATGAAGCTGGCGCTGTATTCCTTTGCCGGCAGCGCGCTGGTGCTGGCCGGCATGGCGGCGGTTTGGGCGCTGGCGCCGCATCACAATCTGAGCTTTGAAGCGCTGGCCCAGGCGTCGTTCCCTGCGCATTTTCAGCTGTGGGTCTTCCCGCTGGTCTTTGTGGGATTCGCGGTGCTGGCGGGTATGTGGCCGTTCCACACCTGGGCGCCCACGGGCCATGCGGCCGCTCCGACTGCGGCTTCGATGTTGCTGGCCGGCATAGTGATGAAGCTGGGTGCGTACGGCTGCCTGAGGGTGGCCATGATGCTGTTGCCGGGCGGCTTGGCGCCGTGGGGATTCCATGTGCTCGGGTTCGGATCCTGGCGCGGCGTGTTTGCGTTGCTGGCGGTGATTGGCATTGTGTACGGGGCGAGCGTGGCTCTGGTGCAGCGCGACTTTAAATACGTCATCGGGTACTCGAGCGTCTCGCACATGGGGTTTGTGCTGCTGGGTCTGATGACGCTGTCGCTGATCGGTCTGGACGGCGCGGTGCTGCAGATGTTTTCGCATGGCGTGATTGCGGGGCTGCTGTTCGCCGTGGCCGGACGAATGGTCTACGACCGGACGCACACGCGCGATCTGGGCGAGCTGGGACCGATGCGTCTGGCGCAGGTGATTCCCTTTGCGGCCGTCACGTTCGTGCTTGCCGGGATGGCTTCGATTGGGCTGCCGGGATTCAGCGGCTTCATTGCCGAGTTTCAGGTGCTGGTGGGCGCGTGGCACTCTCTGCCGTGGGTGATACCGGTGGCCGGCGTGGGGATTCTGATCGGCATCGCCTTCACGTGGCGCGCGCTGACCAAAGTGTTCTTTGGAGACGCGGCGCCGGACACAACTCTGCCTTCGCTGCCGCCGATCACATTGCCGGAGAAGCTGGGCTCGCTGCTGCTGCTGGCGACCACGCTGTTCGTGGGCCTGTATCCGCGCATCCTGATGGACCTGATTCAGCCGGCGCTGCTGTCGCCGCTGTTTGAGGGGCTGCGTCAGGGAGGGCTGCGATGATCCCGTTCAGCTATACCACCCTGCTGTCGCTGACACTGCCGGAGATCGCGGTGGCGGTGGCCGGATTCGTTCTGTTGGCGCTGGACCTGACGGTGCTGCGGCGGTCGAGGGTGCGGATGCGCTTTGGCGCGGGGGCTTTGATTGCCTGCGCGGGCTGCCTGGGGGCGATCCTGCTGCTGCACGGCGCGCCGCTGGGGAGGCTGCCGGACAGCATGTTCGTGGCCACGCCGCTGACGCACGTGGTGCAGGTCGCTGTGCTGGCGCTGGCCATCCTGACCGTGCTGTTCTCCACCTCGACGCGGATCACCAGCCATGTAGGCGAGTATCTGGCGCTGATCCTCTTCGCCACGGTGGCGATGATGTTTCTGGTGGCGACACAGAATCTGCTGCTGATCTTTGTGGCTCTGGAGTTTCTGTCGCTCTCGCTCTACGTGCTGACGGGCTTTGACAAGCAGAGCCGTCGGTCGGCCGAGGCGGCGCTGAAATATTTTCTGTTTGGCGGCATGTCGGCGGGATTTCTGCTGTTCGGCATGAGCCTGCTGTACGGACTATCGGGATCGATTGAACTGCCGCGCATCGCCGCGGCGTTCAGCGGAGCGGCGCTCGATCCGCTGCTGCTGATCGCGATGGTGATGGTGGCGATCGGGTTTGGGTTCAAGGTGGCCGCTGCGCCATTCCATCTTTGGGCGCCGGATGCCTACCAGGGTGCGCCGACGGTGAGCGCGGGCTTTATCGCGTCGAGCTCGAAGGTCGCCAGCTTCTTCATCTTCGCGCAGGTGGTTACGGTAGGGCTGGCGACGGCCGCCGGAGTGAGTCACGGGGCGCCGGGTTGGGTAGCGGTCCTTGCGATCATGGCCGCGGTCTCGATGGTTGTCGGCAATCTTGCTGCTATCGCGCAGACCAGCGTGCGGCGGTTGCTGGCTTACTCCGCGATCGGGCATGCGGGTTACATGCTGTTAGGGATTGTGGCGCACTCGCCGCAGGGGCTGAGCGCGCTGATTTATTACGTGATCACTTACGCGCTGGCGGCGCTGGGTGCGTTTGGCGTGCTCGGCGCTCTGGAAGCTGAGGGGATGGACAGCCTGGAGGATCTGGCCGGGCTGTATCGCCGCGCACCGGGCTTGTCGCTGTGCCTGCTGATCTTTTTGTTGTCGCTGGCGGGCATTCCGCCGCTGGCCGGCTTTTTCGGCAAGTTCTATATCTTCGCCTCCGCGCTTTATGCCGAGCCTCATCTGGGGCTGCTGTGGCTGGTGCTGCTGGCCGTGGCCATGAGCGCGGTGTCGCTCTACTACTATCTCCGCGTGCTGAAGCAGGTGTATGTGGCCGATGGTCCGGTGGAGGCTCCGGCGATTCGGGTCGCACTGGTCACGCGCGTGACGTTGTGGGCGGTGGCGGGACTGGTGATTCTGCTGGGCTGCGCTCCAGGCCTGCTGCTGCGCTGGATCGGCGTGCAGTAAGGGCGACGTTCGGCGCCGCTTAGTTCCCTTTCTTCTCCTGCCAGTTTTTCCAGACCAGCGCGGCTGCCGCCAGGTCTTCTGCCGCGACACCCAGGGATTTGAAGACCACTCGCCCTGCCGGTTTGGGCCTGGCTCCCGCGAGTAGCTCGCCCAGTTCCCCGTAGACGGTCTGGCCGGAGCCGATGAGGTCTCCGGATTCGCGCAGGGCCGCCGCGCTCGACTCCACGACGATGGCTGCTTCCATGGCATCGTCGTCCAGCTCGCGCATGTGCGGGCCGACCGCGCCTACCGCGCAGACCAGCGTTTGCCGGCCCAGCCACGCGCCGCGGACGAGTGGTTCCGACACGCTGGAAACACTGACGACCACATCGGCGCCCCGCACAGCACCCTCGGCGGTGTCGAAGGTGGTAACGTCGAACTCCTCGGCCAGGCGGCGAGCGTTGCCGGCGGTGCGGCTCCAGACACGAACCTCACGAAAGCTGCGCACCCTACGGAGGGCGCGCAGGTGGGAGCGCGCCTGGACGCCGCTGCCCAGAATGGCCAGCACCTGCGCATCGGGCCGCGCCAACAGCTGGGTGGCCAGGGCGGAGACAACGGCGGTGCGCATCTCGGTGATCAGCCGGCCATCCATGACGGCGAGCGGCTCACCCGTGCGGGCGGAGAGCAGTTGAATGACGGCCTGATGGGTGGGCAACGTCCGATTGTCTTCGTACACGGTGACCAGCTTCACGCCCATGAGCTCGCCGTCGCTGGCCGGCATGAGGGCGAAGCGACCGCCGTGCTCGGGAATGGACAGGATGGTGCGGACCGGCTGCTGGATGCGGCCGGCGGAGAGATCGATGAGGGCGCGCTCGACGGCGGGCAGCAGCGCATCGTAGGTCAGCGCCGATCGAACCTGTTCTTCACTCAGAACTTCCACGGAATCTCCCTTCCGGCTGTGCGGCCATTACATCAGGCTCACAGGATCGACATCGATGATGAGACCGGCGCGGGGAATGCCCGACTGTTCCGCGTGCCCCAGCAGGCCGCGGAGAGCCTGCTGCAGGGCACGGCGATTTTCACCCTTCATGACAAGGTGAAATCGATACGTGCGTTTGATTCTGGCAATGGGCGCGCTCGCCGGGCCCAGAATGCGGACCTGCTTCAGGGTTGTCTCGCGACACCAGCGGCCCAGCGTCGAGGCCCAGCCCGCGGCCTCTTCCAGGCGCTGGCTCTGCAGCAGAACGTTCGCCAGAGCGGCGTAGGGTGGATAGTGCATGAGGCGCCGAAAGCGCAGCTCCTTTTCGACAAAGGCGCTGTAATCGTGGCGCTGCGCGCACTGGATCGCGTAGTGCTCCGGATGGTAGGTCTGCACAACGACCCGGCCGGGCAGCTCGCCGCGACCGGCGCGGCCGGAGACCTGGGTGAGCAACTGGAAGACACGCTCGGCGGCGCGGAAATCCGGCAGGCCCAGAGCGTAATCGCAGCCGACCACGCCGACCAGGGTAACACCATGGATATCGTGCCCCTTGGCGATCATCTGGGTGCCGACGAGCAGATTGATCTCGCCGGAATGGAGCCGGACGAGCAGCTGCTCGAGATCGCTGCGGCCCCGGACGGTGTCGCGATCCATGCGGCCGATGCGCGCGGAGGGAAAGATCTCCTGCAGGCGCTCCTCGCCCTGCTGCGAGCCGGCGCCAAGGAAATACAGATATTCGCTGTTGCAGGCCGGACAGTGTTTCGGAACCGTCTTTTTGTAACCGCAGTAGTGGCATTCCAGACGAGCGCCGGCCGCCTGCCATTCCCCTTCCGGCGCCGCCTTGTGGTAGGTGAGGGCGATGGAGCAGTTTTCGCACTCGATCTTCGCTCCACAGGCGCGGCACACGACGACGAAAGAGTAGCCCCGGCGGTTGAGCAGGATCATGGCCTGCTCGCCACGGTCGAGGGTCGCCTGGGTCTCCTCGATGAGAGCGCGGGAAAAGAGACGCTCGGCGCCGGTCTGCTGGAACTCGCCACGCATGTCCACCAGACCCACTTCGGGGAGCGGCCGATCTTTCACGCGCTCGCTCATGGCGATGCGCCGGTACTTGCCGGTGGAGGCATTATGCCAGGTCTCGAGAGAGGGAGTCGCTGAGCCGAGGACAATGGCGGCGTCAGCACATTTGGCGCGCATCACGGCCACGTCCCGCGCGTGGTACCGCGGCATGGATTCCTGCTTGTAGCTGCCGTCGTGCTCCTCATCCACGACAACGAGGCCGAGGTTGGCGACCGGAGCGAAGATGGCCGATCGCGTGCCGACCACGATGCGGGCCTCACCCTTGCGGATGCGGTGCCACTGCTCCCCGCGCTCTTCCGGCGTAAGGGCAGAGTGGAGGAGCGCCACTTCCGCGCCGAAGGCGTGATGCATCTGGGCAGCCATCGCCGGCGTAAGGCCGATCTCGGGAACGAGCAGGATCGCCGTGCGCCCGGCCTCGAGGGTGCGGCGCATGGCGGCGAGATAGACCGCGGTTTTGCCCGATCCGGTGACGCCATGGAGGAGGAAGGGCTGAAAGGCGCGCCCCTGGACGGCTTCGGTGATGGTAACGAGCGCGGCCTGCTGAATGGCATTCAGCTCGTGGTCCGGGGTGGCGAACGCGTGCGAATGCGTGAGATGAAACTCCGCCGGCCGCTCTTCGATGCGGACCAGTTCACGGCGAACGAGGGTTGCGAGCGTGGAGCCTGGGATTTCGAGACGGCGCAGCTCGGCAACCGGCAACCCGCCCTCAGCACCCGCCAGCTCAGCCAGAATGGCCTGTTGGTTGTCGTTGAGTTTGGGGAGGCGAATGCCCTCCACGAGGACGGCATAGCGAACGGTACGCCGGGCGTCACGGGCTTCGGCTGCGGTCTCGCGGGCAATCCATTTTTTGCGCGCCATGCCCGCCAGCAGGCGAGCCGAGGCTCCGGTCTGGCTGCGCAGCTTCGTATCGCGAATGGCTTCTCCGGATTCGAGCGCGTTGAGGACGGAGTACTCGCGGTCCTGGTCTTCCGGATCGAGCTTCGAGCGACGCGACGAGCCCTGCTCTGCCCCGGCGAAAAGCGCCTGACGGCCGGTATCGGTGATGCGATAGAGCACCTGGCGGCGGACTTCGCCGGCCAGCGGCAGCATGGAGCGCAACACCTCACCGATGGGCGCGAGGTAGTATTGCGCGATCCACTGGCCGAGTTCCAGCAGCTGCGGGGAGAGGACCGGCTCGACGTCTAAAATGGTCAGCAGCGGTTTGGCTTCAACAGGCGGCGCTTCGTCGTGGAGGCGCAGGACCACGCCGGCCAGCTTCTCATTGCGAAACGGGACCAGCACGCGCGCGCCGACAGCCGGAGCCACTTCCCCTACGGCATAGGTGAAGAGGCGATCCAGAGGGACCGGCACGGCGACATCGCAAAAGGCGGGCATGGCTTCTTTTTCGGAGGGTACCAGAAGCGATTCTGAATCCTCGGGGCAGTGGACGAATCAGAACAAAGACTATTGAGGAGGAGGGTGCATGGCAGCAGAGAAAGTGGCATTTATTACCGGTGGCAATAAGGGTCTGGGTTTTGAGACGGCACGGCAACTGGGTCAACAAGGCATCACGGTTGTGATCGGGTCGCGCGATGAGGCAAAAGGCAAGGAGGCCGCCGCGAAGCTGGAGGCGGAAGGTATCCACGCTGCGGCGGTGCGCTTTGATGTGACGCAGGCTGCGGATTATCAGGAGATTTACCGGTATTTCGACAAGAGGTACGGTCGGCTCGACATCCTGATCAACAACGCGGGCGTCTCGAAGGAGAATTTCCTGGGCGGCAATCAGACGAGCGCCACCCCCGCGGAGGTTCTGCACCAGACCTTCGACACAAACTTTTTCGGAGCCATTGAGCTCACGCAGACGCTGCTGCCGCTGATCCGCAAGTCCCCGGCAGGGCGGATCGTGAATCTGTCCAGCATTCTGGGCTCGCTCACGCTGCATGCCGATCCGAGCTCGCCGATCTACAACGCCAAGGCCTTCGCCTACGACGCATCGAAAGCGGCGTTGAACGCCTTCACGATTCATCTGGCGCACGAGCTGAAGGACACGAAGATTAAGGTGAACTCGGCGCATCCAGGATGGGTAAAAACGGACATGGGCACGGATGCGGCACCGATGGAGATTCCGGAAGGAGCGAAGACCAGCGTGGCGCTGGCGACTCTGCCGGAGGACGGGCCGACCGGCGCGTACATCCATCTCGGGGAAACGCTGCCGTGGTGAGGAGAGGCAGCCGGTCGCCCGTAGCGTGTAGCGAGTGGCAGGGAAATTGGGGAAGGGTCTGACTACGTTAGCTTCCGGAGAGTGAAGAGGAACGTCGCAAGACCGAGGACGAGGGCAAGGACGGGCGCTACGATCAACGCCCATTCTCCCATCTCCCCGCTCAGCATCCAGCTGCAAAGCGCGATCCCACCCACGAACCCGATAGCCGCGGCGATTGCGGCCATCAACAACGCAATTGTCAGCGGGAAGAGGAAGTCCGCGGCGGTTCTTCTCATGTTCGAGATAACCTCATCGTTCTGGGCGCCAGCTACCTGGCGGGCGCTTTGAGGCCGAGCTCGGCCATCGCAAGCTGCAGATCGGCCCAGGCTTCCTTCTTCTGACGCGGATCGCGCAGCAGATAGGCGGGGTGATAGGTGACGATGAGCTTTGCGCCGCGAGCCTGATGGATGCGTCCGCGGAGCGCGCTGAGAGGGCTCTTCGCGCCGAGCAAATAGGTTGCTGCGGTGGCGCCGAGAGCGACGATCACCTCGGGACGAATGACATCTATCTGGCGGAAGAGAAAGGGTGAGCAGGTGTTGGCCTCGTCCGGCTCGGGCACCCGGTTCTGCGGCGGACGGCACTTGACGATGTTGGCGATGTAAACCTGGCCGCGGCTCAGGCCCATTGCGGCAATCATGTTATTGAGCAGCTGGCCGGCGCGGCCGACGAAGGGCAGGCCCTGCGCATCTTCATCGGCGCCGGGGCCTTCGCCGACAAACATCAGGCGCGCGTTCGGATCGCCGTCGCCGAAGACCAGCTTGTTGCGGCCTTTGTGGAGGGGGCAGCGGGTACATTCGCCGATGTCCTGGCGAATGGCGCGGAGCGCAGCGGCTCGGTCCTGGGGAGCGACGTTTATGGGAGCGACGGATTCCGCCGGTTCGGCGATCGCAGGGAAGTTGCGCGTACGGGGCATTGCGGACGGGTTCTCCAGATCAGGGTGAGCGGCCGGGACAGCCGCAGATTCGGTCGAAGCGACTGCGGATTCGAGGGCGGTCATGCTCCCGCGGCGATAGAAGTCGAAGATGCCGAGATCGCGAAAGTATCCGATCCGGGCGCGTACTGCTTCTTCGGTCTCAGGAGCAAGCCGCAGGGTCAAGCGTGCTCTCCGATGGCAAGGGAGTGGGCCGTATCGGCTTCAGCGAGCACCTGGCGCGGACGGCGCAGGGTGAGAACTTCGTTGAGGATTTCGTCGGCCAGCTCGCGCTTGGTCATCTCCGGCAGCTCGATGGAGCGGTCGCGGGTGAGAAAAGTGATGGCATTGCGATCGGAATCGAAGCCGATGCCCTCGCGAGAGACGTCGTTGAGCACGATGGCGTCGACGCCTTTGCGCAGGAGCTTGTCGCGGCCATGGGCGACGGCGTCTTCGGTCTCGGCGGCAAAGCCGATGATGAGCATGCCGGGGCGGCGGCGTTCGACGACTTCGGCGAGGATGTCCTGGGTGGGCTCGAGATCCAGGGTAAGCGGGCCGCTGCGGCGCAGTTTCTGATCGGCCTGCACGCGCGGGCGGTAGTCGGCTACCGCGGCCGCCTTGACGACGATGGTCGCCTGATCGAGACGGCTCATGACGGCTGCGCGCATTTCGGCGGTCGTGGTGACAGGGATGACTTCCGCGTTGGCCGGAGGACGGAGCGCGGTCGGCGCGGTGATGAGGATGACGCGCGCGCCCCGGTTCTGCGCGGCTTCCGCCACGGCATAGCCCATCTTGCCGCTGGAGCGGTTGCCGAGGAAGCGGACCGGATCGAGAGCCTCGCGGGTGCCTCCGGCGGTGATGAGAACCGTTTCCCCGGCGAGGTCGTTGCGGCGATGGAGCACGCCGAGAACGGCGTCCATGATGGCCTGGTTTTCAGCGAGGCGGCCGGCGCCGACCATGCCGCAGGCGAGGTAGCCGCTCTCCGGGGCGACGATGCGAACGTTGCGCCTGGCCAGAATCTCAAGGTTGGCCTGGGTGGCCGGATGCTGCCACATGTTCACGTTCATCGCGGGAGCGACGATGACGGGAACGGTAGTGGCCAGGTACATGGTGGTGAGGAAGTCGTCGGCGAGGCCGTGGGCGAATTTGGCCAGGAGGTCTGCGGTGGCGGGCGCGACGACCAGCGCGTCGGTGGTTTGCGCAGCGTCAATGTGCTCAATGGCGGAGGCCGCATCGCCGGGATCCGCGCCCTCGGCAGCCCAGAGGCCGGTAATGACTTTATGTCCGGTGAGCGCGGCAAAGGTAAGGGGCTGAATGAAGCGCTGGGCGGCCAGGGTCATGACGACGTGTACGTCGAGAGCCTGCTTCTGCAGGTCGCGCACCAGCTCCGCGGCTTTGTAGGCAGCAATGCCCCCGGAAATACCCACGGTCACTTTCATAGGAACAGTCTACGCCGTGGGCGGAAGACACCTGGACCACGGAGGACACACCGGCGCGGAGACCGTTGTGTGTGCGTGTAAGTCTCCCCATGCCGTGCTTTTGCGGCCTTCAGGAGGCGAACTTCGGCACCTCGGGCGCTTCTACTTCAGGCTTGAGCACCTTAGCGTCCTCGGGCTTGACGTAAGAGATTTTGCCGGCGGCAATTTCTTCCTGGGCCACGCGGCAGGCTTTGCGGGAACGGCTGGGCACCAGCGGCTCGGCACCATTCTGCAGCTGGCGCGCGCGGCGCGCGGCGACCAGCACATAGCGGAAATTACTGTCGTATTCGTGCTCGATGCTCATCCTGCCCTCCGCGAGAATGATCTCGCAAAACTCATTTTCGTGCCGGCTCCGGTACGCCGAAAGCCTGCAGGACCGGCCGAACCTTCGCCTCGGAGTTTGCCTGGCGGCAGCTCTGGGCAATCTGCAGCAGCCGGTCGCGATCCGCCGGTATTCCGTCGGCCGATCCATGACGCCAGATCCGTTCGGCATCGACGATGGCGGCCATCTCCTCTACGGCGCGGTCCAGAACATCGTTGACGAGAATATAGCCATATTCGCGGTAATTCTCAATCTCCTGGCGGGCCTGGGCGAGACGGCGGGTGATGATTGCATCCTGAATGCTGCCTTCGGCGCGGCTGCGGTTACGCAGGCGGGTGGCCAGGACCTCGGGCGAAGGCGGCATGAGGAAGATGGAAACGGCGTCAGTCATGCTGTCGCGGACCTGCGCCGCACCCTGCACGTCGATGTCGAGCAGCAGATCGCGGCCCTGCGAAAATGCCTGGTCGAGAGCGGAGCGCGGCGTGCCGTAGTAGTTGCCGAAAACTTCGGCGTATTCGAGGAACTCGCCGCGGCGAACCATCTCCTCAAAATGCTCCCGCGTGGTGAAGTGGTATTCCCGCGATTCCTGCTCGGAGCCGCGCGGACCGCGGGTGGTCCAGGAAACGGAGAAGTCCAGGCCTGGCACCAGCGAGCGCAGCTGGTTCACGATGGTCGATTTGCCCGAGCCGGAGGGCGCCGAAATGATGAAGAGAATTCCTGCCAAGCGTCTTTTCTTGCCTTCCTCACTAGCGTTCTTTTGCCGATCTGCTACTGCCAGTCCCGTCATTCCAGATTCTGAATCTGCTCTCGCGCTTTTTCAATCTCGGATTTCATCCCCAGGCCGGCTTCGGTGATGCGCGTGCCGTTGCCGGCCACCCCGCTGGTTTTCGACAGGAGCGTGTTGGCTTCGCGATTCATCTCCTGGAGCAGGAAGTCGAGCTTCTTGCCCACTTCCCCGCCCTGATCGAGCAGGCCGATGAAGTGGCCGATGTGGGTGCGGAGGCGCGTGACCTCCTCTTCCACGTCGCTGCGCTCGGCGATGAGGGCGGCCTCCTGCAGGATGCGATCCGGATCGAAGCCACTGTCGAGGATGGTCTTCATGCGCTGGTTCAACCGCTCCACATAGGCTTGCTGGACGTTTTCGCGCATCGTCGCGGCTTCGTTGACGAGCGAGCGGAGGCGCTCCATGCCGGCGCGGAGCTCATTGGCGAGAACGGAGCCCTCCTGGGCGCGCATGGTCTGGAGGGCGGCGATCAGGGTGTCAGCTTCGCCCACCACGGCCTGTTCCAGCTTCTGCAGATCGTCTTCGCTGTTCCGCGGCTCGGCCGCCAGGACGCCGGGCAGGCGAAAGACGACGTTGAGATCGGGCTCTTCCTTCAGGTTGTGCTCGGCCGCAGCGGCGCGAAACGCCTCGATGTAGGCAGCGACCAGAGCGTGGTCGTAGCCGGCTTCAGCCTTCTGGCTGCGTTCGAAATTCAGAGTGACTTCCACGTGGCCGCGGCGGAGTTTTTCCTTGAGGATCCGGCGCAGCTGCATCTCGATGCCCTCGGCGCCCTGGGGCAGCCGCATGTGCAGATCGAGGAAGCGGTGGTTGACGCTCTTGAGACTGAGAGTGAATCCGAGGGTATCGGAGACGCGCCCGGCAACCCGGGCAAATCCGGTCATGGAGTACACCGGGTGCTGTGCTTCGCTCATCGTGGGATCTTTCCTGTCAGGGCTGGCTCGTTGGCCGCGTCAGAGTCGACGATCTCGGGTTCATTGCCGCCGATGTGTTGACCATGGCCATTGGTCTCGGCGATATCCATGAACTGGAGGCGGTAAAGCTTCTGGTAGGTCGGAGAGGTCTGCAGCAGATCGTCGTGGGAAGCCGTCGCCGTAATGCGTCCGTGCTCGATGACCGCGATGCGGTTGGCGCGCCGCACGGTGGAGAGGCGGTGGGCGATGACGATGACGGTGCGATCGGCCATGAGATTGCCGAGCGCCACCTGAACCAGGGATTCGCTCTCGGCGTCGAGGGCGGAGGTGGCTTCGTCGAGAATCAGGATGGGCGCATTCTTGAGGATGGCCCGCGCGATGGCCAGCCGCTGGCGCTCGCCGCCGGAGAGGCGGAAGCCCCTTTCGCCGATGACGGTGTCGTACTTCTCCGGCATGTCTTCGATGAAGTCGTGGGCGAGGGCGGCTTTGGCCGCGTCCACGACGCGGGAGAACGGGACATCCGGCTGCCCGTAGGCGATGTTGTTGCGCACCGTGTCGTTGAAGAGGATGGTCTCCTGGGTAACCTTGCCGATCTGCGCGCGCAATGAGGCAAGGCTGGCGTCGCGCACATCGACGCCGTCGATGAGAATGCGGCCGGCCGTAACGTCGAAGAAGCGCGGAATGAGATTGACCAGAGTCGATTTGCCGGCGCCGCTGGGCCCGACCAGTGCGACGACTTCGCCGCGCCGAACGGTGAGATCGATGTCGTCGAGGACGATGCGGGGGACGTCGCTCTCCTGATCTTTGTAGGAGAAGCTCACCTTGTCGAGAACGATGCTGTCTTTGAACTCCTTCAGGACCTTCGGATGCTTCGACTCCGGCACTTCATCCTGATCGCTCATGAAGCTGAAAATGGCGGCGGAGGCGCCGGCGGCCTGCTGAAAGTTGTTGTAATAGGTGCCGAAACGGCGGATGGGATCGTAGAGCTTGAACAGCGCCACGATGAAGGCCAGGAACGTGCCCACCTGCATGACCCCGTGCCCGATCTCATTCCGCCCCACCCACAGCAGGAGCGCAATGGCCACCGCGCCGATGAAATCCATGAGTGGCGAGGTAATGGCCTGGGCGCGCACCAGGCGCAGATTGGCCCGGAAGAGCCTCTTGGCCGCCTGGCGGAAGCGCAGCAGCTCCCATAACTCCATGTTGAAGGCCTTGACGATGCGGTTCCCGGTAATCGTCTCGTGCAGGATGTTCTGGATGTCGGCCAGCTTGTCCTGGCCTTTGCGCGTCGTCCTTCGGACATCGCGCCCGATGCGCGCAATGGAACCGATCGCGATGGGGATAAAGATCACCAGCACCCAGGCCAGGCGTCCGCCCAGCCCCACCACCAGCACAATCATGAACAACAGGGTGCACAGCTGCTGGAGGAAGTCGGAGAGAACCGTCGACATGGCGTACTGCACGCGCTCGATGTCGGTGATCAGCGCCGAAAGCAGAGTGCCTGTGGTGTGCTTCTGAAAGAACGAGACCGACCGGCGCAGGATGGCCTCATAGAGGTCGTCGCGCATGTCGGTGATCATGCCGTAGCCGGCATAATTCGCCAGATAGGTCCCTATGTAGTCGCAGATGCCTTTGAGCAGCGTGGCTGCGACAAAAGCAAAGGCAATCACGCCCCAGTCATTTTTGATGTGGAGAAAATGGGGGACCAACAGCTGCGGCGTCACGTTGATGTGCCAGCGCCGCCCGAGTTCGCCCAGCAGTTGCGTCTGGTTGGCGCGCCTGGTCGCCGAGCCGGGGCTCAGCACATTGTCAAAGATCGGTCCGATGAGCAGAACGCGGTAGGCGTCGAGCGCACCGACACCGACGGCCAGAACCACCGCCGAGAGTGCCTGCAGCGCGTAACGGCGCGTGTAATAGAGCAGGCGCCAGGTGCGCTTCATGCGCGGCCGGCTCCCGTTCCTGGGGTACAGAACATCTGTCTATTTTAGCCCGGGGCCGCGCCGTTCCCCTCCAGGATTCACACCCAGGGCATGACCTCCGGAACATGGGAAGCCAATCGCTACAATGCGGTTATGGCTTCTATCACCTCCGCGGAGGCTCAGGATCGGGCCCGCCGCATCCAGCTGGTCATCTTCGACGTCGATGGCGTTCTCACCGACGGCAGCATCTGGCTCTTCCCTGCCTCCGGACCCAGTCCTGCGACGGCGGACCACGCCGACGCCATGAAGGATGAGGGCGGCTACGGCATCTCGTCGCAAACCATGGTGGAGGCCAAGGGCTTCAACGCGCACGACGGCACGGGCATCTCGCTGGGGCGGCTGGGCGGGCTGAAGTTCGCCATCATTACCAAGCGCATCTCCGAGACGGTGGCCCTGCGGGCTCGCGATCTGCGCATCGAGCACGTTTATATGGGCCAGGCCTACAAGATGCAGGCGGTGCGCAAGATCATGGAGCAGGAGCCGATCGGGCTGGACGAGATCGCCTACGTGGGCGATGACGTCATCGATCTGCCGGTGATGCGCGTGTGCGGGCTGGCCATCGCGGTGGCCAATGCGCGCGAGCAGGTGAAGGCAGCCGCGCATTACGTGACGCCGCATGAGGGCGGCCACGGCGCGGGGCGCGATGCGATCGAGTTTGTCCTCGTGGCGAAGGGCGTTCTGGAGAAGACCATCGAGGAGTACATCGACGAGCGCAATCCTCTGCCCGCCAACATGGATATCGGAAAGGGCGGCTTCTGAAGAACAGGGCACAGGTGCCAGGTGACAGGTTGCAGGAAAGGCCGGCGCGCGGATCGGCGACGAAGTATCCGTGGCGGCTGGCTGTCACCGGCGGGATCACGCTGCTGACAGCCATGGCGTCCGGCTGGTTCATGCTCCATTCGCCGGCGATCTACTGCGATTCCCTGGCGCCGCTGACGGTGCTGGCTACGCTGGCCGCGTTTCTCATCTCCATCTGCTTTCGGCTGATGGGGCGCTTTCCAGCCCGGCGCGATCGCTGGTTTCTCCTCGCCTGCGTGCTGATCGCCGGGGCGACGCTGTTCGTGAACTTCCGCTATGTGCGGAAATACCGGACGTTCTGCGATCAGCTCCGCGAGCAGATTCGGCACGCGGAGCCGCGGCACTAAAGCCCGCCCCGAAGGACACGGAGCGCACAGCGGATTGCCGTCGCGAGGCTAGCGCTTCCTGCCGATTTCGGCGGTCTGACCGGGGATGGGCGATGGCTCATCGAGAAATCCCTTCACCACCGGCCCCACCTGGGCCGCGCATTGGCTGGCGGCCAGGTGTCCGCAGCCGTCGAAGATCTCCAGCTCCGACTGCGGGATGTCATGGTGGATCTGTTCGCCAACCGAAACGGGAATCAGGTGATCCTGTTTGCCCCAGACGATGAGCATGGGCATCTTCAGCGCGGAGAGCTTGCCGTCGAGCAGGGCCTGACCGGTGAGCAGCGCGTCCATATTCCGGCGGACGACCCAGCCGTGCTTCTTCACAAAGGCGAAAATGGCGCGCTGGATGAAGCCGGGAATGTGCGGCGCGCGGTTGGCCATCAGCAGATCGTCCATCTCCTGGAGCTTTTGCGGCGTATCGGGCTCGAAGATGGCGGGGTTCCAGGTCAGGGAGAACCGCGTGCCCGCGCTGTCGAAAATCATGAGACGGCGGATGCGCTGCGGCTGATCGACCGCGACGCGCATGGCAATCCATCCCCCCATCGACCATCCGCCAAGATCGGTGTGCGCCACATGGCGGCTGTCCATGAAGGCCTCGACGGCATCGGATTCCTCGCGGATCGAGTAAGTGGCGTTCGTCGGCCAGTCGGAACGGCCATAGCCGGGCAGATCGAGCGCGTAGACGCGGTGATGATCGTGGACCAGCTGCGGCATCAGATTGGCCCAGTCTTCGGCGCGTCCTCCCAAACCGTGGACCAGCACGAGCGGAGCGCCGGAGCCACCCACGTAATAGTGGATGCGCACGCGGCCGACGCCGGGCAGTTGGATATGAGTGTACTCACTGTGGATTCCGGCGAAGAAGAGCCGCACCTGAGCGCCGTACCAGAGCAGAGTCAGCGGACGGAGGAGCGCGAAGGCGACGAGAGCGACAACGAGGGCAAGGAAAGAGAAAACACCCAGCCGGAAATTGCGCCAGCGCCTGCTGCGAACGGATTGCGGCGCCGCTGTGGTGCTCGCCATTCCGGCCACTCCCCTGCCTTTAGGATGCCATTCGCCACGCCTTATGGATCACCTCGACAGTCAGGGACGTGAGTCCGGCGAGATCGCCGGGGCCGGCCCAGCGCGCTTCCAGAGCGTCCGTGGCACATGCAATGGTCTCCGGAGCCTCTGAGCCGGCTTTCACGCGGCAGAGGAAATCGATCAGCACATAGTGATAGCGGACGCGGCCTTCGGTGTCACGCGAGATACGGTCGAAGGCCTGGACGATATCGACGGTTTCAATGACAAGACCGGTTTCTTCGAGGACTTCGCGGCAGATCGCCTCTTCGAGAGTCTCGCCCAGCTCGACCGCTCCGCCCGGCAGCGACCACTCGCCCTTAAGCGGTTCCTGGCCGCGGCGGATGAGCAGCACCTGCTGGCTCTGAGGCGGCACGGCGCGGACGATGACGGCACCGACGCCGGCGATGGGGGCGTCGGGATATTCACGCCTCATAAGACCTGGCCTAAAGCTTCATCGGCTTGCCGTATTCGCCGTCGAAGACCATGCGCTGCATGCTGAAGCGGCCGCTGTCGAACTTGTCCGGGCCCTTCAGGTGGCCGATGCCCAGCAGGGTGATGGGGACATAGCTCAGGGGCAGCTTCAGAACCTCGGAGACCTTCTCCGGCTCGAAGCCCTCGGTCAGCGCGGTGTCGTAGCCCATGACCTCGGCCAGCCACATCATGGTGGTCAGCGCGACCATTACCTGGCGGTTCAGCCAGGCCGTGAAATTCGGATGATCGCCCAGGTATTCGCGAATGCTGACGCGGGCCGACTCCGCGTAGTTCTCGGTCATACCCCTCTCCAGGCCCAAACGGATCATCTCTTCCGTGTCCGTGCGCCAGCCGTCTTTGTCGCCACAGGCCGCGATGACGACGGAAGCCTCCTCGACGTTGGCCTGATTGAAAGCCGCTGCACGCAGCCGGCGGAGCTGCTCCGGCGTGCGCACCACGATGAAGCGCCAGGGCTGCAGATTAAAACCGCTGGGCGAGTTCAGTCCTGCTTCGAGGATGCTGTCCAGATCGGCGTCCGGAATTGGCTTACCGTCAAAACTGGGTGTGGATCGCCGTTCTTCAATTGCTTCGCTGAGGGTCTTTTCCATGCCTCTCCCAAAAGCAGGGTTCGTGCTGCGTGGTCGTCCGGGTGAATGAACTGGTTAGCTGCGCTCCCCGGCAGCGGGAGCTGAAGTCTGGATTTGGTTCATGGGAAGCTCAAGAGCAAAGGGCGACTGGCCTCCCGGAGCCGAGGCATGCACCCATATGCCGTGGAAAGCGGTGGCCAGGCCGGGATGCTGCTGCAGCAGGGCCTTCATCACGGCCAGCACCTGCTCACGCGCCTGCACCGGAGCCAGATTGGGTGGAGCATTGTAGGTGACGATCAGATCCATCTGATTGTTGAAGTCGCCCACGTGGACATCAGTAAGCTGCAGGCTGCCCGCGGTGGTATTCAGACGCACCGGCTGCGTTTCGCTGGGCATCTCGGTGGCCTGGTTCTGCTCGGTTTCCTTTTGCAGCTTCTGCAGGTTGGGGCTGGAAATGAAGTCGACCGGCTGCAGAAGCAGCTGCGCCTCTTTGTAAAAGAACCAGGCCGTCCATTCGTCCTTCTGGGCGGCGTAGGTGCGGGCTTGCTCCCAGAACCAGAGCCCGTCATGGCCGTCGATGGTCATGGGTTTGGTGAAGAAGCCGGCCAGCTTCCAGACGGCGCTGTTGGGCGGATCGTTCTGCAGAATCATGGACAACTGCTGCGGGTGCTCGACGCCGGTGGCATGCAGAACCGCCAGGGCGTATTTGCCGGGAGGCAGATTCGGAATCGTGACCACGACCGTGAGCGGCGAGCCGGCCACGCCGCAGAAGAACTGGGTATCCTGAGCCGCTTTCAGGTCGGTGGCGTCCAGAACGTACAGCAGGTCAACGGTCAGGGTGGCGCGCTCGATTGAAGCGTTCATGGCCTGGATGGTGTTGGCAATGCCGCCGAAATTCGAGGCCACGGCAGCAATGGTCTGGGCTCGCACGCCCGCAGCGTTGCCGGATTTCACGTTGGCGGCCAGCATCTGCGCGGACTGGGCGAGAATCGTCCGCTGTTCCGGCTTCATCTGCGACTGGGTGATACAGGAAGCGGCAAAAGCCGGAGCGGCCAGTCCCAACGGCACAAGGCACGCCAGGAATTTCGGCCCGATCGAGCGATAGCGGCAAAGCATGAATGACGTCCCTTTCGATTTGAACCTGCGCGAAATGAACCTGAGCGAATTCAAATCACTGCTAGTCTAGTACACAGAAGCGCGAGCTTTGCGCCTGTGCGCTGCCCTGCCTGGTACTCAGGACTTCGATGCGGTCCATACGCCTAATACGATGCCTGCCTTGGCTTTCCGCCGTGCTTTTCGCGGCGGCCTGCACTGCCCAGGTGATGCAACAGCCTGGCACCATGCCTGGCCGCACGCCAGCGCAGCAGCACGAGGCAACGCCGGCGCATCCGTCTGCTCCTGGCGCTGCGGGAGCCGCGCCCGCTCCAGGCGCTGCCGAGGCTTCTGCCGAGAGCAGCCCTGCTTTACCGCCTTCATTGCTGGACAAGCCTGCGCAACCGGCTCAGGTGACGCTGGACAATGGGCTTCTGGCCATCCACGCCGATAACTCCAGTCTTTCCGGGATCCTGCACCAGATTTCAGCCTCCACCGGCATGTCCGTGGAAGGGTTCCAGCACGATCAGCGGATTTTTGGCATCTACGGCCCAGGCGACCCGCGGGACGTCCTTTCCGGGCTGCTGCAGGACGCTGGTTACAACTTCCTGCTGGCGGGCGCCACGGACAAGGGCACGCCGAAGGAGATCGTGCTGACGGCAATCAGCGGCGGCGGAGCCATGAGCGCTCCAGCCCAGGCCCAGCCGGACGACCAGTCGGACGAGGACGACAGCGACAACTCGGGCAGCAACACCTTCCCGATAGAACCGCCGACGCCGGATCGGAGCGCTCCGCCAGGAGCGGCGACGCCGGCGGCGAATCCCGATGGACGCGTGAAGACTCCCGCCGAAATTATTCAGGAGCTGCAGCGGTTGCGGCAGCAGCAGCAAAATCCCCAATAAATCTGCCCTGGGGGTACCCCCCCGGGGGTGGACTAGGGCAAGTGGCTGAATCGATGGGGCTTTCATGGTAATACCCTGAGGGTATTACCCTCGTCCTTGTTTCACCCGGCTCCGGGCGAGCGCGGGCGCAGCCGCACTCCCTTTCCCCACTCTTTCTATTGTATCTGGTTGTGCCCGAGTTTCCCTCGGGACGGCGAGGCTTGGTAGACCCTTATCCTGCCTTGAATCAAACGTGTGCCGGTACGTGACTTTGGAAATCTTGACAAGCGACTCCGGCCCGTTTTCCGCCCCTTCTGCGGCCGTGACCATGGTAATGCTTCCTTTGGGCAATAGTAACCATTCCCGAACGAGGTTAGGGTTGAATCACCCCTCAAAAGGGAAAGGGCTCCTCCCATGCGGAATCGCTTTTGCTGCTCCTTTCTGGCCGTTACCGGCGGCCTTGCCCTGGTTCTTTTCGCCGGCTGTGGCCAGATCAACTCGGCGCTGCGCGTTGGCACGGCGCTGGCCGGAAACTGGACTTTTGCGCCCAGCTCGTCAAGCGTGGTTCTGAACCTCGGATTCACCCAGGGAGCGTATGAAACCGTCAGCGCGATCGCGCGGCTGCAGGGGACGTCGTGCGTGACGCCGCAGACGGACATTCTGCTGACGGGTTCAGTGGACGCGAACAACAATGTGACGCTGGTTTCCTCGGCGTTTGGGGGAACCACCCTCACGATCCAGGGCCAGCTGGCGGCGAACGGCAAGGGGATGGCGGCTGCGCAGTGGGCCTTTGCCGGAGGCAATTGCGCTTCGCTGGGCAAGGCCAATGTGACGGCGACGAATTACAGCACCATCGGCGGCACGTACCTGGGAACCTTTACCGACAGGGATGCCAATCCGATTGGGGTATCGGCGTTTCTGCAACAGACCACGCAGCCGGATGAGAACGGGCAGTTCTCAGTTTCCGGAACCGCGACGTTCCCGTCGAGCCCCTGCTTCACCCAGCAGCCGACGGTGACGAGTTCGCTGGTGACGGGCAGCAGCCTGTCGATGACCTACACGGATCCGGGCAGCGGAGCGGTGCTGACGGCGACGGGCAGCTTCAACAGCGCGGCAACGCAGCTGACGATCGCGAGCTGGTCAATTGTGGGCGGGTCGTGCAACGGGGATTCGGGAACGGGGACGATGACGCTGGAGTAGGCGATCTTTCACCACAGAGGACACAGGGTTCCTGCGGTCGGGGTTCTGGTTCGCTCCGCTTCGGCATGCCGTATCTTCTTGTCCGGATGATGTTTACCCACCTGTATGTTTGCACTCTACGCGCAACTGCGATTCATGCTTGCGGTTAATGAGTAGTGCGGAGGGCTGGCATCTGCGTGGCAATCCGGAAGTTTGTCCGGGGCTAAAGCCCGCTTTCCTGGAGTCACCGATTTCCCCGGCCTGAAGGCTGGCGCTTTCTCCGTCGCGTCGCTGGCGCGGCGCCGCTTCGCGCCGGGGCTGAAAGCCCGGATTTCTTTTGCAGCTTTGCGGCACGACCAGGGTCGTGCCCTGATACAAAGGCGCCGCGCGCTTTCCCACATCCGCAAATCGGCGGGCAGGGCCATTCGACTCGCTCAAGCCAGGTTAATTCCGGACGGGTACGGCACGCGTCAACTCGTGCCCTGATACGAAGCGCAGGTACCGTGGGTTCCTGCTCTTCGGGATTTCCATTTCCACCACAGAGGACCCCAGAGACCTTGCAGGCCACGCTCCGCTACTGGCAGAGCTTGTGACCTGAATATCTTCATTCGATCCGATGAGCACAACAGCAAGGCCATTTACCGGACGCTCGCCAGCACTCTATTGCGGTGGTATCACCGGCTCTTCCGCTTCATCTCTTTTGGGTCACGTCAGCGTCGGCAGGGAGCTTCTTTGCCAGGGCTTCGGATCCAGATGGTTCACGGAACGGTTCCACCGGAATGCGCTCGTAGCGCACGTCCAGCAGCGTCAGATGTTCTGTCCCGCGCGGCGCCTGGAGAACGACGGTGTCACCCTCGGCCGATTTCAGCAGCGCGCGGCCCAGAGGGGACACCCAACTGATATGGTTCCGGCTGAGATCGACCTCGTCGACGCCTACGATGCTCACCACCCGCTCCGCTCCAGATGCATCGGCATAGCGCACGGTGGCCCCGAAGAATGCCCTCATCTTTGCCTGACCCGTTCTCGGAGCTTCCGGATCCACGACTTCAGCGGCGTCAATGCGCTTCGTCAGAAAGCGAATGCGTCCATCGATCTGCCGCAGCCGCCGCTTGCCATATTGATAGTCGGCATTTTCACTGCGATCGCCGTTACCGGCAGCCCACGCGACCACCTCCACCACGGCCGGGCGGTCCCGGGTCAGCAGAAATCGGTGCTCCTCTTTAAGACGCTGCAGTCCGCCGGGCGTGATGTAGTTCGGCCCTGGCGTTGCGGGTCCGTCTCCCTGCGGCTGTCTCGTGGATCCTTTTCTCATCTCGTTAGTGCACGCTTATTTCTCGTTTTGGGGGCGGGGCCAGCGGGCTTCGATCGTCGTGGAGATACCGCCGCGGGGGCGGAAATCGCCTTTGACCATGGCCCAGACCGGATCGCAGGCGCGCGCGACGTCTTCGAGGATGCGGTTGACGACGTTTTCCTGGAAGATGCCGAGGTTGCGATAGCAGAAGAGATATTCCTTCCAGGATTTCAGCTCGAGGCAGCGCTCGCGGGGCATGTAGCGGAGGGTGATCACGCCGAAGTCGGGGAGGCCGGTTTTGGGGCAGACGGAGGTGAACTCCGGGTCGTCGATGACGATTTCGTAACCGGGAAACTGGTTGGGCCAGGTCTCGATGGCGGGAAAGTCGAAGTCGAGGCCGGCTTTTGCGTGGTCGTCGGTGTAGCGGGGGGCGATGGCCATGGTTTGATTTTAATGGTTCGCCTGGCATTCGCTGGGAGGGCTCCGCCGGGGCTAAAGCCCACGTTCATTTTGCGCGCCTGATTCCCCGGGCTGAAGCCCGGGGCTTTCTCCGTCATGCCGCTGCGCGGCATCGCTGCGCGCAGGGCTGAAGCCCTTTCAACCCGGACGCCTTTCGGCACCAGGCGAAGAAGTTCAGGGCTGAGCGAAAACCATCCCTCAGCGGCTGAAGCCGGATCGATTCCGGGCCGGTTACGGCACGGCTGAAGCCGTGCCCCTGCAAAGCAGATCACGCCTCTGATTCGCCGCCCTGAAACCCTCTCGCCATGGGCAGCGAGCGCATCCTCATGCGCAGGCTCACGAAGAACTGCCGATCTCACCGGCGGCGAACGCCCAAAGGTATGCAAATGAGGTACTACCGGTGCAATTGTTGCGTATTTTCGAACCCTGAGCCGGGTTCGGAGAGTCTCATAACTTTATACTGACTGACGGTTCTCACGAATGGCAACGAAGCAAAAGAGCCCGGGCACGGGCCGCGTCTGGATCATCACGGCCGTCGCGCTGATTATTATTTTTTATGGCGTGCATCTGTTGACGCGCGGCAAACTGCCCGTCCGTGTAGCCACCGCGACGATGGGCAACTTAACCAGCACGGTAGCGACGAACGCTAAAGTGGAACCGGAATCGCAGGAGAATTACGAGGCGCACGCGCCGTTTCCGGGCATCGTGCAGGCGGTGTATATCCACGAGGGCGAGAAGGTGCCGGCAGGGAAACTGCTGCTGGCCATGGATGACACTGAGGCGCAGGCGCGGGTGGCGACGGCCCTCGATGCTCTGCGAGGCGCGGAGGCTGCCGATCAGGCGGCGCGGCAAGGGGGTACCCGGGAGGAGCAGCTCTCGCTGGGAGGCGAACTGGCCAAGGCGAAGATCGACCGGGACCAGGCGCAGCAGGATCTGAATGCTCTGAACAAGCTGCAGGCGTCCGGGGCGGCCTCGCCCAGCGAAGTGGCCTCGGCGAAGGCGCGGCTGGCGGCGGATGACAGCAGCGTCAAGGTTCTTCAGCAGCGGCAGACCAGCCGGTTTTCCGCGATGGATCTGGCTCACGCGCAAGCCCAGTTACAGGATGCGCAGGCGGCCTATGCGGCGGCCCTCGATGGCCTGCACCATGCCATCGTGCATGCGCCCTTTGCGGGTACGGTGTATTCGCTGCCGGTGTCGCGGACGGAGTATGTACAGCAGGGCGATCGGCTGCTGTCGATGGCTGACCTGTCGAAGCTGCAGGTGCGCGCCTACTTCGACGAGCCGGAAATCGGCAAGCTGCAGGTGGGCCAACCGGTGGAGATTGCCTGGGATGCACGGCCGAATGAACGGTGGCATGGACGCATCCTGCGTCTGGCCTCCACGATCATCGCCTATGGGACGCGCAACGTGGGAGAGGTGCTGGTGTCGATTGAGGGCGACCGCGATTCTCTGCTGCCGGACACGAATGTTCGTGTAACCGTAACGGTGGCCAACGAATCGAATGTATTGACGGTGCCGCACGAAGCGCTGCACTTTGAGCAGGGCGCCAGCTACGTTTACCGCCTCGAAGGAGACATGCTCCATCGAGTTCCGGTGACGGTGGGCACAGTGAATCTGAGCGACGTGCAGATTGTGAGCGGCCTGAAGGCGGGGCAGACGATCGCCCTGAGCACGACCAATGGACAGCCCCTGAGCGATGGCGTGCCGGTCCAGGTGATTCAGTAATCCGACGAGAGGGAATGTTTTGCGGGCAGGATGGGGAGCAGCGGGTATTTTTCTTTTTACCGCGACGCTGTGGGCGCTGGCCCCGGTGGCGGGCCAGGGCGTGCGTCAGGATCTGAACCTGGGGCGCGCCGACGCCGCTCTGCGGATTCTGGATCCGGCTCTCGCACAGAACCCCACGGATGCCGAGGCACACAGCCTGCGCTGCCGGGTGTATTACCAGGAAGAACAGTGGGACGCGGCCATCGCGGACTGCGAAGCGGCGGTGCAGCTGGCGCCCAACAGCAGTGACGATGCCCTGTGGCTGGGACGAGCCTATGGCCGGAAGGCCGCGCATGGGTCGCTGGTGAGCGCCTATAAGCTGGCGCGGAAGGTGCATACGGAGTTCGAAGAGGCGGTGCGTCTGGATCCGCACAACGGCGCGGCGCTGGCGGATCTGGGCCAGTTCGACGTGGACGCGCCAGCGATGGTCGGGGGCGGCGTCACCAGCGCAGAACCGATCCTGGTGCAGCTGCGGACTGTGGATCCGGTGCGGGCCTCCACGCTGCAGGCGCGGATCGCCGAAGCGAGAAAGGATTATGTTTCCGCGGAAGCGGCATACAAAGTCGCGATTGCGCAGTCTCCCCATCCTGCCGGACTGTGGATCGACCTGGCGCAGTTCTATGGGCGGCGCGGGCACACGAACGAGATGCTCGCGGCGCTCGACACGGCCGTGAAGCTGGACCGGAGGCACGGGCCGGCTCTGGTGGAAGCGGCCGCTGTGCTGACTCAGGCGGGACGCGATCCGCAGACGGCCATGGCGTGGCTGACCGAATATCTCAACTCGCATGCGCAGGCAGAGAGCGCGCCGGCGTTCGTGGTCCGGGCGCGGCTGGCCAGGCTGCTGGCGATGCAGGGCAATCCGCAGGCGGCGCAGGTAGAGTTTGCGGCTGTTCACGCTCTGGCTTCCGGATATCGCATTCCTGCAGCGGCGACCTCCGCCACGGCCGGCGAGTAACAGTACACTCAGAACGATGGGAACGTGGCGACGGATGCGAGCGGGAGATGGTTGGACGGCGCGAATCCTCTCCACAGCTCTTCTTTTTCTGGTCTTGCCGGCAGTCACCTGGGCGCAGATTTCTCTGTCCACGGCCGTGGATCTGGCCGAAAAGAACAGCGTGGCCGTGCGCTCCGCCCAGGCCAGCGTGCGGCGAGCCATGGGAGGCGTATCGGAGGCGCGGGATGCGTATATTCCCAACTTTGTTTTCGGCGCCAACCCGGGATATGTCTATGGCTACCCGCTCGGGTACCCCTCTCTGTTTGAAGCCAGTTCGCAATCCATTCTTTTCTCGTTTTCGCAGCCCGACTACATCCGTTCCGCGCAGGCAGGGCTGAAGAGCGCGACGCTCAGCCTGAAGGATACTGAGCAGCAGGTGGCGCTGGATGTGGCTCTGGATTACGTCCAGCTGAATCACGATCTGGCCGAAGTGGCCGCACTGGACGAGGAGAAGGGCTACGCGGACAGCCTGGTACAGATTGAAGGCAACCGGGTAGGCGCCGGGGTAGATCCGCACATGAGCCAGCTGCAGGCGGAGCTGACGGCGGCGCAGATCGACGCGAAGCGGGTGCATCTGGAAAACGATGCCGACGACATGCGGCAGAAGATCGGGGACCTGACAGGTCTGCCGGCGCAGGGGCTGACGACCAGGAACAGCAGCGTGCCGCCGGTGGACAACGCGATCTTCGGCAGCGGTTCCGATGAGCAGCCGGTGGAAGAGAACCCGGGAGTGGCCGCGGCTTACGCCAATGCCAAATCGAAACTCTACACCTCGTGGGGCGACGACCGGCAGAACCTTCGTCCGTTGATCACGTTCGGTGGGCAGTACAGCCTGTTCGAGAAATTCGCGAACTACACCCAGTACTTTCCCAACGGGCTGCAATACAACAACGCGGCGATCGGGGTGGTGGTCACGCTTCCCTTTTTCGACGCTTCGCGGCGAGCCAAAGCGCGGGAGTCCGCGGCAGACGCGGAGAAGGCCGAGGCGGACGCCGAATCGTCAAAGAACATTCTGAGCGAGCAGACCGGGGCGATGCGCCGCGCTCTGCGAGAGCTGGCAGCGCAACAGAAGGTGAACGAACTGCAGAGCGAAGTGGCGCAGGAGCAGCTGAAGACGGTGGAAACGCAGTTCACCAACGGCACCGGATCGCCGGGCGCTGCGCCCGTGACACCCAAAGAGGAACAGCAGGCGCACATCGATGAGCGCGAACGGTACGAAGACGTGCTGGACGCGAATTTCTCGCTGCTGAAGGTGCAGCTGAACCTGCTGCGCGAGACGGGCCAGCTGGAAACCTGGCTGCGCACGGCGGAGAACGGTCCGCCGGCGGCTCCGACACCGGCTGTAAATCACTCGATTCAGGTGCCTTAACGGGTACGCCTGAAGGCCATTTTGAGGCCGGTCAGGCACGCTTCCGGATGGTAAACTAAGAGGAATGCCCATGCCGCTCAAAACACTGTTTCTGAACCCTCCCTCCTTTGAGAATTTTGACGGTGGCGCCAGCTCACGCTGGCCTGCGACCCGCGAGATTGAGTCGTACTGGTACCCGGTGTGGCTCGCGTATCCCGCCGGCATGCTCGAAGGGGCGCGATTGCTCGACGCCAACCCGCACCACGTCTCCTGGGTGCAGGTGAATGAGATTCTCAACGAGTACGAATTCCTGGTGGTGTTCACCAGCACCATCGGCTGGTCGGGCGATCAGCAGTGGGCGGAGAAGATCCGCGCCACGCATCCGCAGCTGAAGATCTGCTTTGTGGGGCCGCCGGTAACGACGGATCCCGACAAGGCGCTGGAGTGCAAGGCCATCGACTTCATCTGCCGGCGGGAGTTCGACTTTTCCGTGGTGGAGTTTGCCCAGGGCAAACCGCTGGAAGAGATCCTCGGCATCAGCTACCGGAAGAACGGGCAGGTCGTGCATAATCCCGACCGGCCGCAGGTGGAGAACCTGGACGCGCTGCCGTGGGTGACGGATGTGTACAAGCGCGATCTGGATGTGACGAAGTACAACGTGCCGTTCCTGCTGCATCCGTATGTGGCGCTTTATTCGACGCGGGGCTGCCCGGCGCAGTGCACCTTCTGCCTGTGGCCGCAGACGCTGAGCGGGCATGCCTGGCGGAAGCGCTCGACGGACGACGTGGCTGCGGAGATGGCGCACGCGAAAGAACTGTGGCCGAACGTGAAGGAGTTCTTCTTCGACGACGACACGTTCAACATCCAGAAGGCGCGCACCATCGAGCTGTGCGCCAAGCTGAAGCCGCTGAAGCTGACCTGGTCGAGCACCTCACGGGTCACGACCGACTACGAGACGCTGAAGGCGATGCGCGAGGCGGGCTGTCGGCTGCTGATCGTCGGGTTTGAGTCGGGCGATCCGCAGATCCTGAAGAACATCAAGAAGGGCGCGACGATCGAAAGGGCGCGGGACTTTGCGCGCGACTGCCATAAGCTGGGGCTGACCGTGCACGGGGATTTCATCCTCGGGCTGCCGGGCGAGACCAAGGAGTCGATCCGGAACACGATCAACTTTGCCAAGACGCTGGACGTGGAGACGATCCAGGTATCGATCGCGCATGCCTTCCCGGGCACGGAGCTGTACGACTATGCGCGGGCGAACAACTTGATCACCAACGAAAACCAGATGAGCGATGCGGGCGGGCACCAGCTGGCCCACATCGAATATCCCGGCCTGCCGGCGGAGTATGTGCTGGAGATGGTGAACCGCTTCTACGACGAGTACTTCTTCCGGCCCAAGGCGGCATGGCGGGTGGTGAGCAAGGCCATCGCCAACCGCGACCTGAAGCGGCTGTACATCGAGTCGAAATCGTTCCTGAAGCTGCGTTCGGAACGGAACAAGCTGGTGCGGGAGAGCAAGGCGCAGAAGACGACCGAGCCGGTCAACGTCCAGGTCTGACTCCTGACCCACGATTCGAGAATCTAAAGAGGTGCGAGTCTTCGGCTCGCACCTTGCTGTCTCGGGGGAACATCCCCGGGCATGGCGACACTTCCGGATAACCGTTCCATCTCTGTCCGTTGCTGGAAAGCAGGTTCGCATTGCGGCCCTTGCCGTGGGTTTCTACACTGAGTTCAGGAGCGGGGCCCGGGTGGGGCCCCCTGCCATGACTCATTCGACGATGACATTTCGCCGGTATCTGGTGCTGGCGGCGGTAACGCTGACCTCGGCCTTCGGCGATAGCTTTCTGTCGCGTGGGATGAAGGGACTGGGGCCGGTTTCCCTCGACCATCCGGCGGAGCTGATTCACGCGGTCTTCCAGCCGTGGGTGGCTGCGGGCATCGTTCTGCTCATTGGCTTCTTTGCTTCGTACATGGCCTCGCTCTCGTGGGCGGATCTGACTTTTGTGCTGCCGGCCAGCTCGCTCGGCTACGTCATTATGACCCTGTTGGCGCGATTCTGGCTGCGCGAGCATGTCTCACCGCTGCGCTGGCTGGGGATCGTCTTCATCACGGCGGGCGTTGGGTTCGTGACCCGCGGGCCCTCCTGGACCGATCATCGGCCGGCTGTGGACGCTGGAGAAGCGGCGGTCGCGCGGGAAGAGGTGCGCTTATGATCATCGGCCACCTTACCGACGCGGCTCTGGCCACTATCGGCATGATTGGAGCGGTTGTGATTACCGCGACGGCCGGCGATATTCTGACGGCCTCGGCCATGCGCCAGGTTGGAGATCTGGACCGCATCCGGGAGAAGAGCGGGCTGTTGGGCGCGATTCGCGCTGTGCTGACGAACGGGCGTTTCGGACTGGGCGTGGTGTGTCTGGCGCTGAGCTTTTTCTCGCTGCTCTACGCCTTCAGCCATCGCGACCTGAGCCTGATCGGCCCGGCGGCCACTTCCCTCACCTTCGTAACGAATGCGCTGGCGGCGAAGTTCTTTCTGCACGAGAACGTGGACCGGCGGCGGTGGATGGCGGCGATTTGTGTGTGTGTGGGCGTGGCGCTGGTGGCTTTCTGACGCACGCTTCACCACAGAGTTCACAGAGACCACAGAGGATTCGGACGTCCGGTGAGGCAGGTTCTGGGATCAGGACTGATCGAGGACGCACCGGTAGCGAAGCTCGTTCACGGTGATCCCCCACATCGTTTCCGTACGGCGCGTGCCGTCGGGCAGCCAGCCATCGGCGCGATAGAAGCGGTCGGTGCGGGCGTTGCCCTCCAGCATCCAGAGCATGGCGGAACGGAATCCGCAGTCGAGAAGATGGCGGCGCGCAGCTTCGATGAGCGACCGGCCGTAGCCGCGGCTCCAGTCATCGGGATCGACGTAAAGCGCGCACAGCTCGCCGTGATCCGCTGTGTCGGGATCGCGGGAGGGCATGGTCGTGGCGAATCCGCGGATGACTCCCTCGTGCTCAGCAACGATGGTTCTCGGTTTCGCCAGGTCCGTCGTCGCGAAGTCGTAGCGCGCGGCGCGGTCCTCGGGGAACAGCGCGTCGAGATACGCATCGGGCAGCAGACC
>DATAWD010000041.1:0-43131 GCA_036267395.1 Acidobacteriaceae bacterium | reverse complement strand
GCCGCAAGCGAGAGCGTTAAAGCCAGGGCGATTGAAAGCTTCTGCATGGTCTTGCTCCGAGAGATTGCTGGCACGGGATGATTGCGCAGAAAAGCCGGGGGCAAGCCCCGGCCTTTGTCGCTGCAGCGCGCAGCTCTATAGCTGGTTCATGTTCTGCAGGAACTCGGCGTTGTTGCGCACCTTTTCGAGTCGCGTAATGAGCAGTTCCATCGCTTCCACTGGAGAAAGCGGGTTCAGCACGCGGCGCAGCACGAAGATGCGCTGCAGATCTTCCTTCGGGATAAGCAGCTCTTCCTTACGCGTGCCCGAGCGCTGAATATCGATGGCCGGGAAGACACGTTTGTCGACCAGCTTGCGGTCGAGGATGACTTCCATGTTGCCGGTGCCCTTGAACTCTTCGAAGATGACCTCGTCCATACGCGAGCCCGTGTCCACCAGCGCCGTGGCGATGATCGTCAGCGATCCGCCCTCTTCGATATTGCGCGCCGCGCCAAAGAACCGCTTCGGCCGCTGCAGAGCGTTGGAATCCACGCCGCCTGAGAGCACCTTGCCCGATGGCGGCACGATCGTGTTATAGGCGCGAGCCAAGCGCGTAATCGAGTCCAGCAGGATCACTACATCGCGCTTATGCTCCACCAGACGTTTGGCCTTCTCGATCACCATCTCGGCCACTTGCACGTGGCGAGCCGCCGGCTCGTCGAAGGTGGAACTGATTACCTCGCCCTTCACCGACCGCTGCATGTCCGTCACTTCTTCCGGCCGTTCGTCGATGAGCAATACGATCAGCACGACTTCCGGATGATTCGCCGTGACGGAGTTCGCAATCGCCTGCAGCAGCATCGTCTTGCCGGTGCGCGGCGGCGCCACAATCAGCCCCCGCTGTCCTTTGCCGATCGGCGTCATCAGATCCATCACCCGGCCGCTGACGTTCTCGCGGACCGTCTCCATCTTCACCCGCTCCTGCGGATACAGCGGCGTCAGATTGTCGAACAGGATCTTGTTCCGGGTCTCTTCCGGCGACTCAAAATTGATCGCCTCAATCTTCACCAGCGCGAAGTATTTTTCCCCTTCGTGGGGCGGCCGCACGTTGCCGCTGATCGTGTCGCCGGTCTTCAGGTCGAACTTGCGAATTTGCGAGGGCGAAACGTAAATGTCATCGGGCCCGGGAAGATAGTTGTAGTCCGGAGAGCGAAGAAAGCCATAGCCGTCAGGCAGAATCTCAAGCACGCCCTCGGCAAAGATGTGTCCTTCTTTTTCGCTTTGCGCCTGGAGAATCTTGAAGATCAGGTCCTGCTTGCGGAGTCCGCTCGCGCCCGGGATTTCCAGCGTGCGCGCAATGCGGCTCAGCTCTGTGATGTTCTTTTCTTTCAGTTCTGAGATTGTCATGGATCACCTGCGGAGAATTTTGAGGAGGGGTGTTTGAATCGGGAAGGGCACTACGGGGGGTGAGGGGAACAGATCCTGCTTGACCGGGGAAGGACCGGGCGGGAGGCCCGCGCGGTCCCGAATCCTGCTAGGCGGCGCGGCGCTGGGTTTGCTGGGGCAGAGCGACGGGCTGGCTGTGAACCAGGGTCACCGCTGCCGGGCTCGACTCCCGGAAGCGAAGCAGCACATCGTTCATCGTGTCCTGCAGCCGCGTATTGGGCTTGTGCAGCTTGCGAGTTGCCTTGGAAGCCAGCTGGCAAAGCTGGTAACGATTGCTCACATGCGTGAGCGCACCAAAAATCAATTCAGAACGCATGGTAGTCTCCTTGCTTTTTACCAGTGAGTTGTCCGACCGCTTTCGATCACAGAGCACCGCTGAACCACTGGGGCCCAAAGCAGGCTGGGAGAAAATCACGCCGAAAGCTCTTTCCATTTAGACGCGCCGACCCTGGCATTGGGTCGAATTTTTTCCCTTCTGAAATATCTCCGCAAAAGTTCGGATCGTTGTCTCTTCTGACCCCGGCCTCTTGTCGCCCCTGCAGACAAAAACGCGGCGTTGCTCCCATTCAGGAGCCACTTCTCTTCTGCCTGACCGGATGGATGAAGCAGAGCGGCGGGCGCCGGATGTCAAAATCGACATTTTTGAAAATAACTCCGAGCCGGAATCCGGTCAACTGCTTTTTTCATAGGGATCTGTGACCGCGGTTACCGAAAATGGAATTACCTTCCTAAGCTATTGATCAATCGGTCATTAGAACTCGCCCGGGAGAATCAATGTCGATACATGTCCATTTTCGAGAATTCCAAAAACCATAGGGAAGCCGCGCTCCCTGGGCAAAACCCATCACCCATAAGGCATTGCACAACAAGCAGATAACCGCAAAAGAGGAGTCTCGCCTGCCGTCCGCCCCATTCCGGCCCCCTGTGAAAAACATCATCCCTGCCCGCCGGTGCCAGACGTAGCGCAGGTCCCGGCGATGAACCGCCCTTTCCCCCCCTGCTCCGCCTCCTGCTGCGATGGCCGTTGTCCTGCCCCGACGAAGCCAGGAGCGGCGACGGCCCCGCGCGGATCGGGCAGGAGCGCGTCTCCCCGGTAGATACCGCTGCTTGCAAGTGCGGAGGCCCCCCTCACGAGATCGCTGAATTATTTTGAGTTCGTAAGTGCCTGCAGGACGCTGTTTGTGCTCGGCTCGGAGTTTTTCAGATATTCGCTCACCCGCTTGCGCTCATCGGGAGCCAGCGTCGGCACCAGCGCGAGAATGCGACGCATCGTCGTCGCCACGTCGTCCACCAGATTCATCAACCGAATCGCTTCGCCGGAAAGGGGCATAAGTCCGTTGACCTCTGCTGCTATTGTCCGCGATGAAAGGGATTCCGGCAAAGTTCGGGCCGCTCGATTGCTCGAGCGGCCCATCGTTTTGGTGCCGAAATTCACCCGGCCCCGTCTCGCGGAGCCGCGCACCTCTCCCTTAGTCCGCTTTCGGCTGCTGCAGGCTCACCGCCGGGATGTTCTGGTCCCGCACCAGCTTGTTGAACTGCTCAACCCCGGTGGTCTCCACCTTGTGCAGATGGTCGAGTTGCGTCTGCAGTTGGGCGGACAGCTCATCGAAGACCTGGTAAGACTGCGCCGTCGGAGCCACATCCGTGTCTTCCACCACGCCTTCCACTGAGGCCAGCTTGTTGTTCAGCCGGATCGGATAATTCAGCGCATCTTCATCCGCGTGCAGCTTCGTCTGGTAGATGGCCTCCTCGATCCCGGTCAGCTCATCCGTCAGTTGCTTTGCCTGGGTCTTCACCTTCGCATTTGAGTTGGTCAGGTACGGTTTCAACTGATCCTCCGCAGCGCGAATCGCCACCACGCTCTGGTTCGCTTCCGTCACCCGGTCGCGAATTTTCAGCGCCAGATCCAGCTGCTTCTGGAAGTCCTCCGCTGTGGTCGGCGCCCGCGGATCCTTCACGACCGTGAAGTTCTGCGAGTCGGTCTTGCCGTCGACCGTCAGCTCCACCTTGTACTCGCCCGGCGTGGCCATCGGCCCCCGCAGCGAACCGTCCCACATCAACAGCCCGGGAAAGCCCGTTGCGTCGCTGTACCGCAGATCCCAGACAAATTTGTTCAGTCCTTCCTTCGCCGGAGCCAGACCGCCGCCCGGCCGATACGGATTCTCCGGCTCCGCTTCCTGTCCCTTCTTCGGTTTGCTTGAAATCTCGCGCACCACCTTCCCATCGGCGGTCAGGAAACGCAGCTTCACCTCGCCCTGCGGCTTGTCCTTCAGGTAGTAGTAAATGACCGCGCCATTCGGTGGATTCTGCCCCGCCGAGGGATCGCGCCCGAAGCCGAAGCCGCCTCCGTCGATGCGCACCGTCTTCTTAACCGGGAACAACTCCACCGGCGTGCTGCGGTTGAAACGCGCCGGGTCCAGCGCCCGCACCAGCGCCATGTCATCCATCACGTAGAAGCCGCGCCCCTGCGTCGCCAGTACCATGTCGTCCTGCTGCTTCTGGAACGCGATGTCGGTCACCGGAACCGCCGGCAGATTCAGCTGGAACGGCAGCCAGCTGTCCCCGTCGTCGTAGGAGATGTAAAGGTGCGATTCCGTGCCCGCAAAAACCAGTCCCTTCCGGTTTGGATCCGGCCGGATCGTGCGCGTGAAGTCATCGTCGGGAATCCCGTTGACGATCTTCTTCCACGTCTTCCCGTAGTCGTTCGTTCTGTACAGGAACGGATGGAAGTCGTCGGAGAGATACATCGTCGCCGCCACATACGCCGTCCCCGGCTCGAATGGCGACGCTGCGATGCAGTTAATGCGGATCCACTTCGGCATATCCTTCGGCGTCACGCTCTGCCAGCTGTTGCCGTCGTCCTGCGTCACGTGGATCAGCCCATCGTCCGATCCCACCCAGATCACGCCTGCCTTCACCGGCGATTCGTCGATGGTGAAGATCGTGTCGTAGTACTCCACCGCCGTGTTGTCCTTCGTGATCGGGCCGCCCGACGGCCCCTGCTTCGTCTTGTCGTTCCGCGTCAGATCCGGGCTCATCGCCTTCCAGCTCTGCCCTTCATCGTCCGACGCCAGCAAAACCTGGGCCCCGGCATACAAACGATGCGGATTGTTCGGCGAAAACACCAGCGGGAAACTCCACTGCATGCGGTACTTCATCGCCTCCACGCCCGATCCCATCGGATTATCGGGCCATGGGTTGATATTCCGCAGTGAACCCGTCTTGTTGTCGTATCGCGTCAGCAGCCCGTCATACGACCCGGCGTACACGTAATTCGAATTCAGCGGGTCAGGCGCAATCCAGCCGCTCTCGCCGCCGCCCACATCGTGCCAGTCGCTGTCCGTGATCGCCCCATTGTTGCTGCGGCTCACGATCTCCACCGTCGTGTTGTCCTGCTGTGCGCCGTAGATGTGGTACGGAAAGTCGTTGTCCAGCGTCACCCGGTAAAACTGCCCGGTGGGCTCATTGCCCTCCGTGCTCCAGCTCTTGCCGCCGTCGAAGCTGATCTGCGCCCCGCCGTCGTCCGACTCGATAAAACGGTTCGGATCCTCCGGCGCGATCCACATATCGTGATTGTCACCGTGGTTGTTCCGAATCGTCGTGAACGTCTTGCCGCCATCCGTGGACCTGAACAGCTCTGTATTCACCGCATAGACGGTGTTCTCATTCTTTGGATCGGCAAACACCTGCGAGTAGTACCAGGCCCGCTGCTTGATTTCGTTTTGCCCGTTCAGCTTCGCCCAGGTTTTACCGGCGTCGTCAGAGCGGTAAATACCGCCTTCCTGCGCCTCGATCAGCGCCCACACCCGCTCCGGATCCACCGCCGATACCGTCAGCCCGATGCGTCCCAGCGCCCCCTTCGGCAAACCCGGATTGTGGGTCAGTTCCGTCCACGTGTCGCCCCCATCCGTCGTCTTCCAGATGCCGCTGTCCGGTCCGCCGCTCTCAAACGTCCACGGCTTACGCACCACCTGCCAGAACGCCGCGTACAGCACCCGCGGATTCGACGGATCCATCGCCAGATCGACCGCCCCCGCCTTGTCGCTCTTGAACAGCACCTTCTGCCAGGTCTTCCCGCCATCCTTCGAACGGAACACGCCGCGCTCGGCATTCGGCCCCGCCATGTGCCCCATCGCCGCTACATACACCAGGTTCGGGTCGCGCGGATCCACGCGGATCTGCCCGATCTGCTGCGTGTCCTCCAGACCCACGTGCTTCCAGGTCTGTCCCGCGTCCATTGACTTGTAAACCCCGTCCCCGTGCGAGGCGTTCCCGCGGATCGCGCTCTCCCCCGTCCCGACATAGATCACGTTGTGATCCGAAGCCGCAACGGCGATCGATCCGATCGAGCCAAAGTTAATCTGGCCGTCGGTGATCGGCTTCCACGTGTGTCCGCCGTCCGTGGTCTTGAAGACCCCGCCGCCCGTCCCGCCGAAGTAGTACACCAGGGGCTCACCCGGCACGCCCTCCACCGCATCCACGCGGCCGCCGCGGAACGGACCAATTTGTCGCAGTTGCAAAGCTTTGAATCCGGCCGCCGGGCCCTTTTCCTGGGTCGTGCTCGGATTCTGATCCGTGTCCGACTCCTGTGCGATACCGGCTGCCACCATCCCGCCGAGCATGGCGGCCAAAGCGCCCATGCGTAGAGCGGAACGCCACGAGAAAGCAGAAATTCTTCGCGAATTGCGCACCACGAGACTCTCCTTGGAAAAAGCCGGGCTTACAACGTCCCGTCTGGGTTGGGGGGACTAATTCTCACGTTGACGTTTGAGCTCGCCCCAAGGACGCATGACACCACCGCGCGTCCCGCCCGGGACTGCCCGTCCAAATCTGCGCCGCTCCGACTGCTTGGGAAAAAGGGACTCCGCAGGATACATCAGATCGCGCCGGTCGCAATATCCGGCCTCTGCCTGGGAAAAAATCAAGCTTCGTTCCGTCCAACCACCAGGCGGCGCTTGTCTCTGCGTCGCGCCCGTGTTTCCATAGGCGAGCGGCCTTTTGCGATGACGTTACTGGATCTGTGCGCGTATCTCGGCCTCGGCGCTGCGGGACTGGCGACCGTGAATCTCCTCATCGGCCTGCTCATCGCCCTGCGCTATAGCCCGGTGCGCCACTGGCCCCACCGCCACATCAACGTCTTCCTGCTCCATCAGTGGACGGCGTACCTGGCCATCTTCTTCACTCTCACTCACCCCGTCGTCCTGCTGTTCCTGCACGCCCCGCACTTCCGCCTCATTGACATCCTCTGGCCTATCCACTCGCCCCTGCAGCCCAAACTGAACCTTGCCGGAGCGGGTGCCCTCTATCTGCTGCTCCTCGTCTTTGTCTCGTCGCTGCTGCGCACGCGCATCGGTCGGCCCATCTGGCGCAATCTGCACTACCTCGTTTTTCCCGCCGCCGTGTTGCTGTTCCTGCACAGCATCCTCACGGACCCGAATCTCAAGGACGGCCATCCGGACCTGCTCGACGGCGGCAAAATCTTCGTCGAAGCGGCTGCCCTCACCAGCATTCTCGCCGTCGCTGCGCGCATGTGGCTCCGCGGCCGCGGCCTGCGCCCCGCGCGCGCCGCAACAGCCTCTCGAAACCAGCCTGCACTGGAAGATGAGATCGCCTGAGGGTTCCCCACTCAGGGGTTCGGAAGCATGGAGCACGTACTGCGCAGCAGCGAAGACTCCCCCGGGCCCCTCTTCGGCTCAGCGTTGAATTTCTGGTCGAGATCCTTCAGCTTCACCGGACTCTGGAAGCTGTAGGCGTTTCCTGAGCACACCAGCTCCCCGTCCAGCCGGAAGATCGCGAACGTATCCACCGCGCCGCCGCCAAACTGCACTTTGGTCCCGAAGAGATTGCTCGTCCGCGTGACCGACCCGCCGGATTCCAGAGCCTTCACCCATAGCAGGTGCTGCCATATTTTGTTGGGCGCTGCCCCCGGATCGTCGCTGATGCTCAGCTTCCGCGCCACCGCATCCGCCGCCAGTACCCCAGCCAGATGCGGTTGGGCTCTGTCCGACGCCCCCGATCCGCTCCCGCCGCCACTGCCCGATCCGTTTCCCCCACCGCTGCCGCTGGCCGCCTTGGGCGCTGGCGCGGGACTCATGATCGATGTCAGGAATACTTTGATCTCATCGGTCACACTGGCGATGTCCTCGCCCTTCATCTTCAGGCAGCCGTCATAAGCCGCCATCAGCTGGTTCAGGTTCTCCATGTAGGGGGAGTCCGACGGGTCCGGACTGGAGAGTCCGTTGGGGCTGTACAGCTCCGGAATCAGCACCTCGATGTGCAGTGCTCGCAGCTGTCGCGCCACCTCATTCATCAGCGCCGGATCGTGCACCGTGCCCACTACCGAGCTCACCGACTGGTTGCTGCTGAACATGCTCATCACTGTGCCGGCTCCTGAGACCATCTGCCCCGGCGCCGTGGACTTCATCAACCCCAGCACTGTACTGCCCAGTCCCCGGCTGCTCGCCCCGCCTTCCGGCTCCTCTTCCTGTTTCTCCGCTGGCGTACTTTCCTCTTTGCCTTTCGGGCCCTCCACACAGACCGCGGTCGCCCGGCCGCGCAGGCTGTCCATGGCCGCCATATCCGCCCGCCAGATCTGAAAATCCCCCACCAGCGTGCTGCCGCCCGAGACCAGAACGATTCCCTGCGGCGCCTGTCCTTCGCCGTTCACCACGCAGGGAACCTGCGCTCCCGGCGGCGCATCCTGCACCGCACCCCCATATAAATTCCGCGCGATATCGCAGGCGATGGCCTCACTGTTCAGCTCCACAGCCCGGTAGGTGAACATCTCCGTCTCAATCGAGAACCCCGGTGCATTCGTGCTGTCTCCACCGCTGCTGCTGGAAGACGAACTCCCTCCGCTGCTCCCCTTTTGCCCGAAGACCGTGAGACAGCAAAAGCACAACGCTCCAGCCACTGCCATGCGCGACGAGATCACCATGGGAACCCTCCCCTGAGACTCCCGGTCTCTTCCGGCGCTGAGACGCCGAAGGATCGAAACACGCCAACCGTGACGCGGCGCCACCCTGCCGTTCAGATAGCCACCCCGGCTCCGCGATTCTGCCCGACTTCAACACCGCTTCCAGCGCTGAGTTTCGCGCGGCCCTGCCATCCCGGTCGGATCCGCCGTCGCGGCACAACCCGGGTACAACATCCCAATCGATGTGTCGTTTTTCCGCGCGATGTTCCTGGGAAAAACAGAGCCAGCCTGTGGGGGAGCCACGAGTGTACCCCAATTCAGCCTGGCTCCGCAGCCATTTTTCCCGCCGGCCATCCCCGCCATGGCGGCATTGTCATGTGCCTGAAAGCGACTTCCCATCGAGTGAGATTCGCGCCAACTCTCAGCGATCCACGGCCGCTGCAGGCTTTCCCGCGCAGACGCAGTTACGGCCCAGCCGCTTGGCGCGATACAGCGCCTCGTCCGCCCGGTGGATCAGATCGTCGGGCGGCATCGCTTCGTCATACGCCGCCACGCCCGCGCTGCAGGTGACCGTGAGCTGCCCGGCGGCTGTAAAAACCGGCCGCGTCGCGATGGCCCGCCGGAACTCTTCCGCGCGCTGCACCCCATTGTGCGGGGAGCAACTGGGCAAAACGATCAGGAATTCCTCGCCGCCATAGCGGCCGATGAAATCGTAAGGTCGCATCACTTCGATCAGGCGGCTGGCCGCTTCCCGCAGTACCTCATCTCCGGTCGGATGCCCGTACGTGTCATTGATGTTCTTGAAATGGTCCAGATCGATCATCACCAGCGTGATGGGCAACCGATCGCGCTGGGCGCGGTAGATTTCCCTCTCCAGCATCGCGAAGATCGCCCTCCGATTCCACAGTCCCGTCAGCCCGTCTTTCAGAGCCTGCTCCCGCAGAGCCTCCTGCGCGTCGCGTGCGGTTCTCGCGGTTAGTGTCAGTTCCGCCCGCGTCTGGGTCACGGCCTCCTGCAGCTTCCGGTTATGTCGGCTCAGATAAAAAACCCGCAACCGGTGAAGCAGAAGGATCAGCATCAACAAAAAAATGATGCACAGAGCCTGAACCCGCGCGGATTGCCAATACACCGCCGTCACCGTAATTGGGATGCTTTCGACAGCAGAATCCCTCCGGCGCCCGATCTCGTCCTGAAAATCGAACTCATAATGCCCCGGCGCCAGGTGGTAGCGCAGAGTCCGATCCTTGCCTGCTTCTCTCCAATCCGCGTCAATACCGAGCAGCCGGTAACGCAGCCGATCCTCAACGCGCGGTGCCGGCACCGCGAATTGAATTTCCAGATTCCCCGTCCCCGGCCCGACGCGCACTCCGTGTTCGAACGGGACCGGCCTCTGGTTGAATCGCATCTGCTCGATCGGATAGTCAGCACGGCTCTCTGCCTCGCCCCGCCCGCGAATACTCAGGCTCCGAGCCGCTCCACCCAGCCCCCAATGGCTGCTGGGCTTCGTCGCGTCAGGCCTCTCGGCGGCACAGCAGATCGATGTCAGAGCAACGGCCAACAGGCTGAAGAGAAGTACCCCCGCGAGGGCTCGCGCCGGCACAAGGCCCAGCCGGCACACCGGAGGGGTTCCGGAGCTTACCCGTGATTCTGGTTCATGCTCGATTCGCCGAGTTGGATCGTCGAACCGCACACTTGCAGTGCGCATATGGAAACGCCGATTTGGTGCTGAATTTCTTTCGTTTATTCCAATACGGGCGGGTTTCCAACCAGCCAGGCAGTCAAAGGCACACGAACGTGGACCAATCCACGACCTGCGCCAAAATATTCGATTGCAGCTCTTCCGCCGCATACGCCTGTTTCTTTATCTTTATGACCCTGTTCGCGGGGGAAATCCTGCTGTTGCGAAGGGGCGGCGTGCGAGCGCGGATGCTGCGTCTAACCTTTTGAGCAGAATAGGAAATCAGGCCGTCGCGAGCCATCCCCAAAAGGAGCAATTACCACAGGTCTGCGTCCACCAGCACCGGCACAGAATCTCCCGGCAAACCGGCGGATCCAACCCCACCGCCTTGGGTCCCGATTATCATGGCCCCCATGTTCCCGCGCTCTGCTCTCCTGGCCTCGATGCTCTTCGTCTGTCTCGGCCCGGCCGCCTCTGCCCAGAATTCCTCCCTCTGCCCAACCTTCAACACCGTCCTCGCCCGGCACGGAGTCGTGGGGGGAGCTATCGCCGTCGTCCACGGGGCCGCGCCGCCGCTCACCTGCTTCTACGGCCAGGCGCGCAAAGATACCCCCATCGACGCCGCCACCTCGTATAACTGGGCCTCCATCACCAAGACCATGACCGCCATTGCCATCCTGCAATTGCGCGATCGAGGCCGGCTCTCCCTCGACGACCCCGCCGTCCGCTATGTCCCCGAGCTCCGTCAGGTCCACGACGCCTTCGGTCCCATCGACGCCGTCACCATCCGCACCCTCCTCACCCACAGCGCCGGCTTCCGCAATCCCACCTGGCCCTGGGACTGCGACGACTCCGCCAGCTGCGACTGGCAGCCCTTCGAGCCCGCCCGTTGGGCTCAGGTTGCGGCCATGTTCCCCTATACCCACGTCGCCTTCGCCCCCGCCACCCGCTGGAGCTACTCCAACCTCGGCTATGTCTTCCTCGGCCAGATCATCGAACGCCTCTCCGGTGACGACTTCGAAGTCTACTGCGACAAGAACATCCTCAAGCCGCTCGGTATGACCCAAAGCTACTTCGACCGTTCTCCTTATTTCCTCGAACCACACGTCTCCGCCAGCTACCTGCGCGCCGGCGACAAGCTCACCCAGCAGCCCTTCAATTTCGATACCGGCATCACCACCTCCAACAGCGGCCTCAAAGCGCCTGTCACCGACATGGAGAAATACGCCCAGTTCCTGCTGGGGATCTTTCCCAAAGGTCCGCTCAACGCAGTTGTGCTGAAGCGCAGCTCGCTCGAAGAAGCATGGAAAGGCGTGCTCCCCGTCGCCGACCCCGGCCAGCCCGCCACTCCCTACACCCAGGGTGCGCCGCAAATGGGCCTCGGCTTCTTCATCACCCACATCGATGGCCACCGCTACGTCTACCACGACGGCGACCAGGGCGGCTTCTCCTCCGAGATGTTCCTCGACCCTGCACGCCACGTCGCCGCCATTCTCGTCGTCAATACGACGGACACCGGCGCGCCCCCGCCCACCCCCGCGCTCCACCCCGAGTCCAACACCGAGCCCAATCCCGCAACCGACCTCCGCCTCACCCTGCGCCGCGAGCTGATCGACCACATCTTCCCGCAATAAGGGGTCTCCACCACTCACCTGGCTGTCCTGCACAGACCTCGCGCTTTCCAGTCGTGGACCAAAGTTGTCGGGGGGCGGGATGAATCATGCAGGATCAGCACCAAGGCGCGACGCTCTTTCGTCCCGGTCGCGGTCAGGTGCATCGCGATGCCGGCGGGAACAATCACCAGTGGCCCGCCAGCGCACCCAATCTGCACGCGACCGTCCGACGTTTCCAGACAGGTCTCTCCTGCCGTGGTGAACCACGCTTCAGGACCGGAATGGAGATGCTCGGGCGCCATCATCCCCGGAAGGAAGACCGCTTCCATATACTGCGCTGAGTACTTCTCACCGGTGGTGACGGGAATGGGCCCTACCTCTCCCACGCGGGTTCCGTGGGCAGCCTTCCAGTTTGCCTGTTCGATCGTCATCAGCCAGGTCTTGCCCTTCAATTCCACCACGATCCCCTGCGGCCCCTTGTCCGCCTCCGCTGCGGCGCGTGTCGCGTACCCATCGAGATATCAGTAGACCTCCGTGTGCGAAAGTCGGCCCACAGGATCGTCCGCCAGGATCCAACATCCAACCTCCTGGGTTCGCTGGCTTACGGGCTTGCACGGGTCGCCTGGGACCTGAACCCCCTGCGAATGCATCTGTTGCGCACGAAAACAACAACAGAGCACAGGGGATCAGGGACGGTAGCTTTCTGCCTCCACGCATGGTCGGCTCCTCGTAGTGAGGCGAAAGCTTAAATGCCCATGGAGACGCGCGCAAGCGCCCGTCTCGATCAGCGCATCGCCTCTGTGCTACGGTGACTCACTATGAGCGGACAAGGCATGGGGAAGGGCCGTCTGGAGGCATTCTCTGACGGCGTCATTGCCGTCATCGTGACCATCCTGGTGCTGGAACTCAAGGTTCCCCGCTCCGATGGCGTAGCCGGCCTGGTCGCGGTTCTGCCCACGGTCGTTCTCTATTTGCTCACCTTCGTTCAAATCGGAATCTACTGGGTGAATCATCACTATCTCGTGGACGAGGCGGACACCGTCAGCCACGGTATTTTCTGGGCCAATCTGCTGTTTCTTTTCTGCCTCTCCTTGTTCCCCTTCGCCATGGAGTGGATTGGCGTCAAGGGCTTGTCCTCGTTCACTGCCGCGCTCTACGCTGCCGTCAGCATTCTTCCCGGGCTGGCTTTTATGGCGCTCTGGTTTCAGATCCGTTCCGCGAGCACGACATCCCCGCACGCCAGCTGGGGCAAACAGCTTACGTCCGTTTTGCTTTACCTCACCGCAATTCCCGCAGCGTACTACCGGCCCGCTGCCTCTCTCGTGCTCATCGGGATCGTTGCCTTGCTTTGGGTGCTCCCCCCGAATTCCGAAGTCCGCCAGGAATAAGAGGACCGACCGGCGCCCCCTGAGTGGGGAGACGGCGAACGGCACCCTGCCCGCGATGGGGCAAGCGGGGACGAAGCTGCCGCCACTGTGTGAAGCGGAGAGAGAGCCTGCACTGAGAGAAGGTCGCGTGAGCGACAGAGTCGAACGGGGACCTGCGGTTCGCTTTTCGCTGAGCCTCACTGCCCATGGCAGCACCGACTCACGCACCAACCGCCAACCCGCTAGAATGACCCTGCCTTCCAACGCCCGCTTCACCAGCAGGGAGCTATGAGCAGGATCCCGAATCAGAAACCCGCCAAAGACAAAGTCAGCAGGCTCAGGACCGAGATCGCCGCCCAGACCAAAGGCGATGCCTTCGGGAAATTCGCCGCCTCCGCCTCCGCCTGGCTGGGATCGAAGTGGGCCTTTATCGGCGCGATTTCTATCATCCTCGCCTGGGCTATCACCGGACCTGTCTTCCGCTTTTCTGACACCTGGCAGCTCATCATCAACACCGGCACCACCATCGTGACCTTCCTGATGGTCTTTCTCATCCAGAACACCCAGAACCGCGACGCCCGTGCCATCAACCTCAAGCTCAACGAACTGATCCACACCAGCGCCGCGGCCGGCGATCAGATGATGGATATCGAGAAATTGAGCGACGAAGAACTCGACGTCCTGCAGGCGCGATATGAAAAGATCCGTGCCGCCTGTATTCAACGAGGCAAACGGCAGGGCGACACCGGCAGCCGCTAGTCGCTAACCGCGCCCGGCAATCTCCGGTCGCTGGACAACACCCTAACCATGCCGATCAGGGCGCCCGGCGAGCCCAAATTCGCCGAAGCCAACGATGGCCGCCCGGAATCCGTCGCGGCCAATCCCTGCGCCTGCACACGCTTTTGGGGAACAATCCCGGCCCCAGCGCCGCAGCGACCTGACATATTTAGATAATTAGCTAAATATAAATGCATGAACCGGGTCTTCAAAGCCCTCGCCGACCCTCGCCGCCGCCGCGTCCTACAGATACTCCGCAAGCGGCCCATGTCTGCGGGCGAACTGGCTGAACATTTCCCCGTCTCCAAGCCGACCATGTCCGCCCATTTCGCCGTCCTCCTCGAGGCTGGCCTGATTGACGCGGAAAAAAACGGCAGAACCATCATCTACCGGCTCAGAATGTCGGTTCTTGAGGATGCTCTGCTCGGCTTCGCCAATTCGCTTGGCTGGGACATGAAGGAGGCCGAGGCAGACGGCAACCTGGACCAACACAGCACAGAAACATCGCCCACCCTCCGGAAAGGAAACTGAACCATGTCCGTTAGAACGATGACAAACTACCTTGCGCCGGGATTACTCGCCCTCAGTGCAGCTCTGGCCATCGGCAACTGGTGGCTGAAACCCGATCGCGCTCCCGCCTGGGCCGCAGCCCTCATCGTCATTGGCTGCATGGGCCTGCTTTGGTTCCGCGCTTCTCGCCGCTCAGCAGAGGGGGCGCCCGCGGCAGAAGGGAAGACCAGATCCGAGCCGCCGTCGTCTTTGCCGCGCTGATGCTTCTCGTTTCCCTGGGCGACCGGCTCGCGCTGGCGTCTGGCGTATCCAGCATCCCCGATTTTGCGCTGCGCGCCGTCATGGCCATCGCGGGCGCTTTCCTCGCGTTCACCGGAAATGCCATTCCGAAGATGCTCACACCCCTCGCCAGTCTGGGCAGCGACCTTTAGCGCAAAGTCGAGGTCCGTTTTTCAGGCTTTCCGCGGGATGTTACTCTCGCCGCTCCTGCAGGAAATCCGGCGCCACCGGGTTCTCATACAGCGAGTAGTCCCGGGTCACCACCGTCAGCCCGCTCGGCGTCACGAAGTAGTTCTTGCGGTCCTCATTCGGGTCATACCCGATCACGGTCCCTTCCGGCAGATGCACGTCCCGGTCGATGATGGCCCGCTTGATCCGGCAGTGCCGTCCGATGTTCACGTGGGTGAACACAATCGTGGAGTCAAGCTCGGAGTAGGAGTTAACCCGCACATCCTGCGACAACACGCTGTTCCGCACCTCGGCTCCGGAGACAATGCACCCGCCCGAGACGATCGAGTTGATCGCCATGCCGGTCCGTCCCGGCTCGCCAAAAACGAACTTGGCCGGCGGATACTGGCGTACCCGCGTCCGGATCGGCCAGCTGTTGTCATAGAGGTTGAAGATCGGCGATACCGAGCCCACGTCCATATTGGCATCGAAGTAGGCTTCCAGAGTGCCCACATCCCGCCAGTACAGCGCTTCCTTCCGGTTCTCATCCACGAAGTTATAGGCGAACATCTTGTACTTGCCCAGGATGGCCGGCAGGATGTTGTGCCCGAAGTCATGCTGCGAGTCGGGATCCTCGGCGTCCCGGATCAGCGCGGGCAGCAGCACGTCCGTATTGAAGATGTAGATGCCCATCGAGGCATCCACCATGTTCGGGTTGAACGGCGACCGCACATTCGTCTGCTTCGGCTTTTCAAGGAACCCGGTGACCTCCCCGTTGCTCGCCACTTCCACAACCCCAAAGCGCGCCACATCCTGCGGCTCGATGGGCAGCGTGGCGATGGTCACGTCGGCGCCGGAATCATTGTGCTGCCGCAGCATCTTGCCGTAATTCATCTTGTAGATTTGGTCGCCGGAGAGGATCAGCACGTGCTTCGGCTGTTCCGAGCCAATGGAGTAGATGTTCTGGTAGACGGCGTCGGCCGTGCCTACATACCAATTCGAACTGACGCGCTGCATCGGCGGCAGAATCTCAATGAACTCGCCCAGTTCCTGCGCCACCACGCTCGTCCAGCCTTCGCGGATATGCCGGTTCAGCGAAAGGGCCTTGTATTGCGTCAGGATGTAAACGCGCCGCAGGTCAGAGTTGATGCAGTTGGAGAGGGTGATATCAATGATGCGGTACTGGCCGCCAAAGGGAACTGCGGGTTTGGCCCGATCGCGTGTCAGAGGAAACAGCCGCTCGCCCTGCCCCCCCGCCAAAAGTACGCCAAGCGTGTCCTTCATCGGCATGTTCGCCTCTCACCGCTCTGATTGGCTCCCTCGCGATCTTCCTGCGGCCGGAATCCCCAGCGCTCCTGCCCTTGCCACGCGGCCTGGGGGGAGCGAAGGCCAGATATATCACAACTTTGCCGAATTGTGCGTCCGGCATCGGACGTCAGGAGTCTTCCGGCTCTCCCGAGTCGCCGGTAACGGCGATTCGCAGCGATTTCAGGAAATGCAGGTCCTGAGCTGTAAACGTCCCTTCTTCATTCGACTCAGGTTGCTGTCCGGACTCCAGGGCGCCGGCTGGCTGTTCCTCCACCTCGTTCAGTCCAATGGTCGCTTCCAGCATGAGCAGGACTTCAAAGCCCTGTCTGCGAATGTCGGCCACCACCCCGGCGATTTGGGCGGACTCGGACACACTCTCGTGAATAGCCTCGCCCAGTTGCTGAACCAGCTTGCGGAGTTTTTGATTCAAGTGAGGACCTCGATTCCCCGGCATGCGGCGTGGACCCGCAACCTCCGATTCTCCTACCTTATCGTCTGATGTTCCCGCGCCGCAATGCGCCGCCACATCGGAACCACGGCCCACTGCTAGACTTTTTTCATGCAGCCGAATCGCCTTGGCCGGCTCCTGGGAATCGGCACGCGGGTCGCCGTCGGCAAACTGCGCGACGGCACGACGCAGGCCGCCGCAGCGGCGCAGCGATCTTCCGCTGCCTCGGCGACGGCTGGCACCACCCCGATCCCGTCCGCAACCGGACCGGCCGCCCGATTTCCTGATTATGCGGAGAGCAGCCGCCGCGTGGCCCGAGGCGCCGGACGCTTCGGCTCAGCATTGGTGCGTCCTTTCGCCCATGCGACCGGCGTGCTCACGCTCCAGATTACCGGCGTTTTTTTTGCGATTTTCACGCTCTTCTTCTCCCTCCATGCGTGGCAGGCTTTCAAAGCGCTTGGAGTGCGAGACCGCCATGTGCTGGTCTATGCGGCCCTTGCGCTGCTCTTTGCCTGGTTCACCGTCACCTCATTCTGGCGCGCGCGGGCGAAGCAGAAGCGGAGCTAAGGCACGCCCTGCCCCTGGTGGCTTACAATGGCGGGTTCCATGCCCGGCCAATCTCAGTCCAAACCGCTCTACACCGCCGAAGATATGGCGGGGTTCGACGCGGAGCGCGAGGTCGGCTTCCCCGGGCTGTTTCCCTTCACGCGCGGCATTCAGCCCACCATGTACCGCGGCCGGCTCTGGACGATGCGCCAGTACGCGGGCATGGGAGACGCCGAAGAAAGCAATCGTCGTTACCGGTTCCTGCTGGAGCAGGGTACCGCCGGTCTTTCCGTCGCCTTCGATCTGCCCACCCAGATTGGCTACGACTCCGATTCCCCGATGGCACTGGGTGAGGTGGGCAAGGTCGGCGTGGCCATCAATTCGATTGAAGACATGGAGCGTCTCTTTGCGGGCATCCCTCTCGATCGCATCTCGACCTCCATGACGATCAACGCCACGGCCGGTATTCTCCTGGCCCTGTATGTGGCGGTCGCCCGGCGGACCGGTGCGGAGGTGAAGAAGCTTTCCGGAACCATTCAAAACGACATCCTGAAGGAATACATTGCCCGTGGCACGTACATTTATCCCGTCCGACACGCCATGCGCGTCGTGACGGATGTGTTTGCCTGGGCCGGCGAAAGCGTCCCGGAGTGGAACTCCATCTCGATCTCCGGTTATCACATGCGCGAGGCTGGGTCGACGGCCGCCCAGGAGGTGGCCTTCACCCTGGCGAACGGGATGACCTATGTGCAGGCGGCCATCGACGCTGGCCTGGAAGTGGACCGCTTCGCACCCCGGCTCTCCTTCTTCTTCAACGCGCACAATGATTTTCTGGAAGAGATCGCAAAATTTCGGGCGGCGCGACGCATTTGGGCCGGCATCATGCGCGATCGTTTCGGCGCAAAGAACCCCCGCTCGTGGATGCTGCGCTTCCACACCCAGACTGCCGGATCGACGCTGACCGCGCAGCAGCCGGAAAACAATATCGTCCGCACCGCGATTCAGGCTCTGGCCGCGGTTCTGGGCGGGACGCAGTCACTGCACACCAATGGATACGACGAGGCCCTGGCGCTGCCCACCGAGGAGGCTGCCCGCATCGCGCTGCGCACGCAGCAGATTATTGCCTCGGAGTCCGGTGTCGCCAATACCATCGATCCGACTGCCGGGTCCTGGGCGATTGAGTCACGGACAAACGAGATTGAGCGCGAGGTGACGGCGTATTTCGAGCGCATCGAGACGATGGGCGGCATGCTGGCCGCCATCGAAAATGGCTGGGTGCAGCAGGAGATCCAGAATGCCGCCTACGACCACCAGCGCGCCGTGGATGCGCAGGAAGAGATTGTCGTGGGAGTCAACCGCTTCACGCGGGACGAGGAGCCACCCATTCCCACACTGCACATCGACGAAGAACTGGAACGGAAACAGGTGGAGCGGGTGCGCGCCCTGCGATCGCGGCGCGACCCGCAGCCGTGGCGAGTTGCCCTGAACCGCGTAGGGGAGCATGCCCACTCCGGAGCTAACCTGATGCCGGCGATCCTCGAGGCGGTCGAGGCCAGCGCCACCGTCGGCGAGATCGCCTCCACCCTTCGGGAGGTCTTCGGCGAGTATCGGGAGAGCGTGACGGTCTGAACTCCGATGCTGCGGAGGCACCTGCGTTCTCGGGGAAGTCCACTGAACGGCTACCAAGGGGCCCTGCTTTTTCCGGAGACTTATGAAACGTCTGCTTTTTCTGCTTATCGCGTTCGTTGCCCCCCCTGCTTTTGCCGCCAACCACCCGGTGGCGTTGTTCTACATGACCAAGGACCCAACGTCGATTCGGGACTTCTTCGCCCACTCCTCGCAAATCGACATGCTGGTTCCCGCCTGGTATCAGGTGGACGAGAGCGGACTGGTGACGGGTGGCCCGGAGCCCGCTGTTCTGCGGGAGGCGCAGAGCGAGAAGCTGCCGGTAATGCCGATCGTGGCGCTGTTTAACAAGATGAAGTTCCACCTGCTGGCCACAAACCCCGCAGCCCAGGCACAGATGAACGAGGCGCTCATCCGGGAGTGCAAACTCCACGGCTACGTCGGTTTCCAGTTCGATCTGGAAAATGTGTCATGGACGGATCGCGACGCCTTATCAGCGCTGGTGAAGACCACAGCGGAGGCTCTGCACGGTGCAGGCCTGCAGCTGAGTATCGCGACCGTCCCGAATGCTCCGGGATATCCGGGCAGCGGTGGGTTTGCGAAGTGGATCTACACTGATTGGCGGGGCGCCTACGATTTGGCTGCCCTCGCCAAATCGGTGGATCTGATCTGTCTGATGACGTACGACCAGAACACCCGCTGGACCGAGCCGGGACCGGTCGCGGGCTGGCAGTGGACGCTGGAGAATCTGAAATATGTCCTGCGGTTCGTCCCGAAGGAAAAGCTCTCGCTGGGCATTCCGGTCTATGGATACCACTGGTACGCGGGCACTCCCATCCTCGTTCCGCCGACGAAGGAAGGTGAGCTTCCGACCGAGAAGCCGAACCCGACCGGCGATTATATCGGCGCCCCCGATGCCGAGCAGCTGGCGCGCGACTGGGGCGGCAAGGTGCAGTGGGATGCAGACGATCACACCGCGTGGTTCTACATCAATCGTGACCAGATGCGGGAGTGGGTCTTCTTCACCGATCTACGCACTTTTCGAGATCGCTACGAGCTCACACAGCAGAACGGGTTGGAGGGCTTTTGCTCGTGGGTTCTGGGCGAAGAGGATCCGCAAATCTGGACGGTCCTGCCCCAGCGGCAGCCGAATCCGGCGCGCGAACAGGGCGCGCGATGAGGGCAAAGACTTTCGCGTGCTGTTGGGTCCTGGGCGCTTTGCTGTTGCTCTGCGGCGCGGTCCCCGGACAGGCGCAGCAGAACTTTGTGGATGTGAAACCCTCGCCGCAGCAGGTCGCATGGCAGGATCTGGAATTCGGCGTCATCATCCATTTCTCCACCAACACTTTCCTGGATCAGGAGTGGGGCGACGGAACAGCCAGTCCCGCGGTGTTCAATCCCACGGCGTTCAATCCCGATCAGTGGATGCAGGCGATTCGGGCGGCGGGAGCGCGCTACGTGGTCCTGGTGGCCAAACATCACGACGGTTTCTGCCTGTGGCCGACAACCCAGACGGATTACAGCGTGAAGTCCAGCCCCTGGGAAGGAGGGCATGGCGACGTGGTGGGCGATGTGGAGAAGGCGGCCCGAAAGTACGGCCTGCAGTTCGGCATCTATCTCTCTCCCTGGGATCGTCATGACCCGCGCTACAGCGATGCTGCGGCCTACGATCGCTACTACGAAGCGGAGATGTCAGAACTGGCGACGAACTACGGGAACCTCGCGGAATGGTGGCTCGATGGGGCAGGCAGCGCCGGCCACGTCTACGACTTCAGGAAATACATCGAGACTCTGCGCACGTATCAGCCGAACACGCTGGTCTTCGCTGACACGGGTCTGTTCGACTACGGCGATCTGCGCTGGGTGGGTAACGAGGACGGTTACGTTCCTTACGAGGACTGGGATGCGATCGACCGGCACGGAACCGTGCGCTGGCGCCCGGTGGAGGCCGACACGCCACTGCACAAGAGGCACTGGTTCTGGCATCCCAACGACGAGAGCACGCTTAAGACGGTGCCCGAACTTTTAACTACCTGGGACGAAACTGTGGGACGCGGCGCCCAGCTGATGCTGGGCCTGGCGCCGGATCGGCGCGGTCTTCTGCCGGATGCGGACGTGGCCCGCCTGGAGGCATTCGGCAAGGCTCTGCGCGCTCGCTATGCCCACAACCTCGCCTTAGCGCATCAGCCACTTTCTCCGGATGAGGGGGCCGCGGTCGACGGCGATCCGGATACGTTCTGGTCGGCGCCGGCCGGATCCCACCACGCTGTGCTCGAGCTTCGTTTTCCAAAGCCCATCAATTTCAACCGCGCGCTCACGATGGAGTGGCTGAATGATGGCCAGCGGGTTGAAAAGTATTCGGTCGAGGTCTGGACCGGGTCAGGATGGAAGAGCGTAGTCACTGCCCAGGCAATCGGGCACGAGAAAATCGATATCTTCCCGGTGGTGACGACGAGCCGGTTGCGCCTTCGTATCCTATCGAGCACGGATGCGGCGGAGATTCGCGAGTTCCAGTTGTATGACGTGCCAGGCGTGGAGAATCGGTAAGGCTCCCACGTCCTTCAGGGTTTTCCGGCAGGCGGCCGCCATCCCATCCAATCCAGGAGCCAGTGCCATGTGTTCTCGAGGGTCGGGTCTTCGGGCGGCGGCGGCGGAGTGGCAGTGGGAAAGCGCACTGGCTTCCCGTGGTAGCTGGTGGCCAGCTCGCGAAACATATGCCCCTGCTCCTTCACGCGTCCATCGTTGGTCAGCAGCCCCAGGCTGTATTCGACCGAATTGAATTCGTAGCGCCGGTTGACATCGTGACTGTCCCAATAGGTGAACCAGCTCACGCCCTCGTCGATCGCCGCGAGAACGGCTCGCTGCAGCCACTCTGCCTGCTGCTTTTCGTTGAGTGCCTCGATGCAGGTGTTGAACTCGCCGGCCCAGACAGGCTTCTGCGGCGAACCGCCCCAGGAGCGTATGAGCGCTGCCATCCCCGCCAGCAGCCGGACACTCGGCGGATCCATGGGACCACCGTATTGCAGTGCGCCGGTCCACCAGGGATAGCAGTGCATCACCGGCATGCTCTGGTCGCGCACCAGGGCCTGGGGGGAAAACGTCGTTGGCTCGAACCATGGCTGATGATCCACGCCGTTCACATTCAGGCGCCCGGGCAGGATGGAGTCGATCCGGGAAAGAATCCCGGCCATCCACGGATCGCCCGCCGCCGTCGGACCGCTCCAGCAGGTATTGATCTCGTTGCCGAGGTCGAATCCAATCACGTTGTCGTGATTTCTCGCCACCGTCGCCAGTTCGCGAAGGAAGAGTTCCTGGGCGGCTGCCATTCCTGAGTCGGTGAAGAAAGCCTCGCCGGGCCGGTTGAACGGCGGAAGAAAGAACCAGCCGCTCAGCTGTCCGGTAAAGACAGTAATCAGGGCGTCCAGCTTACGCTGGGCCATCCAGGTCAGGAGCTGATCCAGGCGCTGCAGATGGAGCGGGCTCACCCAGGTGGGGTTTGGCTGAAAATACGGCCAGATGAGCAGGATGCGCAGGTGATCCGCGGCCAGGGAGGCAATCGCATCCAGATCGCGCTGGATGGAATCCGGGTCCCAGTCGTTCCAGCAGAACCACCAGCGGCGCGACGGCGTGTAGTTGACGCCAAAGCGGTGGCGGCCCAAATCGACGCTGGGGGCATTGAGCGCTGCATCGGCACGGAGCCCTCGCTGCGCTGCAGATGCAGAAAGGCCGACAGCCGCACTGCCGTAAAGGAATCTGCGCCGGTTCATGGTCATGGAAGCGTTGCGTCAAGCGCCGGTTCAACCGCAGCCCGTCACACGGTCAGAATATAGCGCTATTGTCAGCGGCCTGGTGCCGAAGGAGGCATTCACCCATGCCGGACCCGACCCCGGACGGACTACAAAGGTTGCAAACAGGAAGAGCGGCATCGAGAATGAAGGGCGGAGTTCCTACCCAGTGACGCTGCGTCTGATTCTCGCCGCCGTGTTTTTGCCAGCGGTCCCCGTGTGGGGACAGGCGCAGGGCTCGGCCACGATGGGGCGAGGGGTGACGCTGCTGGAACAAGGTAAGCCGGAGGAGGCGCGCGTCATTTTCGAAGCGATTCTGCAGGCGGATCCATCGAATGCCGCGGCGCAGGCGCGTGACGTGGAGGCGAGCGAGCGGTTGGCGCTGGAGAAGCGGGCGAACGGGCAGGATGTGGATGCGCTCAGCGATCTGCTGCGGGCGCAGCAGCGGGTCCCGGCGAATGCGCGGCTGGAATACGACCTGGGGATTCTCGAGGACGAGATGCACCTGTATCCAGAAGCGGAGAAGGCTCTGCAGGCGGCGCAGGATTTGCACATGGAGAATCCCAGGCTGCTCTATGCTGTGGCCCGGGTGGAGATGGATGCGGGGCAGTTGGCAGCGGCGGCAGAGAAGATGCAGGCTTATCTGAAACTGCAACCAAACGACGCCAGCGCGCACTACGGGCTGGGGCGCATTTTCGAGATCGGATTACAGTTCGACAAGGCGCGCGCGGAATTCGATGAGTCGGTCCGGCTGCAGCCGGAGCAGACCGAGGCCTACTATCAGCTGGGGGACATCGATCTGAAGCAGAACCAGTACGAGGCGGCGCTGGGCGAGTTCGAGAAGACGCTCGCACGGAATCCAAAGCATGGCGGCGCACTGGCCGATGCAGGCGAGGCCTGCTTCAAGGAAAAGCGCTACGACAAGGCTCTCGACTACCTGCAGCGGGCGATTGCCGTGGCGCCGGATTATCAGCCGGGGCACTACTACCTGGGTCTGACCCTCGCCCGGCTGGGACGGAAGGAAGATTCGGAGAAGGAACTGGCGACGGCGGCGAAGCTGGCCGATGAGGATAACCGCAAGGGCAGCGCGCGGTATCAGCTCGTGGTCCCGGGAAGTCAGCAGCGGTGAGGGGTGCAGGCTGGATGCTGCTCTGTCGTCGAGCGATGCGTGGTCTGGCGGTAACGGGCGCCCTGGGGCTGGCGGCGCTGAACGTTCAGGCGCAAAACGGGACGGCATACCAGCGCGGGCAGGCGGCCTTCGAGGCGCACAAGTATGCCGAAGCGACGCCGTTGTTTGCCGCTGCAGCGAAAGAGGAACCGCAGTCGGACGCGCTGCTGTTCGAAGGGAAGTCGCTGGCCAACATCAGGAGGTACGCGGAGGCGGATGCAGCGCTGCGTGCGTATGCAGGCCAGCACCCGGAGTCATCGGACGCGCTGTACATGCTGGGCTTTGTGCTGAACCGGGAAAACAAGCCGGCGGATTCGTTGAAGACGTACACCCGGGCGGCGCAGCTGAGCAAGCCGAAGTCGGACGATCTGGAGATTGTCGCGCTGGATTATGTGCTGCTGAACGATTATCCGGATGCCATCCGATGGATGCGCCAGGCGGTGGTCTTCGATCCCCTGAACGAGCCGGCGTGGTACGGGCTGGGGCGCTGCTTCTACTCCCAGAGCGAATTCAAAGAGTCGCAGGAAGCGTTTCAGAAGGCGCTCGCGCTCGATCCCAAAGATATAAAGGCGCAGGAGAATCTCGGATTGGCGTACGAGATGGGCAATCGTCCGCAGGAAGCCGAGCGCGCCTACAAGGCCGCGATCGCTCTGGCCGATGGCGATGCGGCGACGGATCAGTGGCCGTATCTGGACTACGGATCGTTCCTGCTGGAACACGATCGTCCGGCGGAGGCGGTGCCGGTGCTGGAGAGCGCGGTGAAGGCGGCTCCGCAGTGCGCGGAGTGTCATGGCAAGCTGGGCCGGGCGCTGGCGCGGACGGGACACGCGGACCAGGGGATCGAGGAACTGCGCACCGCAGTGAGCCTCGCGCCCAGGGATCCCCGCCTGCACTACGACCTGGGGCGTGCCTATCGCGCAGCAGGGAAGATGAACGAAGCGCGCTCCGAGCTAGCGGTCAGCGCGAAGCTGTACGGCTCAAAGGATGCGGCGCACTAGCCGCTGTGTTGATTGTGTATATTCACCAGTAACCTGCGGACGATGAGAGGCTCGACTGTCGGGGATCAACGCAGGAACCAAAAAGAGAGAAGTGGTGCGAATTCGGATTCAGCCCCGAGAGGGCGATGCACGGCACGCCGGTCTGCGAACGCGCGGCCCATGGTGCTGGTGGTTGTGCCTGCTGGCGATCCCGGGATGCTGGTGCGGGGTGGCAGCGCAGCAGGTGGGGCAGGCCTCGGGCACGGCGCAGCAGGCGCAGTTCGATGCGGAGCATCGGCCGATCACGGCGGGCGGCTTCGTGAAGAGCGGCACCGTCAGCTTTGAGGATGTTGCGAAGCAAGCCGGGCTGACAAGTTGGCGTAACACAACAGGAACGCCGGAGAAAAAGGTCATTATCGAGGCCAAGGGGTCAGGCGTGTGTCTGCTGGACTATGACCACGACGGCTGGCTCGATATTTATCTGGTGAATGGATCGACCTTCGACGCGCGCAGCGGGAAGGCGGAGCGGCCCCACGCTGCACTGTTCCGCAACAATCACGACGGGACGTTCACCGATGTGACCGAGAAGGCAGGCGTGGCGAACGACCGGTGGGGGCTGGGCTGCGCAGTAGGCGATTACGACAACGATGGCTGGCCCGATCTGTATGTGACGAACGTGGGGAGCAATCGGCTGTACCACAACAATCAGAACGGCACGTTCACGGATGTGGCAGAAAAGGCGGGCGTGGCGCTCGGAGGCGGATCGGCGAACCTTGAGGTCGATCACACCGGGGCAACGTTTGGCGATTATGACGGCGACGGGCGGCTGGATCTGTTCGTGGCGGGGTATATCCGTTACGACTTCGAGCATCCGCCGGTATCGGGATCGAAGGCGGCGGGCGGATCGATGTGCCAGTATCGCGGTGTCGACGTGATGTGCGGGCCGCGCGGGCTCGAGGGCGCGGGAGATCATTTGTTCCACAACAACGGCGACGGGACGTTCACGGATGTGACCGAGAAGGCGGGCGTCGGCGATCCCAACGGGTACTACGGGCTGGGGGCGCTGTTTGTCGATGTGAACAATGACGGTAAGCCGGACCTGGTGGTAGCCAACGATTCGACGCCGAATTATCTGTACATCAACAAGGGCGACGGGACCTTCGATGATCAGAGCTATATGAGCGGCTTCGCGCTGAATCAGGATGGGCGGGAAGCGGCCAACATGGGGATCGCGGCGGGCGACTACGAGAACAACGGGCACGAGGACCTGGTGACGACGACCTTCTCCGACGACTACGACATCGTGTTCCACAACGATGGGACGGGAAACTTCCAGGACCTGAGCTACAGGACAGCCATCGCGGCCGCCACGATTCCATTTGTGGGGTTCGGCGATGGGTTTCTGGACTACGACAACGACGGCTGGAAGGATCTGCTGATCGTGAACGGCAATGTGTATCCGCAGGCAGACCAGCATCCGGAATGGGGAATGAGCTACGCGCAGCGGCCGCTGTTGTTTCACAACCAGCACAACGGCACCTTTGCGCTGGTGCCGGCCGTGGAAGGCAGCGGGCTCGCGGAAGTGAGTGTGGGGCGCGGCGCGGCATTCGGGGACTTGTTCAACAACGGAAAGATCGATGTCGTGATCAATAACCTGGATGGCGTACCGGTGCTGCTGCGCAACGTGAACCCCGATCACAATCACTGGGTGGAACTGAATCTGGTGGGCGGACCGGGAAGTCCGCGCGATGCAGTGGGAGCGACCGTGTATCTGACGGCGAGTGGTGTACGGCAGCGGGGGGACGTGCTGAGCGGAGGAAGCTATTTGTCGTCCAGCGACCCGCGTGTGCACTTTGGCCTTGGTGCGGCAACGAAGGTCGATGCGGCAGAGATTCACTGGCCGGGCGGGAAGATCGAGAGGGTGGCGCTGCCGGGAGTGGATCGAATTTTCACGATCGTCGAGGGCCGCGGGGTGAGCACGGAGACGGGCAACGGAGTAGAGAACGCCGCAAAGACCGCGGCAAAGAAGGCAGGGTAGCGGTAGATGCGAGGGTCTGCGTGGGTCACGACGGGGTTGGGATTGCTGGCCGTGCTGGTCAGCAGCGCCGCGCAGATGGGACATCCGGCGGCGGGTGCAGCGTTGGTGCCAGGCGACTTTGAAGACGTGACGGTGAAGGTGGGAGTGGACTTTGTGCATCAGGCGCCGCACAGCCCGCGGAAATATCTGCTGGAGACGATGGGGTCAGGCGTCGCGCTGTTCGATTACGACAACGATGGGCGGCTGGATTTGTATCTGGTGAATGGGGCGCCTTTTGGGGATTTTGTACCGAAGGGGACGACTCCGCAGAAGACGGGGCCGAAGTACTGGAACCGCCTGTATCACCAGAAGGCGGACGGGACGTTTGAGGATGTGACGGAGAAAGCGGGGCTCGCAGGCGTTGGCTACGGGATGGGCGTTGCCGTCGGAGATTATGACAACGACGGGTACGAGGATCTGTTCGTGACGTCGCTGGGCGGAAATCATCTGTACCACAACAACGGCAACGGGACATTCACCGATGTGACAGCGAAGGCGGGGGTGGGCGGCTCGGGGTGGTCGACGTCGGCGGCGTGGGTGGATCTGGATGGGGACGGATATCTCGACCTGGTGGTGCTCCGGTACATCCAGTGGGACTGGGACGACGTGTGGTGCGGTCCGCGGGACAACCGGGGCTATTGCCACCCGGATGTCTTTCCGCCGATCACCATGCTGGTGTACCACAACAACGGCAACGGGACGTTCACCGAGGAGGCGCACAAGCTGGGATTGGATAAGCCGGCAAAGGCGCTGGGCATTTCGATTGCGGACTACGACGGCGACGGGCATACGGACATTTTTGTGGCCAACGATTCCATGGTGGAATACCTCTTCCATAACAAAGGGAATGGCACTTTCGAGGAGACCGGACTGGAGGCGGGAGTCGCGGTTGATGGAGATGGGCGGACTTTTGCCGGGATGGGGACGGACTTCGCGGATTACGACAACGATGGCCGGCCAGACCTGTTCGTGGACGATCTGGCCAACCAGAAATATGCGCTGTTCCACAACGACGGGGATGGGACGTTCAGCTACGAGAGCTACGCCAGCGGCGTAGCCGGGACGACCCTGCTGCACTCGGGCTGGGGAGCCCGTTTCGTCGATTACGACAACGACGGCTGGAAGGATCTGTTGATCGCGCAGGGGCACGATCTGGACACGATCGAGAAAAGCTTTCCGGATCTGCACTACCGGGAGCCTCCGCTGCTGCTGCGCAACATGGGGGCCAGTGCGGACGGGAAAAAGTTCGTGGATGTGAGCGGGATCTCGAAGGCGGTATTTCACGAGCGATGGGTGGGGCGCGGCCTGGCCCTGGGCGACATCGACAATGACGGCCGCATGGACGCGGTCATCACGGAGAATGGCGGCCCGGCGCACATTCTGATGAACCGCACACAGATGGCAAATCACTGGATCGGGTTTAAACTGGTCGGCCACAAGTCGAACCGGGACGGAATTGGCGCCGTGATCCGGATCGATACCGCGAAAGGATCGCAGTGGGCGACGGTGACGACCTCGTCGAGCTATTTATCGGCGAGCGACGTGCGCGCGCATTTCGGACTGGGGCCGGAGACAAGAGTGAAGACGGTGGAAATCCGATGGCCGAGCGGGATCCGGCAAACAATGAACGATGTCCAGGGGGGCCGGTACGTGCGCGTGGACGAGCCGACAGGGACAAGCGGGAAACAGCCATGACGGGACCGCGAGGATCGACACGGTCCTGGCTGGTGGGCTGCGCCACCTTCCTGCTGGCGGCGGGAGTGGGCTGCCATCAGCAGCCGGCGACGATTGAAGTGATCATGCCGACGGGGGGACTGCACTACTGGGAGGTCTTCTCCAACGAAATCCGGAAAGATGCCACAGCGGCGGGGATCCGGGTGCAGACCGCGGCGCCGCAGGCGGTGACGGATTACACGGAGCAGGCGCAGCTGGTGGAGAATGCGATCGCCCAGCATGTGCAGGGAATCATCGTTTCACCGTCGCACCAGATGGTGCTGGCGTCGGTGCTGCGCAAGGCGGAGCTCGCGCACATTCCGGTCGTCGTCGTGGGGACGCCGATTGCTCTGCCGGCGAGCGACTATGCGGCTTTCATCGGATGGGATGAGGAAGAGGCAGGGCGTCTGGCGGCACGGCGTTTCCTCACCCTGCTGGGCGGTCACGGCGAGGTCGGCGTGATTGGCGTGAGTCCTACAGTCGAGGGCAGCTCACGCATCGAGGAAGGCTTTGCCGATGAGATTGCGCGGACGCCGCAGCTCAAGCTGGTGGGCGTGAAGTACGGGCTGTCGGACTGGGCGCGCGCGCGCCAGGCAACGCTGGATCTGCTGGCAGAGCATCCGAGAATCGGCGGCATTTTTATGACGGCCGAGTTTTCGACGCATGCGGCGGCAGCAGCATTCGAGTCCGGCCGGCAGAAGAGGCCCGCGCTGATCGGCGTGTCCGAGGAAACAGATGAGCTGCGCGCCCTGCACGAGGGGGGGATTGACGCTCTGGTGATCAGCGATCCGCGTGAGCTGGGGCGGCGGGCGATGCAGGCCATGCGGGTGGCGCTCTCCGGGAGATCGGCGAGCGGATATTCCGCGCAGCTGCCGGTGCAGATCATTAGCCGGGAGACGATGGAGCGGAATCCGATCGTAGCCATGCTGCTGCAGGGAGAGGGGCCGCTGACCGTAGCACAGGCGGTTCGGCATCAGTAGCGGTCCACGCGGACGTCGCGCCATGAGGCATCGGCATAGAAGGAGCGCAGGCCGCCGACGCCGGCGACCAGGCAATGCGGATCGGTGTAGCGAATGACGGTGGCAGGCTGCCCGCCGAGAGGGCGAGCGTCGGCTTCCAGGTCGCAGCCATGGGCGGCCAGCGCAAGGTGGTACCAGGTGCCGGAGGCAACCGGGGTGGCGAGTTTCGTTTCCTGCAGCAGGTGCCAGTCGTAGGAGGCACGGCCGAGGACGAGCGTCTGGCTGTCCGGGCGCAGGCCGGCGTAGTAGCCCTTGTAGGAATCGACGCCAGGCTGAGGATCGGTGGCGCGGAGGATGAGGCCGGCATCGCCATAATGAGTTTCCTCAAAGAGCAGATCGAAACGCACATCGGCGGAGATACGGGAGTCTCTGCCTTCGGGGTGCTCGATGATGAGCATGTCGCCCCGGCCGTAGTGGGCGTTGGAGATGATCCTGTCGTGGAAGGTCCAGTTGCCGCTGATGGGCTTCCATCCCTTGTGCTGCAGCGGGTCGTCGTTGGCATGCACTGCCAGGAGACGGTAACCCGCGATGCCGGCGAGCAACAGGACGGCGAGGGCCAGAAAGCTGGTGCGGCGGAGATTGGCCATGATTCGCCCGCCAAGTATAAAGTGTTGGCTCCGGGGTATGCACTGAGGATGGAGTGGGGTCGACGAACGGCGGAGCGGCAAAGGTGGCGCAGTCGCGTGGCCGCCGCCCTGGGTGCCGTAATACTGCTGCTGGGCGTGGCTGCCGCTCTCGCACAGGACGAGAACACGCTCAACCTGCAGTCGATTGAAGCGGCCATCCAGAAAGCCCGTTCGACCAAGGCCCCGGTGCCGGTAGTGGTGCGAGGCATCGTGATTCTGAATCACGATGGGTTGGTGATCGAAGACCGGACCGCGGCCACACAGGTTTTGCCGTCCACACCCACACCCACCACGCTGGGTGACGAAGTGGAAGTGACGGGCGACATGACGCTGACGCAGCACCCGCGAATCGAAAATGGCCGGCTGCGCAGGCTGTGGAACGGGTCGATGCCGCTGCCCCTGGCGATTACGCCGGACGAGGCCGCGGAGGGAGAGAACGAGTTGTTTCTGGTACAGACCGATGCCAGGCTGCTGAGCGCTGAACCGGCAGGGCTCACGGGCGTGCGCCTGCACCTGACCGGCGGTCACCAGAACTTCTCGGCGGTGCTGCCCGGCGATGGCGCCGCGGAGGATTTGCCGCCCAGACTGCTGCAGGCGGGGTCAACGATCCGTGTGACCGGGGTGCTGTTCGTGAGCAACGGACTCACGGGCGAGTTCGGCGACTCGTTTACGCTGCGCCTGCGTTCCCCCGACGACATCGAGCTGGTGCAGGGTCCATCCTGGTGGACAAGGGAGCACATGCTGCTGCTGGCGGGTCTGGCGGCGATTGTGGCGCTGATCGTTTTTCAGATCTACGCGCGCAGCAGGCACGCCCGCTACCGGGCGGTGGCCGAGGAACGAGCCAACATCTCGCGCGATATCCACGACACGCTGGCGCAGGGGTTTGCGGGAATCACCCTGCAGCTGCAGGCGGCGGAACAGATGCTGGAGCGCGACCCGCAGCGAGCGCGTTCGTATCTGGAAGAGGCGCTGCATCTGGTACGGCACAGCCGGAACGAGTCGCACTTATCCATTGAGATTCTGCGATCGGCAGCGCGCAATGACCGCCTGGATGCGCTGATCGCGCGCTGCATTGCGCAGATGAAGTCGGCCGGGGGGCCGGTGATCGAACAGCAGATCGACGGTGACCCGGTCTCGCTGTCCTATGACCTGCTGAACCAGTGCTTCCGGATCGTGCAGGAGGCCCTGGCGAACGCGGTGCGGCATGCGCAGGCCAGCCGCATCCTGGTGCGGGTGACGTATCGGCCGCGACTGCTGCGTCTGGAAGTGGAAGACAACGGACAGGGCTTCGACCCGGCCAGGATTCCCGGCCCGGATCAGGGAAGCTTCGGACTGACGGGGATGCGAGAGCGGGCGGCATCGATCCATTCCCGCTTCGATCTGGAGTCCGACGCGCGCGGAACGCTGATTCGGGTTAAGGTGACGTTATGAGCGAATCCCCCGTCGCTTTCCCCCGCGTGTCTTTTCCTTTGAGCACCGCTGCGTCGGAGCGGTTGCGCATCCTGGTGGCCGACGATCACCTGGTATACCGCATCGGCATTCGCAGCCTGCTGGAAGCGGAGATGGGTTTTCACGTGGTCGGGGAAGCTGCGAACAGCACCGAGACCATTGAGCTGTACCGCAAGCTGCGGCCCGATCTTCTACTGGTGGATTTGCGCATGCCGCACAAAGGAGGGATTGAGGCAGTGCGCGCGATCCGTGGCCAGTTTCCCGAGGCGCGAGTGCTGGTGGTGACCAGCTATCAGACGGAAGAGGAGGTTCTTCAGGTGCTACAGGCGGGAGCGCTGGGGTACATCCTGAAGGATCTGGACGGCAGCCTGCTCATGCAGGCAATTCAGGCGGTCTGTTCGGGAAAGCGGTGGATCTCCCCTGGGCTGGAGCGGCAGTTGGCCGAGGGGGTGGGGCACCAGCCGCTGACTGCGCGCGAGTTGGAGGTGCTGCGATTGCTGGCCCGCGGCCTGACGAATCGCGAGATCGCCAGCGTCTTTCACATTTCCGAGAGCACAGTGAAGAACCACGTGAACCACCTGCTGTCCAAGCTTGAGGTGGCTGACCGGACCGAAGCGGTGAGCTTCTGTCTGTCGCGCGGCATTGTGCGCGTCGAGGAACTGTAGCTCTCCGGCGATCTCGCTGAGCGGGAGCGAAAGGGATAACCGCCAGGCAGCGGACACCGCAAAGGTAACACACCACAAAGCGGCGAAATTTTGCCGGATGCTGCACAGAGTTGTCAATGGGTAAATGTGCCCAGATCAGAGTCGTCGAAACGTTGTAGCCTTCTCTCCGGCTTAAGAAGTCGAGCAGCAGAAGAAGCTCCGGTCCTGCCCCCGTTTCGCTGAAGGGCAGGAGTTGAGGCGCTGTTGGCGGCTTCTCAGGTTTTGTACTGTCACCGGTTACATTTTGGATACCCGGCGCCAATCCCCGGCTAACCAGAGCGTCGCTTTTCTCATCCATCAGGCAAACTAACCCGCTCTCTTTCTTATGACCGTAAAGAAGGGCGTTCTGCCAGGCGGGCATCGGCAACGGTCGTTGAGCGATTTTTCACGGAGGCATCATGAGGTCGATTTCCAGGGCGGCCGTGTACGTGTTTTCTACTCTGCTGGCAGGATCTGGGCTGCTGGCAGGTGCTCCTGTGTCTGCTCAGACCGTCTACGGCAGCATGGCCGGCACCGTGACCGACACAACGGGTGCGGTGATTGCGGGCGCAAAGGTCCAGGCGACAAACGACCAGACGGGCACGTCTTTGCAAACGCAGTCGACCTCAGCGGGATCCTACCGCTTTCCCGAACTGCCAATTGGCGCCTATGACGTGATGGTGACCGCCCCGGGATTCCAGGCCAAGACGCTGACCGGTGTCGCTGTGAATCTCCAGATCACCACGGCGCTGGACGTGACATTGCAGGTGGGAACAGCCACCCAGAGTGTGACGGTCAATGCCAGCGCGCCCACGCTGCAGACCGAAAGCTCAGACGTTACCGGGTCGGTGACCGACCAGGAGTATCTCAATCTGCCGCTGGCCCTGGGCGGCGTGGGCGCGTTGCGCTCGCCCGAGGCGTTCATCTTCCTGCTGCCGGGCAATACGGGTCCGGGTACGGCGAACAGCCCCAACGGGATCTTCTTCAGCAAGATCGCAGGCGGCCAGGATTATGGGGCGGAAGTGCTGATCGATGGCCTGAGCCAGCAGCGGAGTGAAAACGGCTCGTCATTCGACGAAGAAGCGCCCTCCGTGGATGCGCTGCAGCAACTGACGGTGACCGAGGCAGTCCCCCCGGCCGAGTACAACCGCACGACGGGCGGGTTTGAGAATTTTGTAACCAAGAGTGGTACGAACAAGTTCCACGGCCTGGCCTACGACCTCTTCAAAAACACGGCGCTCGATGCCAACCTCTGGTTTAACGGCGGAGACGAGGCGACCGCCTGCTCAGGGAGCAATAACACGCCTGCCTGCCGCGGCACCTATGCAACGCCGATCGATCGGAAGAACGACTACGGCGGAACCCTGGGAGGTCCGGTATGGATCCCGAAGGTCTACAACGGCCGCGATAAGCTGTTGTTCTTCTTCAGCTGGGAACAGATTAACTACAATCGCGGCGCCACCACGACCGCGACGGTGCCGACCACGCAGGAGCTGGGCGGGGACTTCTCCAATCCCGCGATCCTGAACAAGAACAACGTACTGGGGACGAACCCCTGCGACGGCACGCCAATCTATCAGGGACAGATATTCGATCCGTCCACGACCAAAGTCGTGAACGGCACCGAGTGCCGGACGGCGTTCCCGGGGAATATTATTCCGCAGGGATCGATGTCGCAGGCGGCAACGAAGTTGCTGTCCTATTTCCCGGCGCCCACCAATAGCGGCGTCTTCAACAACTATCAGCTGAACAGCAGTTCGCCGCTGACGAACACGACCTACACGGTCCGGATCGATGCGAATCTGACGCAGAAGCAAAAAATCTGGAGTTCCTATGACACGCGCGACAACAACCTGATCACCGGCACGCCGCAGATTCTGCCCTATCCGATCGATCCGAACACGTGGAAACAGGACTTCGACACGCACTTCTGGCGTCTGGGGTGGGATTATTCGATTACCCCGACCCTGCTGAACCACCTGATCGTCGGATCGAACCGCAGCAACAGCAAGAACTACGCGGTGCCGATCCTGCAGAACACCAACTGGTTCTCGACTCTTGGCATCGGCAATGCCACTTCTCAGAATTTCCCGGTCGTCACGAACGGATTCACGACTCAGGAAAGTATGGCCAACAATGGCGACAACGTGGACAACGGTCTGCGTGTCGTGGAAAGCATCTCCTGGCAGAAGGGACAGCACAGCCTGACCTTCGGTACGGACGATCGGTATCAGCAGTACACGCCCCTGGCCGGGAACTCGCCGGTGATCAATTTCTGCACGTCGCAGACCGCCGTGGATCCGAACCAGCCGCAGACCGGCAACGGCCTGGCCAGCGAGATGCTGGGTGACGCCTGCAACGGAAGCCAGAACATCTACGCGCACCAGTCGCGGTGGATCTCCTGGTACTATTCGGGATACGTGCAGGATGACTGGAAGGTGAGCAGAGACCTGACGCTCAATCTTGGGGTCAACTACAGCGTGGATGTCCCTCGCAACGAAGCGGACAACGACACGTCCGACTTCAGCCCCACGGCCATCGATCCCGAAGTCGGGGTTCCCGGAGCCCTGGTCTTCGGAACGAGCTGCAACGGCTGCAACACCAAATGGGCCGATACCTATTACAAGGACATCGCGCCGCGCATTGGGTTTGCGTATTCACCGCCGTGGCTGAACAACAAGACAGTGCTGCGCGGTGGGGCGGGCATCCTGTACGGACCCCTCCAGTATGACGACTTCGGCGGTTCAATGAACGCCGGTTATAAGTCGAACCCGGTGTTCCCGTCCAGGAACGGGTTCGATCCCTCGTTTCAGATTGACAGCGGCTTTCCGGTTTTCAATCCGCCACCGAATCTCGATCCGGGCGCGTACAACGGGACCTATCTGCCGGGTTCTTATATCGAGAAGGGCGCTGGGCGTCCAGCCGCCATCTATGACTTCGATCTGCAGGTGCAGCAGCAGCTGGCCAGCGACCTGATCATGTCGATTGGGTTTGTGGGCAGCGAGGGCCAGAACCTTCAGGCCAACAACCAGAACATTAACAATATGCCGCTCAAGGATATCGCCCTCGGGGATGAGCTCAGCGCCGGTCTGATGAACAATACCTATGGCGTACCGGTTCCATTCCCAACCTATTTCAATGTCTGGGGCGATGGAGTCACGATCCAGCAAGCTCTGCGCCCGTTCCCCCAGTACGACTACATCGACTCAGGCTGCTGTCTGCAGGCAACCGGGCACTCGAGCTACGATGCCCTGCTCGTGAGCCTTACCCGGCAGTTCCACAATGGGCTTAGCCTGCAGGCTTCCTATACATGGCAGAAGAACGAAAACGATACGGACAGCGCTCTGCCGAACACGAACCCGGGTCAGCCCCAGGTGCAGAACCCTGCGAATCTTCACCAGGAAAAGGCGATCAGCGTGCAGGACGTCCCGCAGACCCTGGTCGTCAGCTATCTGTATGAACTGCCCTTCGGCAAGGGAAAGTCGTGGGTGAGTCACGGGCCGCTCAGCTATTTGGTTGGTGGTTGGAAAATCGGCGGCGTCCAACGCTACCAGTCTGGCCAGCCTCTGCCTTTCTGTTGTTCCAGTGGAATCCCCGGCTGGGAGCAGGCGATTCGCTTCAACGAAACCGGCGCACCCATCAAGAGCGCGGTGTATCGCAGCGGCTGGAAACATCTGAACCCCTTCAACACGGCCCAGGGAAGCGACCCCAGCAGCAACAGCTTCTTCGATGGAGCGGTGGATAATGGGGCACCGGCGTACAGCAGCGGCGCGGCACCGGCAGCGTTCGTCGATCAGAACCTGGAGAAATACCGCAATGGAGGTCCGTTCCAGCTGGGTGATACGCCGCGCGTGACGAACATCCGGTTGCCGGCCTGGACGAACGAGGATTTCAGCCTCTTGAAGGCCATACCGATTCACGAGAGCCTGAATTTCGAACTGAAGTTTGAGTTCCTGAACGCTTTCAACCGGCATCTGTTCGGGGCGCCCGATACCAACCCTGGGGATTACACGTTCGGCATCCCGACGTATCAGGCCAACTTACCCCGCAACATTCAGGTGACCGGGAGGATCCAGTTCTGAGGTGACAGCGGGCAACGTCGGCTAGTGCAGGTTGCAGCTCCTCCCGGCTGTACCTGCAGTATGCCCGGGTTCCGGCCCGGGCATACTCTTTGCCGGAGTACGGGCGCAGCGGATCAGTGGTAGTCGCGATGCCCGGGTCCCGCTGCACAAATACCGGCGGCACACGGAATCTACATAGAACAGAAGAGATTCCTTCGATGATGAGACCGCAACCAGCGGGTACAACAGCGGCGCGCTAGATTGGATGTGAGGCTGCCACATGGATCGACTCACATACAAAGAGCTTCTGGCGATTCCCGTGCTCCTGCTGTTATCCACTGTGACTTTTGGACAGTCCGCGCCCCCGCAGGAGGTGGGCTCTCTGCTGCAGCAGGGAGCCGTGGCGATGCGGGCCGGCAATGCCGCCGAGGCAGAAGCGAGCTATAAAAAGGCGACCGAAACGGCTCCGAATTTCGCCCCGGGCTGGCTGGATCTGGGGCTGGCGCAGTTGAAGGAAGGCAAGCTGGAGGACGCGACCGGATCGATCCGCCACGCGCTGACGCTCGACTCCTCCGTGCACGGAGCGCGGTTGTTTCTGGGCATCGCGGAGTATCAGACCCAGCACATCGATGCCGCGGTGGCGGATCTGGAGCAGGCCGGGCACGAGGATCCGGACAACGTGCAGGTCTTGATGTGGCTGGGCATTGTGGAGATGGAGTCGGGTCACCCGGAGAAGGCAACGGCGCCGCTCGATCGCGCTGCGGAGCTGGCACCGAACGACGTCGGCATCCTGGACTACCGGGTGCAGGCCCACATGGCCGTAGCGCGCCAAAGCTATACACGGCTCTACAGGCTGGATCCTGGGTCGTGGCGGCTGCACCGTCTGAACGCGCAGATTGACGCGCAGGCGGGTCAGCCTGACGGGGCAATTCAGGAATACCAGGCGGCGATCAAAATTGCTCCGAAGCAGGCCGATTTGTACGAAGGCCTGGGCTGGGAATACCGGCAGACGGGGCATCTGGATCTTGCGGAGAAGGCATTCGAGCAACAGCTGGAACTGACACCGGGGAATCCGATCGCCATGTATAACCTGGCGAGCACGCGCGTGGATGCGGGCCAGGCGGCATCGGCCGTGGGACTGCTGGAGCAGGTGGTAAAGCTGAATGCGGCGCCAAACGTCGCGGACTACTATCTGGGCCGTGCCTATGCGGCGGAAGGCAAACCGGAGCCAGCCGTCGCCGAGTATCAGAAAGCGACGACGCTGGGTGGTGAGACGGCGCGCCAGGCCTGGTATGGGTTAGGGCAGGTCTACAGGGAATTGGGCAGTACGGCGGAAGCGCGGGCCGCGGTGGAGAAATTTCAGCAGTTGCACCAGCAGGCGGCACAGGCACGCGCAAAGGATATCCAGGACTGGCGGAAACTGAACGCCGGGGCGGAGAGCAAGCCGCTGGCGGCTCAGCCGGCGCAGTGAAATCGCGAAACGAGGAGGTCAAGTGGCGGAGAGGCTGAGACTCGCAGGAGTGAACACAAGTTGGGCTCGCGGAACGGCGCGCGCGGGAAGCCGTACAGGACGCTGGCGGATCGCGACAGTTGCTGTGGCGGGAGGACTGGGACTATTGTCCCCGTTGCACGCACAGATCACCGTAAACCAACCAATTCCTCTGGTGGCCACGGTGCGGGTGGATGCCGGGCGCTCGGTAGGAGCACCCATTCCCAGGACGATCTTCGGCACGTTTCTGGAGCCGATCGGAAACTCGACCTACAACGGCCTGTGGGCGGAGATCTTGCAGAATCCCAGCCTCGAAATGGGGTTGTGGGACACACGGCATGTGGCGGCGATGATCGAAGAGAACCCGGCACTGACCCGAGCATCGGAACTCGACCTGCCACTGCCCTGGGAACCTCTGAATTACGGCCAGGGGAATCGCTATGCGCTGCGATATGGCGATGCGGCGAATTCCTGGATGTCGCTGCGGATCTTTGGATTGCCTAACGAGCCGACCGGCATCCGCCAGGAGGTGTACCTCCCGGTGCAGCGAACGTTGGATTACGAGGGAAGCCTGTACGCGCGGCACGTGGGTGGACCGACGGGACTGGAGGTTTCGCTGCGGCTGCGAGACAACCCGGAGGTGCTGGCGAGCGCGCATGTGGACGCGGCATCGGCAGACTGGACGAAGTATAGCTTTCACCTGACAATTCCTGCGGACAAGCTCCATCGTCTCGATCCGTCGGATTTCGTCGTGCAGATGCAGGGCGATGAGGTCGTCGATGTAGACGAGTTCTCGCTGATGCCGGCCGATGCGCTCGACGGGCTGGATCCGGATGCGGTGGCGATGGCGAAAGCACTGGACACTCCGCTGGTGCGCTTCGGCGGCAATTTCACGTCGGGCTATCACTGGCGGAACGGGATCGGTCCCCGGGACAAGCGGGTGAGCATGCGCAATCTCGCCTGGGGGATTCCGGAGTACAACACCTTCGGGACCGATGAGTTCCTGCATTTCTGCAAGCTCATTGGCGCCGAGCCCCAGGTGGCTCTGAACCTGGGAAGCGGGACACCGCAGGAAGCCGCGGACTGGGTCCGCTACATCGACGAACATGAGTCGAAGCACAGTGGCCTGGTGTGGGAACTGGGCAATGAGCTGTGGGGGAACTGGAACCTCGCCTATCCGACCTTAGACCAGCTGGCGACGCGAACGCTGGCCTTCAGCAAGGCGATACGAGCCGTAGATCCGACCGCCCGGCTGATTGCGACGGGGCGGGATCCGGACGAGTTCACGCAGTGGAACGCCGCGCAGCTGGGGAATCCAGCGGCGACGTTCGATGACCTGTCAGCGCATTTTGTGGTCACCAACACCGAAACCGAGACCCCCCATGCGTCGACGGACTTTATCGATGCGGCCGCGTTTGCCCTGCCGGTCGAACTGGGGCGAAAGCTGGAGCAGGAACAGCAGCAGATCAATACGTTTCCTGCCTTCGCGAACAAGGCTCACATTGCATTCACCGAATGGCTGTTTATCGGGCGCCGTCCGGGAACGCCGAACTTCTCCAACATGGGCGGTGCAGTGGACACAGCGGGGTTCCTGAACATGCTGATGCGCCACGCCGGCATCGTGCCCATCTCGGACATGACCGGAATTATGGAGTTCGCCGGAATCTGGAAGAAGCACGGGCAGGTGTATGCGGCGCCGGGATATTACGCGCTGCGGATGTACTCGACCGCGCATGCATCGAAGCCCGTGGCGGTGGAGACGGAAAGCGGCAGCTATTCTGTGCAGCACGGCGTGAGCCGGCTGCCGGAGATCGCCGACGTGCCCTATCTCGACGTAGTGGCGGCGCTGAACGATGCGGGCGACACGCTCACGCTGTTCTGCGTGAATCGCAGCCTGATCACGGATATTCCGGCGAATGTGGAGGTCTCCGGATTTTCTGCGAGCGGCGAGGCGCAGGTCAAGACATTGCGCGCAGGCAGCCTGGATGAGGGCAACGATGAGGATGAGCCGGATCGAGTCATTCCGGTGAAGACGCAGCAGTCAATGAAGAATGGTGGACTGCGACACGTGTTTCCGCACGAGAGCGTGACCGTAATCACGCTGCACAGATAGATTGAATCAGCAGACAGGCGCCTTCGGGCGGATTCCGGCAATGAGGACGAATATGCAGAGCAGACATGGGGTGGAAGCGGATCGGCGTCAAAAGCCGGATGGGGCAAACGGATTCTGGCCATGGGGCCGCACCAGGCGATGGGCCTGTATGGCTGCAGGGGCGCTGGCTGTTTCGGCATGCGCCGGGGCGCAACAGCCGGTGACAGCGCGGACGCCGGCCACGCCGCTCGTTGTGCACGATCCATACTTCAGCATCTGGTCGTTTGACGACACGCTGGACGGAGGGCCCACGCGCCACTGGACCGGTACCGATCAGCAGCTGAACGGGTTGGTGCGCATTGATGGGCATCCCTTCCGCTTTATGGGCGACTGGCGCGACGTGCCCGAGTTGCCGCAGGTGTCGCGGGCGATCTGGCCGACGCGCACGATTTACGACTTCGAGGGCCAGGGGATTCATCTGACCGCGACGTTCTTCACTCCGGCTCTTCCGCAGGACCTGGACGTACTGTCGCGGCCGCTGACCTATTTGATCTGGACGGTGAAGTCGACCGACGGGCAACCGCATCGGGTGCGGCTGTCGGTGAGCGCCAGCGCGCAGCTGGCCGTCGACAATGAGCACGAGAGTGTGGTGTGGGGGACGAGTCGCGTCGGCGACATGACCGTGATGCAGATCGGCGATAACCAGCAGCCGATGCTGCAGAAGGCCGGCGACAATCTGCGCATCGACTGGGGCTGGGCGGATCTGGCCGTTCCGGCGCAAACAGGGGTGACAACTGAGATTGTTGGAGGCCGAGCCTTTCACCACGACGTAACCAGCGGAGCTTCGTCGGCGGAAGGCGACGATCTGGACATGCCGCGGGTGCCACGCGTGGACCTGCCGATGATGGCGGTGAGTTTCGATCTCGGCGAGGTGTCGGCGTCCCCGGTCACGCGTCGGGCAATGCTGGCCTACGACGATCGTGAAGCCGTGGAGTATCTGCACCGGCAATTGCCGGACTACTGGCGGCGCAACGGGCAGACGTTTGCCGGGATGCTGCAGGATGCGGAGCACCAGGAAGACAGTTTGATGACGAAGGCGCAGGCCTTCGACCGGGCGTTGGTGAACGACCTGACCAATGTAGGTGGGGAGCACTATGCGGCCCTGGCGACCCTCGCCTATCGCCAGACGTTTGGGGCAGGCAAGCTGGTGGTCGACATCGACGGGCAGCCGCGTTATTTCTCGAAGGAGAACTCCAGCAATGGCTGCACCGATACCGTGGATGTGACATATCCGGCGTCGCCGTTTTTCCTGTTGCTCAATCCAAAACTCCTGGAGGCCGAACTGCGCCCGGTGATGGACTACGCGCGCCTGCCGCGCTGGCCGTGGCCGTTTGCCCCGCACGACGTCGGAACCTATCCGCTGGCCAACGGGCAGGTGTACGGCGGGGGCGAGAAGACCGAAGAGGATCAGATGCCGGTGGAAGAGAGCGGCAACATCCTCATTATGTTTGACGCCCTCGCGAAGGCCGAAGGCAACGCGGATTTTGCCGCGCAATACTGGCCCTTGCTGTCCAGGTGGGCGGATTATCTGCTGAAGTTTGGGATGGACCCGGAGAATCAGCTGAGCACGGATGACTTCACCGGCCACCTCGCGCACAATGCAAATCTGTCGATCAAGGCCATTCTGGCGCTGGCCAGCTATGCGCAGCTGGCAGACAGGCTCCACAAGACGGATGAGGCGGCCAGGTTCCGGCAGAACGCGCAGCAGATGACCACGCAGTGGGTGAAGATGGCGGCGGATGGCGACCACACGCGCCTGGCCTTCAATCTTCCTGGGACGTGGAGCCAGAAATATAACCTGGTGTGGGATCGCATCCTCGGCCTCAACCTCTTCCCGCCGTCAGTCACGCAGCAGGAGATTGCGTTCTACCTGAAGCATCAGAACGCATTCGGGCTCCCGCTCGATAACCGCCATACCTATACCAAGCTCGACTGGAGCGTGTGGACGGCGACCATGGCTCCAAATCAGCAGGATTTTCACGAGTTGATCGATCCGCTGTACAGATTCATGACCGAGAGCCCAACGCGGGTGCCGCTCAGCGACTGGTTCGATACCGTCACCGGTGCGCAGGCCGGCTTCCAGGCTCGGTCTGTGGTGGGTGGCGTCTACATCAGGATGCTGGCCGATCCCGCGATGTGGAAGAAGTGGGCGTCCACGCACGAGTAAGACCGTTCGCCTTCGCCCAAGCCCCGCCCTTCCCAGGCTCGGCGTTTCGCGCTGTCGGGGCCGTCGAGGCATCGCGCCGCGCGGGAACCAGCCGTGCAAATCTGAAATGTGTGAGTCAAATGTGTTAGCCAGCGATACTCATCGCCAGCCAATACATTGATTGCAGGGAGCTTGCTGCGAGATATGGTGCCGAAGAAGGGACTCGAACCCCCACACCCTTGCGGGTACATGGACCTGAACCATGCGCGTCTGCCAATTCCGCCACTTCGGCAAGTGAAATCCCGCGCGGAACCGCGCTGGACGGGCAGCAACTCCTAGTGTTACAAAGGCATCCACTCGTGTCAAACCCGCTGGCCAGGAAGCCCCAACGCGTTATTCTGGCCTCAGCGATCCCGCCTATGACCCCCCAACCCCCATCTCGCCCCATTCCCGAATCCCAGGCAAAGGAAATCCGCCGCCTCGCCCACGATCTCAGCAACGCGCTCGAAATCGTCCTGCAAACCAGCTTCCTCCTCGGCACCGTTCCCCTCGACGAGGACGCGAAAAAGTGGCGGACCATGCTCGATAACGGTGTCCAACAGGCCGCTGAAATCAACCGCCAGCTCCGCGAGTACATCCGCGGCAACAGCTGATTTCCCGCCGCATCCCACCCCGGCCTCCGGAGCAGCCATAGCCGCCGCCCGCCGGCACGAAGGGTGAGATAATAAGGATAGCCATCAGGGGTTCCTTTCCTGACCGGCGTCGCCATGGGGGCGTCACGGTTTCGACGGGATCGCTTGCGGCATAGAGGCATGCCGGGGTCTGGGCACCCGTAATCGCCTGGAAAACCATAATTGCCAACACCAATCAGCTGGCATACGCAGCTTAATTAGTTAAGTTGCCGTTCTTCGCGGCTTCGCCCCTGGGCCGCGAAAGGACGTCGCACAGGGGGCTGGTCGGTGACCCTCGGTCCGTGGGTCTTCGGCGAGATCATCGGACTAGTTTTCTGCGTTTCTTGTCGGTTCTAAGCGCAGGGAGCGAAACTTCCGAACTCGACTGAGCATGGAGTCTCTCTGTTGACAACGATTTCGGACGCGGGTTCGACTCCCGCCGCCTCCACCATAT
>DATAWD010000040.1:0-29343 GCA_036267395.1 Acidobacteriaceae bacterium | reverse complement strand
CTTGTTGGTGGGCGCTGGGCTGACGGCTATTTGCAGCGTGCCGTGCATGCGAGCGAGTGGTCCGTGGTGGGTAGCCGTGCGTGGCGGCAGTTGGACGCTGTTGGTGTTGGCATCTCTCGGATTTGTCCAGTTGGCGGTCATGTTAGCCAAGATGTGGACCGCGAAATGCGGGCTCTTCATGCCGGGCGGTCCAGCCTTGTCGGGACTGGGGAGCTTTCAGATCTGGATGCGAGATTTGGGGAAAATTGGTGGGGGGCTATATGGGTCACTTTGTAGAGCCAGCCGTTTTGCTCTGCTCACTGCTCACTGATCTCTGTTCCCTGAACTCTACACCCTGCAACCTGTAACCCGTAAACCTCAACCCCATGCACCAACTAGGAATCCTCCTCTCCGGCCGCGGCTCTAACTTCCTCGCCATCGCCAACGCGATCGACGCGGGCACCATCCCCAACGCCCGCATCGCCGTCGTTATCTCAAATGTCCCCGACGCTCCCGGCCTCGCCGCCGCCCATGAGCGTGGCCTTCCGGCGGTGGTGTTGGAGTCGCGCGGCCGCAAGCGCGCCGACCACGATGCCGACGTCGTCGCCTGCCTCCGCCAGCACCAGGTCGAGCTGGTCTGCCTCGCCGGATACATGCGCCTGCTCTCAGCGGATTTTGTCCGGGCCTTCCCCCACCGCATCCTCAACATTCACCCCTCGCTGCTGCCGGCCTTCCCTGGCCTCGACGCGCAGCAGCAGGCCTTCGACTACGGCGTCCAGGTGGCCGGCTGCACGGTCCATTTTGTCGATGAGGAGCTGGACCACGGCGTCATCGTCCTGCAGCGAGCCATCCCCGTCCTGCCCACCGACGACGCCCACTCCCTGGCCGCCCGCATCCTCGACGAGGAGCACCAGACCTACCCCGAAGCCATCGCCCGCGTCCTTTCCGGGCGATACAAGGTGGTCGGACGCAAGTTAGTGGGCGCAGAGTAACTCATCAGGAAGCTCCGTCGATCAGGAGTTATCCGGGGGCATGGAGCGTCGAGACTCCCCGGCGCAAATTTTACAAACCAGGAATGAGTGGGCAGGGCGCGGCGGGACGTACAATTCTCGCCGTGACCAGGGAACGTTGGGCGCAGATCGGAATCACGGTGCAGTTCCTCATTGTCGTGAGGGCGCTCGCCGAGATCTTTCGCCTGAGGCACGTGCAGGGCGCTCATTTTTCCACGGCGCTGGCCATGGCCTATGTTGGCGGCGCTTTGATCGCGGCCTGCTGCGGTTGGGCCGGCGTCACGTTGTACTTCTTCCGGCGATACGTCCTTGCGGCGTGGCTCTCGTTGGCGACGGTCCTGATTTTGCTGGCGTACAAGGTGGCCGTGATCGGCCGATAACTCTGAACAGGAAACCCTGGGTGTGGAATAAAACCCCGGGTGCCCCACCCTTGTCGTCCCGCTGTTGGACGTCAGGGTGGGATGAAAATCCCCAAAGAAGACAAGGGGTGCCCCACCCTTATCGTCTCGGTTTTGGACGATAGGGTGGGAACCGTGACGCCAGTCACGGTCTCGTTCCGACAGAACCGATAAACCGGTCTCATGACGAAGGGACTCAAGCGATACCAGCAATCGGGTAGCTTCCACTTCATCACCTTCAGTTGTTATCTCCGCCGTCCCTTGCTCGTTTCACCGCAGGCCCGGTGCGTCGTCGAGCAAACCCTGGAGCGGGTCCGCCGCTGGTACGGCCTGATCGTTTGTGGCTACGTGGTCATGCCGGAGCATCTCCACCTGCTCGTCAGCGAGCCAGAGCGCGGCACGCTGAGGGCCGCCCTCCAGATCCTCAAGCAGACCACGGCCCGCAAGCTCCGTCCCGGCACAACCGCGCCGTTCTGGTATGCGCGCTACTACGACTTCAATGTCTGTACGGATCGCAAGCGCATCGAGAAGCTCCGCTACATGCACCGAAATCCCGTCAAGCGCGGGTTAGTCGAGAAACCGGAAGACTGGGCGTGGAGCAGCTTCGTCCATTACGCCACCGAAATAGAGGGCACGGTCGAGATCGCTTCCCAATGGACGGCGGACCGTCAGGAACGGAAGGGGATCGGCCCACCTCGCTTCTCTCAACCCACCTCTTCGTAGACCCACCCTATCGTCCAAAGGCGAGACGATAAGGGTGGGGCACCCAGCGGGACAGGCACATCACGGGTTCAGTATGGATCGCCCTCGGCAAGGCAAACCTCCTGGCCGGGTGCCCCGCCCTCGTCGCCGTCTTTTGGCGACAGGGTGGGATGAAGATCCCAAATCCAGTGGACTGGGCATAATCTGGGTGCCCCACCCTTGTCGTCCCGAAGTTGGACGACAGGGTGGGCGGAGCGCGATCAACCCGGCAGCTCCCCCATCACTCCATCTCCGCCGCAACTTCCGAGCCGAGACGATCCGAATCCTGCCGTGTGACACCAGTGCCAGTAGTCCGCTCTTATCCCCGGTCACCAGATAATCAGCACGCCCAGCTTCGGCGAGCGCCAGCAGATAGTCGTCGTTGGGGTCGGGCGAGCGCCGCGCACGCGGCAAGCTTCACGCCATCTCCGCCACCCGCCGCAACGCGTTCACCAGCCGCCCCGCCCGATGCGGCCGGATACGATCCGCGAGTGCCGGCTTTTGTAGTGCCGACGGGCCACCCTTGCGCTCCTGTACCTTATAAGGTACGATAACTCTGCGGGTCGGGCTCGTGGATGAACAGAAGAAGCTGACCGTTGCGTTCTATCGTTCAGCCGCCGGTGCGGAGCCCGTTCGGGACTGGCTGAAGAGCCTTCCGGCGGAAGACCGCCAGACGCTGGGGCGCGATCTTCGCCTGGTCGAACTGGGATGGCCGATCGGCATGCCCCTCTGCCGGCCATCAGGAGGCGGACTATGGGAGGTGCGCAGCACGCTCTCGGGCAATCGAATCGCGCGCGTCCTGTTCTGCGCCGCGGCGGGTCACATGGTCCTGCTGCACGGCTTCATCAAAAAGACGCGGAAGACGCCCGAATCCGAACTCGCTCTGGCTCGCAAGCGGCAAAAGGACGTGGATCTGTGACGCAAAATCCCCACATCGGCTCCTCGCTCGATGACTTCCTCCAGCAGGAAGGTCTTTACGAGGACGCGACGAACTTCGCCGTCAAGCGCGTTCTCGCCTGGCAGCTCGAAAAGGCCATGTCCGAACAGGGCCTCACGAAGACCGAGATGGCCCACCGCATGGGCACCAGCCGCGCTCACCTGGACCGGCTTCTCGACCCCACGAATGACAAAGTCCAGTTGGATACCGTCGAACGCGCCGCCTCGGTTCTCGGCCGTCGAGTGCGCCTGGTCCTGGTTTAAGCTGCACGCCCCCGGGTGGCCGCTCGCCAGCAGCAGGGCCGAAATCAGAATGTTCGTGTCCAGCGCAACGCGCACCGTGCCGCCTCAGACCTAGGTCCCGTTCCGGCGCTCCTCCCGTACCTCGCGGACGGTCACATCAATCAGTTCCTGGAGTTCTTCCGGGTCTGTATCCGCGTTACGTGCCTTGATCTCCTGTACCGTGCGGTCGAAGATCCGCCAGCGCACCGCCTCCTCCACGAACTTCGACAGGTCGCCCTTCTTCATCCCGCGCGCACCCGGATGAGGAACTAAAATCCAGTCAACGGCGAACTGTCAAAACTCAAACTGTCTCACTCCAGGGGTTCACCCCAAAAACTGTCAAGCCCCCACTGCCCGCACCAAGGTAACAAGCGCTGATTCCACACTACTTCCACGCCAAATCCGGCCAAGATAATTGGCGGACTTTCCCCCTCAACCTGCTATTCTGAAAATAGGGAGAGTTTTAGGAAAAGGCCGCTCATCGAGCGGCCTTTTTCCTGCCCCCGAGAGCCTCGTGCCAGCCTGTCGCCCAGCGCTCCGTACGCTGCGCCCTGTACCGGAACGGACACGCCCCCGGAGATGGCGCCCCTGATGTCAAAGTTGTCAACATTGGTAAAGTTTGTGAAATCAACAGATAAAGTTGTCACCCCGTCATGGGGGGTACCCCCCGAACAGGAGCGGGTAAGGTTACCTTGCCAGCGGTGCCAGAGAGTTCGCCTCTAACCTATTTATTTGCAACACCTGCGAGCTCTACGATAAACAACTCCTTTGTTTTCCACACTTGCGAAAGGAGAAAGCGCTAAGTCCAGTGTTTTCCACACCTGCGCAATTTGCTGAAATTTCGGGGAAGCCGATCACTGAACAGGTAGTTCAGACTCGGGAGCCTGAGGATCGTCCCCTGGCCGCTCGGCGAATTCGCGTTCCAGGCGTTCGTTAACGCCGGCCTGGGCGAACTCCGCCGCCACGCGGACGCCGTTCATGATGGCCTGGTCGTTCGACGATCCGTGGCCGATGATGCAAACGCCGCGCACGCCCAGCAGCGGCGCTCCGCCGTATTCGGAGGGATCGAGGCGGCGGCGGAAGGCGTTGAAGGCTTTGCGCGAGAGCAGCGCGCCGACCTGCGCGGTCACCGTCTGGTTCAAAGACGCTTTCAGCATCTCGCGGACCAGCCGGCTCAGCCCCTCCGAGGTCTTGAGCGCGACGTTGCCGACGAATCCGTCGCAGACGATCACGTCGCAGTTTCCGTTGTAGATGTCGCGGCCCTCGACGTTGCCGATGAAGTTGACGGGAAGCTGGCGGATGAGCGCGGTGGCCTCGCGGGTGAGGTCGTTGCCTTTGCCTTCTTCTTCGCCGACGGAGAGGATGCCGACGCGGGGGCGCGGGACGCGCAGGACTGAGCGCGCGTAAAGTTCGCCCATGACCGCGAACTGCTCGAGGTTTTGCGGCTTGCAGTCGACGTTGGCGCCGACATCGAGCAGGACGCACGGCGATCCGGACATGGTGGGCACCACGATCGCCAGCGCGGGGCGATCGACGCCGGGAAGCGCGCCGAGCACCATTTTGGCCGTGGCCATGCCGGCTCCGGTGTTGCCGGCGGTGAAGAAGCCGGCGGCGTGCTTCTCCTTGACCATTTTGAGGCCGATGCGCATGGAGCTGTTTTTCTTGGCGCGGACGGCGTGCGCGGCCTTTTCGTCCATGCCGATGAACTCCTCGGCGTGCACGATTTCAATGGGCAGGCGGGCGAAGCCGAGGGCGGCGCGCAGGCGCGGACGCAGCAGGGGCTCGGGGCCGATCAGATGCACGCGGACGTTCTGGGAGCGGCAGGCGAGAATCGCGCCTCGAATCTCAGGCTCCGGAGCTTTGTCCGAACCCATGGCGTCGAGAGCGATGTCGGTCAGCATGACTTAGCTAAGAAGCGGTCAGCGATGGTCCGGCCGGCGAAATGCCCGGCACAGGACGAGCGGTGGCTGGCACTAGCTGGCTTCCTTCACTTCCAGAACTTCGCGGTCCTTATAGTGTCCGCACCTGGGGCAGACATGATGCGGCCGCTTGCGCTCGTGGCAGTTGGGGCACTCGGAGAGCGCGCCGGCGGTCAGAGCGTCGTGGGAGCGGCGAATGGAGGTGCGCCGTTTGGAATGGCGGCGCTTTGGGTTCGGCATTGCTGGGTTCCTTTCGCACCCGGCCTTCAGGCGGCGGGCGCTCAATCTTTCCCCGGTCGGGGATCCTGGCTGAGCCGGCTGCGCAGGTCTGAAAGCGCCGTCCACCGCTGATCGGCAGGAGCCGCATCGCAGGTGCAGGATTCGGAGTTCAGATTGCGACCGCAGCGCGGGCAAAACCCTTTGCAGTCGGTGCCGCAGAGCGAACGAGCAGGGAGGGCCAGCAGGACCTGTTCCCGCAAGACGTCTTCCAGCACCAGACCTTCTCCCTGATAATAACCGATTTCGGTTTCAGGCGCGCCCAGGGAGCGGTCGGGAGGGCCGGCGTCGGCGCCGAGTGGGCGGAAGAGCAGATCGAACTCGCCGCCAAGGGGGTGACGGACAGGCTCAAGACAGCGGGCGCAGGGAGCCTCAAAGGTGCCGGACCAGGAGGCGCGGGCGCGGATGTCGAGAATCACTTCTTTGGGGCCGCGGTGCTCGCGGAGGATATCGGCCAGGCCGTGAACGGCGAGGGGCGAGGTCTGAGTGGCTTCGACGCCGTAGTCGATGGCGCCGGGAGCGAGCTCAAGGTCGAAGCGTACCGGCTCACGTTCGAGGTCCTGCAGGGTAATGAGCATGGGATGAGTCCTTGCGAGCAGAGCTCGTCAGCTTCAGGTTACGAACCGGGAAGGCGGAGGTCAACGTTTGTGGGATAGACAGGGGCGGAGTGGCGGGCGAGAATGGCAACGCGAACCATGAAATATCTTGTGGATGCGGGTGTTTTGCTCGGCGTGTTGACAGTCCGGGTCAATATGGACTGGTCGCGGTTCATTTTGAGCATGTTTGTGCTGGCGGGCCTGCTGGGCTACATGATCTATAGCTGGGGTAAGCGGTAGCCGCGAGGCTGTCGGCAGCGCAGGCTGGGAGAACCTTACCTCAATTTCCGAAATAAGTCCTGGCGCGGACCCACTTCGGGCTTTTACCTGCCTGAAGAAGGTGGTACGCTGGCTGGCATTCCTACTGGCCGGCTGTCCCGGAGATTCACATTCGGAGGCGCCCCATGCCCCTGCGTTCCGATTTTCCCATCCACGCCGAACCGCCTGAACTGCCTGCAGCGCCGAAACGATTCGAACGGACGACTCACAGAGTTGTGCCTGGAGTGGGCGCGGTGGAAGCGGTTCCGGGCGAACTGGCGCTGACCCAGAAACTGTGGTCGCGTCTGCCGGAAATTGAGGACATTGGCGAGCCATGGGACGCCGCTCCGCAGGGCGACAAGGTGCGGCGGGTGGCGTTTCTGGTGGCGCACGGGATGGGGCAGCAGGTTCCGTTCGAGACGTTGAGCATTCTGGGGCAGGCGCTGGTGACACAGGACGACGAGCGGAAGAAGCGGGAGCGCGGGAGTGCGGCGGCGAGCGAGACCCCGCGGGTGAATGTGCGGCGGGTGAAGCTGACCGATGGGGAGGCCGCGCCGGAGCTGTCCCGGGTGGAAGTGGAGTTTCGTGACAAGAAGCTGCCGCCGGTGGACGTGCATTTGTACGAGGCGTATTGGGCGCCGCTCACGGAGGGGCAGATTTCGTTTCTGCAGACGGTCGCATTTCTGTATACGGCGGCGTGGAATGGGATTCGACCGGCGTTCGCGCAGAAAGCGAAGCTGCTGGGGAACTGGTTTCGGAGCGAATCGCCCGACCGGGTTCCACAGGCGCCGCCTGCGCCGAAGGCTGATGGCGAGGACGACAACGAAAAACATTTCGATCGATGGATGTTCGGCAAATTCCGCGATATGCCGATCAAACGCGGGACGTACCTGCTGCTGCTGGCGTCGGTGCTGCTGGTCTCGGTGGTGCTGATCCCGGCGGTTCTGGTGTTCACGCCGTGGGGGATTTCGCTCGTGCAAAAAATGGGCGCGGGGCTGTGGGTTGCCGTGTGGCGATGGCCCTGGTGGGGACGAGGCCTGCTGGGGATGGGAGCGACGGTATTTCTGGTGCTGGCGTGGTTCGTGCGCTATTTCCTGATCGAGTATGTGGGGGATGTGGCAATTTACGTCTCGTCGTACAAGGTGAGCCGCTTCGACGCGATCCGGAACCAGATTCAACTGGTGGTGCGCACGGTGGCGCATGAGATCTATTCGGCCGGCGTGGCGGACCGCGGCCAGCCGCGATACGACGAGGTGGTGATCGTTGGGCACTCGCTGGGATCGGTGATTGCGTACGACGCGCTGAATGAGGCCATCAACTGGGACGAAGTGGAATGCGGCTTCAGCCGGAGAGTGGTGGCGCGAACGAGGCGGCTGATCACGTTTGGATCGCCGCTGGATAAGACGGCGTTTCTGTTCCGGACGCAGGTGAGCTCGGCGCGGAACCTGCGCGAAGCGCTGGCGGCGCGCCAACAGCCGCTGATTCTGAACTACGACCGGTATCGGCCCAGGGAGACGTTTAAGTGGATCAACATCTGGTCAAAGTGGGATATCGTCAGCGGGCACCTGAACTATTACGACGTGTCAGAGGATGAGGGGAAGAGCGATCCCGCTTTCAATCCCGTTTGCAACCATCCGGACCCGGAGGCGAATACGCCGCTGGTGGCGCACGTGCAGTATTGGCAGAACAAGGAACTGCATGAGGTGTTGTATGACGCGGTGTGGGCGGGGGTGGGGCAGCCAGTGAGCCGCTGAAGCAAGTAAGTCCGGGCCCTCACGCCGCGCGGGGGTGCCGGGTTTGGGGCGCAGTGGCGAATGAGGTGCGGGAGGGCGCATCTAACGTACTGTTTACATTGCCAGCCGGATGGGCTCGTAATCTGACGTGATGCAACGCGTTCTGCTGTTTCTGAATCCACTGCTGATCCACAACGCGCGGCGGCGCGCGACGGTGGGCGAGATTGCGGAGCTGCTGAGCTGGCGGGGCTGCGAGGTGTATCTGCGGGAGACGCTGTCGGCGCACTCGGCGGGCGAGCAGGCGCGCGAAGCGGTGGCGGAAGGGTTCGACACGTTCCTGGTGTGCGGCGGCGACGGAACGGTTTTCCAGGTAATCCAGGGTTTGGCGGGGTCGCAGGCCACGCTGGGCGTGCTGCCGTTTGGAACGGGCAACGTGATCGCGCAGAATTTGCGGATTCCGAGGAATCCAGTGGAGGCGGCGCACCTGCTGCTGGATGCGGAGACGCGGGCCGTGAGTTTGGGAAAGATCGAACTGAGTCCGGCGCGGCGTTCGCGGCCGCGGAGCTGGTATTTCTTTATCGCGGCGGGGATGGGAGTTCATGCGGCGCTGATGAATCTGGCGCCGACGGGACAGGGTAAGCGGCACGGCGGGCGGCTGGCGTATTTTGTGGGCGGCGCGCGGCTGCTGCTGGAGCATCCGGTGCAGCCGTTTGTGCTGGAGATGACACGCGCGGATGGGAGCACCGAGCGGACGACCGCGTCCGAGGCGATCGCGACGCACGTGCCGGAGATCAACCGCTGGCGTTCGGGAGGCGATCCGTTTGGCGCGGAGCTGCGTGTGGCGTGGGTTCCTCCGACGAATCGGCTGGGGCTGGGACATGCGAGCTTTCATGCGCTGGCAACGCGGCGGCAGAACGGACATTACGGTTGGGGCGGACTGCCGTTTCCGCGCTACGAGCGGGTGCGGAGGATCGTGTGCCGGCCGCTGGATGGGACGAAGTACGATCCGCCGCTGCTGGTGGAGGCGGACGGCGAAGTGCTGGGGGCGTCGTACACGGCGATTGGAATGGCGACCGAGAAGCTGAACTTGCTGTGGCCGAAAGGCGAGGCGTGATCGCGGCCTGTCGCCAACGACGCGCGACCAGGGTGGGGCACCAGGACACCCTGCCAGTTCCCAGCCGCAACCAATTCGCCGGTGAGGCGTCCTATTCCATGACGGGTGAGCGGCTGTGGCTCGCGGTCCTGATCCGGAAACATTCTTCGGGAGGACGTCGTGCGCATGAAGTGGATTCCGAGGGCGATGGTGTTTGCATTGGCGGCCTGCGCCGCTTCGGCTTCTGGCCAGACTTCGGTCGGGCTGAGCGTCTATGGCGCCTTCAGCGGCACAACCACGGGCAACGGCACCGCGCAGAGCCCCGCGAACCAGGCGGGCGGACTGATCGAATTGCGGCACATTGCCAATCCGATCTTCGGTTTTGAGGCGACCTACTCCTTCAATCGGGCGGACCAGACATATAAGACGGACCTGAATGACGCGTTGTGCCCTGCGCCTGGCTGCTCTCTGGGCACAGAGCCTGTTCCGGCGAACGCCCATGAGTTTACCGCCGACTGGGTGCCGTCGCTGCGCGTGGGGAATTTGCGCCCCTTTGGCGTCCTCGGTGCCGGTGCGCTGGTGGACGTGCCCGCGGAGAGCCAGGCGACCATCACTTATACGAGCCCCTGCGGCGTTAACTTTTGTCCCGCCGGCCCCCTGACGCTCTCCAGCCCCACGAGCACCTCGGTGGAAGCAGTCTACGTCTACGGGGCGGGACTGGACTGGGGTTTGCTCCCGCACCTGGGGCTGCGGCTGCAGTACCGCGGCAACCTGTATCACGCGCCGGATGTGAGCCAGGCGTTTTCCTCCACGGACAGTTTCATGCACACTGCGGAGCCGATGATTGGGGCGTATTTCAGCTTCTGAATCATTCACGCTCGTGCTTCCTGGTGGGTCGAACCGGCGGGTACCTGTCCATATCCGAACACGGGTGACCGCTGCCGAACACGATTCTCGACGGGCTGGCCCCGCGAGTTCAGAAGAAGGCTCTTCGGATCATCGACATACGGCTCCGTTCTTCCTGGACACGTACGTGCTGTCCCCTGTGCACCGCCGCACGGGGAGTTTCCTGGGCAGTTCGGGTATGCTGGGAGGCACGGATCGAAGGGGTCCGGTAAGGAGAACGGCATGGCAGGAGTCGTGGTGGTGAGTTTCGCGGTGATCTTTCTGGGATCGATCATTTGGGCGACGAGCCGGGGCGCCGGGGAGCACGGCGGGCACTGATCGGAGGAGTCTCCGCCCAACAGAAGGTTGTGGTTCGCGGGGCTGTGTCGCTGCTCCGGACTGGCGAGCAATCGTGGCGGAGCGAAATTGGGGCTCGCCCAGGCAGGCGATCCGGCGAGAACGGTGTAAGTCGCTGCTTCTGCCGTGCGATATGATTTTTCATAGCGTATCCCTGATTTTGGAGAAGCGGCTGGATCGGCGCCGGTTCCATGCTGTGACCAGGAATGGACAGAGGCGGACATCCCGCCTGTTTTCATATGCCTGCTGATGGTGGAAAATCGCTGGAAGGGAGGATGCGACGGTGGCAGACGGCTTGCATTCCATTCCGCGCGGCGATTTGTTCCCACGACTGATCGCTCTAAGCCCGCCTCTGTCCTGGGACCGACCGCAGTAGCCCTCCGCCCATGGTGAAGTCCTTCCCAACGCGCATGACCGCCATTTTGCTGGCGCTGTTTACCGGCGCCGCGATCGTGTGTGCGGGCTTCAACTTGGACCAGGAAAACCACTATCAGGCTCCCACCGACGGCGTGTCGTGGGTGGAGGGACACGGCGGGTTGGTGGCCACGCGGGTTCCGAATAACAGCCCTGGAGAACAGGGCGGGGTAAAGACCGGAGATCTGCTGACACGGGCCGACGGAGCGCCGATGCAGCGGGCCGCCGACCTGACGCGGCAGATGTGGCGGACGGGGGCCAACCTCACAATTCATTACACGCTGGTGCGGGATGGGATTCGGATTCCGGACGTGCCGGTGGTGCTGGCGGCGCTGGATCGCAGCCTGAACCAGGGGTTCCGGCTGATCGCGCTGGTGTACCTGTGCATCGGGCTGTATGTGCTGCTGCGACGCTGGACGGCGCCGCACTCGACGCACTTCTACATCTTCTGCCTGGCGTCGTTCGTTCTGTACTCGTTCTGGTACACGGGGAAGTTCAACGAGTTCGACTGGATCGTGTACTGGAGCGGGATTGTCGCGCAGGCGCTGCAGCCGGCGCTGTTTCTGCATTTCGCGCTGGCGTTTTCGAGCGGGCGAGAGAGACGGCATCGCTGGCTGGCGATGCTGACGTATCTGCCGGGCGCGGTGATCGTCGGGCTGCAGGTAATGGCGCTGGAGATGTGGTCGGCGACGGAGCTGCTGAATCACCGGCTGAACCAGGTCGCCGAGGGGTATCAGGCGCTGTTCTATGTGCTGGCGGCGGCCGTGTTTTATCTGCATTATCGGCAGACGGAAGCGCCGCTGGAGCGGCAGCAACTGAAGTGGCTGACGTGGGGCACGGTGCTGGCGGTGGCGCCCTTCACGCTGCTGTCGGCGATCCCGTATCTGGTGGATGCCTCGATGCCGGATGCGGTGACGAAGCTGGCCGGCATCTGCATGATGATTTTGCCGCTGACCTTCAGCTGGGCGATCGTGCGCTACCGGATGATGGACGTCGACCTGATCTTTAAGCGCGGGGTGACGTACACGCTGGCCACGGCGGCGCTGGTGGGCGTCTATTTCGCGCTGGTGGCGGTGTCGGCGGAGGTGGTGCACACGAAGCTGCCCGGCTTTGGCGTGTGGGGCCTGATGGCGGCCATCATCGTGACCGCGCTGCTGTTCGATCCGCTGAAGCGATCGATTCAGCAGCGAGTGGACCGGGTGTTCGACCGCCAGAACTACGACTACCGCTCGACGCTGATCGACTTTGGGCGGGGGCTGAGCTCGTTCACGAATCTTGATGCGCTGCTGCACGCCATTGTGGATCGGCTGCCGCGCACGCTGCTGGTGGAACGGGTCGGAGTGTTCCTGTCGGACACGCCACCACCCCTTCAGCTCGACGGCAGAGTTGCCGGGGATTCTGGTCCGGGAAGCTACCGGCTGGCGGCGCAGCACGGGCTGCCGGGGATCATCCACCAGGAAGGGCTGGATCTGGGATTTCTGCAGTTCGATCAGCCGAACGCGCGGACGCACATGTTTCTGGAGAATCCGCAGCTGGCGCTGCACCTGACGCCTTCGCAGCAGAAGACGGTAGCGGTGCTGGACATGAATTATTTTCTGCCCTGCCGGATTGGCGTTCCAGGAGCGCGCGACTGGCAGATGCAGGACCGCACGATTGCGGTGATCGGTCTGGGAAGGCGCGCGGGCGGGGATTTCCTGTCGAGCGAAGACATGGAGTTGCTGGAGTCGCTGGCCGGGTATATCGGGATTGCGCTGCAAAATGCGCGGCTGTACGCAAGCCTGGAAGAGAAGATCACCGAGTATGAGCGGCTGAAGGAGTTCAACGAGAACATCGTCGAGTCGATCAACGTGGGGATTCTGGCTGTCGATCCGGAGGAGCGGATCGAGAGCTGGAATTCGCAGATGGAAGTGATGTTCGCGCTGCCGCGGAACGAGGCGCTGCATCAGCCGCTGGCGGCGGTGTTTCCGGCGGATCTGGTGGCGGAGTTTCAGCGGGTGAAGGACCAGCCGGGCGTGCACAACCTGTATAAATTCCGGCTGGAGACGCGGGCCGAGGAGAGCCGGATCGCGAATATTGCGATTGCGCCGCTGGTGGCGCGCAACCTGAGGACCGTGGGACGGATCATCCTGATCGACGACATCACCGACCAGACGGAGATGGAAGGACAACTGGCGCAGGCGGAGAAGATGTCGTCGATTGGATTGCTGGCGGCGGGCGTGGCGCATGAAGTGAACACGCCGCTGGCGGTGATCTCGTCGTACACGCAGATGCTGGCGCGGCAGATGCGGGACAACGATCGGCTGGCGCCGCTGCTGGAGAAGATTACGCAGCAGACGTTCCGGGCGTCGGAGATTGTGAACGGGCTGCTGAACTTCTCGCGCACCAGCGGCGCCGAATATCGCGAGACGGACGTGAACGCGATTATTCGCGAGACGCTGGTGCTGCTCGAGCACCAGTTCAAAACGGCGCAGATTAGCGTGGAGACCAGCCTGCTGCCGGAGTTGCCGCCGATCCTGGGGAATCCGGGGAAACTGCAGCAGGTCTTTCTGAATTTGTTTCTGAACGCGAAGGACGCGATGACGGGCGTGGATGAAGAGCGCACGCTGCGCGTGGCGACGGAAATGAACGGGCACGTGAGCATCTCGATCTCGGACAGCGGTTCGGGGATTGCGCCGGAGCACCTGCGGCGGATTTACGATCCCTTCTTCACAACCAAGACGGCGCGGAGGGACGGGCAGCCGCGCGGCACGGGACTGGGGCTGGCGGTGACCTACGGCATCATTCAGGAACATTCGGGAAAGATTCATGTGGAGAGCCAGGTGGGACAAGGCACGACGTTTTATCTGGAGTTTCCAATGCTGAGGAAACCGGCCCATGTCTGAGGGAACGCTGACTGCCACGACAAGCAAAGGGACCGCGCCAGGAACCGAAGGCGCGCCGCGGATTCTGATCGTCGACGACGAGGCGGCGATTCGCGAGTCGCTGGAGACGCTGCTGACGCTGGAAAACTACGCGGTGGAATGCGCGGAGAGCGGCGAGCAGGGGCTGGAGCGGATTGCGGAGCAGCCCTTCGACCTGGTGCTGCTGGATCTGGCGCTGCCGGGACGGAACGGGATGGAGATCCTCGCGAAGATCCGGGAGCGGCACGCGGAACTGCCGGTGATCATGATTACCGCGTTCGGCACCGTGGGCAATGTGGTGGACGCCATCCGCGGCGGGGCGCAGAACTTCGTGCAGAAGCCGTGGGACAACGAGAAGCTGCTGGCGGATATTCGCGCGGCGGTTGCGCGGTACCGGGCGGAAGAAGAGAACGTCCAGCTGAAGCGGGCTTTGCGGCAGCGGTACAACTTTCCGAACATCGTGGGCAAGAGCGAGGCGATGCTGCGGATCTTCGATCTGGTGGCGCAGGTGGCGCCGACCCGGTCGACGGTGCTGATCCAGGGCGAGAGCGGGACGGGCAAGGAACTGATCGCCAAGGCGCTGCATGCAAACTCCCCGCGCAGGGACAAAGCCTTTGTCCCGGTGAACACGGGCGCGATGCCGACGGACCTGCTGGAGTCGACGCTGTTCGGGCACGTGAAGGGCGCGTTCACGTCGGCGATTGCGGCCAAGAAGGGGCTGTTCGAGGTGGCGAACGGCGGCACGCTGTTTCTGGACGAGATCGGCACCATGGGGATGGACACGCAGGCGAAGATCCTGCGCGTGCTGCAGGACCGGCGCTTCATGCACCTGGGGGGAGTACAGGAAATCCAGGTGGACGTGCGGATTATTGCGGCCACCAACGTGGAACTGCAGCAACTGGTGCGGGAAGGGAAATTCCGCGAGGATCTGTTTTATCGGCTGAACGTGATCGCGATCGAGCTGCCGCCGCTGCGCAGCCGCCGCGAGGATATTCCGCTGCTGGCAGCGCACTTCCTGAAGCGGTACAGCGAAGAGAACGGATTGCCGGCGCGGATGTTTACGCCGGACGCGATGCGGGCCCTGGTGGATTACGAGTGGCCCGGCAACGTGCGCGAACTGGAGAACGTGGTGGAGCGCGGCGTGGTGCTGTCGTCGGGCACCTCGATCGGGGCCGATCTGCTGCCGGGGCATCTGACCGGCGCGAGCTACTCGAGCAGCCTGCTGGAACACAATCCGGATGCGTCGCTGTTTGACATCATCGAGGACATCGAGCGGCGGATCATTATGGATAAGCTGGAGCGGTCGAACTGGAACCAGACGGAGGCGGCGGAGGCGTTCCGGATTCCGCTGTCGACGCTGAACCAGAAGATCAAGCGGCTGAACATCGAGATCAGGAAGCGGGCGCGGGAGTAAAGCAGCGTAGAGCGTGCAGCGGACAGCGGATAGCGTACGGCGAACCGTATGCTACGCTCAGAATTCGGAGCGGAGGCGGCGGGTACGGCATCCAATTCGCGGTAGCCCTTATGGCCCTGGAGACGATCGATACAGCGGCAAAGCGCGGCGTGCTGGCGGTGCAGGAGTACACGGTGCTGTCGGCCCGCGCGCTGGGCAATATCTTCCGCAAGCCATTTTATGCGGGGGATCTTTTCCAGCAGGCGGACATCATCGGAGTGGGGTCGCTGCCCATCGTGATCCTGACCGGGTTTTTCCTGGGCTGCGTGCTGGCGCTGCAATCGTCATCGACGCTGACCCAGTTCGGGGCGACGGCGTTTACCGGGCAGCTGGTCAGCTTTTCCATGATCAAGGAGATCGGGCCGGTGGTGACGGCGCTCATGGTTTCCGGTCGCAACGCTTCAGGCATGGCCAGCGAACTGGGGTCGATGGTCGTGACCGAGCAGATCGACGCCATGCGGGCGTTGGGCACCGATCCGCTGAAGAAGCTGGTGATGCCGCGAATTGTGGCCACGGTGGTGATGCTGTTCTTCCTGGTGATTCTGTCGGACATGGTGGGGATTCTGGGCGGAGGGTTTGTCTCCGTGGCGATGCTGGGGCAGAGCGGCTCGCAGTACTTTCACACGGCGTACCAGAGCCTGGCGTATCAGGATTTGCTGCAGGGGCTGGTGAAGCCGATCTTCTTCGGGCTGATCATCGCGACCATCGGCTGCTTCTACGGGATGAAGACGCGCGGCGGCACACAGGGCGTGGGCCGGTCTACGACGCAGGCCGTGGTGTGGTCGTCGATCCTGATCATCATTGCGGACTTCATGATCAGCCGGTTCATGATCGGCTTGCTGGGGCGGTGAGCGGGTGAGCGCGAACGGAATTGCGCCGGCTGCGGGCTCGCCCGACGAGCCAGTGGTTCTCTTTGAAGACGTGACCATCGGATTCGGACGGGAGCCAGTGCTGGAGGGGATCTCGTTCCGCGTGGAGCGCGGAGAGACGCGGATTCTGCTGGGGCCGGCGGGCGTGGGCAAGAGCGTCCTGCTGAAGCTGGTGAATGGGCTGCTGCGTCCGGATTCGGGGCGAATCTTCGTCTTCGGCAAGGAAATCAGCGCGATGCGCGAGGAGGACCTGTTCGAGCTGCGCGGCGCGATTGGCACTGTGTTCCAGGAGGGAGCGCTGTTCGACTCGCTCACAGTGCGCGACAACGTGGGCTACCGGCTGATGGAAGAGCACCTGCCGGAAGACGAAGTGACGCGGCGGGCGACCGAGGCGCTGCGATTTGTGGAGATGGAACATACCCTGAGCAAGTTTCCATCGGAGTTGTCGGGGGGGATGCGGCGGAGGGTGGCGATTGCGCGGGCGATCGTGAGCAATCCAAAGCTGATTTTGTATGACTCGCCGACGGGCGGCCTGGATCCGATCACCTCAACCACGATCATCGAGCTGGTCATGAAGCAGCGCGACGTGCAGCACACGAGCTCACTGGTGGTGACACACCGGCTGCAGGACGCGTTCATGCTGGCGACACACCGCTTCAGCCGTGAAAACAACGCCATGGAGGCGCTGCCGCCGCACACGGCGAATTCGAACACGAGCTTCTTGATGTTGCACAACCGGCGGCTGGTCTTCGATGGATCGACGGCGGAGCTGGTGCACTCGGAGGATCCGCTGATCAAGGAGTACCTGGCCTAGCGCGTGATGAGGACTTCGTAGAGGTTGTCGCGGGCAAGGAAGAATTTATTGCCCGCGAAGCCCTGGAAGAGGCCTTCGATCTTGCGGTTGGTATAGACACGCAGGATGGGGAAGGGCTCTGACTGCTGCATCTCGATTTCCCCGGTCTCGGTGAGATGGTAGCGGCAGCATGCGGTGTAGGGGCCTTCCGTCTTGCTGTGGAAGATGGCCAGCACTTTGCCGCCTGGGTGGGTGACGGTGCGCAGATGCGCGACGAGCGGTTTGACCAGGCCCTCGGGGATGTAGTCGAGCGTCGCCCAGAGCAGGACCACGTCGAACTCGCGGCCGGGAAAATTGAGGTTCTCCTCGAAGAAGCCCTCGACGTTGAAGCGGGGCTTGTCCTCGCCTTCGGCTGGAGGCAGCTGCCAGTTGCCGCGCAGGGCTTCGTGGACGATGTCGGCCATGTAGACGCTGTGGCCCATGCCGGTCAGCAGGTTGATGTTCTGGGGCGAGGTAGGGCCGATGTCGAGGACGCGCAGGCCCTCCTGCTCGCGCAGATATTTCTGCAGGGCTTCCCAGCCGCTGGAGCGGCGGGGAACGCGCGGGCCGGTGAGCCGCGTGGGGCTGCCCTGCCCGTCCTCGTCGCGCTTTTTGCGAAAGAGATTGCCGATCACGCTGCGCAGTCGCCTTCCCGTGGGTCTGGCTTCGATTGTAACGGGGCGGGTGGATTCAAGCGCCCTGGAGTGGTCCTTACTTCTGATCGTAGGTGTAGAAGCCGCGGCCGGATTTGCGGCCCAGCCAGCCGGCGTCGACCATGCGGATGAGCAGCGGGCAGGGGCGGTATTTGGGGTCGCCGAGGCCGTCGTGCAACACGCGCATGATGTCGAGGCAGACGTCCAGGCCGATGAAGTCGGCCAGCGTGAGCGGCCCCATGGGATGGGCCATCCCTAACTTGAAAACCTGATCGACAGCCTCGGGCGTGGCCACGCCTTCCATGACGGCGTACATCGCCTCATTGAGCAGGGGCATGAGGACGCGATTGGAGACGAAGCCGGGAGCGTCATTGACCTCGACGGGCGATTTGCCGAGCTTTTGCGCGAGGGCGTGGACGGTGTCGTACGTGTCCTGCGAAGTGGCGAGGCCGCGAATGACCTCGACGAGCTGCATGACCGGCACCGGATTGAAGAAGTGCATGCCGATGACGCGGTCGGGGCGGCTGGTTTGCGCGGCGAGCCTGGTAATGGAGATGGACGAGGTGTTGGTGGCGAGAATGACGCCGGGGCGGGCGATGCGGTCGATGTCGCAGAAAAGATCGCGCTTGATTTCGAAGCGCTCGGTGGCGGCTTCGATGAGGAAATCGCAGTCGGAGAGCGCGGCGCGGTCGAGGGTGCCCTGAACGCGGGAGAAGGCTGCGTCGGCGGCGGCGGCGGTGATTTTGGATTTTTCGGCTTCGCGGCCGAGATTCCTGCGGATGGTGGCGAGGCCGCGATCGAGGAAGCGCTGCTCGACTTCGCAGAGGCGGACGGTGTAGCCGGAGCGGGCGAAGACGTGGGCGATGCCGTTGCCCATGGTGCCGGCGCCGAGGACGCCGACCGTGCGGATGTCAGTCATGAAGTTGCTCCCGAACTATGGTATCCGCACCAGCAGGCAGGTGATGTTGTCGCGGCCGCCGGCTTCGTTGGCGGATTCGACCAGGCGGAAGGCGGCGGGATCGAGGTTGGCAGACGCGGCGGCGATGGCGAGGATGCGGGCGATCTCGTCTTCGCCGACTTCGCGGGTGAGGCCGTCGGTGCAGAGCAGGAAGAGATCGCCAGGCTGCACGGCCAGCTCCAGGATCTCTTCGGAGACGGAGGGTTGCGTGCCGACGGCGCGGGTGATGACGCTGCGGAAGGGCGAGCGCTCGGCCTCTTCCGCAGTGATGGTGCCAAGGCGCATCTGCTCGTCGACGAGGGAGTGGTCGTTGGTTTGGCGGAGCAACTGACCGCCGCGAAAAAGATAGCAGCGGCTATCGCCGGCATGAGCAATCAGCGCCGTGCCGGGCTCGATCAGCAGCGCGACCAGGGTGGTGCCCATGCCGCTGAGCCCGGGGTCGCTGTCGGCGCTGTCGAGGACGGTACGATTGGCTGTGGCGATGGCCTGGTGGATGGCTTCGCGGGGAGGGAGGTCCGTTGAATGTTGGACCAGGAACTCGATGACCGTGTCGACGGCGAGGCGGCTGGCGATTTCGCCTCCGGCCGCGCCGCCCATGCCATCGCAGACGACGAAGATGCCTTGTTCAGCATTGAGGCCGTAGGCGTCCTCATTGTGGCTGCGCAGGCGGCCGGTGCTGGTTTGGGCAGCTGCCTGGGGCAGGCTGGCGTGGGGCATGATCATCGTGGGGCAAATGCGATCAGGAAACACGATACACGAGAAGAACAGCAGTCAGTAATCAGCAGACAGTAGCCGGCAGACGCATGACAGTAAGGCGCGATCGGGATTGTTGCGAGAGGTGTGGCGGCGGTCACGTTTTTGGCAGCGGAGCATCTTCTACAATCGCAAAGGGGGACGCGTATATCCAATGCCGAGAAAACCGCTGATGGCCGCGAACTGGAAGATGTACAAGACGCCGGTGCAGGCGCAGGAGTTTACGAAGCTGTTTCTGCCGCTGGTGGCCAACCACGAGCGGGATGAGATTGTGATGTGCCCGTCGTTCACGTCGCTGTCGGTGGTGATTGCGGCGGTGACCGGATCGGGCGTGGCGGTGGGCGCGCAGAACATGTATTCGGCGGACGAGGGCGCCTTCACGGGCGAAACGTCGCCGGTAATGCTGAAGGCGATCGGGGCGACGCATGTGATCCTGGGGCACAGCGAGCGGCGCCAGTACTTTGCCGAGACGGACGAGACCATCAACAAAAAGCTGAAGGCCGCGCTCGCGCACGGACTGCTGCCGATTGTGTGCGTGGGCGAGGTGCTGGCGGAGCGTGAGGCTGGCAAGACAGAAGAGGTGCTTCTGCGGCAGACGCGCGGCGTGCTGGCCGGCATCGAGGCCGCGCAGGCTGCGCCGATTGTGATTGCGTACGAGCCGGTGTGGGCCATCGGAACAGGGAAGACGGCGACGCCGCAGATCGCGTCGGAAGCGCATGGCGTGATTCGCGGCGAAGTGGCGAAGCTGCTGGGCGGCGCGGTCGCCGATTCGCTGCGGATCCTGTACGGCGGCAGCGTGAAGCCGGAGAATGCCTCGGCGCTGATGGCCGAGACAGAGATTGACGGAGCCCTGGTGGGCGGAGCGAGCCTCGATCCGCAGTCGTTTGGGAAGATTGTGAACTACTGAAGGCAGGGTACCGGGTGCAGGTGACACCCGGCTTACGAATACGGCTAATTCGAGCTTTGGGCGTTCAACCCCTGGGCGCGAGTGGTCAGGCGGCGCAGGACGAATTCCTGGATGATGCCGTTGGTCATGCGGGCACCGGCGTCAATCAGAGCGGTGTCGAAGACGAGCCCCGGGCCCCGGTTGGACGCCGGATAATACGCGTTCGAAATGGCTCCTGAGATCAGATCGCCGCCGACAGCGGAGAAATTCGGCTGCCTGCGCCCGTCGTCTCCCCGGCAGATAATGGGCGCGGAGATGGCATGGAGAAAACGAGACCGGGTTGTGCCGGTTCCCTGGTAGAAGTAGCGCGGGTCCTGATGCAGGAGGGAGGGCAGGATTGCGCCGCCGAGCATGATGTCGGTAAAGCCGTTGGCATAGTTCGCGCCGAGGCGCTGTCCGTAGCCCATGGCGCCCTGAGGATAGTTGGGCGTGTTTCCAGCCTGGTCGGTGCTGGCGACCAGAGCCACTCCGGCGAAGGTAACGGGGTCCACGGCGGTGCGCAGGGCCAGCGAGAACTTGAGCTTTGCCGGGAGCGGGACCGCGTGGGGATCGTAAGAGATGTAAAAGTTGGGAATGACGCCGAGAACACGCTGTTTTTCTTCCGCTCTCACCTGCTGCGTGGCAATCTCTTCTGTGGAGACGGCGTTGACGGTGGTCTGTACCTCGGCCAGCCGCAGCCTGACGTTGGTGAGATAGATGAACTGACCGGGGTCGAGAGTCGCGGGGGGCGCGGTCCAGACGGCAAATCCCGGAGCGCTGATGGTCACGGTATAGGGGATCCCGGGTTTGAGATCGCCGAGGACAAAGAATCCGTTGTCGCTGGCCACACTGGAGCGGCGGTCGCCGGGGATGGAATCGGTAAGGACGACAGTTGCGCGGGGAACGATGTCGCCGTTCACGTCGATGACGGTGCCATTGATGCTTCCCGGCTGTGGCGGCGGCACAGCGGGCTGCTGGCCGATAGCCGGTAAGGCCACGCATACGGCGGCCACCAGGGCACCCAGAAAACGCCGGATGTTCATGGTAAGAACACGCTCCAGTCAGGGTCCCGCTGCGGTCTTTCGGACGAGTTTCACCGTCGCGGTGCGAAGACCCTTTTCGCATCGCCGATGGATTTGCCAGTGTCGCGATTGCCTTGCCGCGAATTTAATTCCCTATCAAGATGCGGCGGGTTGAGGTTGAGATTCGGGATTAGTGAGATCGCGGATGGCGGCCGGAGTCCTTACACGGGCGGCTGATGTTCCGGTCACAGCAATGGGCGGCACAGATCGAGCCGCGATCATTACTGGCGCAGGTGGTGCAGTCGCAGGGTGAGGGAATCGGAGAGAGCGGCCTGGAGGGGTTCGTCGAGTTTGCCGCCGGCGTGGGTGAGGTAGAAGACGTCGATGGCGGCTTCGCCTTCCGTATCGATGAGCGCCACTTCGATGTTGCAGCCGCAGGCGGCGAAGCTGAGGGCGATGGCGCGGAGCAGACCGGGCGTGTCCTGGGTGACGATTTGCAGGAGGGTGCTGTGCGTGGAGGCTTCGTTGTCGAATTCGAGACGCGTGTCGACGGTGACGCGCGGACGGGCAAGTTTGACGTGGCGGCTGCGCAGGAGTTCCTCGACGGAGACGCGGCGCGCGAGGGTATCGCGGATGCTGGCGAGGAAGCGATCGATCTCGGAGGCGTTGAGCTCGAGGGTGCGGTACGTGTCCGTGAACTGGAAGGTGTCGACGATGATGCCGGCGGCGTTGGAGAAGGCGTCGGCCTTGACGATGTTCATGCCCCAGGCGGAGAGAACGCCGGCGACGTCGGCGAAGAGGCCGGGACGGTCGGGCGTGACGATGGTGATCTCGTTGAGCTGGCGGGTGGTGCGGAAGGCGACCTGGACGGAATTTTCAGAGAGCGATCGGGCGAGGCGGAACTGCGCGGCGATCTGTTCCGGGGAGCGCGTGGCGAGGTAGCGCTGTGGCAATCCTTCAAGGAAGACGCGGAGATCGTCGAGGGTAGCCGGGAGCGCGGCGGCGTTGGACTGGGCGGCGGGAAGCTGGGCGACAATGCGGCTGAGCAGCGTTGGATCGGCGGCGGCGTGGTAGCGAACCTCGTCGACGCTGCGGTCGAGGAAGTTGGACGCGCTCATGTAGAGCTGCCAGAGGCTGTCAGCCTTCCAGGGGGTGAGGGCTTCAGGCGACACGGCGCGAATGTCGGCGTAGGTCATCAGCGTGAGCATCTTGAGCTGCGGCTGGGTGCCGATTTTTTCCGCGAAGACGCTGATGGTTTCCGCGTCGAAGATGTCGCGGCGCATGGCGGCGGACATTTCGAGGTGATTGCGAATGACGCGGCGGACGGTTTCGCGCTCATCGGGCTCGAGCTCGAGCCGTGAGAAGAGGCTTTCGCAGAGCTCAACGCTGGTGACGGCGTGATTGCCGGTGCGGCGTGCCTTGCCGGTATCGTGCATGAGGAGCGCGAGGAAGAAGAGATCGAGGCGATCGATTTCGGGGATCAGCGAGGCGAGGCGTTTTTCCCAGTCGTGCTGCGGCTGGCGCAGGCGGTGGATGTTATCGATGACGTGGAAGGTGTGCTCGTCGACGGTGTAGCGGTGCCAGGTGTCGCGGATGACGAGGGATTCGATGCCGTGGAACTCGGGGATGAGGAGCTCGAGGATGCCGAGGGCGTGCATGGTGCGCAGCGCGTGCGCGGCCCAGGGCCCGAGGAGGACTTCGCGAAGACAGTTCCAGAGGAATGGACCCTCGGGCATCTGGACGGCGAGGACGGGCAGGGCGTCGGCGATGCGGTCTTCCGCGGAGAAGCTGAGGCGGTACCCGTGCCTGGCCATGAGTCCGAAGATCTGCAGGATGGTGTCGGCGTCGTTGACGGTGGCGCCTTCGGCGAGTTCGAGGCGGCCGTCCTGGAGGAAGAAGTCGGTGCCGGGGACGGGCGTCCGTTTGCGGCGGAACTGTTTATAGAAGGAGCGGCGCGGCGGCGGGACGGCGTCCATGAGGAGAGTGGCGCGGCGGTAGACGGTGCGGGCCTGACGATACCAGGTGCGCATCCAGTAAGCGGGGTCGGAGGTGCCGCGGGTTTCAAGGCCGATGGAGCGGGCGGCGGCTTCGTCCTGGGCGTGCCAGTCGAGGGTGTTGTCGTCGCGGCCGGCGCGGTAGTGAAGAAAACAGCGGACGGCGGCGAGGAAATCGTAGGCGGACTCAGGTTCGTCGTGGGTGCCGTAGAAGTCGTCGGCGGCGGCGCGGGGCCAGGCTTTGTTTTCCTGGATGGAGTTGAGGAGGGTGAGCCACTGGGCGAGGTGATAGTCGCGCAGGCCTCCGGGGCACTCCTTCACGTTGGGCTCGACGTGGAAGATGGTGTTGCCGTATTTGGCGTGGCGGGCGCGGGCCATCTCGGCAAGATTCTGGATGACGGTGTCCCACTCGCGGAGGATGACGGAGGGGAGGAGATCCATCTCGAATTTGCGGTAGAGGTCGCGGTTGCCGGTGAGGAAGCGGCGATCGAGGAGCGAGACGGTGAACTCGAGGTTGTCGGGATGAACGCGCTCGCACTCTTTCAGGCTGCGGGTGGCGGGGCTGGCGCGGAGACCGACGTCCCACATGGCCTGGGTGCAGGAGCGGATGAATTCGCGGGCGTCGGGGTCGAGTTTCTCCTGGGCGCAGAGGAAGAGGACATCGACATCGGAGCAGGGGAAGAGCTCGCGGCGGCCGAAGCCGCCGGTGGCGATTAGGGCGATGGGGTAATTTTCGGCGTCGGGGACGAGGGATTGCCACAACTCGGAGAGGAGATTGCCGACGACGCGGGCGCGGCGGCGGATGGCGGCGGAGCCGTCGCCGGTGCGCTCGAAGTTCTGACGCAGCAGGGCTGAGTCTTCCTCGTAGCGGGTGCGCAGGCGCGCCAGGCTGGACGGGTCGAAGGTCATGGCGAAAAGCAGCGTGTAGCGTATAGCGTACAGCGCGTGCGGCAATCGCGAGGTCTCGGTGCCACTACGACCCGGGAGTGCGTGCCGGGCCTCGCAAAACGTGTAACGGCGGGCCAGGGCCTGCCAGCAGGCCCTACAGGGCGGACGGGCCGCGCTCGTCGTTGCGGATGCGGATGGCGTCGTCGATCTTCGAGACGAAGATTTTGCCATCGCCGATTTTGCCGGTACGGGCCGAGGAGAGAATGGCCTGGATGGCTTTTTCGGCGATCTCGTCGCGCACCACCATCTCGATTTTGATCTTGGGAAGAAGGTCGACGGTGTATTCGCGACCGCGGTAGAACTCGGTGTGTCCCTTTTGGCGGCCGTGGCCGCGGGCTTCCAGAATGGTCATGCCCTCGATGCCGGCTTCGAGGAGAGCGTCTTTGACGGCGTCGAGCTTGGAGGGCTGAATGACAGCTTCGATCTTTTGCATAGAATGCGAGGTTCCTGGCTAATCAGATTATCAGACGGCCTGGCCGCGAGGCGCCCTGGCCGGGCGCGGCCTGGGCACCGCAGGCTGATTCGAAGCGAAGCTCACGACCCGAAATCGTAGCCTTCCTCGCCGTGCTGGGTGACGTCGAGGCCTTCGATTTCGTCTTCGCGGGAGACGCGCAGGCCGATGACGAGGTCGACGAGCTTGAGCAGGATGAGGGTGCCGACGATGGCCATGCCCCAGGCAATGGCGACGCCGGCCATCTGGTTGAGGATCTGATGCCAGCGGCCGTCGATGGCGCCCGTGGGTTTGCCGGGGCCATAGATGGGGTTGATGACGCTGGTGGCGAAGAAGCCGGTGAGGACGGCGCCGATGGTGCCTCCAGCGCCGTGGACGCCGAAGGCGTCGAGCGAATCGTCGTAGCCAAAGATGGATTTAACCACGGTGACCATGAGATAGCAGAAGGCGCCGGCGACGGCTCCGATGACGAGGGCAGCCATGGGCTGAACGAAGCCGGAAGCGGGGGTGATGGCGACGAGTCCGGCGACGGCGCCGGAGATGGCGCCGAGAGCGCTGGGTTTGCCGTTGCGGAGCCATTCAGCAATGCACCAGGAGATGGCGGCCGTAGCCGTGGCGAACTGGGTGTTGACGAAGGCGCTGGTGGCGAGGCCGTTGGCGGCGAGCGCGGAGCCGGCATTGAAGCCGAACCAGCCGACCCAGAGCAGGCAGGCTCCGATGAAGCTGAGCACGACGGAGTGGGGGGGTGCCGGCTCGCGGGGATAGCCGACACGCTTGCCGAGATAAAGGGCGCAGACGAGAGCGGAGACGCCGGAGGTGACGTGGACGACGGTGCCGCCGGCGAAATCGAGGCAGGGCAGCGTGCCGCCGAGAGCGGCGTTGAGGAATCCGCCCTTGCCCCAGACCATGTGAGCCATGGGCGAGTAGACGACGATCGACCAGAGGCTGAGGAAGAGGCACATGGCGCTGAACTTCATGCGCTCGGCAAAGGCTCCGCAGATGAGCACCGGGGTGATGATGGCGAACATGAGCTGGTAGATCATGAACGTCTGGGCGGGGATGGTGGCGCTGTAGTCGGGATCGGGTTTCAGGCCTACGTGGCGGAGGAAGGCGTAGTGGAATCCCCCGATGAAGGCGTTGCCGGGGCCGAAGGCGAGCGAGTAGGTGAAGAGCGCCCAGAGCACGGTGACGATGCACATCATGGCGAAGCTCTGCATCATGGTGCCGAGAACGTTTTTGCGGCGGACCAGGCCGCCGTAAAAGAGCGCGAGGCCGGGGCCGGTCATGAGCAGGACGAGGGCGGCGCTGGTGAGCATCCAGGCGTTGTCGCTGTTGGAGATGGCAGGCGCGCCGGGCGACTGGGCGAGGGCGGCAGGAGCGCAAAGAAGCAGAAGAGACAAAGGAAAGAGCGATCGACGAGGACGCATGGAACTCCGCGGGAGAATCGTGATGGAACAGCGATCCACAGGCGAGAGCGACAGGGTCGCGCCAGGGAGATGGGCTCAGGATGTTCGGGAATTATTTTAGCAAGCCGGTAGCCAGCAGCCGGTAGCGGAGAAGCGGGTGAGGAAGAGCGGCGGTATGATGGAAGTATGAGCGAATTGCAGGATCGGCGGCTGTTTGGGACGCTGGAGAGCAGCGCAAAGAACCGGGAGAAAGTGCTGGAGGCGAGCTACGGATACGAGCAGCCGGAAGGCGTCTTTCTGACGACGGTGGATGCTGCGATCAACTGGATTCGGAAGAGCTCGATCTGGCCGATGACGTTCGGCCTGGCCTGCTGCGCAATCGAGATGATGTCGATGGGCGCGTCGCGGTTCGACGTGGCACGTTTTGGCGCGGAGGTGTTCCGGCCGTCGCCGCGGCAGTCGGACCTGATGGTGATCGCGGGGCGCGTCTCGTGGAAGATGGCGCCGGTGATTCGCCGGCTGTACGACCAGATGCCGGAGCCGAAGTGGGTGATCTCAATGGGCGCGTGCGCGACGTCGGGCGGCGTGTTCAACAACTACGCGCTGGTGCAGGGCGTGAATCAGGTGATTCCTGTGGATGTGTATGTGCCGGGATGCCCGCCGCGGCCAGAGCAATTGCTGTACGCGATTACGCTGCTGCAGGAGAAAATCCAGCACGAGCGAGGCAGCCTGAAGCGGGTGCTGAACCTGGAGTAGGGAATCAGCGAGGAGTCGGCGGCAGTCGAGGACGGGGTTCTGACGAACCGCTTAGTAGCTCATGGGTTATCTATTCTGACCAGTACGTTACTCTCAAGATACCTGGTAGACCCCAATACTTCTGTGACATGGCGCAAACCGGCCGGTCTAATGGGCGCTGGTGTGGTAATTTCGTAAGCGCGGCTTAATTTTCAGGCTGCCTCACCTGCGCCATTTGCGCGGGGCGAGGCAGCTTTATTAGCAGTTCATATGTTGTTGCGAGGGTAGACGCATGCATTCTCGTCCAATGGGAAGGCTGGGCCAGGTTTTGATAGCGGGATGTGCCCTGTTCGTGGGCGCAAGCACGGTTCTGGCGCAGAGTTCGTCTTCATCGGCAGGTTCTACAGCATCAACGACCTCAGCTTCGTCGACCACCGCAAGGGACATATCTCCGTCACGCATGGATCTGTTTCTGGGGTACTCATACCTGGCGCCCCATGGAAACGTGACGACGTACTCTACGTATGTCCACGGGCCGGCGACGACCTCGTATTCCTCGATTAACGAGGGGGGCATCGGAAGTTTCGCCTATTACTTCAACCGCTACGTTGGGGGACAGGTCGAGGTCGCGGCTCATCCCGACGGAAAGAACGACGGGGCTGAAGATCTGGGACTGGGGCTGATCTTCCGTTATCCGGCTGCGGGAATGACGCCGTTCGCGCACGCAATGGCGGGAGCGGTGCGGATGGACGGGCCGGACCAGGGGGGCATCGTTCACCCTTATCGGTGGGGACCGGCACTGACGGTGGGCGGAGGTCTGGATTACGAGCTGCCGTTTTTTGACCATCGTTTTGCCCTGCGCCTGTTCCAGGCGGATTACCAATACATGCACGAGGATTATGGTCCGGCGCCGAACCAGGGCGGGCGCGCGGATGTGAATGCGGCACGGCTCAGCACGGGACTGGTGATGCACTTTGGCAGCATCGTGCCGCCGCCGCCGGTGGCGTACAGCTGCACGGCGAGTCCGGACTCGGTGTATCCCGGCGAGCAGGTAACGGTCACCTGCAACGCGACGAATCTGAATCCGAAGAAGACCGCGACCTATAGCTGGAGTGGCAGCCAGGGCCTCACGGTAAGCGGGACGAACGCGACAACGACGATCGACACGACGAACCTGCAGCCGGGCGACTACAAGGTCACCGGGCACGTGACGGAAGGGAGCAAGCCGGGACAGTCGGCGGACGCCCCAGCGCCATTCACGGTGAAGCAGTTCGAGCCGCCGACGGTGAGCTGCACGGCGAATCCGCCAGTGGTTGAGCCGGGCGGGACCTCGACGGTCACGGCAACCGGCGTGAGCCCGCAGAACCGTCCACTGACCTACAGCTACTCCGCATCGGCGGGATCGATCAACGGCACGAGCAACTCGGCAACCCTGACGACGAGTGGAGCGCCTACAGGGGAGATCACCGTTACCTGCAACGTGTCGGACGACAAGGGGCAGACGGCTTCCTCGACGGCTACTGTGAACGTGCAGGCTCCGCCGGCGCCGCCTCCGCCGCCTCCGCCGTCTCCTGAACAGGTTCGCCTGGAGAAGCGCCTTGCGCTGCACAGCGTCTTCTTCCCGACGAACACGCCGCCTCCGACGCATCCGGACCGTGGCCTGCTGGAGAGCCAGCGGCAGACGCTGATGACTCTGGCGACGGATTTCAAGAGCTATCTGGCCATCAAGCCGAACGCGACGATTACCCTGACGGGGCACGCAGACGTCAGGGGAAGCTCCGACTACAACCAGGCGCTGACCGAGCGTCGCGTGGACATCGTGAAGCATTACCTGGTTGACCAGGGCGTCCCTGAAGCGTCTATTCAGACGCAGGCCGAGGGCAAGGCTGAGCAGCTCACCCGAGACGAGGTGAAATCTCTGGTGGACGAAAATCCCGATCTCAGCAACTCGGAAAAGTCGAGGCTGGACCGGAACCTGAGCAGAATTTATCTGGCTCAAAACCGTCGGGTCGACATCACGCTGAACAACACCGGTCAGAAGTCGGTGAAACTGTATCCGTTCAATGCTGCCGATTCGGAGACGCTGCTGAGCGTGCAAGCTCCGAAGCGGCAGATGAAGAAAATCCAGAAGAAGCATTAACCTTCCGGGAATGATCGGACGAGATCGGGGCCGGCGCATCTCCGGCTGGCCCTGTACTGGCACGGGCCCAGCGGACCGTCAGCCCGGCACCAGCCGAGGCGGAGCCACTGGGAGCGAATTCGGGACCACGCAATCGATTCATGGGCTGCTTCTGATCGCGTCGTGAGTTGGCGCGATCTTGATTACACGGATCATGAAACCCCTGCGATGGCAGGACCAAGGTGGAATGGAGAGAAGAAGCAATGAACGCTAGAAGCATGAGATTGACCTGTCTGGCGGCAGCTGCGACGTGCGCGGTCTTTCTGCCGACGGGCTGCCTGAAGGTTCAGCCCGTGAAGTTGGCCTGCGCGCCGAGCGCTCCGTCGATATACCCTGGGGAGGCGGAGACGGTGACGGCGACGCCGTCGGATGTGATGACGAAGAAGGG
>DATAWD010000039.1:0-160562 GCA_036267395.1 Acidobacteriaceae bacterium | reverse complement strand
ACGCACGCAAGCCGAAGTTCAAGAGCCGCAAGCACAACCGCTGTAAGCTGTGCGGACGGCCGCGAGGCTTTCTGCGGAAGTTCGGGGTGTGCCGGCTGTGCTTCCGGAGTCTGGCCCTGAAAGGCGAGATTCCAGGCGTGGTGAAGTCCAGCTGGTAGGACTGAACCCATCCTGTCGCAGAAAGCGCGACAAGGATGGGGCACCCGACGCGCCCATCGGGCAAAAACGAGTTCGGCTGAGGGTGAGAGCTCGAGGCCAGAAGAAGACATTCCGGCTGGTTCTCCGCTGGCGGAGCTGGACAGGCGGAGCGAACGAGGAATGAAGGAGAGACGATGAGTTTGACCGATCCGGTAGCGGATTTTCTGACGCGGATTCGCAATTCGATTCGCGCGCGTCACCAGAAGCTGGATGTGCCGGCCTCGAAGCTGAAGGCGGAGATCGCCCGCATCCTGAAGGAGGAGGGTTATATCTCCAACTTCAAGACCACGGAAGAAAACGGCCGCCCGGTGCTGCGCGTGTACCTGAAGTACGGCGCCAACAACGAGGCCGCCATTCGGGACCTGGAGCGCATCTCGCGTCCCGGCTGCCGGGTATACATCGGCCACGATGAGATTCGCCGGGTGCAGGGCGGCCTGGGCATCAGCATCATGACCACCCCGCGAGGCGTGATGACCGGACGCCAGGCGCGCCGCGAGAAGGTCGGCGGCGAAGTCCTCTGCGAGATCTGGTAGGACCAGCGATTAGCCGGTGTTTTTAGCTACCGGCTACAGGCTGTTTTTGAAGGGCTGCAGTGGAACGGGGAAGCTTCGGCGACCTCGGGACTCGCAAGCCGGAATAAGGATCTGACGATGTCACGAATTGGAAAGAAGCCGATACCGTTGCCGCAGGGTGTGAAGTACTCCTTTGAGGGGAACGTGGTGACGGTGGAAGGCCCCAGGGGCAAGATGGTGCAGTGGATTCCGGAAGGCATCCGCCTGGAACAGAAGGACGGCGAACTGCACGCGGTGCGCGACAACGACGCGCAGGCGGCGATCCACGGGCTGTCGCGGGCGCTGGTGGCGAACGCGGTGGAAGGCGTGACGAAGGGCTGGACGCAGGATCTGGATATTGTGGGCATCGGCTACCGCGCCGAGCTCAAGGGCAAGAACACCGTGGTGTTCACCCTGGGCTATTCCCACCCCATCGAATTTCCGCTGCCCACCGGGGTCACGGCGACCATCGATCCCAAGCAGACGCGGGTGACGGTGAGCGGGGTGAATCGCCAGCAGGTCGGCCAGGTGGCCGCGGATATGCGCTCGCTGCGCAAGCCGGATCCTTACAAGAACAAGGGCGTGCGCTACGCCGGCGAGCGGCTGAAGAAGAAGGTAGGCAAGACGGGCGCGAAGTAAGGCAGAGTTCAGGGATTAGAGTTTAGGGGTTAGAAAGTCGGATTAGAGCCGACGATGAAATTCAAACTCTGATCCCTAAACTCTAAACTCTGCACCAGGAGACCGAACGGGGCCGCAGGGCGGTTCCGCTTTTAGGAAAGGGAAACGATGATTCCGCAGAGGAAAAGAAATTCGATTCGGCAGAGGGTGCACTCACGCATCCGGCGCCGGCTGGCGGGGACCACGGAGCGTCCCCGGCTGAATGTGTATCGGTCGCTGAACCATATTTACGCGCAGGTGATCGATGACGCGCAGGGCGTCACCGTTGTTTCGGCGTCCACCGTAGCGTCGAAGGCGAAGACCGGCGGCAATGTGGCGGCGGCGAAGGAGATCGGGAAGCTGATCGCCGAGCGCGCGAAGGAGAAGGGCATCAGCAGGGTGGTTTTCGATCGCGGCGGCTATCTGTATCACGGCCGCATCAAGGCGCTGGCGGATGCAGCGCGTGAGGCCGGGTTAGAGTTCTAAAAGCAGCGTATAGCGTATAGCGCCAAAAGCGCCCGGCACTCAAGTTGCGAACGGCTGAACGCTAAACGCTCAACGCTCAACGCTAAACGCTGAATTGAAGGAAAACATGGCGACACTGAAGAAGAAGCTGGATTCCGGGCAGTACAACCTGAAGGATCAGGTAGTGGCGATCAACCGCGTGACCAAGGTCGTCAAGGGCGGCAAGAACATGTCGTTCGCGGCGCTGGTGGTGGTGGGCGATCCGGGCGCGGGCGTGGTGGGTTACGGCTCAGGCAAGGCGCGCGAGGTGCCGCAGGCGATCCGCAAAGGGATTGAGGCGGCAAAGAAGAATCTGGTGCGCATTAACCTGACGGCGACCACGATTCCGCACCAGGTGCTGGGGCGGTTCGGGTCGGGGCAGGTGCTGCTCAAGCCGGCTCCCGAAGGCACGGGCGTGATTGCCGGCGGCGCGGTACGCGCGGTCATGACCTCGGTGGGCGTGCAGAACGTGCTGACCAAGAGCCTGGGCACGGCCAATCCGCACAACGTGATCAAGGCGACGTTCGACGCGCTGGTGCAGCTGCGCGACCGGAACGAAGTCGCGGCGATGCGCGGCAAGCAGGCGCAGGAGATCTGACCATGGCGCAAACGAAAAAGCAGGCACAGGCAAAGACCGGGGCGAAGGCCACGATTCAGATCCAGTACTTCCGTTCGATGATTCAGGCGCCGGTGAAACACAAGAGGGTGATCAAGGGCCTGGGCTTCACGCGGCTGAACCAGATTGTGGAGCGGGAAGACACGCCGTCGATCCGCGGGATGGTGAAGACGGTGCCGCACCTGGTGCGGATTCTTAATTAGCGGAGAGCGGATAGCGGATAGCGTATAGGCCAACCAGACGCTGACCGCTATACGGTTTACGCTCGAAAATATGCGAGTCGTCCGGTGGAAGTCCGGAGGGCGTTGAGCGAGGAAAACGATGAATCTTTCAAATCTGCGGGCACCGAAGAAGGCGAATCGGAACAAGAAGCGCATTGGGCGCGGCATGGGATCGGGCACCGGGAAAACCTCGGGGCGCGGCCATAAGGGACAGGGATCGCGGTCGGGCTCCAGCATGATGCGCGGTTTCGAGGGCGGCCAGATGCCGCTGCACCGCCGTCTGCCGAAGCGTGGCTTCACCAACATCTTCCGGACCGAATACACGGTCGTGAATCTTGACCGGCTGACGGAGCTGGGCGCGAAGGAACTGACCCTGGAGAAGTTTGTCGAGCTGGGCCTGCTGAAGAAGCGCAACGAGCTGGTGAAGATTCTCGGCAGCGGCGAGCTGAAGGGCGCGCTCACCGTGCACGCGCACAAGTTCTCGAAGTCGGCCCAGGAAAAGATCGAGAAGGCCGGCGGCAAAGCGGTTGTGGTTGGCGGCGGGAACGTCGAAGACAAGCCCAGGGGCAAGCTGGTCAGCAAGCTGGCCCGCAAGTAACCGAGGCTACCGGCTACCGGCCACCGGCGACTGGCTGTCAGGGTATGATGAGAGCACCATCCCATGCTTGAGAAGTTTCTGAATATCTTCCGTGTCCCCGACCTGCGCAGGCGTGTCCTGTTCACTCTGGGCATCCTGGCGGTGTACCGGCTGGGCGCGCATATCACCACGCCGGGCGTGAACGTGGCGGCGCTGGAGAATTTCTTCAACAGCCAGGCCGGCTCGTCGCTGGGCCTGGTGGATCTGTTCAGCGGCGGCAACCTGCGCCGGCTGACGGTGTTCGCCCTGGGCATCATGCCCTACATCACCGCCTCGATCATCTTCCAGCTGCTGACGGTGGTGTATGAGCCGCTGGCCAAGCTGCAGAAGGAAGGCGAAATCGGGCGGCGCAAGATCACGCAGTGGACCCGGTACGTCACCGTGGGCCTGGGCATCGTGCAGTCGGCGGCCATCGCCATCGCGCTGCGCAGCTCCGGCAACATGGTTCTGGATCCCGGCTTCGGCTTCATCGCGATGACGGTGATCACGCTGACGGCGGGCACCACGTTCATTATGTGGCTGGGCGAGCAGATCACCGAGCGCGGCATCGGCAACGGCATGAGCCTGCTGATTTTTGCCGGAATCGTGGTGGGTCTGCCCACCGGCATTGCCGACCTGGTCACTACGGCCAAAACGCAGCGTTTTGGGGTCTTCACGGTGCCGGCCCTGATCCTGCTGGTGATCGGCATGCTGGCCGTGGTGGCCTTCATCGTGTACGTGGAGAAGAGCGAGCGGCGCATCCCCGTCCAGTATGCGAAGCGGATTGTGGGCCGGCGCCTGATGGGCGGCCAGTCCACGCACCTGCCGCTGAAAGTGAACTCCGGCGGCGTGATGCCGATTATCTTCGCGGCGTCGGTACTGTCGGCGCCCATGCTCTTTGGGCAGGCGGCCTTCGTGAAGAACAGCCCGTGGCTGTCGCGGACCTTCGATGCACTGCGTCCGGGCGAGCCGTCGTACGAGCTGATCTACATGATCGCGATCGTGTTCTTCGCGTACTTCTATATCTCCATCGTCTTCCGCCCCGACGACATCGCCGACAACATGCGCAAGTACGGCGGGTTCATTCCCGGCATCCGCCCCGGGCGCCGCACATCGGATTTCGTGAATGAGATCCTCACCCGCATCACCATGGTGGGCGCGATCTACCTGATTGTGGTGGCGATTATCCCGCAGCTGCTCATCAGCGGTATCCACCTGAACCACCTGTGGCTGATCGGGAGCTGGTTCGAATCGTTACCCACATGGGTGACCAACGGGCTGGGGTTTAACTTCTACTTTGGCGGAACGTCGCTGCTGATTGTGGTCGGCGTGGCCATGGATACGGTGAACCAGATCGAAGCGCAGCTCATCATGCGCCACTATGAAGGCTTCTCGCCCAAGAGCGGGAGGATTCGGGGAAGGCGGGCCTGGTAATGGGGTCAGCAGTGGCGGATGCGCTTGTGGAGAACGGCACTCAGATAAAGATCAAGCCGGGGCCGATTTTGCTGATGGGCGCGCCCGGCGTCGGCAAGGGAACGCAGGCCAAAGAACTGGTGGCCAAGTGGGGCGTACCGCAGATTTCTACCGGAGACCTGCTGCGCTATCACCGGGACCATGGCACGCCGCTGGGCCAGAAAACCAAAGAAATCATGGCCTCCGGCAAGCTGGTGCCCGACGAGTTGGTGAACCAGATGGTGGCAGAGCGGCTGCAGCAGCCGGATACGGCGAACGGCTTCATCCTGGATGGCTTTCCCCGCACCCTGGGCCAGGCGAAGTGGCTGGATAAGCACATTGGCGCCGATCCCACGGCCCTGCCGGTGATTGCGGTCAGTATCCGGGTTAGTTATAATCAGTTACTGCGCCGAATTACCGGACGGCGCAGCTGTCCAGTCTGCGGCACGATCTACAACATCTACCTGCACCCGCCGAAGGTCGATGAGAAGTGCGATCTGGACGGCAGTCCTCTGACGCGGCGTTCCGACGATACTGAGGAAGTTTTTCAGGAGCGGATGCGGACGTATGAGACGCAAACGGCTCCTGTGGTGGAGCATTACCGCGCGCAGGGACGATTCGAAGAAGTGGATGGCGAGCAGCCGGTTGAGGTTGTGGCGGCCGGAGTTGAGGCCGCGGTGGCGCGCCTGAGGAGTTGAGCAGGGTGGCCATCACGATCAGAACGCCGCAGGAGATCGAAAAGATGCGGCGCAGCGGACAGGTAGTGCGGGAAGTCCTGGAGCATGTCCGCAGGGCGGTGGAACCGGGGGCGTCGACGCTGGATCTGGAGCAGGCGGCCGCGGAGAAGATTCGGGAGCTGGGGGCGACTCCGGCGTTTAAGGGATACCACGGGTATCCCTGTGTGCTGTGCACTTCGATCAACAACGAAGTGGTGCATGGAATCCCCTCAGGGGAGCGCAAGCTGCGCGACGGGGATCTGGTTTCGATTGATACCGGCGTGGTGCTGAACGGATATTACGGCGATTCCGCGATTACGGTGGCCGTGGGCAATAAGGTTGGAACCAAAGCGCAGAAGCTGCTCGATGTCACGGCAGCCTCTCTGCAGAGCGCGATCCGGGCGGTGAAGCCGGGAGCGACGCTGGGCGATGTAGGCGCGGCAGTTCAGGAAACGGTCGAGGCGGAAGGCTTCAGCGTCGTCCGGGATTTTGTAGGGCATGGGATCGGCACCAAACTGCATGAAGACCCGCAGGTTCCGAACTTCGGCCAGCGGGGGCATGGAGTGGCGCTCAAAGCCGGGATGGTCCTGGCCATTGAGCCGATGGTGAATGCAGGACGGCCAGGCGTGCAGGTGCTGAAAGACGGCTGGACGGCGGTAACTGAGGATGGCAGCTGGAGCGCGCACTTCGAACACACGGTGGCCGTGACGAAGGACGGAGCTCTGGTTTTGACGCAGTAGGACAGAACAAAACAGATAAGGATCACGATTGTCGAAGGAAGACGCGATTGAGGTGATGGCAACCGTTCTCGAGACGTTGCCGAATGCGATGTTCAAGGTGAAGCTCGAGAGCAGCGGCGGCCACGAGGTGCTGGCTCACGTGTCGGGGCGCATGCGGAAGAACTTCATCCGCATCCTGCCCGGAGACCGCGTAGCGGTGGAGCTGAGCCCGTACGATTTAAATCGTGGACGAATTGTGTACAGATACAAATAAGCCTGGAGCCGGGTGCGAAAAGCTGGAAGCAGAGGTTGAGATGAAAGTCAGAGCGTCGGTTAAGAAGATTTGCGACAAGTGCAAGGTCATCCATCGTGCAGGCGTGGTGCGGGTGATCTGCGAGAATCCGAAGCATAAGCAGCGCCAGGGCTGAAGAGCAGCCGGGAGGCAGGAGCCAGGAGGAAAACCTCCCGGCTCCAGGCTCCGGTTACTGGCTGTAACGAGAACTGAGCCGGTGACAGACCTACCGGCCGGCTGGGGCGAGTTAGCCATAAAGGCTTGCGATGAACCCCGATGCAAACGCATCCGGCTCTCAAAACTCCGGTACGGGAATCGGCCGGAATAACCGCTTCGGGCAGCACAGCCCGGGGCACAACAAAAGGAAACCGTATGGCACGTATTGCAGGCGTCGATCTTCCCCGCAACAAGCAGGCGAGAATCGCGCTCACGTACATCTACGGCATCGGCGATCCGCGGGCATTGAAGATTCTGGCCGCGGCCAGCGTCGATCCGTTCAAGAAGGTCCAGGATCTGGGCGAGGACGAGGTCAACCGGATCCGCCAGGTCATCGAAGAGCAGGGCGATGTGGAAGGCGATCTCCGCAAGGACACCGCGATGCACATCAAGCGGCTCGTCGACATCCAATCGTATCGCGGTCAGCGGCATCGCCGCGGCCTTCCGGTGCGTGGACAGCGCTCCCACACCAACGCCCGCACCCGCAAGGGACCTCGTAAGGGAACTGTGGCGAACAAGAAGAAAGCGACGTCAAAGACCTAATGGCCGACAACAAACCAGCAAAGGCGCCCGGCGGCAAGGCCGCACGGAACAAGAAGTTCAAGAAACGCGAGCGCAAGAATGTGCCGTTTGGCGTGGTGCACATCCAGGCCTCGTTCAACAACACCATCGTGACCATCACCGACCAGCAGGGCAACACGCTGTCCTGGAAGAGCTCCGGTTCGCTGGGCTTCCGCGGGTCGCGTAAGGGCACTCCGTTCGCGGCGCAGCAGGCGGCCATGAACGCGGCCAACATGGCGCGGGATCACGGCGTGCGCTCGGTGGATGTGCGGGTGGCGGGTCCGGGTTCGGGCCGCGAGTCCGCGGTGCGCGCATTGGCAGCGGCGGGGATCGAAGTTCGTTCGATTCGCGACGTCACGCCGATTCCGCATAACGGATGCCGGCCGCCGAAACGCCGCAGAGTTTAGGGATTAGAGTTTAGAGTTTGCCGGGCGCTGACTCCGGCCGAGGCCTGGATTGGCGGACTGGTTAAACTCTAAACTCCAAACTCTAGTAAACTAATCAATGGACCGGGACGAAGGGCGACGCCTGTAAACCGGTCGGCCTCTGAATTAAGGAGAATGCATTGGCACGTTATACGGGACCTGTCTGCCGGTTGTGCCGGCGAGAAGGCATGAAGCTGTTCCTGAAGGGCGCGAAGTGTTTCAGCGATAAGTGCGCCATCGAGAAGCGCAATTTTGCCCCCGGCCAGCACGGCCGTGACCGCAAAGCCAAGATCGTGGGCTACGGTCTGCAGCTGCGCGAGAAGCAGAAGGCGCGCCGCATTTATTTCGCCCTGGAAGGGCAGTTCCGCGAGTATTACGAGAAGGCCGCGCGCACGCCCGGCGTCACCGGCGAGCTGCTGCTGCAGCAGCTGGAGCGGCGTCTGGACAACGTCACCTTCCGGCTCGGCTTTGCCAGCTCGCGGCGCCAGTCGCGGCAGCTGGTCCGCCACGGGCACGTCGAGGTGAACGGGCGCAAGGTCAATATCCCTTCGTTCCAGGTGGGCGTGGGCGACGAGATCAAGATTCGTCCCAACAGCGAAAAGCTGGTCGTGATCGAGAGCTCGCGCGAGTTTGCCAGCCATCAGCCGGCGCCCTCGTGGCTCAGCACCGATCTGAACAGCCTGAGCGGCAAGGTCATGTCGCTGCCGAAGCGCGACGACATCAACCTGCCCGTGAACGAGCAGCTGATCGTGGAACTGTATTCGAAGTAAGCCTGTAGCCGGTGGTCTGTAGCGGGTAGCGGCTATGGGCACTGGCACAGGAATGGATCTGGAAGGGCCGGACGTTCGGAAAACTGCAGAGGGTCGCCAATGGTTTGCTACCGGCTACAGGCTACCGGCTCGCAAGGCGCCGACAGGCGTGAATTCATCAACGGAGTGAAACGGCACAGCCGCTGCAAATTGCTTCGCGGCGCTCGCTGTGCAGAGGGTATACGACATGCTTTGGAGAGGATTTCAAAAACCCAAGCGTCTGGCAGTGGAAACCGAGACGCTCACCGACAAATTCGGCAAGTTCAGCGCGCAGCCGTTTGAACGCGGCTTCGGCACCACGATCGGCAACGCTCTGCGCCGCACCCTTCTGTCTTCGATTGAAGGCGCGGCGGTCACGGCGGTGCGGATTGAGGGCGTTCTGCACGAGTTCCAGTCCATTGGCGGCGTGGTGGAAGACGCGACCGACATCGTTCTGAACCTGAAGCAGAGTCCGTTCAAGCTGAACGGCGACGGCCCCAAGGCGCTCTACCTGAACGCGGACCAGCCGGGACCGGTGACTGCCGGCATGATCGAAGCCGACGGGGACGTGGAAATTCTCGACAAGGATGTCTATATCGCCACCGTCAGCGAAGGCGGGCGGCTCAGCATGGAGATGCGGTTGAAGCGCGGCCGCGGCTATGTCTCCGCCGACAAGAACTTCGATTCGGATCTGGGCATCGGGTTTATCCCGGTCGATTCTGTGCACTCGCCCGTGCGCAGGGTCAACTTCACGGTGGATGCGGCGCGTCTGGGCCAGATCACGGACTACGACAAGCTGACGCTCGAAGTCTGGACCAACGGCTCGGTGCTGCCCGCGGATTCCATCGGCCTCGCGGCCAAGCTGCTCAAAGACCACATGAGCATCTTCATCAACTTCGAGGAAGAGATCGAAGCCGAAGGCCACGCCGAAGAAGGCCGGGTCCAGTTGAAGAACGAAAACCTGAACCGGTCGGTAGAAGAGCTGGAGCTGAGCGTACGCAGCTACAACTGCCTGAAGAACGCGAACATTCAGACCATCGGCGAGTTGGTGCAGAAGACCGAAGCCGAGATGCTGAAGACCAAGAATTTCGGGCGGAAGTCGCTGAACGAGATCAAGGAAATTCTGGCGCAGATGGGGCTGTCGCTGGGCATGCGCATCGACGAGCAGGGCAACGCGGTCCCCGGACCGACGAGCGTTCTGCCGGCCGCGCAGCTGGCCGCGAGCTACAGCCGCTTCGACGACGAAGAGGAAGAGGGTCTGGATTCGGCTCTGCCCATTCAGCCCGAGACAGAGAACTTCTAACGGCAGGGAACAGGGTGCAGGGCACAGGGTACAAAATCCTGGTCCTGCACTCTGACCCGGCCCGGCATAAAGAAATTCAGACAGAGAGAAACCGATGCGTCATCGTAATGCAGGATACAAACTGGGACGGAACACCAGCCATCGTCGCGCGATGCTGCGCAACCTGGTGACGTCTATTCTTCTGGAGGATCGCGTCGAGACGACGGTGGCGAAGGCGAAAGCCGCGCGGCCGCACGTGGAGAAGCTGATTACGCTGGGCAAGAAGGGCGACCTGCCTGCGCGGCGTCTGGCCCTCGGATATCTGCAGACGCGCGAAGCGGTCACGCGGCTGTTCGATACGGTGGCACCGCGGTATGGCGATCGCAACGGCGGCTATCTGCGCATCATCCGCAAGGGCTTCCAGCGCGGCGACGGCGCCGAGAAGGTCTTCATCGAACTGGTGGACGCCGAGCAGGTGCTGGACGAGAAGCGCCAGAAGCGTGCCGAAGCGCGCACCAAACGGCGCGAGGAAATGCAGAAAACCATGGCCGAGCAGGAACCGGCTGAAGGCGGCGGCGAGAAGGCTGAGTAACAGAGAGCAGCCGGCAGCCTGCAGCTGGTCGCGAAAACAAGAGGCGCGCCCCATGCGGGGTGCGCCTTTCTGTTGCGGCCATGAAGATTCCCTCATCTGCTTGCATTCGAGACTGGCTCTGGTAGGCTTGTCGTCACCATGTCCTCAGCAGCGACGAAAGAGGTCCTGAGCCGCCTCATGCAGCCGGTTGGCGGCGCGCGCGAACAGGAGCGCGCTGAGGCCCGGGCGCTGCAGGAGAGCCTGCTGCCGACCGTCGCTCCGCAAGTTCCCGGGTACGACATCGCCTGCGCGTGGCGGTCGTCGCCGGAAGTCAGCGGCGATTATTTTGATGTGTTCCCCGTCGCCGAGGCGCAGACGGCAATCTGCATCGCCGACGTCGCCGGCAAAGGTCTGGCGGCCGCGAGGCTGGCCGGCGAACTGCAGGGGGTGGTCCGGGGTTTCGCGCCGGAAGCGGCGTCTCCAGCAAAGCTGTGCACCCAGGTCAATCAGGCCATGTGCCGGCCCGGGGGCGATCCGCGCCTGATCACCATGTTCTATGGCGTACTCGATGCGGCCGAGAAGCGGCTGCGCTACGAGAACGCGGGCCATTGTCTGCCGCTGCTGGTGCGCGCGGAAGGCGCGGTGGAGTTTCCGGCCAGCTTCAGCGGCGTGCTGGGCATCTTCTCGCACTGGCTGTATCAGAACCAGGAACTGGAACTGCGCTCGGGCGACTGCCTGCTGCTGGTGACCGACGGCGTGCTGCAGGCCGAGGGCCGGCGTCACCAGGAGTTCGGGTATCAGCGGCTGATTGCCACCGTCGAACGCTGCCGGGCTCTGGGCGCAGAAAAGCTGAGCCAGGAGATCCTCGCGGAAGTCGGGCACTACACCGGCGGCAAGTGGCGCGACGACGCGTCGCTGATCGTGGTGACGGTGGACTGACGCGGCAACCCGCTACTGCACTTCGAGCGGCGCAGGAAGATCGAGAGCCTGCTGCTGCCCCGCGATGTGCAGCTTCACACCCCGAGCCAGATACGGCGCAAGAACATCCGGGCGGCTCCATTCCAGCGACCAGCCCTTTTCAATCGCTACCAGCGTGTAGTTCCCGGCCAGAACGCGACGGAGCGTGAAGCTGCCGTCGGAGTCGCTCTGATCGCGCCGGATCAGGTCCGCATTGTCCTGCGCGTCTTCGGGAACCAGCAGGATCATCACGCCGCCCAGTCCCTTGCCGTCGCGCCGGGCGAACCCCGCAATCGAGACAGAGCCATGCGCGAGGGTCGCGGCGAGCAGCACAGGATCGGTCCCGACGATGATGCGGTGGCCGCGCACCTCCGCGCCGGAGGCGGCCATCTGGACGATGTCCAGAAGGCCGGTGGAAGCGGTGACCTGCACGGTGTATTCGGCCGCCGGCACCGCGCGCAGATCGAATGAGCCGTCGGCGGAGGCCGCGGTGTTCAGGGTGCCATTGCCTCCGCCCGGCGCCAGTTCGAGCATCGTCGCGGGAGGCAAAGCAGCGCCCGAGAGCAACTCGAGCTTGCCGGAGACGTCGACGACGTTGCCGGCTGCGGCCAGGTCCACCATCTGATCGGACGTCAGATCGACGGAGCCGCTGCGGGTGGCGCCGTTGGGTCCGTATTCGCGGACGCCGTAGTGGCCGGGGGCAACCGAGCCGAGATCGACGATCATCTGGTCGCCCATGACCCGAGTCGTCAGGTTCGTCGGAGGCAGGAATTGCTCCTCACCAAAGACGTCCTGCTCCAGCTGCGGGACTGAAAAGCCGCGCGTCGGATCCGGCTTCGGGACGCGAATCCCCATGTGAACCGCGGGCTCCGCGTGCAGCGTCAGATTCATCTCCGAATGATCGCCGGCATTCACCTGGATCGGTGTGGCGGAGCCGGAGTCGGTCGCGTTCGCGTAGAACGTCATCGGGTAGGCGACGTCGAGCGGCGAGCGCGGCTGCTGATCCGGCGGCACCAGGGTGCCGTCAGGAGCGGTGCGCGGCACGGGATGAAAGGCATACCAGGGATTCGCCGAGACGCCCAGGTAATACGTGCCGGGGCGAAGGTTGTCGAATTCATAGCTCCCGTCGTCGCTGCTGGAGTCGTTGTCGGCCCGCACAATGCTGGTCTCCCCTTCCTGCTGCTGCTGACGGTAGAGCGTCACCTGAGCGCCGCCCACCGCATCGCCGCTGTCATCGGTGATGGTGCCGCCCATCACCGCGGTGGGGAAGAGATTGAAGGGGAGGCCTTCGGAGACCTGATCGGCGCCCGTGACGATCGCCGTAGAGTAGCCGCCTTCGTGCTCCTGATAGCGGGCTGGGATGAAGCCGCGGCGCGAGGCGGCCAGCGCATATTTGCCCGCGGCGAGGCCATCGAAACGGAAGGCTCCGCTTTCGCCCGTGGCGGTCTCGGCCACCTCGGTTTCCTGGTCTCCGGCGGTGGAGAGGGTGACCTCGGCGCGATCCAGCGGCGCCCCGGTGGTGACGCTGCGCACCACGCCGCTGATGGTGAACGAGCCGGAAGAGGTCTGCGCGTTGCATGCCAGCGCGCTGAGCGCGATCCCTGCAGCGAGCAATCCGGCGCGGATCATTCGGAGACCTCTCCATGGATCACGGTGAGTTCGACATTGGCCGCTCCACCGGGATCGACCGTGACCACCTGGCCCAGGCCGGACCACGCCGCGAGCCCTTCCTGAGTGTGGAAGTCGATCTCCTGGGGCGCATCGCAGGCCACCACGCGCCAGGAGCCGGGAGGCAGATTCAGCAGGCTGAACTGGACGTTGTTCTGCAGTTGTGCCTCAGGCACCTCCCCGGTGGTCGGAAAAAGCGGAATAGCGTAGACCCACACCCGCGGCTCTTCGCCAGGCCCCTGGCCTCCGCCCGGAGAGGAGCTGTCGACCTTGCCGGTGATGGTTCCTGCGTCGTCGCGGAGCGTCACCTCGATGGGCGCAGGCTGGCTCCCGGGAGCGACGGTCAGTGCGGTAGTGGCCAGGTCAGTGCCGCCGCTGGTGACTGAGGCGACATACGTGGGCGAGAAATTCTGCGTCTCCACCCAGAAATTTCCCGGCTGGAAGATTCTGATCTCATACCCTGGGGATTCGCCGCCCGGCTGGGGTTGCAGGGGAGTGATGCCCCCGCCGGCCGCGAAATCATCGGCGGCGGCCAGGACCAGACTCATGCCCGGGCCGTTCAGGAATCGCGGAGACCCATCGGACGAAGCGGTGAAGTCGCGCTGGATCACGACCGGAATCGCCGGTATCGGCGCCACGGTGATGGCCACGCTGACGGGGGCTCCGGCCACCTGGAAATCCGTCCGGCCGAAGCGCATGGTGGCGCCAAACGCGCGGGCGGTCAGCGTCCACGAGCCGTGGGGGACATTCGCATGCGCAATCCCGCTCCGAAAATCGAAGTGGACAGGCAGACCGGTGGAGCGGCCCCCGGTGTCCGCGATCTCGAAACTGGTGGGCGTGTCGGGCATGCCGTGCACGGCGATGGTCACGGGAAAAAAGCGCTGGCGGACCAGGGTCATGTCCGCCTGAGCCTGCTGTCCGGCTTTGAGAATCAGCACGCCCGCCGAACCCACATCGGTGGTGCCCGGGTAGTAGAGGGCAGGAAAGCCCCACACCGGCACGTCGCTGTTCTCGGGGTCGTTGGCCCCATCGATGGAGGCTGAGGCCTCCACCCGGTAGCGCCCGGCAGGAAGACCGGCCGCCCGCCACGAGCCATCGCTGCGCGTCTTCTCGATGTCGGCCAGCGTCCAGCGGTAGCGGCCGTTCTCGAGGTCGCGGCGGAAGACCTGGATACGGATCTCGTCCGCAGGATCGGCGGTGGAGAGGATCAGATGGCCGGAGAGAGCCGCCAGGGGAGTCAAACGGAACGTGAGTGACGGCATCTCCGGACCCACGAGGATGAGGCGCGGCGGACCCTCAATCAACCCATTGCTGCCCATGCGGTGAAACCCGCCGCCGGGCCTGCCCAAACCGCTGTAACCGGGTTTGTGGATGGCGAGCGCTGCGGTCCCGGCGGAGACGCGGTCGAACGAGAAGCTGCCATCGCCGCCGGTGAGCTGGGCCCGATCGTTGTTGAGAATCACCTCAGCGCGGGCGATGGGCTGCCCGGTGGCCGCGTTCAGCACCGTTCCGGCGACGGTGAAACCGGAAGCGTCGGAGAGATCCTGGGCGTGCGCGAGGGTCAGAGCCAGGCCGGCGCACAGAGCGAGGCTCGCGCACAGGGCACCGCCGGCGGCCCGGGGCAGGCGACTGAGGAGCAGGCGGCGCACAGAAATCAGGGTCCGGACTCCAGGGTGAAGATGCAAGGCTGATGATTCGACGTTGGCAGGGGGCGGTTGGTTCCTGATGAACCGCCCCTCAATTCACCGAATTGTAACTGTTGCGGTTGGTTAGGACCTTTATATTGCACACTATGGCCGCCGAATCCCTGACGTTGGAAAGCGTACCTGGGCAGGCTCCGGGCAGCCGCATCCTGCGCCTGTCGGGACCGCTGACCCTGAGCAGTCTGTTTGATTTCCAGAGTGCTCTCCGCGCCGATCCGCCGGCTCTGCTGATTCTGGATATGACCGCGGTGCCTTATCTGGATTCCGCCGGAATGGGCGCGATCATCAACTACTTCGTCTCATGCCAGCGGCACGGCAACAAGCTGATCGTGGCGGGCGTGAATGGCCGCGTGATGGAGCTGTTCCGGATGACGAAGGTGGATGGCCTCCTGACCCTGGTGCCCACCGTGGCCGAGGCGGAAGCCGCGAGCTGAAGCAGCGGACAGCGTGCAGCAGCCCAGCCGCAGCTCTCGTTCCAATCCTGGCCACCAGGGCGGCCGCGTTGCCGCGGCATGGCCTTTGCGCGGAGAATGAGAGCAGAGGGCTGGCGGCGATGCGGACAGGGCGTTGGGTAGCGGCATTTCTGATCGTGATGGCGGCGCTCGGCGCGCGCCCGCAGGATGTGCAAGTGCCCTATGTGGCCCCGCGCCCCGCCAATACCCTGGTGATGCTGCCCGATGGATCGACGGTGCATGTGGAGCTGGCCACCACTCCCGCGCAAAAAGCGTATGGCCTGATGGGAAGGACGCAGTTGCCCGAGGGGCGAGGCATGCTCTTCATCGATCAGCAGGAGTCGCGTCAGGCCTACTGGATGTATCACTGCAAAATCGGCCTGGACATTGTGTGGATGGATGCCGACCACCGCATCGTGGAGATGAGCCCCGATACGCCCGCGTGCCGCGGCAAGTCCAGCACCTGTCCTGATTACGGCGGCCAGGAGCCGTCGCAATACGTGCTGGAGCTGCCGGTGGGCGATATCGCGCGGCACCACCTGAAGGTGGGCGAGACCGTGGACTTCCGCGTGGACGCGCGGGGGACCGGCAGCGGGCAATAGAGAACCGAAGCCGTGACCGATTGCCGGCCCCCGTTGCGTCACCCCGCGAAGAGAGTCCTGGCCTGCATGAGCGAACCGACCACTGACGTGGAGGCCTGGGCGAATTCACTGTGACCGCCGAGGGCCACGTCTTCGGCAACCTTCTGGCCGGAGTCGGCGCGTCGGATCACGTCCCCGGCGGCACGATGGAAGCGAGCGTGCTCTGCCACCAGGTGGGAAAACTCCGGCGACTGAGCATGCCGCCGCCCCTCGCCGTACAGCCATTTCCCCAGATCGCAGCCGGAATCCTGCGCGGTCGTGGCAGCATCGAGGCTGCGGTCAGGATGTTTGAGGTAAGAGGCGAGCTTTGACTTCCAGCGGACATGCACTGCGATGCAGCGATCGAAATCCATCGACTGTCCTGCGCCGCCCTTGCCGGACTCATCGTTGAGAGTGAACTGCCGGATCATGCCGTCGAGGTCCGAAGCCATGGAAGAAAGGTGCTGGCATGCCTGGGCTGCTTCGCCTGCCGCCTGCGAGTTGGCCCCCGCCAGCTGCGAGATCTGCCCCGCCGAGCGCGAGATTTCCCCGGAGGCTGCGGTCTGCTCGGTGGCCGCGCTGGCGATCATGTGGATCATCTGCTCCACCTCGCGCGAGGCGACGATGATGGCCTCCAGACGCTCGCGGGCCTTCGCCGTTTCCGCGCGGCCGCTCTCCACAGCCTCGCGGCTCTGCCGCATCACCGTCAGCGTGGAGCCGGTTTCCTGCTGAATGGTCCGGATGGTGCCCGCAATCTCCTCGGTGGCAGATTTGGTGCGCTCGGCCAAACGGCGCACTTCGCCCGCGACCACTGCGAATCCCCGGCCGTGTTCGCCGGCGCGTGCGGCTTCAATCGCCGCGTTCAACGCCAGCAGGTTGGTCTGCTCGCTGATCTCCTGAATCACGCTGACCACGTTGCCGATGGCGGTGGAGCGCTGGGCGAGGGAATCCATCTGCTGCGCCACCGTCCCCGAGGCGCTGGCGATCTTCTCCATGGTGGAGGCGGCCGCCTGCATCACCGCACCGCCCTCGCTGGCCGTCTCCGCGGCCTTCCGGCTGGCCACGGAAGCCGCTTCAGCGTTGCGGCTGATCTCTGCAATCGTGGCCGACATCTCTTCCGCGGCTGCGGCGATCTGCTGCGTCTGGCTGGTTTGCAGCTCGGTATTCGCGCTGGTCTGCGTGGACTGCACGCTCAGCTCCTCGGCCGCGCCGGAGAGGGTGTCGGCCGTCCGGCCCACCGCGCGCAGTACCTCGCGCATGGCGGCAACCGTCTTGTTCAGCGCATGCGAGAGCCGACCCACCTCGTCGGAACTGCGCGCCTCGACCGATACGGTCAGGTTCTTCCGCGCCACCTCTTCGAGGGCGGCCGCGGCCGCCACCAGGGGTGGCGCAATCAGGCGAGTGAGAACCAGTCCGATGGCGATCGACAGAAGAGTGACGGCCAGAGTGATGCTGCCACCCAGCCAGCGAAGCACCTGGTTGGAGCGGTCCACGCGGGCGCCGTCGTCCAGACACCGGTTGTTGTAGAGAGTGGTGAGAGCGACCGCGTCGGTGAGCGAATGGTTGAAGTCGCCCAGCAGACCCTGTTCCTGCGCGGCGAGGGAACCCTGGTCGTGCTCGCCGGCTGCGGTAAAGCCGTTGACGATGACCGCGCTCTTGTCCAGGTAAATGCCGAACTCGTTCACCAATGCGTGAAAAGAGCCGAGCTCTGCGGGGTCGGTGACGACGGTCTCGAATCGCTGACGCGCCGCCTGGTATTTGTCGAGAGCCGCGCTCCGCATCGGGGGGTAGCGCCTCTCGCAGACAGCGTCGTGGCAAAGCAGGGAAGCCAGCTCGACGCGACGGATGGTCTGCATCTGGCCCCGCATTTCGGTCATGGCCGTGGCGGCCACCAGGGAACGCTCGGTGAGGTCGCGGGTCAGGTGATCGATGCGGAAGAGGCCGACGAGGGCGCCGACGCCCTGCAGCAGGCAGAGCAGGCAAAGAGTGCCAAAGGCGGTGGCAAATTTACGAGAGAGACGCAGATTCTGAAGACCAAACATGAGTCGAGGGCTCCTCGGCCAGGGAGGGAGCAGGACGCGGAGGCATCGCCCCTGGCGCTGCCTCCTTCTTCGGCGCGAAACGGCTTTCCATGAGAGAAAAAGCAACGCCGGGCGTGGAGCCGCCCGCGCACGCCAACCCCCTGGCGCGGTGCAGGAGTTCTGAGGGTCAGCGCTTCTTTTTTGCGGGTTTTGCCGCGGGCTTCGAGGCCTTCGCTTTGACCGGAGCCGGCCTGGCGGGCTTTTTGGCTGCCGGTTTGGCCACCACCTTGCCCGCTTTGCCCGATTTGCGTGCCGGGACCGACGCCTGCTTCTTGGCCGCGGGCCGAGCGACGGCTTTAGCCGCTGGCTTCGCCGCCGCCTTCACCGCTTTCGGTTCGGGCTTGTGGGCCGGCGCCTTCGCGGGCGCAGATGCAGCCTTCTTTTCCGCCGCTTTGACCACGGGTTGCGGGGCGACCTTCGCCTCAGCCTTGCCGCCTTTGGCAGCATTCTTCGCGGGAGCTTTGGGCTCCGGCGCGGCAGGAGCGGCCTTCACCGCTTTGCCCGCAGTCTTCGCCGCAGGTTTCGCAGCTTTCCCGGCAGGGGCCGGCGGGCGCGGAGGCAGCGCTTCGCTTTCTTCTTCCTCTTCGGTCTCCTCGTCGCCGTCCTCGCCCGCGCTGCGAGCCGGGCTCAGGTCCAGCTCTTCTTCTTCCTCTTCGATCTTCGGCTCGGCGCGGCGCCCGCGTGGCCGGCGGATCACAACCGGCGGCGGCGGAGCGGGAGGCGAGTAAGGCTCGAGGAAGGCGCGAATCTCATCGTCCGTGGTGAGCTTGCCGTCCATAAACTGGAAGAAGAGTGCCTCGGCGATGTTGCCGTATTCCGGCAACTCGGGCGTGATGCGCATCTCGGCCAGGAGCGCAGTGGGAATTTTCTGACGTGCTTCCGGCCACACAGTGAAAAAGTTGTTGAACTTCTCGCGAACCTGAGGATTCTTCGAGCTGAAGGCCAGCCACAGCACGGCCTCCGGCTGATAGTTGACGATCAGCTTCCAGGTGGCCGAAGGCGTCGAGGCGCCCTTGCTGAGCAATTCTTTGGCGAAGTTCTTCGCGGACTGCTCCAGCTGGCTCCACCGCTCGACAAAGCCGTGGCGCGGAAAGAGCCGCTTCAGTCCGGCGACGTCCTTGGGCGTCATTTTCGCCGTGAGCAGCTCGACGTGGGCGGCCGAGGGGTCAGGATTCACCCCCAGCATCAGCAGCCTGATCAGAATTTTATTCAGCTCTTCGAGCCCTTTGGCGTCGGCTTTGGCCGACGTCCAGGCGGAGCACAGGGTCTTCATCCAGCCTTCGGCTTCGAGCGCACGCAGCACGCGCAGAGGATCCTCTTCGTGCGCGATCTCCTCCAGCTCGTAACCGCGGGCGAAGGCGGAAACCTGCTCGATGAGGTTTTCATCTTTGGCGTTCTGATAACGCACTTTCGTGCGTTCGTCCATCTCCCACCCCGTGCGAGCGGCCAGGCGGACGGCCCGGATCATCCGGATCGGATCCTCAATGAAGCCATAGTTCGACGCCAGGCGCAGGTGCCGCAACTCGATATCGGCAAAGCCGTTCAGCGGATCGAGCAGGAGCCCCCACGAGCCCTCGTTGAGAGAGATGGCCATGGCGTTGGCCGTGAAGTCGCGCCGGCGCAGGTCCTCGAGGATCGGGGCCCAGTGGTAGACCAGCTTGGCCGGCTTGGGATATTCCTCCCGCCGGGCGCTGGCCACCTCGACGCGGACCGAGCCCGGGAACCAGAAAAACAGGGTGCGGGAGGGCTCGTGCTCACCCGACAGGATGGCACCCGCTTTCTCCAGCGGTTTCTTTAACTTGAGAGCGTTTCCCTGAACCGAAAAATCAAGATCGCGGACAGGCAGTCCGCTGGTCAGGTCCCGTACTGCCCCGCCGGCGAGGAAAACCGTCATGCCGGCATCGCGAGCTGCGTCCCGAACGTGACGAAGGGCATTTTGCTGGGCGGGGGAGAGGCGATTTTCGAGTAAGTAAATGTAATCGGGCATGGTGCAATCTAATTTCTTCTGGTACTGCCTCGAATCCCCGGAAGCCGTCCTAAACCATGACTCTACACATACTTACAGGACGGCGAAGTGGCAATCCAAACTAACAATGTAACATAAGGGCGCACCCTGCGGCGCACGGGAGTGCACAATTTTTGATGCGGCGCTGCGCGAGTATGCAACAATCCTGATTCGCTGAGCGCACTGGGGTTCCCCTTCAGACTGCCATGTCGATAAGCCGCAAAAAAGCGATCTTCCGCAAGCTCTCCCGCGACTGGGTGGCCGGCTACCTGCCCCTTGCCGGATTTGTCCGCGACGGCAGCCTCGAAATGCTCGACCTGGATGGGAAAGTCATCGCCCTCGAGGTCGAAGACCTCAAGTGGATCTGCTATGTCAGGGATTTCAACTCCGGCGAACTGAGCAATCCTGAGCGCCTGGTGCGCAAGACCTTCGCCGGTCGCCCCCGCGGAGAAGGCCTGTTTGTCCGCGCCCGTCTCAAAGATGGCGACCTGGTCGAAGGCCTGGCCGCCAACGATGCCACCCTGGTCGCCAGCGAGGGCGTCTTTCTCACCCCCCCGGACCTGCGCTCGAATACCCAGCGCATCTGGATCCCGAAGTCGTCGCTGGAAGCGTTAGAGGTCGTGGCCGTCGTAGGTGCGGCGAAGAAGCCGCGGCCCGCCGTCACCGAGCCGCGCCCCGAAGCGGCGAAGCCGGAGCAGGAAGAGCTGTTCTGAGGGGCGGATCCGCCCCTATCACGCCGCTCGCGGCAGCATGTCCTTAGCCCCCGGGTTGCGCCGCACGATCTCCGCATTCAGCACCGTGGCAAACGCTACCCACGCCGCATACGGGATAAAACAGGCCGCCGCACCCGAATCCACCTCTTTGGCCGACGCGATGTAGCCCAGAATCTGTGCCTCCAGCGCGATCACATCCAGCAGCGATTGCTGCGGGCGATGCTGGCCGAAGAACAACCGCGTCCACTCCGCGTTGGTAGCCAGCTGCGTCGCCCACAGGCGCAGCGCGCGCGTCCGCTCCGGCGACCGTCGCCCCTGCCACGTCCGCCAGCCGGAGACCGCCACCAGCGCGTAGAGCGCCGTCCACACAATAGGGAAGACGATCTCCGGCGGATTCCAGGCAGGCTTGTCCAGCCGCTTGTACCAGAGCTTCGTGCGCCGATCGCGCGGGCTGTAGCGAGCGCCGACGAATCCGGCAGCGGCCACCGCAGCGCCGAAGCCGAGAAGACTGAGCCAGGGACGGGATGATTTCAAGGAGCACCTCCACATGTGCCAAAGCTGTGGGGTGCGTGGGAGAGCAGCGGAGGTTGTCTGCGAGCCTCGCCCGATTACGCCGTCTGCGTTGCCGCGTCCATCGCCGGCGCCTCGCGCTCCAGGACCGGGGGGTTCAGCAGCAGGAACAGCGTCACCGCCGAAGCGAAGAACGGATTCATGAAGACCAGCTTCGCCCCGATCAGGCTGGCTCCGCTGATCGCGTCCGCCAGCGCAGCCACCGGAACGCACAGCAAGGCCCACACCAGCCAGAGCTGGGCAAAGCGGCGAGCCAGCAGCGGCAGAGCCGCCCCGGAGGAGCGCGTTGCGTACAGCAGAACGCAGCCCGGCAGCAGCAGAAGGTCGTTGTAGATCATCAGCGGCGTCGTGGTGTTGATCGCCACCGGCAGAGCCAGCAGCAGAGCCACCCCATAGCCGAACGCGGCCGACGGTGCGCGGCAGCCGCGCAGGGTCCACAGCCGCCACGCCGTTCCCAGAACCAGCAAACCCGCGATCCCCCGGCTCAGGCCCGAGCCAATCAGCGTCTCCAGTGGCAGCTTGTTGCAGTAGCTCTGGTAGCCGTGCAGGGAGGCAAGCCAGTGCGGAATCCATCCCGGCATCATCCATTCCGCCAGCGCCAGCAGAACCACGCTGGTCACCGTGAGCGAGAGCAAAAAGGACCATTGGCGGCGCAGCCCCGTCCACAGCACCAGGGCCAGAATGATGGGAAGCACCAGTTGCGGCTTAATCGCAGCCAGGCCGAAGAGGATTCCCGCAGCGGCGCCCCGGCCCCGACTGATCCAATAGCAGCCGGCGAACGCGCAAATGGCGACGAGCAAACCCGGTTGCCACAGACGCAGGCCCCACACCACCGGCCAGCTGCCCAGAGCGGCGAAGGTGATCAGAGCCATGGCGTGCAAAGAGAGCCGCCGATTGACCAGGCGCAGGCAGAGGCCGATCGCCAGCACCAGTCCCGGGATGACGAAAACCAGGTACAGCACGCTGGCCGTCTTCCACGACAGCAGCGCCAGAGGAACCATCAGCACCGCGAACTGCGCCGGGTAATCAAAGGCGGTGGATTTGTCGTGATCGGCGATGGCCTGAATCTGTCGCGTCAGCGCCGGGGAGTACGGATCCTCGCCATGGAGAGCAGCGCGCGTCCCATACCAGCGGCCGATCAGGTCGTTGTGATGGAGGCCCGCGTTGAAATGCCGGTCGATCGTGCGGACCTGCAACAGCGACAGCGCCATGAGTGCAGCGATCCCCAGCCATAGAAGAGGGAGACGCACAGCCACCCGCGGAGTCCGCGCGCGCAACAGCGAGCCGGCCTGCGGCTCTGTCATCGGGCTGGTGGCCATTTGGACCCGAGTATAGAGGCCAAGCACGGCCTTGCCGATGGCACCTTCAGGGGAGATGTCGTTCGGGGGGCAGGCGGCTGTCATCCTGAGGAGCGGAGCAACGAAGGATCTGCGGTTGCTTTTCTCCAAACTTCGGGGTGCAGTCGTCGAACAGCAACGCAGGTCAGCGAGCCGCTTTTGTATCAGGGCATTTTCCGCAACGGACGGCTCGACGCTATCCCATCGCATCGCCGTTGGAATCGTCCCACTCAAAAAGCGTGACCGCCGAGTCGGCAGCTCCCAGCCTGCGGTAGAAATCGACTGCATGAGCATCGCGGTTGTCGGCAAGCAACCCCCCCCTGATCCGGTGGGCCGACGCTTCCTCGCGCACCGATTCAATGAGGCTTCGTCCTATGCCCCGGCGCTGATAGCTTGCCTCCACGGCGATGTCGTAGATGAGCAGCTCGGCGTGCTCGTCCTGGGTCATCATCAGCACATGAGCGGTCAGGCCGACAACGATCCTTTCATCATCGAGGGCGACGAAGGCCCAGAAAGAGTCCTTCGCCAGTAGACGATCGATGTAAGCGTCGCTCACCGGGTCTGTGGCTTCCCGAAAACTTTCGACAGCAGCGCGAAGAGCGCCCTTGCTTTGTCCCGTTGTCCAGCCGCAAGTCTCTCGACACGCATGCGGGTTCCATTCCTCCTGTCCTGTCGGACTTCATGGGCGGGCCCCACGTTATCCGACTCATCAGCCATTTGTCGGCCAGGGTCCAGCGACCCCGCCCCAGGCGGTGCGCAGCAGCACGATGGAGAAAGCCCCGGCCTTCAGGCCGGGGAATCGCTCGCCCAAAGAGGACGCGGCTTGAGCCCCGGAGTTCCATGGTTCTGGAGCCTCCACAAGGCCCGGTAATCTTCCCCCGCAAGCCCGAAAAGTTCGAATCGTCATCCCGAGCGGAGCGCTTTGGGGCCCCGCCGCGCCGCGAGGTGCGGATGGGGCAGGCGGAGAGAGGGACCCGCTTTTCCCGTACACAACTCTAAAATTGGAATGCCCGTCATCCGGCCAGAGCAAGGTGTCGAAGAGTGCATTGGCACTCCTTTCGCTTAGAGCGCCCAAACACTCTTGTAAGCGGTATCTGCCAGCAGCTTTGAGCGTCGATCAATTTCGGCTGCACTCCAAGCCTTTGCTTTTAGAATGACCGGATCTACCCAAACCACAAAAATGTGGGGTACAAAACGGGATATTCGTTTTAAGTATTGGCATAAAACTATTTATATTCAATAACTATGCCTGCCTGGGGGGCAGCCAAATAAACCAATAGATTGTGAGATTTGTTCCTCGTCAGACGGATCCGGTTGCGCGGGGGGTGCGCTTTGATGCGTTCGGTCGTCGTCGAGCCGGTCTGGCCACGCGGCATTCGCGCCGGGAACCAGGTGACCGTAGCTATCAACTGTGACCTCGATCGTCCGCTGCCGATTGACCCTGTGTTTCAGGGAGTCACCCTGGAGTAGTGATTGGGGGCGCCGGGTGTGGACAGGTTCCCGGTAACCTGCTCCTTACTGGCATGCTGGCGGGTTAAGGGGCGCGCCAGCGTGATACCGGTGCCGGAAATCTCTGCTCCCTCCGGGTGCGCGTGACCGAGGGGTGCGGCCAGGGTGATCGTGCTGTCCCAGGGGGTAATGAAAGAGATGACTGCCTTCTCGGAGTCCGGGCCACTGCCGACGGCCAGGCTCTGGCCGTCCTTGAAGCCCATCGTGCTGCCGACGTGGAGGACGGTCGCGCTCGCGACCGTGGAAGCGACGATGGTTGTGGCGCCCGCTGTGCCGACCTTTGCGATGACCGCGGTTTCGAGGGTTGCGCCCTCACCAATCCTGATCGACTGGCCTGCACCGAATCGATCCACGCTGGCGACCTTGATATTGGTTGAGCCGGGTGGCGCAAGGGCCGACAGGGTCGTGGCGGGCGAGGTGATGAAATCGGCGCAATTGCTGTCAGTATCGGCGCCGTCGGGGAAGCGGCCTGCGCTCGTATTGGAGGCTGCGGCCGAGCCGAAGGGGCCGAAGCTGCCCGCACCGGGTGTGGATACGTAACAGCCACTCGCCTGTATTCCCGAGGTGCCCTGGTAGCCTTCGGCGGCCCACGGGTCGACGAGGCCACCATAGTTGAGGCTGTCCACGACGAGACCGTCCGCACCGCGGAGCACCATGCTGCCTTCATTCACGGTGACGATGCGCCCGAACAAAGGAGAGTGTGTGGTGAATTCGGGGCCGCCGATCCACTGGTTGGGCGCGGGCGTTCCCTGATAGCCCGCGGTGGTGACCGCGGCGTCACGCACAACCGCATTGATTGCATGGTCGCTGGCGAGTGGACGATCGAGGGTGATGCCCGTACCGAGCGCCTGAACGGGCTCGTTGCTGATGTGGGAAAAGGCCGATGCCGGCTCGAACGTGACGCCTGTTCCCCGGTCGCTAAAAGGAAGGTTGGCTGCATGGCTGAACTGCAACGGGGCGGCGATATCGAGGCCTGTGCCCGGTGCAACCACGTCCTCATCGGCGATGTGCGGCTGTTCGAGAGCCGGAGTCAATTCGATTCCGGAACCATGGGGACCCGCGGTGCCGACGGCGACGATCGTCACCTTCTGCTCGTTCGCGGGGGTACCGACCGTGATCTTGTCGCCTGCGGCAAAGCCGCGCACGTCGCGAACCCTGATATCGGTCGCGCCCTGGGAGGCATTGGCGACAAGGGCTGTGCGCTTCGCCTCGGTGCCCATGTGGGTCACTGTGACAGTCTCGATCCCGTGGTCGATGCTGTCGATGTCCAGGCGAATTTTGTCGCCAACGGAGATGTCGGCGACGGAAGTTACTTTGATGTTGTTCGCTCCGGCTGGCGCGTCGGCAGCCAGGTAGGCCTGCGTGCCCGGCCTGCCGATATTGGTGACCGTGGCCACCTCATATCGTTCCAGGCCGCTGGGTACGGTCGGATAAGTCGCGCCGTAGCCGAGGGCGATCTTCTGCCCAACCACGAACCCGACCGTGCTCATGACGGGCACGTTCGTCGAGCCTGGAGGGAGCGCGATCACGGGTCCATCGGGCAGCGGCTGCCAGAGCGTAGTGTGGTTGCCGGCGGCGGTCCCGAGGGTTGCGATCCTGCGCATCTCCGCGCTCGAGCCGGTGCCGACACTGATGGTGTCGCCGGCCTTCATGCCACTCGTGCTCCGGACGTAGATCGTGGTATCGCCGGGGCGCGAGGGAGCTGCCAGCCCCGAGTTGGAGAGGCCGAGCAGGTAGAAGGCGTGCGCGTCGAGGCTGGTGCCTGCCGGGATCTTCACGGCCGAGAAGATGGCTTGCTGAGTCGGGTGCTCGGTCAGCGTCCAGTTGGAGAGATCCACGCTGCGGTTGCCGGCGTTATAGAGCTCGATGAAGGAGTCGGTTGCGTTGCTGGGAGGCCCGGCCTGGATGCGGAATTCGTTGATCCTGACCGGGCTGGCATTGCGCACTTTTTCGGTGACGGTCGCGGATTGTTGTGTGTCGCTCGTCCGGTTTGTCCAGTGGGCCGTGGCGACCAGGTCGCCGTTGAACGCATCTGGGCCTGAAGTTACTTTGAACGTGGTGCTCACGCTGTCGCCCGGCGCCACCGGTCCGGCGAACGACGTCTCCGAATTATTGGCAGCTACCGCGGTCCACTGCTCCGGCACGGAAAGGCTCAGCTGAACATTGGCTGCCGGCGCCGCCGTGGTGTTGGTGAAGGTGACGGTTGTTTCTTCGGAGGATCCCGGGGAAAAGGTCTGCAGTCCCGGCGGAGTGGTTGTTTCTGTCGCCGGTGCGACGCTCAGCGGAAGAACGCCGTATCTGGCAGCCACAATGTTGGCCTGAAGTTTCTGATCGGTACCATCGGACGGGAAGGTTCCTGCCGCCGTCATAGCGCCTTCGTAAAAGGTCCCCTGCGAGCCATTGCTGTTGTCGCCGCCGTTGCCCAGCAGAATGGCGCCCTGCTTGCGCATGGGGTTATACGTGGCATTGACGCGCGGCCCGCTAAACATGACGGAGAGCGCGCCCCGCTGCGCGTCCCCACCCATGGACGTCCAGTGGTGGGGCTCACCCTTGGCGATGGCGGTGACGAAGCGCCAGCGGATCGTGGGCAGGGCGGCGCAGAATTTGGAGCCGTCCGGATTGAAGCAACCGACGAGGTTGTTCTCCTGGTCGGTCTCGATCCACGGCCCGGGGAGGGTTCCATGGAACCAATAAGGAGCGTCGCCGAAATAGGTCGCTTCCATGGTTCCGTTGTCGTCGTCTCGGCTGTCGATCTCAGCGTTACCGTAATCGAAACAGCACCCAGAATTAAAATGCCGGCCGTTGATGAGCCAATATTGTCCCTCCGCCTGATCGTCGACGGCGGTGCCCTTCGGGTCATCGTCGCGCAGCCCCATGCCAGGCTCGATAAGGACTCCGTAGACCTTGTGGCCCATGAGCGTGATGGGCGCCATGTCGGCGAGCGGAACATTGTTGAATCCGCCGAGCGCGGGCCCGCTGAATCCTCCGCGCGGCGCCTGGGTCAGGTCGTTGTGTTTGTCCGACTGGTCGTAAATCTTCGTGATCCAGCAGTAGGTGTTCGCGCAAAACGCGTCCTGGGCGGCGGCATCGGCATATCCTCCCGGATCCGGGACGGGTGACACGACGGGCTGGACAACGCCGACATCGAGTTTTTTTCCGTCGGACTGGCGCACGACCTGGTAGAGCGGGCCGTTGTAAGAGGCGTACAGCGCGCGGGTGGTACTGTGAGCGGCCACGCAGGGATCGCCAGCGGCGGCGTAAATGTCACACGGACCGTTCGGCCTGGAGGGAGCCGCACTGGATTGAGTCGTGTCCTGCTGCCCGGCCACGGTTGCGGCGCCGGCGAGGGCGAGGGCCAGTGCCAGCATTGGTGCGGCTTTGATTTTCACGTTCATAAGTACCCCATGGATGTTGCCGATTGAGATCGATCGCCGGGTGCAGACAGGAAAATGTAACGATTCACCTAAAAACCTTGAGCTATCACCTGAGCTGGCGAGCAGTTTGACGAGGCCTCGGCCAACCGTGCAATTTCACTTCACAGAATCTGGTTCGACCTTGCCGCGCAGCAGACGGGCTTTGCGCTCTTCCCGACGGAAGTGCGCCATCGTCCCACGTGGAAATCCAGTCGACTCCCGGACGACCAGTTGCGTGTCGATCCTGTATTCCCGCTTGGGTGCGCCTTCCAGATGCCCGCGCAGGGCCGAGACCGCTCCCGATGCCAGAGCAGCGCGGGACATCTGGATGGATGTGAGCGGAGGAATCATCATGGATGCCATATGAATGTCGTCAAACCCGATGATGGAGACCTCATCGGGAACCCGCACGCCCGAGTGCGCGAGTTCGTGCAGAACTCCGATGGCCAGCATGTCATTGGAGCACATGATGGCGGTTGGCAAAATCTCCCGGGCTTTGATCTTTTCGGCGGCGGCCATGCCGCCTTCCATCGTATGGTCGCCTTCGATGATCAGTTTGTCTTCTACGCGAATGCCGCATTCGCCGAGCGAGTTTCTGAAAGCGGCCAGGCGGGACTGCGCCGAGTGCAGCCGCGGCGGTCCCGTCACAAACGCGATCCTTCGGTGGCCGAGCGCGGCCAGGTGCTGGACTCCCTGCCGAATGCCGCGGTGGTAATCGACCTTGAGGATGCTGATGCCGGGACGTTCGGGGGCGACATCCACGAAGACGAGAGGCACATTCCGATCGGCCAGCTGATCGAGCAGGGGCTGCTCGATGCCGAAGGTCATTACGGCAACACCATCGGCCTTGCGCTCCATCATGCGCCGGATACATCGCTGCATTCGCTCCGGCTCGTAGTTCGTGGATCCGATCAGGATTTCGTATCCATTCTCGACCGCGCAGTCTTCGAATCCCTGGATCAGCTCCGGGAAGAATGGGTTGGTGATTTCCGAGACGATCAACCCCAGAATCCTGCTGCGCCCGGATACAAGGGCGCGCGCCTGCGTATTGGGGAGATAGTTGAGTTCGCGGATGGCCTCCCATACGCGTGTGGCGAGTTGCGGGCTCACCGTCGGTACATGATTGATGGTTCGTGACACGGTGGCAATCGAGACATGGGCCCGCCGGGCGACCGCGTGGATATCCATTCGATCGGGGCGCACAGCTGACCGTCGCCTTGTCTGTTTTGTTGAGCCTGGCATCAACCGAATCCTGGAAAGGCGCATCCAGCCTACCACGAACCACAGAGGCGAGTAAGCGTTTCCACAAATACAGAAAATGCTCCGGTTGCCCCGGAAATACGCTTGTAAACGGTCTCATGGTAAGGGGCACTGTATGTTGAGGATCCGGCTATTGACAATGCCACCGCGATCAGAGTAATTGTTTCCCGCTGAGAAAAATCAGTGACCGCAATCCTGCAAAAGTACGGGACACAAACGGTCGGTACGCCCAAATTGAAGTAAACGTTTGCTCGGAGGTCTCATGGAACCAGTTGTTCGCCTGCTTGCCCGGCTGTTTTCCTCAGCCGCACACGAAGCTGCACGCTTCCAACATCGGTTCGTCGTTCTCCTTGCCCTGGCAGCGCTCGCCGCTGCTCCTGGGCTACGCGCACAGGAAAACGCCACCATCAACGGCACTGTGGCTGATCCCAGTGGCGCCGTGGTAGCCAATGCCCAAATCACTCTCACCAACAACGCCACGGGTGTGGTGCGACACGAAGTCTCCAACTCCGTGGGCGCTTATCGCTTCGGCAATGTCGGTATTGGCACATGGACCCTCGACGCAACCGCTCCCGGCTTCCAGAAGTTCACCAAAACCGGCATCGTCGTGAACGTCGCCCAAACGCTCGAAGAGGACATCCAGTTCTCCGTGGGCAGCGCCACGCAGACCGTCTCAGTTCAGGCCAATGCCCTCCAGACCCAAACCGAGACCAGCGAGGTGAGCACGCTGATCAGCGGGCGACAGGTGGAGCAGCTCTCCACCAATGGCAATAACTTCACCGCGCTTGCCGCGCTGGGCCTGGGGGTTTCCAACAATCTGCCCTCTTTCAGCGGTGTCGACGCGCTGACCTCCTCCAACGGCATCAGTTTCAATGGCACCCGCCAGACACACAACATTTACCTCCTCGACGGCGCGGAGCAGAACGATCGCGGCTGCGGCGGCTGCTTCATGAACCTGCCTTCGCAGGAAGCGATTGCCGAGTTCCAGACCCTCGACAGCAACTACTCGCCCGACTACGGCATTGGCTCCGGCGGAACGATTCTTCTGGTCCTCAAGTCCGGCACCCGCAACTTCCACGGCGAGCTCTACGAGTTCAACCGGAACACGGCTTATGACGCCAACGACTACTTCACCAAAGAAGCCGGCCAGCCGCGTCCCAGCTTCCAGCTGAACGTGCCCGGAGGCAACATTGGCGGACCTCTTTTTATCCCGCACGTTTACAACAACAGCCGCAACCGCACCTTCTTTTTCTGGAACGAAGAGTGGCGTCGTCTGGTCGAGGGCAGTTCGCCCCTGGTTGCGAATACGATTCCCGCCAGCGACTTTCCGACCGCCGGCCAGGACCTTACCTACACGCCCTTTAACAGCACGGCCGCGCCTATTGTTCCGGCGACCTCCGATCCCGCAAAACTGGCGTTGTATACCCAGGATGGCCTGACCGCCGGCCAGCCCTTCCCGGGCAACGTCATCCCCGCGAACCTGATGGATTCGAACGCGGTGACAGAGGTGAATGCAGGGACTTTTCCGAAACCTAACTTCGGAACCACGCAGTTCACGGCCTCGGTTCCGACGGTCGACAATATTCGCGAAGATGCCGTGCGTATCGACCACACGATCAACTCAAAATTCCAGTTGATGGGGCACTACCTTCACGATGCCATGTCCAAGTCCTTCTATCCACCGCTGTGGAACGACAGCACGTATCCCACGGTCGGAACGGCCATGACAAATCCGTCTTATACAGCCGTGATCAAACTCACCCAAACCTATTCACCGACATTACTCAACGAAACCGCGATTCTTTACAGTGGCAATAAGATCACTCTGACTCCCCAGGCGGGCTTCGGTGGATCCTACAAAATACCGAGCAACTGGACGGCCACCAGCTTCTTCCCGGTATCCGACAACGCTGGCGACGATATGCCGGAAATCGATCTGCAGGGATCGCCCCTGAACACCAACTGGAGCGAAGCCTATTATCCGTGGAAGAACGGGTACGAGGGATTCGAGTATCGCGACGACTTCTCCTGGACGAAAGGCCGGCATCAGTTTAAATTCGGCTTCAGCCTGCTGCACGATTACAAGAATCAGCAGTTGCAGGCCAACACGCAGGGAACCGCCCAGTTTAGTTCCAGCGCCTTTTCGCACGATTCTTATGTCAACTTCTTACTGGGTGACACCTCCAGCTTTACCCAACTCCAGTACCTGGCTGGCAAGCACTGGGTCAACAACAATTATGGCTTCTATGCCCTCGATAACTGGCATGTGAACCCAAGCCTGACCCTGAACCTCGGCTTGCGCTTCGATGGAATGCCGCATGCTTTTGAACGCTACAACCAGTTCGCGAACTTCGTCGCGGCGGATTACGATTCCAGCTCCGGGTATCCGATGAATGCGGATGGCACCATTGACCCGGCGTTCCTCTCCACTTTCAGCGGCACCGGCAGCCAGGCTTTCTATCTCAACGGCATACGCGAAGCAGGTGTCGGTGGCTTCCCTCGCGGCGTCGTGCAGAACGACTACGAAACCTGGCAGCCCCGCATCGGCTTCGCCTATAACCTGCGAGGCAACGGCAAGACCGTCATCCGCGGCGGCTTTGGCGTGTTCTACGAGCGCATTCAGGGCAACGACGTCTACAATGCCGCCCTGAATCCGCCCTTTGCCTACCAGCCGTCGGCAACCAACGTCTACTTCTCCAATCCGCATACCAGCGCGCTGACGGGAGCGACAACCACGCAGACCTTCCCGTCGGTTCTGACCAATATCAACTACCACTACCAGAACCCCGGTACGGAGGATTACAGCCTCGGTATCCAGCGTGAAGTTGCCCCCTCCGTCGTCGCCGTCGTGCAGTATGTCGGATCCGATGGATGGAGCCAGAACGACGACCGCAACATCAACACCCTGTCCCTCTCTGATCTCACCCATCGCCAGGGAGTGGCCAACGGGACGTTGAATGCGAACCTCTACCGCATCTATCCGGGCTACTCAGGTATCACCCAGGAAGAGGACGAAACCAACTTCAACTACAATTCGCTGCAGGCCGGCATCCGCTTCGAGAACAAGCACGGCCTGACCACCCAGCTGGCCTATACCTGGTCGCACAACATCGACCTCGTATCCAACGACCTCAATAGTTTGTCCGACCCCTTCAATCCCGGATATGATCGCGGGTCCGATACCAGTTTCGACCGCCGTAATATCTTCAATGCCAGCTACGTCTATAACCTCCCCTTCGGAAAGAACGGCAGCCTTCTCTCCCGTGAAACCATTGGCGGCTGGACCATCTCCGGCATCACCACTGCAGAGAACGGGTTGCCGCTTTACATCACCTACACAGGAAGCGATGTTCTCGGACTGGGCGGCGGCACCACCGACCGTCCCGACCTCGTTTCCAAACCCTCCCGCCCGAAGAAAGTGTCCGAATGGTTCACGCCGGGTTCCTACGCAGATCCTGTGGCTCCGTGGGCCGGGGGCGCCAACCAGGGCTTCGGGACGGCGGGCAAGGATTCTACTGTGGGACCGGGCATCGTCAACTGGAACCTCTCGCTCTTCAAGTCGCTTCCACTGAACGAGCATGGGACTCACATCGAGCTTCGCTTTGAGTCCTTCAACACGTTCAACCACACCATCTTCCAGAGCGTCGACACGAACAGCCACGACGGCAACTTCGGCGCGGTCACCGGTGACTACGGTCCACGGACCATGGAGCTGGGCGGAAAGTTTGTCTTCTGATCCTGTTTGAAGGGCCTCCCTGAAGGAGCGGTCCCTCCGGGGCCGCTCCCTTTTTCTTTCTGCGCAATTGCGAAGTCGGCCTGCCGCGCGCGACAATAGCCCTTTCGGAGACGGATGTGATCGGGGTCCCTTTACGACGAATGCTGGTCGCCGCGGCTCTCGCTCTGGCCTGCGTTCGCGCTGACCCCCAGGCCGCTGCATCCTATGCGCAGCAGCGCGACGCTGCCATTGCTCTTGAACAGCAGGGCCAGGTCGTCGAAGCCGAAGCGGCGTGGCAAGCGATCTTCCAATCCCATCCTGCGGACGCTGAAGCCTGCGCCAACATTGGCTTTCTGGAGTCGCAGCAGCAACATTACCCGCAGGCCGTTCACTACTACAACGAGGCCGCAGCCCTGAATCCAGGACTACCGGGTCTGCAGATGAACCTCGGCCTTGCGCTCTTCAAAGCCGGCACGATGAAGGAGGCTGCCCGTGTGTTCGAGCCGCTCTATCGCAAAGCCGATCCCGACTCAGTCGACGCGCAGCGCCTTCGCCTTCTTATTGGGATGGCTGATTACGCCGCCGCCAATTATGCCGCGGCTGTACCCTTCCTGCGCGATGCGATGGCACGCGACCCGCGGAACCTTCCTTACCGCCTGGTCCTGGCACACAGCTGTCTCTGGTCGAAGCAGTATCAGTGCGTTCTGGAGGTCTACCACCAGATTCTCAATCTCAATGCCGAATCCGCGGAAGCCGATATGCTCGCCGGCGAAGCCTACGACGAGATGCGTGACGACAACGACGCTATCCAGCAGTTCCGGAACGCGGCCAGGGTGGATCCGAAGGTGCCCGGTGTTCACTTCGGCCTTGGCTACCTCCTGTGGTGCCGGAATTCTGTCGAGGAAGCTGCGCAGCAGTTCCAGCTCGAGGCGGAGAATGTTCCAGGTGACGCGCAGGCCATCGCCTACTGGGGCGACTCCGAGCTGCGTCTGAATCACCCTGAAGCGGCACGCCCGCTCGTGGAGCGCGCCCTGAAGCTCAATGACATGCAGGAGCTACCCTGGCTGGATCTCGGCATTCTTGACTCCGACGCCGGACATCACGACGATGCTGTCCGCGAATTCAAACGAGCGGAGCGCATCGCGCCCTCTGACGCTCAGGTGCACTGGCGTCTCGCGCGGCTTTATCAATCGATAGGAATGCGGACCGAGGCACAGGCTGAATTTACGAAAACGAAGCATCTGAACAAGGCGGAAAACGAACAGCTCGTTGAGAAGTTACGCCCCCAGCCTGTTGCGGACGGCCCGCACTGATGGGCATCAGCAACATCGACAGAGTCTGGCGCAATGCACCGATGCGGGCGGATCAAGGTAGGGTCAGGACGTGCCTTCGAATGGCCTCTTTTGCTTTTCTTCTTTTTGCCTCGTGCCTGTTCGCTCAGACCCCTGGCCGACAAACCTCGGTCGAACCGGTTGCCCGGGAAGGCGCGGCCAATGCTGCCGAGTCTATGCATTTTCGGGATGTAAGTCAGCAGGCAGGCCTGACGACGGTTCCTCATTCATCGGTGGATCGGCATTACATTGTCGAGACTATGGGCGGCGGCGGCATCGCGCTCTTTGACTGCGACAACGACGGCAGACTCGACATAGCAGTGGTGAATGACACCACGATTGATCGTTATCTGGCCGGCGGCGATCCGATGATCACTCTCTATCACCAGGACGGTAATCAGGGACAGATTCATTTCACCGATATCACGAAGGCCGCGGGGCTCACGACCCGCGGATGGGGAATGGCCATCGCTGTTGGTGACTACGACAACGACGGTCTGCCGGATCTTTATGTGACCGGTTATGGGCACAACGTTCTGTATCACAACCTGGGAGGATGCCGGTTCGAAGATGTGAGCGATCGGGCGGGAGTGAAGCTGGGCGGCTTTAGTACCGGCGCCGCATGGGCCGACTACGATCGCGATGGGTACCTCGATCTCTTCGTGGCCCGATATGTGCAGACGGATCTTCATCATCTGCCGATTCCCGAGCCGAACGCGGTCGGGTATCGATCTGTCATCCTTCAGGTACCCGCGGAAATGGAAGGGGAAACCGACGTTCTGCTCCGGAACCGCGGGAACGGCACTTTCGAAGATGTTTCGCAGAAGGCGGGCGTCAATAACCCGGCAAAACTCCACGGTATGGGTGTGGTTTGGGGTGACTACGACAATGATGGATGGCCTGATCTGTTCGTCACGAATGACGGAGGAAGAAACTACCTGTACCACAATCAGCATAACGGCACATTCGCGGAAGAGGGCATCGTCACGGGAGTTGCGTTTGGCGCCGATGGGGAGATCTTCGGCAACATGGCGGGCGATTTTGGAGACTTCAACCGTGATGGCAGGCTGGATTTGATAACGACTCGTTACAGTGGACAACCTGTCAGCCTGTACCGCAACGACCGGTTTGCTTTTACTGATGTGGCTTCGGAAGTGGGGCTCGCGCGAGACACGGTCCGACCCGTGAAGTGGGGAACCGGGTTCGGTGATCTCGATAACGACGGCTGGCCCGATGTTCTCATCGCCAACGGCAATTTCTCCTCGCTGATGGACCAATTACAAGGTGAAGTGACGTTCAGGGAGCCCATGCAGCTCTTTCGCAATATCGAGGGACGCAGCTTTGAAGATGTTGCCGATCAGGCTGGCCTGAATACAGGACCTCTCCAGTCGCGACGCGGCATCGGATTTGGCGATGTCAATAACGACGGCAATCTGGATTTTGTCGTCTTCAATGCCGACAGGCCACCCTCTCTCTTCCTGAATGAGACTCGGAATGGGAACCATCGCGTTCTTTTTCGTCTGGTTGGCCGTAAGAGCAATCGTATGGCGATCGGCGCGCGCGTCACGATTCAGGCTGGAGGCATGACGCAAATTGACGAGGTCCGCGGCGGGGGCGGTTACAACTCAAGCAGCGACACGCGTTTGCACTTTGGCCTGGGAAAAGCGGCGATCATGTCGACGGTCTCAGTGCGCTGGCCCAGCGGTCTCCATCAGGAATTTCAGAACGTTTCCGCAGACGTTATCTATGAAATCGAGGAGGGTCAGGCAATTCACAAGCTCATGACTCTTCCTCCCCCCTCCGGCCAGTAGCCGGAGGAAAGGCGAGGATCTCGCGATCCGGAACTTTCCGGCTGTGGAGGTGCGGTTCGAGGACCGCGCAGAATCAACCGCGTCCGTACTCAAGCTTGGGATACCAGTCACGGCCGCGGCCCTCGGGAGTCAAATCGAGCATCAGCCAGAGTGAGTCAAGATCGGGTCCGCCACGGGGATCCTGTCCCGGGTCCGCCATGGTGCCGCTCATCTCGCCGCTGTAGAAATGCCGGATGACACCATCGGCGCGAAGGAAGACGCTCAGTCCAGGCACGTCCGCGTCGTCCGGGCTGACGTACGTGCGAGTGTATTCGCCACTGAGATCGGAGACGAAGGGAAGATGGGCGAAGGCGCGCTGCCGCTTGTATTCCATGAGTCGTTCGACAGGGGAACGGGCAGAGACCGCGATGGCTACGCGCTCACGCAGGTTGACTGCGATCCCATTCCACGCGCTGAGGAATGAGGTGCAGCTGGGGCAAGGCGTCCTGCGCTGCGGCCCGTACATCATGCTGTAAACCATGAGCGTGTTCCTTGTGCCGAAGAGACCGGAAAGCGAGGCAGGCCCTGATTCGGAGATGAATGTGAAGTCTTTTGTCAGCTGGCCACCGGGGGGCAGAGCGCGGCGCTGTTCCGCGACGCGCTCGACGTGGCGACGCACCTCGATCTCTTCGGCAAGCAGGGCATTGCGCGCCGCGCGATATTCGGCGCTTTCATTCGGATAGTGGCTTCGGTTAGTGGCCGCCAGCTGCTGGGCCGGAATCATAGTTTCCGCATTCGGCATAGAACCTCCCGGGAGTGTTGCCACCGTTGACAGGTACGATCCTGCGTCCATCGAACCTGAAACCTGAGGGGATCGCGCAGGTCCAGTTGGTAAGGGGTTCGCAGGTTGCTCTTATTCCTTGTTACCGACGAGGGAGAACATCGCTCCCTGAGGATCCTGCGCATTAATAATCCAGCCACCGCCCGGCACCTGCACCGGACCATTCAGGGTTTGGCCGCCGCTGGCTCTGACACGTTCGACTGCAGCGCCGATGGAGTCGACGCAGAAGTAAAAGTTCCAGCAGGCAACGGGAACATGGGGAGGTTTTGTCATCATGCCGCCGTTGCCCATTTGCTTGTGCTCACCCTCATCGAAGATGCGATAGGCGCCCATGGGTCCCATGTCCATATCACTGACCTTAGCCCAGCCAAAGAGTTTGCTGTAGAAGGCAAAACCATCTTCGAGATCGGTTGTGTAGAGCTCGTGCCAACCGATCGTGCCAGAAGCCGGCGGCGCCGGGCGTACCGGCGAGGGCATGGCGGGGTTGGGAGTAAAGACCGCTATCGCGGCTCCCTGGGGATCGGACATAACAGCGAAGCGAAGCATGCCGGGCACATCGGTAGCCGGTTTCCAGAGCTTGCCACCGGCTTCGATAATCTTTTCGATGTGTGCGTCGACGTCGTCGACGGTGATGTAACCAATCCAGGCCGTGTGTCCGGGGAGGTTCAGCATTCCGGCCATGCCCATGTCGCCCAGATTGAAGGTCGTGTACGGCATCCCACCCGTGCTGGGCATCTCCCGGGGGGTCCAACCGACCACGTCAGAGTAAAACCTGCCAGCCGCGTGTGTATCGCTGGTCATGAGCTCGTACCAGCTGAATCTTCCTTTGGGTGTAAACATTGCAGGCGATCTCCAGATTGCAGGTCGTAAAACAGAAACAATAATCGACGCCGAGCCGACTATTCGTTGATATCAACCTGATTGGGTGGGTGTCAACCCCGGCTGCGTTAATGTTGACGCTGAAAAACGCCAGTTGTTGATCGAGTTTCTACGGGCCAGGAGCCGTGACCCTCCTGTGCGAATATGGAGGGGCTATGGTCGGACCTGTGGCACGGAGTCAATGAATGGGCGGTCTCGGGCGTGAGCTGAAGCACGCTCTGCGGATGTTCGGAAAGAATCCCGGCTTCACCCTTGCCGCGGTGGCCGCCCTGGCGCTGGGCATCGGGGCGAACACGGCGGTATCCACCGTCGTCAATGCAGTGCTGCTGAAGCCGCTCGGCTATCCTGACGCCGATCGCATCGTGGAGTTTGGGCTTCGGTCACGCAGGAGATGGGCATTCGCATGGCGTTGGGAGCGGACCGGTCCGCCATTCTCAGACTCGTGATCTGGCACGGTTTTAAGCTAACGGCTGTCGGCATCGCGTTGGGGTTGGTCGTGGCACTCGCTCTCACCCGGATGATCGCGAGTTTCCTGTTTGGGGTGAAGCCGTGGGATCCGGCTTCGTTCGTGTCGGCGCCGGTGATTCTCGCGGCTGTGGCGCTGGCAGCCGTGGGGCTGCCGGCCACGCGTGCTTCGAAGGTCGAACCGATGGAGGCTCTGCATGCGGAATAGCCATCGCACCCCTGCGCTCCACCGGCACTTGCCCCGCGCATAAAACTCCCGAAAACATGGCCGTGAGAAAGCTTGTCGAGTTGCAGTAAGGGTGGGGGCGCGTTTCGGGCGCCGCTCCGGGCGCAGTCAGCGCTTCGGCTTGTAATCGACAAATAGCTGGGGAAACTGCTGCTTCAGGGCTTCGACTTTCGGCCGGTCGCAGACCTGGATATAGGGATTGTCGGGATGATAGTACGCATAGTCCTGGTGGTAGTCCTCTGCCCGATAGAACCCTTTGAGCGGGGTCACCTGCGTGACGATTGGCTTCGGAAATATCTTCTCCGCGTCCAGTTGCGCAATGTACGCATTCGCGATGCGTTTCTGATCGTCGTTGACGTAGAAGATGGCGGAGCGATAGGAGGTGCCGACATCGGGACCCTGGCGATCGAGTTGTGTCGGGTCATGGGCTACAGAAAAGAAGATGCGGAGAAGCTGACCGTAGGTGATCTTCGAGGGATCGTAGACCACTTCTACAGATTCTGCGTGCCCGGTTGTCTCGGTCGTCACCTGATCGTAAGTCGCCGTCGAGGCCGAGCCACCGGCATAGCCGACGGTGGTCCTGAGCACGCCTCTGACTCTCTCGAAGACAGACTGCGTGCCCCAGAAGCAGCCGCCGGCAAAGACGGCGGTCTGGCTGCCGGGAGCAGAGGCCAGCGACACATCGGCCGCTGCGGCTGGAATGGGGGGACGCGGTGCGGCCTGAGCCACGCCGGCGAACAAAACGGCTGCGAATCCAACGCCGACACATTGAGTCAGCCAGTGACGCACCATGGAAAAGACCTCCACCCGCAATTCATAAGACGCACCAGGTGGAGATTCGATGCCGGAATCTCACGGGGGCCACCAGGACTCTCGCCTCCGTTGTCCCGCGGCTGGGCAGGCTCGTCAGTACACATCCTTCAGAAAGCGCTTCTGCTTTTTCATTTCAGCAAGGTACCCGGACGCATACTCCGTTCCCTTGCCGCTGTGCTCAGCAATGGCCGTGAGCATGGCCGATTCCACATCCGGGGCCATCCGCTTCGAATCGCCACAGACATAGAAACAGGCGCCCTGCTCCAGCCAGTCCCATAGCCGTGCAGACTGTTCGCGGATTCGGTCCTGCACGTAAATCTTGTGCTGCTGGTCGCGCGAAAAGGCCGTATCCAGCCGATTGAGCAGGCCGCTTTTCAGCCAGGCCAGCATCTCGTCCTGATAAAGAAAATCCTGCTGCTGCCGCTGCTCTCCGAAGAAGAGCCACATCGGCCAGCGGCCGCATCCCGCCTGTTTGTGTTCCAGGAATGCCCGGAAGGGCGCCAGCCCGGTGCCCGGCCCCACCATGATCACCGGCACATCCTGATCGGCAGGCATACGGAACAGCTGGTTCGAGTGGACGAAGATGCGAAGCGACCCGCCTGCCGGGGTGCGTTCGCCGATTTGTCCGGAACAGACCCCCAGTCTCTGCCGGTTATAGCTTTCGTAGCGCACAACCCTTACTGAGAGGTGTACAGCCTCCGGATGAAGGGCCTGACTCGATGAAATGGAGTACAGCCGCGGAGCCAGACGGGGCAGAATTTTGAAAACCAGCTGCGGATCCTCCAGCGGCATGGGAGAATGCTGCAGTAAATCCCGAAATTCCCGTCCCCAAAGAAAATCCTCGAGGCGTTTCTTGTTTTCCGGCAACACCAGTTCCGCCAGCTCGGCACTCCCTGTCAACTTCGCCCAACTCCTCACGGTCGAGCTGGACAGCTTGCCGATCATCAGCCAGGTGGTGAGCGCCGCACGCAGGTCGAGCGCACCGCCGTAGAAGTCTGTTACCGGCTCATCGCCTCTGCGATGCAGCAGCCACAGCACCTCTTCCACCAGGTCGCAGCGGTTCTCCGGGAGAACGCCCACAGAGTCCCCGGGAAGGTACTGAATGCCCGACCCGGCCAGCGATATCTCAATGTGTCGCGTCTCTTTCTCCGACGCCGGCCCGGTCAGCACCCGGTTGGCCGTCACAGTAGCCGTGAATGGACAGTTGCGCGAGTAAGTCACTAATCCCTGCGCCGCGGGAGCTTCCATCATCTCGGTGGCTGAAGGTTGCATCTGCTTCTTTCTCCTGTGGGTCGATCGGCTGGCGAAGGCTCCGCCCCGAACCGGCGGTTCATCCCGGGTTCGGCAACAGCTATCGCTCATAAGTACCAGCCCGGCCGCAGCTTCATCGGTGACCGCGATCACCCGTCGATCGTTACCATCGGATGTCAGCCGTGATTGCCGTCACATCCTGTTCTCTCTTGCGATCTCTATGGTTCTGTCCGTGGCGCAGCCAGGGATCGAAAACCACGCGGGGCGCTGACCGGCCCGCGTGAACCGATCCTGTTGCGGCCCAATCAGCGTCCCGAGCTAACTACTCGAAGAGAAAGATTGTCGATCGGTGACCTCTCAGATTTGTGAGCGCCGCCGAGCAAAGGAGAAAGTAATTATGGCAACAACCGTTGCTCCATCGTCGTCGATTCATGACGCGCTCGAGGTTCTTCACAAGTCAGGCGTCAAATCGAGATACGAAAACTACATCGGAGGCAAATGGGCTCCGCCCACCACCGGCCGGTACTTCATGAGCTACAGCCCGATTAACGCGGAACCCATCTGCGAATTCGCCCGCTCCGGGGTGGCCGATGTGGAACGGGCCCTCGACGCGGCGCATGCCGTCAAAGAGGAGTGGGCCCATACCTCTCCCGCTGCGCGAGCCACCGCACTTCTCAGGATCGCGGACGCACTGGAACAGAACCTCGAAACCCTGGCTCTTGCCGAAACCCTTGACAACGGCAAGCCCATCCGCGAGACGCGCAATGCGGATATCCCCCTCGTCATCGACCACTTCCGTTATTTCGCCGCCTGCATCCGCGCCGAAGAAGGGGCAATCAGCGAACTGGACAAGGACACCGTTGCCTACCACTTCAAGGAACCCCTGGGCGTCGTCGGCCAGATTATTCCCTGGAACTTCCCGCTGCTGATGGCCGCCTGGAAGCTGGCTCCCGCCATCGGCGCCGGCAACTGCGTGGTGATCAAACCGGCATCGAACACCCCGTTGAGCATCATGATCTTTGCCCAGCTGGCGGGCGAACTGCTGCCTCCCGGCGTGCTGAACGTCATCAGCGGCCCGGGTGGAGAGATGGGCAAGGCTCTGGCTTCGAACAAGCGGATTGCCAAGATCGCCTTTACCGGCGAAACGACCACGGGCCGGCTCATCATGCAGTACGCCTCCGAACCCATCATCCCGCAGACGCTGGAACTGGGCGGCAAGTCGCCGAACATCTTCTTTGCCGACGTGATGGACGCGGATGACGACTTCCTCGACAAGGCGCTGGAAGGCTTTGCCCTCTTTGCTTTCAATAAGGGAGAAGTCTGCACCTGCCCGTCCCGGGCTCTGATTCAGGAATCGATCTATGACCGGTTCATGGAGCGAGCCGTTGCCCGCGTAGCCAAAATCAAAGTGGGCAACTCACTTCTACCCTCGACGCAGATGGGTCCGCAGGTGTCGAAGGATCAGATGAACTCCATCCTGAATTACATCAAAATTGGCAAGGAAGAAGGGGCGAAGTGTCTGACCGGTGGTAAGGCTGCGCATCTTGGCGGCGACCTCGAGAACGGGTACTTCCTCGAACCCACCATCTTCTCGGGTCATAACAAGATGCGCGTTTTCCAGGAAGAGATCTTCGGGCCGGTCCTTTCGGTCACCACGTTCAAGACCCTCGAGGAAGCCATCGAGATCGGCAACGACACTGTCTACGGTCTGGGTTCCGGAGTCTGGTCGCGCAATCCCAACAACCTGTATCGCGTCGGCCGGGAGATCAAAGCGGGCCGCTGCTGGACCAACTGCTACCACTTGTACCCCGCCGGAGCGGCTTTCGGCGGCTACAAGGAGTCTGGATTCGGTCGCGAAACCCACAAAATGATCCTCGATCACTATCAGCAGACCAAGAATCTGCTGGTCAGCTACAGCACCAAAGCCATGGGCTTCTTTTAAGCCCGGGCCACGTCTGTTCGCGAGCGGGCGCGATGAGCGCTCGCCTGCGCAGGCAGCATGAAAGTCTCGACCCGTTGAGTGACTCGGGACCCGCCACGATCCGCTCGCATCCCTGGCGGCGGCCACCCTGGATTCATAACTGCGCCAGCCTTCCCGTTAGCTGGTCTTCCGGAACAACTCGAGCAGACGCGTGGCAGCGTCATGAGCATCGAAGCTGGCGAATTCCGGCGCCAGCTGAAGCGCGGCAGCTTGCGGTGCGATCTCTCTGAGCGCCCCCAGCACTTGTTCTGGTGGCAGCTCCTCTGCGCCAGGACCCGCCAGGATGAAATCGATGGGATGGACACTGAGGAAATTCTCGGCGTCGCCGACCAGACTGGCCGCGTAAACGTCGTAGCCATGCTGGGTGAGAACCGCGCGAACGAAGGCGCCCAGATCGCGCGAGCGATCGACGAGCAGGACGCGGCGACCGGGCCGGCTCGGCGTGGCCGGCTCCCGCATGGCATCGCGCAGGAAGGCGATCACGGCTTCCTGTTCGGTGGCTACGGCCGGCAAAACGGCGCTGAGCATCGAGACTTCCAGCACCTCATGGATGAAGGGCGGCGGAGCAGGGAGGCAAACGTCGCCGCCGCGTTTCCGAAAATCCGATGAGCAGCGGACGAGAAGGCCGAGTCCGGAGCTGTCGAGGCGGTTGGCAGCCGCGACGTTCAACACAATACGCGGGAACTCTCGGCTTACCCGTGCCAGCACCGAATCGAGGAGGGCCAGTTCGGCGCCACAAATAATACTGCCGGTGCACTGCAGAATGGAGACACTCCCGCAAAATCGCTCATCAATCCGAAGCGCTATTGGACTGTCTGGCCGAGCGGGCCGGCCTCGAGCCGTATCGCGAAGCGACGCTATCGAGGGAGACAGCGTTGACCTGCCAACGGCGAGGCGGACGGATAGAACTGCAATTGGTGGAGCACGGGTTAACGCCCAGGCTGCAGGAGATGTACCGGGCTGCGCGGCGAAGAGGAAAGCGGCATGCTTCGCTGCTGAAGCTTATTGACGCCCGATCCGTGGCGATCGGCCCACCGGATGCGTCAGGCGGATTCCTGATCCTCGGCGGCGATCAGTTCGAGATCAGCCCCCCGCACCAGCTTTTCTTCTGGGGCAGGAGCGGGATCGAGCACCACCACATAGACATCGTCGAGGGATGTGAGCTTCTTGGCGACCCGACCGGTGAGTGGCTGGTTCTTGACCCGAACCTGCTGGCCTTCCTTAAATGTCATACACAAAAAGCTAAAACGTTATGAGTAGGTTCCATATCCCCAGAATGGGGGAGTTGCTGCCATGAAAACGGCAGATGTGTGAGATAACAGGAACAGATACCTGAACTTATGTAACTTGCCCTGGGGTTACCCGGAGACGGGTCTGCGTCCAGGTAAGCATGAGGGTTCTATAGCCGAGCGGCTCGCTCAGGCGATCGCGCGCAGGCGCTCGCCCTGGTTCTCCAGATACGAGCAGAATCGCTCACACCAGCGAAAGACATTCTCGTTCCTCACCCGCCGGCGGAGCTTGCGCATGCGGGCGACCCGCTCGCGCACCTCCATGGCACAGGCCTGCTCGACGGCTTCGGCTACGCACTGAATGTCATAGGGGTTCACCAGAATGGCACCATTGCCCAGTTGCGCGGCGGCGCCGGCAAACTCGCTCAGAATGAGCACACCCTGGTCGCCTTCCTGCGAAGCACAGAACTCCTTGGCGACCAGGTTCATTCCATCCTTGAGCGGCGTGATCAGGGCAATGTCAGCAGCGCGGTACAGCGCGACCAGCTCGGGCCGCTCCACGGACCGGTGGATGTAGTGGATGGGCATCCAGCCCGGATCGCCGTATTGACCGTTAATCTGGCTGACCAGCGTCTCGATTTCAAGTTTCAGCTCTCGGTATTTGGGGATGTTTTCGCGGCTGGGGACGACGATCTGCACCAGGCTGAGCTGGCGCCGCAGCTGAGGACGAGAACTCAGCAAATGCTGGATGGCCTTGAGCCGGTCGGGAACGCCTTTTGTGTAATCGAGTCGATCGACGCCGAGGATCAGCCGGCGGTTGTGCATATCGCGGCGAATCTGCGCGGCGCGTTCCACGATCTCGGGCTGGGCCGCATGCTGGGCGAACTCGTCGTAGTCAATGCCGATAGGGAAGGTTCGTATCACCGTGGAGCGGTTTTCGGTTTCGGCGCGCACCTGCTCATCGTCGCGATGCAGCTCGACTTCAGGCAGGAAGTGGCGTACGCAGCCGAGGAAGTTGCGCTGGTCCCGCGGAGTCTGAAATCCCACGGCGTCGTAGGCGAACAGGGCGCGCAGAATCTGACTGCGCCAGGGCAGCTTCTCAAAAATATCGAGCGGCGGAAAAGGAATGTGGAGAAAGAAACCGAGCCGGGAACGCACGCCGCGCTGGCGCAGAAACTCGCCCACAAAGATGAGGTGATAATCGTGAACCCAGACCAGAGAGTCGCGACGACTGACCCGCGCTACCACATCGGCGAATTTGTGGTTCACGTGGACATAAGCTTCCCAGTAGGTGGGGTCGAAGTTGCAGCGGGACTGGAGGTCGTGAAAAAGGGGCCAGACGATCTCGTTGGAGAAGCCGGCATAGAATCCCTTGCGCTCGGAAGGCGTGAGGGAAACGGGAACCAGCTGAACCTGCGATTCGGAACGCTCCTTCGCCAGGAGCCGCTGAATCTGGTCTTCAGGGCCGTCGCCGGGCCAGCCGATCCAGTAGCCCTTTCTGGTCTTAAGCACCGGGCGCAGCGCGGTCACCAGCCCCCCGGAGCTGGGTTTGAGAACCGGACCGCCGGGCCCCATCTCGGTCGTGATGGGCAGGCGATTGGAGACGAGGATCATGTCGCCGGCCGGCTTCATGCAGCGCCTCCGCAACGGCTCGCCCACTCCTCAAGGAAGCTCAGCAACTGTTCCGGAGGCCGAATCCACAACTGCGCATTCGTGGGACGCCAGTCGGAGCGAACCAGGACCGTGAGGGCGTCCGTATCGCGCAGAGCCAGGAACGCATCTTCGTCGGTGGTGTCGTCGCCGAGGAAGGCAAACGGTGTTCCCGGGCGCAGCTCGGCCAGGAATGTGCGCACCGCGCTGCCTTTATTCGGTTCGAGGGGGCGCAGCTCGACGCCGCCATCAAATTCCAGAAGCGACATGCCGGAGCGTTCAGCAACGGGCGTGAAAGCCGCATGCACCGCAGGCCCAAGAATGGCGAGTTGCTCCGCCGGAAGACCGCGCCAATGCACGGCAATGCTGCCGGACTTGCTCTCCGCGAAGCGAAGATAGTCGCGCGATTGCAGCCACGCTGTCGCCTCCGCCAGGCCCTGCTCCTCGGACTGCCGAAGAGGGACCACCCTCGTGTGGCCGTCGGGAAACAATCGTTGCCGCCCATGGACGCCCCAGATCTCCGGCGGCGGGGTCACGCCCAGCAGGTCGCGGACTTCTTCCGCCTGGCGGCCGGTGATGAGGACAACGCGGGTTTGCCCTCCCTCCAGAATCTTCTGCACAGCCTCGCGCACCCCGGGCCACGGGACGGCAGCATGGCGATCGATATGAAATGGGGCCAGGGTTCCGTCGTAATCCAGAGCGAGAGCGGACGCCGGATGAGCGGTCAGCCGATCGAAGAAAGCGCGGAGCTGGGGCTGCGTCTGGCAGGGATTCGGCACCTCCGAAGCGGAAGGAGCCGAGAAACCACGAGTCGTTTCCGGAGAAGAGGTTCTGGTCATGCCGCGTCGATCAGAAGAGAGTAGTACCGCATTCCCAGAGTATCGTGGGCAGCGGGCCGCCGGGCTGCGCCGGAGTCCGCCCAATAAAAAGATGCACAACCGGGGCGGACAGATGCTCAACGGTCCATCCGGGAACGATCGAACGAACTGGCATAGTGCGTGGAGGCAGATAGATAACGGCTCCTGGAATGCCTTGCCAGTCAGGGCGCCTGGCGAAGAATCTCGCACGCCACGGCGGCCTGACCGAGCGAGATGCCGCCGTCGTTGGCGGGGACCTCCTGCTGGAAAAACACCTCGAAACCGGCATCCGCCAGAGACCGAAGGCAGCCTTCCAGCAGCAGGGCATTCTGGAAGCACCCGCCGCTCAGGCACACGCGATGCAGTCGCAGGTCGTCCCGCATGCGCCGGCAGAGAGCGGTCACAACCGCGACAAGGGTTGCGTGAAAGCGGGAGGCAATTTGTGAGGCCGATGTCCCCCTCTCCAGTTCGGCTACGATCTCGCGGATCATGGGCCGGAGGTCCACATCGATGGGATCGGCTCCGGTGAGAGCGAAGGCATAAGGAGAGGAGGGAAGACCAGCATCGGAGTCGGCGACGGCTTCGAGCATCATCGCCGCCTGGCCTTCGAACGAAACCGTGTGGCGCAGACCGATAAGACTGGCAACAGCGTCGAACAAGCGTCCGGCCGACGAGGTCGGAATGGCATGCACGCGGCGCTGGAGCATGGTGTCGACGCTGCGAACCCGGTCGGGCGCAGCCATCGCGCTCCAGCGCGGATGCGAAGGGATGGCGCCCTCGAAGGCGTCGCGCAGATAGCTGCGGGCGACCCGCCACGGCTCCCGGATACCGGCATCGCCGCCGGCCAGAAGAATCGGACGCAGCCGCGCGTAGCGGTCAAAACCGGTGTATCCCGCGGCAAGGAATTCTCCACCCCAGATGGTTCCGTCGGTGCCGAAGCCGGTGCCGTCCCAGGCAACGCCGATCACCCGTCCTTCAAGCTGGTGCTCAGCCATGCAGCTGGCGATGTGGGCGTGATGATGCTGAACGCCGATGGGTCGCAGGGTCGCCTGCTGCAGAGCAAACTGCGTGCTGAGATACCCAGGGTGGAGATCGTAGGCGATCGCCGTCGGCGTGACGTGGAAAAGGCGCCGCATGCGCTCGAGCGTCTCCGTAAAGAAGCGAAGTGTCTCGTAGTTCTCAAGATCCCCCAGATGCTGGCTGGGCAGCGCAAATCCGGCGCGCGTGAGGCAGAGCGTGTTCTTCAGTTGGGCGCCGCAGGCCAGTACCTCCGCTTCGCCTCGACCCAGCCAAACGGGCCGGGGAGTGTAGCCGCGTGCGCGCCGCAGGAGCAGGGTGTGTTCTGCCACTACCCGGACGACCGAATCGTCGACCCGGGTATGAATGCGGCGATTGTGATGGGCGAAGAGGTCAGCGATCCCGGCAAGGTGTTCCTCGGCCTCGGCGTTCTCAATCACGATGGGCTCTTCGCTGATGTTGCCACTGGTCATCACGAGCGCAGGTTCGGGCGGCCACCGCTCACGAAGGATCCGAAAGAGAAGATCGTGCATCGGGGTGCAGGGCAGCATCACACCGGTGTTGGGATTGCCGGGTGAAACGCCATCGGCCAGATCGGCATCTGGATGCCGGCGCAGGAGCACGATGGGCCGTTCCGGGCTAACCAGCGCGACGCGTTCAGCGTGGGAGACAAAGCAGACCGTTGCGGCCGCGTCAGCGTCCGCCACCATGATCGCGAAAGGCTTCTCGCTGCGGCGCTTGCGGCGACGCATCTCCTCGACCGCAGCGGGCTGGCGGGCATCGCAGGCCAACTGGTAGCCGCCCAGGCCTTTCCAGGCCACGATGCTCCCGGCACGCAGGCGATCCGCCACAGTTTCAAGAATGGCGCGCGTGGAGGTGGGCAATGCAACATTCGCTTTCGAGGCGAGCTGCAGGCGCGGGCCACAGACCGGGCAGGCATTCGGCTGGGCGTGAAAGCGCCGGTCTTCGGGGCTCTCGCACTCGCGGCGGCAGTCGGGGCACATGGCGAATTCCGCCATCGTGGTCATGGGCCGGTCGTACGGAACGTCCAGAATAATGCTGTAGCGCGGTCCGCAGTTGGTGCAGTTGGTGAAGGGGTAATCGTGACGGCGGTTGGACGGGTCGCGGGTGTCCGCCAGACAGGCATCGCAAACGCAGATATCAGGGGGCACCAGGGCAAACGCAGATTCGCCTCCTGCACTCTCACGGATCGAAAAGCCGGGTTCGCCGAGGGCGGGAATCTCGGACCGCTGAATCTGGGCAATCCGCACCAGCGGAGGCGCCTCCGCCGGCAACGCGGTGAGGAAGGCCTCCACCGTCGCCGGGGCGCCTTCCACCTCAATGAACACTCCGCGCGGGGAGTTCAGCACGAATCCGTCCAGACCATGACGTCGCGCCAGGTTGTAGACGTAGGGACGAAAGCCCACACCCTGAACCACCCCTCGCACCTGGAGCCGCAGGCGGACCTTGCGCGTGTCGGGAATCGGCGGCGTTCGGGGGGTCATGGGACTCACCCGCCATTATCGAACAGGCGATCCCGCCTTGCGTTCCCCCTTGTCAGGCCTGCTGTACGAACTCGAGCTCGAGAGTGATGGTGACCTCTTCGCCCACCAGGACTCCTCCGGTTTCGAGGGCGGCATTGAAGGTGAGCCCGAAATCGCGGCGGTCGATCTTCGTGGTCGCAGAGACGCCGATGCGCGTGTTGCCCCAGGGGTCTTTGGTCGGCGGCGTCGGTCCCTCGACGGAGAATTCGACCTCGTGGGTCGCTCCATGAATCGTCAGCGGCCCGGCGACAACCAGCGTTCCATCAGCCCGGCGCACGACGCGTGAGGACCGGAAGGTCAGGACAGGGAACTTTTCGGCGTCAAAGAATTCGGGGCTCTTCAGGTGGCCGTCGCGCTGCACATCGTGAGTGTTGATCGTGGCCACGTCAACCGACGCTTCGACGTGCGATTTCTCCAGATTTGCGGCGTCGTAGGTCAATGAGCCGGTGACTCCGGTGAACTGACCCCGGACGTTGGAAATCATCATATGTTTGACGCGGAATTCGGCCACGGAATGGACCGGATCGATTTTCCAGGTGGTTGTGTCAGGGACAGAAGCAGCGGATGCGCTCATGGGTGAATCTCCTCCTGGTGATTGGATTCGGGAAGATGTTATTCGTTGCAACAAATAAATCCGTAGTCGCTACGCCAGGCCGCGCCGGGCGGCGGCAAGCAGATCGAGGAATTCTCGCAGTTGCTTCCGACTCAAATGGCCCAGTTGGCGACGGTGCACCTCCTGAATCGGCTCGTCCAGCCGGGAAAGAAGGGCCAATCCGGCCGGCGTTATGCGGACCAGGATACGTCGACGGTCCTGATCCTCGCGGCAGCGGCCGATGAGCGCCCGCTTCTCGAGGCGGTCCAGCAGGCGGGTGATGTCGGGTTCGCGCGTGATCATGCGGGCTGCGATCTCCCCGCACAGCAGGCCATCCGGAGCCCCGCGCAGAATACGGAGCACGTTGTAGGGGGCAGGGGAGAGGTCGTGCTCCCGGAGAAGTTGAGCGGATCCTCGCGACAGCCGGTCGGCGGTCCGGACAAGCTCAATAAAGAGAGCTTCTTCCTGGCTGGGAGTGCCTGGGGCCGGGATGGAGTGCGGGGGAGCCATCCCCTATTAGATACCTGTTGCAACAGGGAAGTCGCAGCCGATCTCCGGGGAGGGTGGCGGAGGGGGGCGCTTAGTCGGCGATGGCGAGCTGATCGCCGGGCTCGATGCGGCAGGTGTCGATCTGGCCGGGGGCGAGCTCCAGCATGCTGTGAATTCTGAAGTTCACGTTGGTGATGCGCCAGGAAGGAAGACGGCGCCACACCTTCAGCACACGGAGTTTCCTGTCCAGCCCGACCACGTCGATAGGGAAGCGCATACCGATGGTGTGAACCCCGGAGGAGGGACGGATGAGGATGCCCGAGCCGGCCTCCAGACCGTCTTTACCGAGAAGGCCGAACAACCGAGTAAAAAAGGTGTCGGCGAGGCCGATGTCGGAGCCGATCGTTACGGCCTTCTCCGGGATGGTGAGAGTCACTTGCTTCATAGCGATCCATTCCCGACCGCAGTGCGGGCAGGAAGTTGATGGGAGAGAACGCAGACCACCGCTGTGACGAGGCAGACTGCGCCGGGGCGACAGGTTGGGGACCGGCGAGGAGCGCCGATCCGGAGGTTCAGGCAGTTCTCTTTCTGCGCAGCACGATCACGCCCAGGACGAGGGCGCCAAGGGCGGCCGCAACGACACGAATCATCAGATTGGAAGCCATCGCAATTCTCCTTTCCCGGCACACGCCGTCAGTGCAGGGCAGACGTGCTACTGGCAGGAATCAGGCAGACTTGCTGCTTCTCCTGCGCATGATGATGAAGCCAACGACAACCACAGCAAGAGCCAGTGCGACAACGCGCACGATCATGGATGAGGGCATTGCAGTTCTCCTTTCCGGTGCCCGCCGCAGCAGAGCACGCGTGTTCAACCCACGAATTCCATTCCCGGCCTTAGTGCAGGCTGGTGGTCAGGGTGATGACGGCCGGAGCCAGCAGCACGATGAACAGACAGGGGAAGATAAAAAACACAAGCGGGAACAGAATTTTGACCTTGGTCTTGGCGGCGGCTTCCTCAGCCCGCTGCCGGCGCGCCTGCCGGATCTCCTCGGAGTAACGGCTGAGGGCGCGAACAATCGGCGTTCCGAACCGATCCGTCTGCTGGAGCATGGTCACCAGCGCGGCGAATTCTTCCAGCTTGGTACGGTCGGCCATGCTCTGCCAGGCGTCGAGGCGCGGCTTGCCGGCCCGCTGTTCGAGATTGATTTGATTGAACTCTTCGTTCAGTTCCGGATAGGAAACGGCAATCTCCTGCCCGATGCGCAGCAGCGCCTGATCCAGACCGAGCCCTGCCTCCACGCAGATGACCAGCAGATCGATGGCGTCGGGGATGCCCCTCTGGATCCTCTTCTTTCGCTTGTTCACCGCGCGGGTGAGCCAGATATCCGGAAGCAGATAGCCGACCGCGGCCAGCGCCAGGCACCAGAAGGCGGTGTTGCTGTGGATAAAGGTGCCCCCGAGAATACCTCCCAGCGGACCGATGAAGCGCGCCGTGAAGTAGACGTCCATCTGGTTGCCGCCTTTGAACCCGGCGGTCACAAAGCGCTGGCGCAGCCGATCGTCTTCCGAGAGGCCCAGACGAGCGCGGAAGGCGCGGGCCAGAGAAAGAACCTTGTCTGTAGCCACTTCCTTGCCGCGGATGGTGCGCTTGTCAGGCCGTTCGCTGGTGACGATATCGAGAATGCGCCGGGCCTGTTTCGAGGGACGCAGAAGGAAGGGCGCCGTCAGCAGCGTGATCACGAAGAAAACCGTGAAGGAGAGCGCGATGTAGAAAAAGATAACCATGGTTGTCTACGCCTACACGTCGATCGAGTTGATGATGCGGTTGATGAAAAACGCTCCCATCGAAATAAGGCCCACGCATGCCCAGAGAAGCTTGTGTCCGAGTGCGCTGTGAAAGAGCGGTTTGGAGTATCCCGGGTCCAGAACATTGATCAGCATCATGACTACCACGGGCAGCAGCGTCAGGATCCAGCCGGTCAGGCGGCCCTGCGCGGTCTGCACGCGAATCTCGCCCTGAATGCGCTGGCGCTCGCGGATGACAAAGACGCAGCGGTCGAGCACTTCGACCAGGTTGCCGCCGGTCTCGCGCTGGACCACGATGGCCGTGACCATAACGCGCAGATCCTGGGAAGGTACGCGATCGAGGAGCTGCAGCAGCGCATCGCGCAGGGGCAGCCCGAAGTTCTGCTGGCGGAAGACTTCCGCGAATTCGGTCTTGGCGGGTTCGGGTGCGCCCTCGGCCATAATGTCGATGGCCCCGGCAGTGGAGTGCCCGGCGCGCAACGAGCGCGCCATCATGTCGATGGCATGGGGGAGCGCCTTCTCAAAGGCACGCAGACGGCGACGACGCGCCCAGGCGATGCGCGCCCAGGGCAGTGCGGCAAAGACCAGGGCCGCGCCCGCTTCGACCGCGACCATGGGTAGGATCAGCAGCGAGACGATGAAGCCGATCGCCCCTAAAGCACAGGTCTGTACCAGAAAAGCCGAAGCCGTGGTATTCACCGCAGCCTGGGAGATCCAGCTCTGCAGCCTGGCCATGGATATATATTTACTGATCGACTGACCGATCCAGTCCCAGCGGCTGGTGGCGGTCTTGCGCAGCAGCTCAGCGGCCCCCAGTGAAGGGCCGGCAACGCCGCCCTTTTCGACCGAGATAGCAGCCAGACGGTGCTGCAGCAGCTTGTCGGAGCGCGAGGGCGAAGCCGCTACCGCGACCACGCCAAAGGTGATGATCAGAACCGCAAAGAAGCCGGAGGCCAGGAGAATCATGTCCGCGCCGTCCTTACACTTCCACCGAATGGTCGGTGAGGCCTGGCGGGATGGGGATGCCGGCAGCCTTCAGACGTTCGGTAAACTTGGGCACGATGCCCGTGGAGCGAAAGCGGCCTTTCACTTTGCCGTTTTCCGCGATGCCTTCCTTCTCGAACAGGAAGATGTCCTGCATGCTGATCACGTCGCTGTAGGCGCCGGTCAGTTCGGTAACGTGCGTGATGCGCCGGGAGCCATCGGCCATGCGGGCGACCTGCACGATCAGGTGAATGGCGGAGGCGATCTGCATCCGGATAGCTTTCTCCGGCAGGCGAATGTCGCCCATCATGCACATCGTCTCCAGGCGAGCCAGACCGTCGCGGGGCGTATTGGCGTGAATCGTGGTGAGTGAGCCGTCGTGGCCGGTGTTCATGGCCTGCAGCATGTCCATCGCTTCCTCGCCGCGCACCTCGCCGAGGACGATGCGGTCGGGGCGCATACGGAGGGCGTTGATGACCAGCTCGCGCTGGCGAATCGCGCCCTTGCCTTCCACGTTGGGCGGCCGCGTTTCCAGGCGCACCACGTGATCCTGGCGCAGCTGCAGTTCGGCCGAGTCTTCGATCGTGACGATGCGCTCGCGTTCCGAGATGAAACTGGACAGGGCATTGAGCAGCGTGGTCTTGCCGGCGCCCGTACCGCCGGAGATGACGATGTTGAGGCGCGCCTGGACAGCAGCCCTCAGCATGTCGAGCATGGGGTTGGTCAGCGCTTTGTGCTGGACCAGCTTTTCCGCAGTGAGCGGCGACGATCCAAAACGGCGGATCGAGAGAATGGGGCCATCGATGGCCAGCGGGGGAATGATGGCGTTGACGCGCGATCCGTCTTTGAGACGGGCATCGACCATGGGAGTCGATTCATCGACCCGCCGGCCAACGGCGGAAACAATCTTGTCGATGATCTGAAGAAGGTGCTTGTTGTCCTTGAACGTAACACTCGTCCGGGAGAGAATGCCGCGGCGCTCCACGTACACGTTGGCGTAGGTGTTCACCAGAATGTCGTTGATCGTATCGTCCTTGAGCAGCGGCTCCAGCGGGCCCAGTCCGAAGACTTCATCCAGAACTTCCTGGGCGATGCGATCCCGCTCGACCGAACTGAGGGGAATCCCCTGTTCGGCGATGATCTGCTGAATCAGGATGAAGAGCTGCTGCTGCCCGCTCTTGCTTTCCTGCGCTTCGTCCAGCTTTTCCAGGTCGAGGCGGTTAATCAGCTCGGAGTGGACGGCCGACTTCAGCTCCTGCTGCTCCTTTTCGCGGAGGGGGCGCGCTGTGGTGGCGGTACGCAGCCCAGGGCCGGTGGTCCCGCGCAGCGCGGCGTCGGCACGTGGTGAGGTGATGTTCAGAGTCAGATCGCCCATCGTTATTCAGTCCTCTTCTGGCCGAACAAAGAGAATCCTTTGCGGGCCGGCTGCGCCTTGGGTTGTTCTTCTTCACCGCTGAGCAGGTTGGTCCAGCGGGCGAACTGGGAGGAGATCTCTGATTTCTTGTCCGGCCCGATCGGCTCGCCCACGTTGATGGCGCGCTGGCACTCCGCGTAGGCGTTGCACAACCGGACTTCAACGGGAACCCGGATCGCTTTTTCGATCTGCTCGATGGCGATGGCTCCGTGGGAGGAATAGCGATTGATGACGACGTGCATCCGAGCCGATGTCGATTCGTTGCGGCTCAGGCCGTCGATGTACCGGGACAAATCGCGGATAGCGCCGATGTCCGGTGTGGCGACCAGGTAAATCTGATCGGAGCGATCCATCACCGCCAGGCTGGTCTCTTCGAGCGATGTTTCGCAGTCCAGAAGAATGTAGTCGTATTCGCCGCGCAGGAATTCCAGCGTGCGCTCGAGCGCATCGGGGTCCACGGAGCGGCTCAGGTCGTGGGATTCCGGGGAAGAGAGCACTTCCAGCCCGCTGGGGTGTTTGGCAATGAAGCCGCGCAGCAGGGTGGAGTCGAGCCGGTTGACGTTACGGATGAGCTCGTCGAAGTGGTAGCGGGTGCCGTCGAGGCCGAGGTACAGGCAGATGTGCCCGAATTCCGGATGGTTATCGATGAGCAGGACCCTCTTGTTCTTCTGCCGGACCAGGTAATAGGCCAGGGTCACGGCAATGGTGGTCGTGCCCACGCCGCCTTTGGCTCCGAAGAGGGAAAGGATGTGGCCGGTGGAGCGGGCGCGGCCCATGGTGGCTGCCCACTGCCGCTCCTGCCGGTCGAAGGTATCGGCCAGCTGGCGGAGATCGAGAGGGTTCTTCAGCACTTCGTTGCAGCCGGAGCGCATGGCCGTCAACAGCAGATCCGGGTCGTTGCCGGCGGAGAGGGCTGCGGCGAAGAACCGCCCAAAGAACAGCTGGTGAAGATAAGCTGCGGTTTCGGCCGCCCCTTTGGGATCGCGATCGAAATCGATGATGGCGAGCACGGCGTCGGCGCCTTTGGTGTCGCCCGAAATGGCGGGGCGGCGGGCGGCCGAGACGTACTCTTCAAAAGAATCGTGGGTGACAGTCCAGTGGTGCTGGGTCGCTGCCTGGACGATCTTCTCGGTGATGTCTTGGTCAACGCCAACCGTCAGCAGAGCCACGGTCAGAGTCTGAGGATTGGAGTCCTGCTCCTGCTTCATGGTGTTAGTCCTTCTCCGGCACGGGAACGTCCTCAGGCCGCGGCTGCGGCTGGGGCTGCGCCGGGGGAGTCTTGGGGGTCATTTCCTTGTCAAACTTCTTGTTGTCAATGAAGGGGATGACCATCTTGGGCTGCATCGGGTGCGGCGCCTCGGACAGCGGATCGACCAGCGTCGGGGTAACGATCACGGCCAGCTCTACGCTGCTGTGATTGGTAACCTTCGTCTGGAAGAGCTTGCCGAGGATGGGAATATCGCCGATGCCCGGGATCTTCTGCAGCTGGTCGGTCGTGCGGTTGTCCAGCAACCCGGAGATGGAAAAGCTTTGCCCGCTCCTCAGCTCCACCTGGGTTTCTGCGCGCCGTGTGGAGATGGCCGGAATGGTATAGCCGGAGATCGTAACCTCGTTGCTGTAATCGAGCGCGCTGACTTCCGGCGCGACCTTCAGCTGAATGGTGCCGTCCGGCAAAACCGTGGGAGTAAAGTCGATGCGCACACCGTACGGCCGGAACTGAATGGTGACCGAGGTGAAGCCGCCGGTGCCGCCCTGGACAACGGGGTAGGGGAACTCACCGCCGGAAAGGAACGACGCCTTCTGCCCGCTCACCGCGGTCAGTGTCGGTTCGGCGAGGATCTGCATAATCTGCTTGTTCACCAGATCCTGGATGGCTGCGCCTACATTGTGGTCGGCGTTGTAGTAGAAGAGGTTGAGCAGGCTGCTCACCGCCAGCAGGTCGCTCGAACCCCCGCCTGAACTGGCGCCCGGGCCTACCGTGATGGCAGGGAACTGTCCGGTGGAGGTGGCGGCCGTGTTCTTGCCGGCCGAGAAGAAGTTGAAGCCCAGCTGGAAGGCGCGGGAGCGATCGATCTCGACCACCCGCACCTTGAGCCGAACCTGCGGCGTGTGCGGTTCAGCCACCAGCAGCGAGTCGGCAACGTTCTTGGAGAACATCCCGGCCAACTTGACGACCGCGTCGTCATCCTTCTGGCTCGTGACGGTGCCGGCCAGGCCGACCTGATCGCCCCGGCCTTCCACGCGGATGGTGTCCGAGGGAAAAGCTTCCCGGAGAGCGCTGCGCAGCCCGGTGACATCCATATCGGAGTTCACCAGATAGGACTGCGATTTGCCGTCCTCGTCCCAGAGAATCAGGCTGCTGACGCCGGGCGCCCGGGCCGTGATCACGATCTGATGCGGGCTGGACGTGTAGGAATCCAGAACGTCAGGGTTGCTGACGTACACCCGCTTCAGCCGGCTGTCCGTGTTGACGAACATGGAGTGCCCGATCACGAGGTGGAGAGGGTCACCGATGTCGCTGGCGCTGCTGCCCAGGCCACCGGAGAGCGACGCTGCGGTAACCGCCGCCGCCGCCATTGCCGTCTGCGCGGATGCGCCTGGCCAGAAGGCCATGGAGAGAGCCGCTGCGAGCAGGGCGTGTGGAGCTTTTCGAATTGTGAACTGATCCATCATGGCCATGCCTCAGTTAAAACTTGCTGTGGTGCGTTTGCCCCCGAGCATGGTTTCGACAACCCAGGGCTCCGGTCCTGCTGGACGGGCGGCCCCATGGTGCTCGGAAACTCTGCCGGGGAGGGATGCGAGCTGCGGAAGCCCGATCGGCGTTGCCTTGGCTTCGTCACGGTCGCCGCCGTTGCGGAGCACAAAGTGAATGCTGCCCTGGGCGCTGGCCAGAACCGCTTTTTCAGCGTCTTCAGGGGAGAGCAGCAAGGTCACGACATCGACGGTCGAAGGCTTGCCGGTCGGATCCGGCTGCACCTGATGGCCGGCGGCCAGAACTTCGGCATTCTGCAGGACGGTCGCCGTCATGGGATCGGGATGGCTGTCATCGCGATAGGTCACCAGCACGTCGACGTGGGTGCCGGGCATCAGGAATCCGGCCACCCCGATGACCTCATTCGAGCTCAGGGCGACGGCGCGCATTCCCGACGGGATCCTTGCCGTCAGGCCGACGCCGGATCCGGCGGCGGCCAGCTGCCGATCGAGAATCGGCTGCCCGGCGGCCAGAGGATACAGAACCGCTCTGCCGACCACATCGTCGACCCGCACAAAACTGCCGGTCAGCGGATGGGACTTCGGCCACTCGATCAGGCTGACGTCTTCCTTGCGGATCGTCTCGCCGGGATCGAGCGAACGCGCGGCGGCAACGTACTGTTGATTCTGCGGCGGGGCGACCGTCCGGGTGCGGCCCACTCTGCGACTGAGCCAGAACGTAAAGAGCCCGGAGACCACCAGCGCCACGACAAGAGCAAGCATCATGCGGCGAGCCATATCAGATTACCTCTGGAACGCCGTGAGGAAGAGCGTCGTCGCGGTGCCCGCGGCTACTGCCAGGGCATAGGGGAGACGCAATGTCCTCGCGTTGGCGACATTGAGTTGAGGATGCGGCGCAAGTCCTTCCATACGATGATGGAGCGCGAGAGCGCCGACATTCCTGATGGTTTCTTTGAACCGGCCTCGCCACAGGGCGAGCCCGATCGCCATAACACCGCCGGCAACGGCGGTGAGGATAAGCAGGTAGCCCACCAGCGGCAGTCCGGCGATAGCGCCGACTGCAGTAATGAGCTTCACATCGCCCGCCCCCATACCTCCGGCCAGCCAGAAGATGAGAAACAGCACGCCACAGATCAGACCGGCCAGAGCCGCCAGACCCATCTGGCGCCATCCGCCGAGTGCAAAATGCAGGAGCAGGCCGAAAAGGATGCCGGGCAGGGTTAAAAAGTTCGGGATCCGGCGGCTGTGCACGTCGAAGCCCGCGCCTGCAAATGCACAGGCCAGCGCCGCCGTCGGGTACACCCACTCGGGTTGAAAGTGTGACATTGCGATTGTCCCCATTACGCCCTTTCCGCTTCATCGGCGGAAAGAGTCAGAAGTTGAAGCGGATCTGCACGCCAGCTACCCAGCCGGGGGAAGCCAGGCCCGCGTAATTGTCAGCGAAGAACGTCCGATGCGGGGGGCAGCCAGGCAGGGAACTCCTGGCCCCGCTGCCGCCATCATCGTGTCGCAGCTCTCAGCCCTGGGTTTGCCTCCGGAGAGGTCGCCTGCGCTGAGGTGTACCGCGGTGTTCTTTCATCAAATCCCCATCCAGACCGTTCAGGTGCGGACAGCTGGTGGGTGCGGAGCCTGCGAATCACGTCGATGGAGCCGATTTCAAAACTTACGGCGGAGGTGGGTGGTCGCGACCGGAGCCGAGGAACGTAGGTCGCGACCGAAATCGTCTTGTGAGCCAGACCTGTCTTTCGTACTGCGGCAGATCTGATTCACTTCACCCAACCAGAGACCGGCAAGAACAGAAACCGCCAGAACATCACGTTGGATTACAGGCTGTTGCCGATCGTGTTGAACTCGCTGCCGATCTTGTTGCTGAGAGAGCCCATCGCAACGATGGCGCCCAGGGCGATGAGAGCCGCGATCAGAGCATACTCGATCAGATCCTGGCCGGACTCATCGTTCATCAGGTTGGTGAAAAGCCGCTTGGTCATGTTCATTCCAGTTCTCCTTGAAATTGCCGCACGGCCTTTGAATCCGGACCGCGCTGCGTTAGTGGTGATTGTTGTCAACATTGCGATGAAACTGCTTCGGTCGCAATGCCCTTTAAGTGTTACCTTTTGCTACTTTTGTAGAGACTGCGGTGTTGCTCAGGGCCCAAATTCCACCGAATCAATGCTCGCCGGAAGTTACTCGGGGAAACGCTGCTTCGGGTTACTGCACGCGGTGGATTACAGACCGCGCCTTCAATCTTTTGATCGCTCCACCCTCACAGGCTGGAGGCAATGCTGCTGTAATAGCTCGCAACCTTCGTGCCGACACCCGAAATGCCGGCGATCGCCGCCAAAGCAATCAAAGTTCCGATCAACGCGTACTCGATCATGTCAGCCCCGGACTCCTCGTACCGCAACCGAGTCAGAAGGGAATTCTCCGTTCCGCCTGTCGCGTTCCATCCGCCGCATCTCATATCGATCCTTTCCGCTCTCCCGAAGCCACGTCGAACCCGGTGACCCATCCATCGCTGCCGTCTCTTTTGTTCCACTCCCGGGCAGCCCGTTACCGGAAGTGGTCGTCCTCGCCGCGCACCGCATGCGGCAAATGGCTAGAGTTTTTTCCCGATCTTCGTGTAGTCCTTGCCGAGCTTCTTGCCAAAGTTGTGCATGGCTGCGAAAGCCGCGAGTGCAACCAGGGCAGCCAGCAGGCCGTACTCAATCACGTCCTGGCCCTCTTCGTTATGCAGGAGCCTGCGCAGCTGTCTTTCGGTAACCTTCATTTCGGCTCTCCGCAGGTCGATCGTGAGCGTCGATCGCAGCAAAAACAGAACTCGGTTCGCTCGCGTCAGGGTCTGAAGGTAATACGGAGTGAAACCCAAAGCTATGACGAGATCGGTACAGAAGTACTCCCTCTTTTGGTGTACTTAGGTGGGAGAACGGCCGCACACGAACCGCGATCGAAAGCGAGGATCGCGCCGAGTCCCGCCGAGAGCGCCCGTTCATGATTCCTCAGGCTCATGGCCCTAACACGAAATGGCCATTGAGCCTCTGTGGATAAGCACCTACCGTTGTAGGACGACCTCCAGCACTCGGAGTCATTGTGACGATCGCCCCCATCAGCCGCAGCCAGAATCATCCGGGCGGCAGGGACGCAGGCACAGCGGAGCTATGGAGAATCGAAGCAGGGCGCCCCGCACATTCGGTTCACAAGGGGCGGATCTCTACCAGGACATCATGAATCGACCGACTGCCTTTCGACGAGCCTTGCAATCTCAGATACGCGCGATGCGGAACCGCAGCCGGTCTCTGCGTCACGGTGAAGGAGGCCAGTCGCTGGTGGAATTCGGCCTGGTCGCTCCCGTGCTTCTGGTCGTACTGACCGGAATCTTCTCGTTCGGGATCATCCTCAGCCAGTATGAAGTCCTCACCGATTCGGTGAGCGCAGGCGCCCGAGCGATTGCTCTGGCCCGCAACCAGACGACGCCGGCGCTGGCCGCCAGTGATCCCTGCGCTTACGGCGTGCAGACACTGGAATCCGCCGCGCCGAACCTGACCAGCTCGTCCCTGACGATCACCATTGTTTACACCGATAACTCGACGAACCCGGCGACGGTGAGCAATTACACCACGAGCTGCACCGACCGTGCGTCGACGGGAGCTAACCAGATGCACACCGCCGATCAGGTGCAGGTCACGGCCACCTATCCCGTCACGCCATTGGTTTTTCGATGGGCCACGCGGCAGATCACCATGTCGTCTTCGGCCACCGAGTTAGTGAATTAAAGAATTTAATCACAGTCGCTGTCTGCGCAAATCACGGCAAGCCGGACCAGAACCGGCAGGAAAGAAAGAGTAAGGAGCTGAATGATGATGCAACCAACTGAAGCCCCGGCGAAGAGGGCAGCCGCCCCATCGAAGGGAAACATTTCCGGCCTGAAGCGCATTCTCGGAGAAGAGAGCGGTCAGGTCCTGCCCTGGGTCGTGGTGGTCATGCTGACAGTCCTGGGCATTTCCGCCCTCTCCGTTGACCTGGGTCGCGCCATGGTTATCCGGCGCCAGCTGCAGGTGCAGGCTGATGCAGCCGCACTCGCCGCGGCCGAGACGATCGGGAGTGACAGCAGCTACTCCACCGTCGGACAGAATTACAGCGGCGCCAGCGGCGAAAAGAACACCGATACCGGCATCGCTGTGGGCACGCCCACCATCACGCCGCTCTGCCTGGCGACGGTCACCGCCTGGGGCATTCCCTGCACCTCCACCAATCCCAACGCCATCTCGGTGACGGAGACCGCGTCGGTTCCAACGCTGTTTGCGCAACTGCTGGGCAAGCCCAGCGTCGCCATCAGCGCCACCTCCACCGCTTCCAAGGGCCGGCCCCAGCCGTATAACATCGCCCTCATCCTCGACACGACGCCGTCGATGGCGGACTCCGACCCCAGTTGCACCGTCACCACCACCACCAACTCGAGGGGCAAAACCACGACGACGACGACAACCCTGACCCAGCTGCAGTGCGCCGTTCAGGGAATTCAGGCGTTGCTGAAGGGCCTCACGCCGTCGATGGATAATGTGAGTCTCTTCACCTTCCCGAACGTGGACACCAACAACGTCTCCACGGAATACAGTTGTGCGGGCACCAACGATCTCAGCGTCCCGCCCTATACCTTCCCGATCGCCGGCACCAGCACTCTGACAAACATGAATTACAGCTACACGACAGGGTCCGGCTATAACCAAAAAACGGTTTCGGGCTACGCGACTTACCAGGTTGTCGGCTTCTCCAGTGACTATCGAACATCGGACGCGGCCACGACGCTGAACAGCAGTTCGAATCTGGTGAAGGCGGTCGGCGGCCAGAGCGGTTGCAGTTCGATGGGAACCGGCTACGAGAATACCTACTATGCGGGCGCAGTTTATGCAGCGCAGTCCGCCCTGGTCGCCGAAAAAGAAGCCAATCCGAAGACCGAGAACGTCATGATTCTGCTCAGCGACGGCAACGCCACCGCGAAGCAGTCCTCCTCCACTGCCAATTTCAGTCCCGGTACCAATGACATGGCCATCCAGGGCGAAAGCTCGAACTATGCCACCGGGAGCGGGAACTACGGTTCATGGGTTGGTGAGTGCAGTCAGGGCGTGGATGCGGCCCAGGCGGCCTCCACAGCCGGCACGCTCGTCTACACGATCGCTTATGGGTCGCCGAGTAGCTCGAGCACGGCCAACTGTGCCAGCGATCGCAAGAGCGGCGCCGCTTACCCGGACATCACACCGTGTCAGGCGCTGCAAAACATGTCCACGAATTACATCAACGGCGATACAACGCATTTCTACTCCGATTACAACCTGAGCGGCGATACCGGCTGCTCGGCCTCGGGGGCGAACAGCGGCACCACCGCAATCGCCGATATCTATGCGCTGATCGCCGCCGAACTCTCGGGGGCCCGACTTATACCCAACGGGACACCGTAGTCGAATCGTCCATCCGTCAACCGAAAGGCCGAGACCCAGGGTCCCGGCCTTTTGTTTTGAGAACCGCCCAGGGCCCTGCCTTGACAAGCAGCAAGGCGCTGCCGAAAATGGCCCTTCGCTGAATCGAAGCGTCAGGCGCAGTCGCCAGTGGCGCAACCACCGATGGGAATCCTGAACACTTTTCGCCTGGAGGGGAAAACCGCCCTGGTCACTGGCGCCGCCAGTGGACTCGGAGCGGCCATCGCCGCGGCCCTGGCCGAGGCCGGAGCCGCCGTCGCCTGCCACGGTAACCGCCGTTCCGCGGACGAGACCGCCGAGCGCATCCGCCAAGTGGGCGGCGCCGCGCAAAGCTTCTCGGCCGATCTGAACCTGCCCGACGGCCCGGACCGCCTGTTTGCCGACGTCTCCGCGGCCATGGGCGCGCCGGACATCCTGGTCAACAATGCCGGGACGATCCATCGCGACGCCGCTGAGGATCACGATCTCGAAGCATGGAACCGCGTTCTCCAGGTCAACCTCACCAGCGCCTTCCGTCTGGCGCAGCTGGCCGGCCGCACCATGCTGGAGCGCCGGCAGGGCAAGATCATCAATATCGCCTCCATGATGTCGTTCCAGGGCGGCGTCCGCATTGTCGCCTACGTCGCCTCCAAAGGGGGCATCGCTCAGGTGACCAAAGCACTGGCCAACGAGTGGGCCGGACGCAATGTCCAGGTGAACGCCATCGCCCCCGGCTACTTTCGCACCGAGAATACCCAGGCGCTGCAGCAGGACGAGACGCGCAATCGGCAGATCCTGGAGAGAATCCCGGCGGGCCGATGGGGCGAGCCCCGGGACCTGACCGGCGCCGCGGTGTTTCTGGCCTCTGCCGCGAGCGATTACGTGACCGGAACCGTTCTTGTCGTCGATGGAGGATGGCTGGCGCGCTAGGCGGCTACGGCTCGTGGATCTTGACGACCACGGCCGCGTAGATTGTCCCGGCAGCGACGACCGTCTGATGCGGTGTTCCGGCGCGGATCGTAAACACATCCCCCGGTCCCAGCTTGTGCGGCTGGCCGCCTTCGATCTTCGTGCCGAGGATCTCGCCGTCCGGTTTGGAATCGCCGCCGATGACCGTTCCCCCCGTGATCAGCGTGGCATGGCCTTCTTTCACCATCATCACGTCGTCCCAGTGCGCGTGGACTTCGGCCCCTCCGCTCTTCGTTCGCAGCGAGAGCTGAATCCTGTAGCTTCCGTAATCGGCCAGCGTCGCGCCGCTGCTGCCCTTTTCCTTTGCCTCAGGAATCAGGCTGGCAATCCGCTGATGAAGGTCCTGTTCCGGAAGAACGACAACGGGGGCGTGCGAGGGAGGTTGAGAGGTCATTTGAGCACCCGCTGAACAGGCTAGCAGAGACCCCATCGCTGCCAGCAGAAGAGTCCTCATCGGCATTCCTTTCCCCGAACGCTATTTACAGGAGATCTTCCACCCGTACCGGATCCATGTCGGCGTAGTCCTGGTTTTCACCGCCCATGCCCCAGCAGAAGCTGTAGGCCTGCGTTCCAAAGCCGGCATGGATCGACCAGCCCGGCGAAACCGCAATGTCCCTGTTCGACAGGACCAGGTGGCGCGTCTCCCGGGGCGGTCCCATCAGATGAAAGACGCGCGCCTCGGCCGCCAGGTTGAAGTACATGTAGATCTCCGACCGGCGCATGTGCGTGTGGGGCGGCATCGTATTCCAGGCGTTGCCGCTGTGCAGGTGCGTGATGCCCAGCACCAGCTGGCAGCTGCGCGCGCCTTCCAGGTGAATGTACTTGCAGATGGTGCGCCGATTGCACGTTTCCTGGCTGCCGATGGTCACGGGCTGCGCGTCGTCTTTGCGCACCAGAGTGACCGGGTGACGCGTGTGCGCCGGATAACTCAGCAGGTAGAAGACCGCGGGCGACTCCAGTGTGAGCGATTCAAAGAGAATCTCAGGATGGCCGCGCCCGACGTACAGCGCGTCCAGGTTATCGAGCCGGTAGGTCTGATCGCCAACGTGGACGGCGCCTGCGCCCCCGATGTTGAGAATGCCGATCTCCCGGCGCTCGGTGAAGAACTGCGCCCGCAGTTCCGGATACGCGGGCAGGGCGAGGGGCTGATCGGTGGGAGAGGCAAACCCCACCACGGCGCGATCCAGATCGACGTAGGCCAGGCGAATGCTGCCGGGCTCCCCGGCGCCGGTGAGCAGAAAGCTTTCCCGCAAATCCTCGGTGGTCATGTGCGGGTAGCGGACCGGGTCCGCCATCAGCATCGTCTTCATCGGCAACTCCTTCGGGCCACAGCTGGCGGATCAGGCACAGCTTCCTGTCTACCAGAGGAAGCCGATTCGTGTCTGCGCTAACCGCGATCGGTCAGGACAGGAAGCGGGTTGGGCGGGCGCTCCTGTGCGTGGAAGTGGCCAAAAATGCCCTCTGCGGTTTTGGGTGGAACCACCGCGGCCAGCGCTTCCAGGCTGGCTTCAGCCACGCTGCGCAGGCTGCCGAAATGCTCCAGCAGGCGCTGCCGCGTTCGCGCACCTACGCCGGGGATGGCCAGCAGCTCGGAGTCGCGGTCCCGCATCTCGCGCCGCTTGCGGTGATAGGTAATCGCGAACCGGTGCGACTCGTCCCGGATCTTCTGAATCAGGTGCAGCACCGGCGAGCGGCGGTCGAGCACCACCGGCTCGTCCTCCTGCCCATAGAGGTAGATGATCTCCTCGCGCTTGGCGATGGAGGCCAGCGGCTGCGTGGTCAGCCCCAGCGACTCGAGGGCGGCGGCGGCGGCGTGCAGCTGCCCCAGGCCGCCGTCGATCAGGATCAGATCGGGGGCCTTCACGGGCAGTTTCGATGCGGCCTCGGGCGACTCTCCGGCGACCTTACCACGGGCCCGGTAGCGTCGAGTCACTACCTCCCGCATCGAGGCGAAGTCATCGACGCCCTCGACCGTTTTGATCCTGAATTTGCGGTAAGCGCTCTTCTTCATCTCACCGTCTTCCCACACCACCATGGAGGCCACGGTTTCCGCCCCCTGGATGTGCGAGATGTCGAAACATTCAATCGTGCGCGGCGGCTCCTCCAGCATCAGGGCATCCTGCAGCGCCTGCTGGATCGCCTTCCGGTTCGGCTGCAGGACGCGGAAGCGCTGGTCGTAGCTCTGTTTAGCGTTCTGCCCGGCCAGATCCACCAGGGAGCGTTTGTCTCCTCGCTGCGGGACGGCAATCTCCACCCGATGCTTCGTCTGCTCGGCGAGCAGATTGGCCAGCGCGGTGCGATCGGCAAAGTCGACGGGGACGAAGATGCTGCGGGGCACGTACTGCTGATCGATATAGAGCTGCTTCAGCAGGGCAGAGAAGAAGGCGCCCGGCTCGAAGAGGGCGAGCCCCTCGGGTGCCGACGCGATCGCACCTTCCGCCTCCGGGAACTCGGCTACGAATTCCGGCAGATCCTCCCAGAAGAATTCGCGGCGGTCGACGATCTTTCCCGCGCGCATGTGGAAGAGGTTGGCGGCGATCATTCCGTTTTCAAAATGGAAGCCGAAGACGTCGGCATCGTCATCTTCGACGGAGGCGATCCTTTGCTTCTCCTGCATCTGATCGACGGTAATCAGCAGGTCGCGATAGCGCGCCGCCAGCTCGAACTGCTCGGCCGCCGCCGCCGCCGCCATTCGCTCGTGGAGTGACTTGTTCAGGTCCGCGGTGCGACCTTCCAGGAAGAGCTGCGCGTCGCGGACGGCCTCCGCATAGATCCCCGGCGTGGTGAGGTCTTTGACGCACGGCCCCAGGCAGCGTCCGATGTAGTACTGCAGACAAGGCCGCGGGTGGTCCCGCGACAGGTCCACCTTGCAGCTGGGCAGCAGGAAGCTGCGGTGGATGAGTTCCACGACCCGATAGGCCAGATTGCCGGGGAAATAGGGTCCGTAATAGGCGCTGCCGTCGCGCCGGAGGCGCCGCGTGACGAAGACTTTGGGAAAGCGGTCGGCCAGCGTGAGCTTTACATAAGGGTAGGTCTTGTCGTCGCGGAGCAGGATGTTGAAGCGGGGCTTCCGCTGCTTGATCAGGTTGTTTTCGAGGGCGAGCGCCTCGTGCTCGTTGTCGACGAGGATGTAGTCGACCTCGACGGCTTCGCGCATGAGCGAGCCCGTCTTGGCGTTCGCCTGGTTGGCCTCCAGCAGGTAGGAGCGTACGCGGGAGCGGAGGTTTTTGGCCTTGCCGACGTAGATGACCTCGCCGTCGGCGTTCTTATAGAGGTACACGCCAGGCCGCGTTGGCAGTGTCCGAATCTTCTCCTGCAAGTCCATAGGCGGCCCTCCAATCAGTGTAAAGGCTGATGCGGAAGGAGTTCCGCTGGACCCGAGCGGCCAAAATACCAGGTAAAAAGTACTTTCGGCATAGCACCAGTCCTTAGAATGAACGTTGGAAAAGAAGCCCAAGTGGCTGAAAATAGTTATGTTACTGATTTATCGATACTTTGGGCCTGGACGTGCTCATTTCTACTGGAAAAGCGAGGCATCCGCGCCGGTTGGCGGGGTCTCTCAACACAGAAGAAGGAAGAAACGGAGTGACCCAAATGATACGGATTTCAGGAGCAGGACTCGCGGCCGCCTCGGCAGTTGCGGCGCTCTCTCTGGTTTTCGCCACAGGTTGCACCACGAAGAATTACGTCCGGAGCCAGACGGAGCCGGTGATTCAGAAGACCAACGAGCTGGATGACGCGACGGCGGCGAACAACCGTGCCATCCACGACGTGGATACCCGGTCGCAGCAGGGCATTCAGAACGCCCAGAATTCGGCGAATCAGGCGCAGCAGAACGCGCAGAACGCCACGCAGGCGGCTAGCACAGCGCAGCAGTCGGCCCAGGACGCCGTCAATCGCGCGGACTCGCTGGCCGGGGTGATCGCAGGCCTCGACAACTATAAGCAGGTTGGCGATGTGAGCGTAACGTTTGGCTTCAACAAGTCCGTTCTGACCAAGGGGGACCTGGCGCAGCTGGATCAGTTCGGCGGTCAGCTGGCCGGAACCCAAAGCTACATCCTCGAAGTTACGGGCGGCACGGATTCCGTGGGCTCCAAGGAGTACAACTACGCGCTGAGCGATCGCCGGGCGATGGCGGTGGTGCAGTATCTGGCAGCGAAATACAACGTTCCGGCGCATAAGTTTTACCTCGTCGGCCTGGGTAAGGACGTCGAGATCGATTCGAACAAAACAGCTGCGGGCCGGGCGAAGAACCGGCATGTGGAAGTGCAGCTGCTGAGCAACAGCGGGCAAAATCAGCCGGCCCAGACGGGGATGGCAACGCCTCCGTCTACGGGTGGCGGGCCCTCAGAACAGTAAACCGCTTCTTCCTAATTTCTCCGGGGCGCGCCAGGGGCGCGCCCTTACTTTTTGGGCAGCTGACGAACGTGAGCGGCGCGGACGTCGTTGGCGGTAAAGAGGCGAAGGAAGGGAGCCCCCTGGCAGGCGGCTTCAAGGGCGGCGCGGCCGCCGGCCTCCTCGCGCTCGACGAGGCAGATGGCGGCGATGACGTGCAGGCCAGCTTCGCGAGCGGCATCGATGGCGGTGATGGTGGAAGCGCCGGTGGTGCAGACGTCGTCGACGATGAGAACGGGCGCGCCCTTCTCGCAGAAACCCTCAATGCGGCGGCCGGTGCCGTGCGCCTTTTCCGCCTTGCGGACGAGGAAGCCGTGGATCAGGGGCGAGGCAGGCCGCTGCTGGGCGCGGTCGGCGCTGGCGATGGCGACGGCGGAGACGACCGGGTCGGCCCCCAGGGTGAGCCCGCCGACGGCCGCAGGGTGGAGGTCCTTTTCTGCCAGCAGATCCAGGATGGCCAGGCCGGTGAGGCGTCCACCTTCGGCATGGAGGGTCGTGGTTCGGCAGTCAATGTAGTAGTCGCTGGTGGCACCGGAGGAGAGGGTAAAGGTGCCGAGGCGGAACGAGGTGCGGGCGAGCAGGTCGAGGAGGGCGGAGCGGGCGTCGGTCATAGGCAAGGTACAGGTTACAGGGTGCAGGGCACAGGTTACAGGTTACAGCCGAGCCGGTGGCTCCTGGCCGATAGCGAAGCCTGCGCTGAAAATACACCGCTCATTTTGTGCATGTGTGACAAACACGGTACTTGCAGGTGGCGAGTGCGTATGTGTGGCAAATAAAGTAGTTGCTTAGGGCCTTATGTTTATGTGTGGAAAATAAAGGGCTTAATGCAGTGGCCGGTGGGTCTTCATCGGTTGATGTTTCAGGCTCCGGATCGTTCCTGGCAGGCTGAGCCAGGAAACGAAAAAGCCCGCGCAAGGCGGGCTTTCTTTGTTTTTCCATCCTAAGTTCAGAATAGCAGGTTGGAGCGGGTTTAGTGCCAGGGCTTTTGGCTTATAAGTCCTGTGACAGCACTGCGGGAACTTTCGTAAGACTTGACAGGATTTCCACAGAAGGGACCCAAAGGCCATAATCCGCCCTGGAGGCCCAGAGGGAAGAGCCGCCTCTGAACGATGGGATAACGCCGGCCCTGGGGAAGGGGGACGGCTGCCGCCAGCGCCCGGGTGCCGAGCGCTTCGGAATGGTCGGGGCGGAGGGATTCGAACCCCCGACCCTCTGCTCCCAAAGCAGATGCGCTACCAGACTGCGCTACGCCCCGATGTTCAGATTTTAGCGCAGGGGGGGAGTGGGGCAGAGAGTTTGGAGTTTAGAGTTTGGAGTTTGAGAACCTGCGGGTCACACACGGTGGGCGAGCCAGAGGATGATGAGGACGAGGACGATGAGGGGTGCGGCAAGGAGGGCGAGGACGGCGGCGAGGAGGGTGGCGAGGAAGGCGTAATCCTTCCAGGTATGGCGGCGGGGCTGGCGCAGGTGGCGGGTGAGGAGGCGGTAGTTGCGGCGATTCGCCTTATAGGCGATGTCGAAGAGGTCACCGAAGAAGGGGATGGCCCCGATGAGGACATCGAGGCCGAGGTTGACCATCATGCGGGCGAGGGTGACCCAGGGGACGCCGCGCACCCAGGCGGCGAAGACGAGGACGAAGGAAGCGATGCCGGCCAGCGCGTCGCCGATGCCGGGGATGAGTCCGATGAGGCCGTCGAGACCGAAGCGGATGGGCGTGCCGGGGATGCGAAAGATGTCGTCGAGGAGATGGGCGAGGAAGTCGAGGTTCTGGTCGGAGAAGAGGCGTTCGGCGCGGGCGCGGATGCCGGGTCGGAACGGTGGAAGAATCTCGGGCTCGGGGTGGTCGGCCATGGGGGCGGAGATGGCGATTCGCGCTGGTTTGGGGCGCGACGGAGCGCGCGAATGACTGTGGTGCCAATGCTACAATCATGGATGTTGTGGCGGATATAGTTCAGCGGCAGAACGCCTGACTGTGGCTCAGGATGTCGTGGGTTCGATCCCCACTATCCGCCCCAAAATCGATGCCCTGCAGCCGGATCGCGCTGCCCATCTCCGTGACGACTGCTTCCGAACAGAACGCGGGTAGCCGTATCTACATTGGCTGCTCGGGCTGGGCGTATCCCACGTGGAAGCCGGCGTTTTATCCGGAGAAACTACCCTCAAAAAAATTCCTGGAGTATTACGCGACGCGGCTGAATTCCGTGGAGGTGAATTACACCTTCCGGAGCTTTCCGCGGCGGACGACGGTGGATGCGTGGCTGGCGCAGACGGGCGAAGGGTTCCGCTTCTCGTTCAAGGCGCCGCAGCGGATTACGCATTTTCAGAGGTTGCAGGATTGCCGTCCGACGCTGGAGGCGTTTGCCGGGGCCATTGCTCCGGTGGGCGAGGCGGGACGGCTGGGGCCGGTGCTGTTTCAGCTGCCGCCGAACTTCAAAGCGGATGAGGGCAAGCTGGCGCAGTTTTTGGCCGACGCGCATGGGCTGGGACTGCGGATGGCGTTCGAGTTTCGGCATGTGTCGTGGTTTGAGGCGGGAGTGTATCGGATTCTGGAGCGGCATGGAGCAGCGCTGTGCGTGGCGGAGAGCGATGAGCTGGCGACGCCGGATGTGGTGACGGCGGCGTTCAGCTGCTATCGGCGGCGGAAGACGGAGTATGCGCACGCGGAACTGGACGCGATTGCGGGTCAGCTGCGGGAGCGAGCCGCGGCAGGCGATGTGTTTGCGTACTTCAAGCACGAGGAAGAGCCGATGGGGGCGCTGTGGGCGGCGAAGGTGCTGGCGCTGGTGAGGGAAGAGGTCTCGTGACGGAGCGGACCGCCGGAGATCCAAATGAAAAGCCGGAGTGGTGGACGGAGTTCGTTCCGCGACGATGGATGCGCAGCGGGCATCTGCAGACTTTAGCGGGAAATTTTCTGCCGCGGCGGCTGACGCTGCCGGAACCGGAAGAACTGCTGGTGGAAGTAGAGGGTCCGGTGGCTGGATACGGGCCGAGCCGGGTGCTGTGCGCTTGCCACTGGCAGCCGGAGGCGGTGCGGCGGGAGCGGCTGACGGTGGTGCTGGTGCACGGGCTGGAAGGCTCGTCGAATTCAAAGTACATCGTGGGGAACGCGGCGCGGGCTCTGGCTGCGGGGCTGAACGTGGTGCGGATGAACATGCGCACGTGCGGCGGGACGGATGCGCTGTCGCCGACGATTTACCACTCGGGACGGACGGGCGATGTGGGACGGGTGGTGGAGGCGGTTGTCCGCGAGCAGGGCGTGGAAGCGATGGCGCTGGTGGGCTACTCGATGGGCGGGAACCTGGTGCTGGGCTGGGCGGGGCAGATGGCGGAGCGAATTCCGGCGGTGGTGCAGGCGGTGGCGGGGATCTCGCCGCTGATGGATCTGGCGGTGTCGTCGGCGGCGCTGCATCGGCCGCAGAATCGTATCTATGAGTGGCACTTTTTGCGGAACATGCTGGCGCGGGTGCGGCGGCGGATGGCGATGTATCCCAGGATTTACGGGGATGCGGCGATGGAGAAGATTCGGTCGATGCGGGATTTCGACCAGGAGATTGTGGCGCGGTATGGCGGGTTTCGCGACGCGGATGACTACTACCATTCGGTGGCCTGCTCGCAGTATGCGGCGGAGCTGCAGGTGCCGACGCTGATTGTGCACTCGCTGGACGACCCGTTCATTCGCATGCTGCCGGAGACGCGGGCGACGCTGATCGCGAATCCATGGGTGACGCTGATGGAGACGGACCGCGGGGGACACTGCGCGTTTCTGGCGGCGGAGAAGAATGACGACGGGCGCTGGGCGGAGCGGACGCTGCTGCGTTTCCTGCTGGAGACGGGTGCGGCGCGAGAGCGAGGCAAGGGCACGCGTGGAAGCTGACTGGGCGGTGGAGATCGGCGGCGACGGGGCTCGGATTGAGGTGGACTGGGCCGGGTTTGTCGATCTGCGGGGGGACGCGGGCGCGGCGGATCGGATTGGGGAGGCGCGGGAGCATTCTGCGCTGGGGGCGGCGCTGATTGCGTTGAACGGCCGCGAGTCGCCGGTATTCACGAGCAAATGCGATGTGTGGACGATGAGCGCCGGCGAGATCGATCCGCTGGAGTTTGACTGCGAGGCGGGCGAGGCGCAGGCGGGGCTGGCGAGCTATATCGACGTGATGGCGCGGGAGTCGGCAATGTTTACGTCCTTTGCGGGGCATGAGGCCTGGGCGCGGCGGGCGGCGCTGGCGCTGCGCAACGAGCCGGTGCGATCGGGACGCGTGGACCTGGTGGTTCGCGCGGCGATGAGCAACGGGGAAGACGGCTTTGGGGTGACGTTGTATGCGGCGGGTTGCGGAGTGGATTCCCTGGCGGCGGAAGCGGCGTGGGGGGAAGTTCTGCGGGCGTCGGTCGTGGCTACAATGAGAGAGGGACGGGCGAGTAGCTCAATCGGATAGAGCACCGGCCTTCTAAGCCGGGGGTTGTGGGTTCGATTCCCGCCTCGCCTACCATATCTCTGTGATGATCAGGAATTCTTTGCTGTTGATCGCGGGGCTTCTGCTGTGCGCGGGGGCGGCGCCACGTTTCGCCGCCGCTGCCGAGCCTTCGCAGGGGGTCGCCGTTTCACCCAGGCCAGGCGATGTGTTTGCCACGGGCAACACGTGGATCGCCCTGCCGGAGATCCGGGCCGACGACGGGGCGTTGGTGAGCTTCAACGTACTCTCGATGCGCTACCGCGGATTGCTCCAGGTGGAAGGAGACGGGGGAGCGCCGGTGCTGCAGCCGACGTTTGAGGTTGAGGGCAAGCCGGTCGCATTCCGGAATCCCTCCTGGAAGCTGATCGCGTATTGGATTCCGACGGCCCGCCTCGACGTCGATGGCGTGGAAATGACTCTGACATGGTGCGCTCCGCCTGGAGCGCGGGCGGCGTTTCTGCGGATGACGATGACGAACCACCGCAGCACGGCGGTGTCGGTTGCGCCGGGAGTTAAAGCGTCGTGGGGGGCTCTGGACCGCGTGACGTACCTGCCGGTGGCGCTGCACGGTCAGCTCACCGATGCGCCTGCGCCGTGGGTGGATAGCGGGGAAGTTTTCAGCTACGTCACCGACGACACGCAGTTCTCCTGGTCGGTTCTTTATCCCGGCTCGGAGGCGCGGGTGGATGGACCGCCGGAGTCGCACAGCCCCGAGGTGACGGCGCAGCATGCGGAAATGCTGGCGCCGGGGCAGACGACGGAGGCGGTGTTTCTGCTGGGCGCGGGGCCGGAGGAGTTCAGCGCGGGGCACAACGCGCGCGCGCTCGAGGAAGAGATCGATCGCGACGGTGCCGAAGCGGTGATCGACCGGGCTGCGCAGTGGTGCCTGGCTCGCACGCGCACCACGGGGCAGCCGGATCTGGACATGCTGATGAACCGCAATTTTCTGTTCACGGCGATGTATGCGTGGGGCAGGACGATCGATACGGAGCAGTTTGTCGGGGTCACGTCGCGGAGTCCGCGGTACTACGTCTCCGCAGCGTATTGGGATCGGGATGCGATGCTGTGGAGCTTTCCGGGGCTGCTGGACATTGACCGCGGGCTGGCGAAGGAGGCGCTGGAATATGCGCTGACGACGCAGCTGCGCAACGCGGGCACGCACAGCCGGTTCATCGATGGAGTGGTGCTGGAGGACGGTTTCGAGCTGGATGAAGCGGCGGCTCCGCTGGTGGCGCTGTCTGCGTATGTGGACAAGACCGGGGACGATGCATTTTTGCGCGCGCACCGGGATGGGGTGGAGTTCCTGCTGAAGCGCATTGAGTCGCATCGCGATGCGGCGACCGGGCTGTATTCCACGCTGCAGGATGCGCAGGATGAATACGAGAAACCGCCGTTCATCACCTATGACAATGTCCTGGTGTGGAAGACGTTTCTGGACGCGAAAGGGCTGCTGGAGCGGCTGCAGGATACGGCGGGCGCTGCCAGGCTGACGCAGCAGGCGGCCGAGCTGCGTACGGCGATCCTGCAATACTGCGTGGCGGGCGGAGCTCCCGGCGCTGCGGGGACGATCTTTGTCAGCGCGACGGATGGGAGTCATCCAACCTTTGCGGATGTGCCTCCCGGATCGCTGATGAATCTGCCGCTGCTGGGATTTGTCCCGCAGACGGATCCGGTCTTCGAGCGCACCTGGGACTGGCTGCATTCCTCCGGGTACCGCCATGCGTATGCGGATCGCCCCTATGGAGTGCCGGGCAGTTACCGGCTGCCCTTTACGCCGTCGTGGAGCGTTGCCGATGAGTTGCAACTGACCCGTGGGCGCGAGCAGGCACTGAAGATTCTTCGCGGGAGTCCCTGGGACAACGGCATCATCACGGAAGGCGTGAGTCCTGATACGGCTGCGGCCGAACCGGCGGGACGGGCCTTCGCTACCGCGGCCGGCTATGTGGCCAACGCCATCTGCCAGACCTTCTGCCGCGACGCGCCGAAGTAGGGCAGCGGAGTTGAGCGCTCAGGATCGCACGGTGAGGACCGGGCAGGATGCCTGGGTGAGGAGAGTGCAGGCGAGGGCACCGCGATTGAGGGAGGCGAGCCGGGTTCCGCTGCCGAAGGCCACGACGATGAGGCCGGCGGTGGTTTCCTTGGCATGGCGGAGGATGGCATCGGCGGCGTTCTTTGGGTCGATCCCCTGGACGGGATGGAATTGGTGCTGCAGGGCGGCCGGAGGCGTCGGTACGGTTTTTGTGCCTTTCGATCGAATTGTCAGCAGGGCGCCCGAGGTTGGGCGCGGGCCGAGCGGCCAGGCGTCGAGGGCGGCGCGGAGGCTATCCGGAGCGGTGTCGATAACGATGACGACGCGCTCAGCGGCGTGGGCGGATGGTGCGAGGCAGAGTTCGCTCACCGTGAGGATGGGGCAGGGCGGAGCGGCGAGGAGGGATCGAGCCGTGGCGCCGAGCGCCGCCGGATCCTGGCTGAGCGCGCCGTTGAGGCCGAGGACGAGCAGCGACGGCTGATGCAGCTGGACGAGTCCGCGGATGGCGTCGGCGGCGTTGCCGGCGCTGATGAGGGTAGCCGAATTCTCAATGCCGGCCAGGCGGAGTTCAAGGCGAATCTCTCGCAGGGAGCGTTTAGCGGAATCGTGAGCCGTGGAAAAAGAACGGCGGATGGCTGGGTCGGGTCCGGTGAGGTCGAGAACGTGGGCGGCGTGGATGGGAGCGGAGCGGCGTCGCGCGATCTGCCGGGCGAAGGCCAGGGCGCGGCGGGCCGGCTCACAGAAGTCTGTGGCCAGCAGGATTTCGGGCAACGCAATGGGAAGAGAAGACACTTCGAGTACGGGCACGGTGCGCCGTGGATCGAGAGTAGGCCCGGAATCGGAATCCGCCGGTGAGCGCTGCTACGCGGGTTGGTGACCGGCATCACCGACCCGGGGCGGTTCGGCCCGTGGCGGTCGGGTCCTGAGGGAATCCGAGGCTCAGGGCTGAACGTCCTCAGAATGCGCACAGACGGCGGTGATGCGCAGGGCGTTTTCCAGAGCGATGGCGTTCTGGACCAGGCCGGCGGGGAAGGATTTCTCCAGGGTCCGCAGCTGGCGCTCATTCAGGCCGGGGGCGATGATCTCGATCTGAAAATCTTTGAGGCGCAAGGGGCGCTGGGCGGGCTGCGCGTGCACGCGGATGAGGAGGCCTTCGGTGGAAAGGCCGCGCAGTTTGAGGTATTGGGCGACGAACTGGCCGACGCAGCCGCCGAGCGCGGCGAGCAACAATTCGGCGGGAGTCATCCCGTGGTCGGTCGCCCCGTCTTCAGCGGGCTGATCGAGCAGGATTTTGTGCTGGCGGGCTTCCGCCGCAAAGCGGGCACCGCCGGAGTGCTGCAAAGTGATTTCCAAAACAGGCTCCCTGGGGCGAACAGGAAAGGAGAGCACGCTGTGGGCCACTTGAATATCCGGTAAAAAAGGGGCATTGGCCGAGAATGGGGGTTCGACGGGAGGATCTGCTGCGTGACCACGCGCCCCGGGCGAGGTGCACTGCGCCATATGGCGCAAGGAAGGGGGGGGTACACTATCAGAACGTTTCCGGCCGTTCGATGACTCGCCGCCCCAGTTCCCAGAAGGATCCCGCCAGCTCCGGGCCCGCGCGCAGCGCTTCGCCCCCGCAACAGGAGGCCCTTGCCGAGGCTCGCCCGGAAACGCTGCGCGCGCTGGTGGACAACCTGGACGAAGCGGTGGTCGCGGTGGCGCCCGATGGCCAGGTGCAGTTTTCCAGCGCAGCGGCGGAGCGCCTGTACGGGATCGCGCCCAACGGACCGCCTCTTGCGTTGTGGAGCGAGGCGTATGGGATTTATCTGCCAGACCGTCGCACGCTGTGGCCACCGGAGGAATTGCCGGGAGCGCTCGCGCTGCGCGGCCAGACGGTGGAGGCAGAGCAATATATTCAGCCGCCGGGAGCGACGGAAGGCTACTGGATCGCCATGCGGGCGCGGCCCCTGTTCGATGCCCACGGCAAGGTTCAGGGAGCGCTGCTGGCGTGGCGGGATATTTCCGAAGAGCGGCAGACTGCGGAGAGCCGAAGGCGGCTGCTGGCGATTGTGGAGAACACGCCGGACTTCGTGAGCCTGACGGACGCGACGCTGAAGACGATTTTCATTAATCGCGCGGGCCGCGAGCTGCTGGGCCTTGATGATCGCGAAGATGTGCACCGTTACCCGATTTACGAGGCAGGGTTCGACGGGCAGCGGGAGATCTTCGAGAACGAGGTGCTGCCGGCGCTGCTGCGGGGCGATCCGTGGATCGGGGAGTTCCAGCTGCGCCAGGCGAAGACGGGGCGGGCGATCACGGTGGACATGCGGGCCTTCGGAATCTTCGGTCCGTATGGGCAGCTGATCGGCATCGCCAACGTGAGCCGGGACATCACGGCACGGCGGGAAGCGGAGGAGACACGGCAGCGGCTGGCGTCGATCGTGGAATATTCGCACGACGCGATCATCAGCGAATCGCTGGAAGGTGTGATCACGACGTGGAATCGCGGCGCAGAGATGACCTTTGGGTACACCGCGGAGGAAGCGGTGGGACAGCCGGTGACGCTGCTGGCGTGGCCCGGCTATGAAGACGATATGCGGGCGCTGCTGGGGCGCACGCGGGCAGACGAAGTAGTGGAGCATTACGAGACAATGCGCCGGCATAAAGATGGGCATTGCCTGGTGGTGTCGCTGACGCTTTCGCCGGTGCGCGACGATGCGGGGAAGCTGATCGGCATTTCGAAGATTGCCCGGGACATTACACAGCAGCGGAAGCGCGAGGAGCTTTCGCGAAGGCAGGCGCAGCTGCTGGACCAGGCCTACGAGCCGATTCTGGTGCGGGACCATCAGGACCGGATCGTTTACTGGAACAAGGGCGCGGAGCGGCTCTACGGGTGGACGACGGCGGAGGCGAAAGGGCGCGTCAGCCACGATCTGCTGCACACGACGTTTTCCGAGCCGCTGGAGGAGATCGGGGCGAAGCTGGAGCGCGATGGGCACTGGGAGGGCGAGGTGATTCACCTCACGCGCAGCGGCCATCGCCTGATGGTGCTGAGCCGGTGGATTCGCGAGCTGGGCGTGGTGGAATCGCATGTTCTGGAAACCAACATCGACATCTCGGAGAGGCAGGAGCGGATTGCGCTGGAGGAGCAGGCGCGCCTGGAGAGGCGCTTCCGGCAATTGCTGGAGGCGGCGCCGGACGCCATTGTGGAGGTATCGGCGGACGGGAACGTGGTGCTGGTGAATCGCGTGGCCGAACAGATGTTTGGCTATTCACGGGATGATCTGGTTGGGCAATCGGTGGACCTGTTGGTACCGGACGTGGTTCGGCAGCACCATCGCAGCTATCGGGACGGTTATCTGGAGCATCCGCGGACGCGGCCGATGGGCAGCGGCCTGGAGCTGCACGGCCGGCGGCGGGATGGATCGCTGTTTCCCGTGGAGATCAGCCTGAGCCCGATCCTGACCGAGGGCGGGATGCATGTGACGGCGGTGATCCGCGACGTGACGGAGCGCAAGCGGGCGGAGCAGGAGGTGCGGCGGCTGCAGCTGCAGTACACCGGCGAGCTGGAAGCGCGGAACCGGGAGATCGAGCGGGCCAACCGGCTGAAGAGCGAGTTTCTGGCCAGCATGAGCCATGAGCTGCGCACGCCGCTGCACACCATCATCGGCTTCTCTGAGCTGCTGCAGGAAGGCGGGGAGGGTGCGCTGAACCAGGCACAGAGCCGTTTTCTGGAACATATTCGGCGGGACTCAGAACATCTGCTGGAGCTGATCAACGATGTGCTCGATCTGAGCAAGGTTGAAGCCGGCCAGCTGGTGCTGAAGCAGGAGAACTATACGCTGGCGCGGAGCCTGGGCGAGGCGCTGGATGCGATTCGCCCGAGCGCAGCGGACAAGGGGATCAGGATTGAGGAGCACGGCACCGGCGATTTGCTGGTGACGGCCGACCCGCTGCGTGTGAAAGAGATGCTCTACAACCTACTGAGCAATGCGGTGAAGTTTACGCCGGAGGGCGGCAGGGTGTGGCTGGAATCGATGGAGGATGGCAGCTTTGCGCGCGTCACGGTGGGAGATACAGGGATCGGAATTCCGTTCGACGAGCAGGAGAATATTTTCGATAAGTTCTACCAGGTAGGAAACACAACGCGCGGGGTGCGCGAGGGCACGGGGCTGGGGCTTTCCATCACCAAAGAGCTGGTGCAGATGCACGGCGGGTGGATGGAAGTGGAAAGTGCGCCGGGCGAAGGCAGCCGGTTTACCTTTAGGCTTCCTTTGGCCGATGCGGCGCTGTAGAATCGTGTGTTTTCCCCGGAAATTTCAAATCCTGGGCCACTCAGGGAGATGAGCAGGAAGTATGCCGACACCTCCAGAGAAAGCCGTGATCCTGATCGCGGACGATCGGGCGAGCAGCCGCGAACTGCTGCGCACTGTCTTGCAGCGGGCAGGCTATGAAGTGCTGGAAGCCGAAGATGGCGAGCAGGCTCTGGTAAAGGCGCGGAGCGGCGATCCGGACCTGATATTGCTGGATCTGCAGATGCCGGGACTGGACGGCTTCGGGGTGCTGGCGGAGCTGCGCGGCGATCCGCAGTTTAAGGATTTGCCGGTGCTGGCGCTGACGGCGAGCGCGATGCGCGGGGATCGGGAGAAGATCCTGGAAGCGGGCTTCACCGATTATCTGGCGAAGCCGGCGGGACCGGAGACGCTGCGGGAGACGGTGGCGCGGCTGCTGGCAGAAAGCCATGAGCCTACCTGAGCCCTGCCGTCAGAGCAGCCCGTATTTCTTCATCTTGTAACGGAGAGCATCGCGGCCGATGCCGAGGGCGCGGGCGGCCTGAGACTGGTTCCCCTGCGCCTTTTCGAGGGTGGAGACGACCAGCTGGCGTTCGTGCTCGGCGAGCGAGGCGTCTTCCTGGAGGTCGGCAGCCGGACTGCCCGGCCCCGAGAGGGGCGTGGGAGCCCTCTCCTGGACCGGCGTCGGCGTTGAGGGGCCGACGAGGGCGGAGGGCAGATCGGCGACATCGATCTCGGTGGATTCCGCCATCATGCAGGCGTGGCCGAGGACGTTTTCCAGTTCGCGCACATTGCCGGGCCAGGAGTGGCGTTCGAGCAGGAGGCGCGCGCGAGGCGTGAGGCTGCGGATGTTTTTGCCGTACTGGTGGGCGAACCTGTCGATGAAATGACGGATGAGAAGCGGGAGGTCCTCTTTGCGTTCGGCGAGCGCGGGCACGGGGATTTCGACCATGGCCAGGCGGTAGTAGAGATCCTCGCGGAAATGGCGGTCGGCCACGGCCTGGCGCAGGTTGCGATGCGTGGCGGCGACGACGCGGACGTTCACCTTGCGCGTTTGCAGGGAACCGACGCGCTGGATTTCCTGGTTCTGCAGGGCGCGCAGGAGCTTGGACTGGGTGGCCAGCGGCATGTCGCCGATTTCATCGAGGAAGAGCGTGCCCTCGCTGGCGGCTTCAAAAAGGCCGGGCTTGTCGCGATCCGCGCCGGTGAACGCGCCGCGGACATGGCCAAAGAGCTCGCTCTCGAAGAGCGTTTCCACAACGGCCGAGCAGTTGAGGACGACGTACTGGCCTTTGACCCCGCTGCGCACATGGAGGGCGCGGGCGACGAGGTCTTTGCCGGTGCCGGTGGCGCCCTGGATGAGGGCGGAGCGGTAGTGCGGCGCGATGCGGCGGATGCGCGCGAAGAGCTCTGCCATGCGCGGGCTCGAGCCGATGAGGCCTTCGAATTCGGCGTCAGAACCGGCGGCCAGGCGGCGCTCGGCGTCGGCGATGAGGCGACCGACGCGCTCGCGCAGAACGGTCAGGCGGATCGGCTTCTCGAGGTAATCGGCGGCGCCGGTGCGGATGGCCTGCACGGCCGTCTCGGTGGTGTAATGCGCGGTCATCAGGACGACGTCAGTGGCCGGGGCCATGGCCATGATGCGGCTGAGGACGTCGAGGCCGGTCATCTCGGGCATGACCAGGTCGGTGAGAACCAGATGGGGGCGGACCTGCTCAACCAGAGCGAGCGCCTGGCTGGGACGGGAGGCAGCGTGGATGATCACGCCGTCGCGGGCAAGGGCCGTCGAAAGCAGCTCGAGACTGCCGGGATTATCGTCCAGAATGACGATGGATATAGCCATAAACCAGCGGGATCGATGGGCCTGGGGGGAAACCTTCTGCCATCGTAGCAGTTTGGCGGGAGGGCTCAGGCTGGACGGCTCGGTCTAGACTGAATGTGTGGCGCGGAATCTCTACATCGTGGCCGGGGTGCTGCTGGGTTTTGCGGCCCTCTCGTTTGTTATGGCGCTGACCTCGAGCCGCTTCCAGCCGGCGCTTCCGGCGAATGGCACACTGTGGAAGACGACCGCGCTGTTTCTGACCCTGGGGGGACTGCTGGCTGCGCTGCTGGGCATGATGACGGCGATTTTCGAGCAGGTGGACCGGCGCAACGAGGAGCGGAAGCAGGCGCAGAGACACAAACGCGGGGCCGGGCAGCACAACCGCTAGAATGAGTACAGCCGGATGGCCGGAAGGAATGAATCAGCCGAACTATGTTTGAAGTGACGGTGGAGCGCGGATTTTCGTCAGGGCATTATCTCCGCAACTACAAGGGGAAGTGCGAGAATCCGCATGGGCATAACTACAAGGTGCGCATTACGCTGTGCGGCGAGGCGCTGGACGCGGCGGGGCTGCTGCTGGACTTTCGCGATCTGAAGCACGTGATGCGGCCGGTGATTGAGCGGATCGACCACCAGATGCTGAACGATCTGGAGCCGTTCACGGAGATCAATCCGTCGGCGGAGAACCTGGCGCAGTATTTCTACCAGCAGACGAACGAACAGCTGCGTGCGATGACCAGCGGCCGGGTGCGGGTGAAAGACTGCACGATCTACGAGACGGACACCACCACCGCGACGTATTACGAGTAGTGACCTTTGTACCTGATCGAAATCTACAAATCCGTGCAGGGCGAATCGAGCTTCGCCGGGCTGCCGTGCATTTTTGTGCGGCTGGCAGGGTGCAATCTGCGCTGCGCGTGGTGCGACTCGGAGTACACCTTCACCGGCGGCACGAAGATGACCGAGGACGAGGTGGTGGCGGAGATCGAGAAGCTGGCGCCGGTCAGGCTGGTGGAGTTGACGGGCGGAGAGCCGCTGCTGCAGGAGAGGGAAGTGATCCCGCTGATGCAGCGGTTACTGGAGTCCGGCTCCGAGCTGATGATCGAGACCAGCGGCGAGCGTCCGCTGAAAGGCGTGCCGCGGGCCGTACACAAGATTGTCGATGTGAAGTGCCCGGGCTCGGGCGAGGCGGGGACGTTTCGACTGGAGAATCTCGATTGGCTGACTGAACGCGATGAGGTGAAGTTTGTGATTGCGAACCGCGCCGATTACGAATTTGCGCGGGCCTTCATCCGGGAGCATCGGCTGGAGACGCGCGCCGGACAGGTGCTGCTGTCGCCGGCCTTCACCAAGACGCCGACGCCGGAGCGCACGACGGGGAATTGTTTGCTCGATCCGCGGGAGCTGGTGGAGTGGATGCTGGCCGACGGGCTGCCCGCGCGGGTGAGCCTGCAGATCCACAAGTACATCTGGGAGCCGCTGAAGAAGGGCGTGTAGGGTAGCCCGTAGCGAGTAGCAATTCTTCACCACAGAGGACACGGAGGGCACAGGGGAGCAGCCGGGAGCCGGGAGGCGGCCGCGCCGGCCCACTCAATGTTGGGTGGCGAGGTATTTGTTGAAGGGAATCTCAAAGAAGAAGAGCTGTTGCCCGTCGGCATTGCGCAGTTCGCGGAGGACCAGCTTCGCATTGTGCAGAGGCGTGTCGCCGAGGCCATCCACATCGTAGAAGAGGAAGCCATCGTGGGTGGTGTGCGGCTCGACGACCAAAGCGGAATATTCCCAGCGGTCGAAGTCGGCTTCGATCTTGTTGTCGGAGGCCTTGCCTTTGGTGTGGACCTTGATGGGGCCGAGAGGGATATCTCGGCCGCGGCTGTCGGTGGCGCTGACACGCCGCTCCACATCTTCCGGCTCAGCGGCCGGGATGCGGTCGTTGTTGGCGCTGATGAGGAAGATGCGCGCATCGCGGAGCGAGATGGGGCGGTCGCCATTGTTGGTGACGATGATGCGAATGGGAATGAAGCGATACTTCAGGTAGTCCACCTGAAAAAGTCTGCATTCCTGCGCCGTATCGAAGGGGACGGCGGCGATGGCCACCTGTTCTTTGGCATGGTTATCGACGGCGGGATAATCGGTGGCGGCTTTGGCGGGGGGCAGATCGGCGGCACAGAGCGGAAGGGTCGAGGCAGCAAGGAAACAACAGAAAATCCAGCGGGTGGCTCGCGGGCAGGAACGGAGCGGGCGTGAGCGCATGGACACCATTATCCTCTTGCCTTATGACATCGGGAAGGCGAGATTGGTAAGCGAATGCTGATCGTTTACAGCGTGGCGCTGCTGCTGGTTCTGGTGGCGGGCAGTCCCTGGTGGCTGCTGCGTATGGCTACCAGCGGCAAGTACCGGGAGGGCCTGGCGGAGCGGCTGGGACGGGTGCCGCAGCGCATTCGGAAATCGCCGGGCAGCGAGCCGCGGATCTGGATCCATGCCGTGTCAGTGGGCGAAGTGCTGGCGGCGAGCCGACTTGTTGAGGAGTTGGGGAGACGACTGACGGGCGCTGATTCGGGGCAGGGCGCTGCCGCCTGGCGGGTGATGATCTCGACGACGACGCGGACGGGACAGAGGCTGGCGCGGGAGCGCTTTGGCGCGGACCGGGTTTTTTATTTTCCCCTGGATTTTGCATGGGCGGTGCGGGCATGGCTGCGGGCGGTGCGTCCGCGCATGCTGGTGCTGGCGGAGACGGAATTCTGGCCGCGCATGCTGGCTGAGTGCCGGCGCGCGGGGATTCCGGTGGCGGTAGTGAACGCACGTATCTCCGACCGATCGTGGCCGCGGTACCGGCGGCTGGCCTGGATGTGGCGGCGGATGCTCGGTGGTATAGCGGTGGCGCTGGCGCAGAGCGATCTGGATGAGGGGCGGCTGCGCGCGCTGGGCGTCAAGAACGTGCAGGTGGCGGGAAATCTGAAGTTCGATGTGCGGGTGGCCAGGCCGGCGGCCGTGACAACGCTGCTGCGCGAGCATCTGGCGTCCGCTGCCGCAGTGCTGGTGTGCGGATCCACTCTCGCTGGCGAAGAAGAGATGTTGCTGGATGCGCGGCCGGCGAGCTCGGTGATGATTCTGGCGCCGCGGCATCCGGAACGATTTGGAGAAGTGGCGAATCTGCTGGAGCGGGGGGGCGCACGGTGGGTGCGGCGATCGGATTGGATCGAAGCACCGGCGCAGATCGAGCCCGGGACCGTGTTTCTGCTGGATTCGATCGGAGAGCTGGCGTCGGTGTACTCGCTGGCGACGGCGGCGTTTGTCGGAGGAAGCCTGGTTCCGGCGGGCGGCCACAATCCGCTGGAGGCAGCCCAGTTCAGCGTGCCGGTGGCGATGGGGACGAGTTATGAAAATTTTCGCGGCATTGTCGAGACGCTGCGTGCGCGGAAGGCGATTCGTCTGCTGGAAGGCGCAGGTCTGGCCAGCGCGTTGGTTGAATTGCTGAGCGGCTCACCGGATGTGCGGGCCATGGGCGCGCGGGGACGCGAGGTTTTTGAAAGCGAGGCGGGGGCGACGGAGCGCTCGGTACAGGCGCTGTTGCAGGTGCTGGAGCTGCGGCCGGCTCATCCGGAGCACGCGGAGGCGCCCCGTTGACCCGCGTGCTGGCAGCGCTGACGCCGTTGTATGCCGCTGCGGTGGCGGCGAAGAACCAGGCCTACGATCGCGGCTGGACGACGCCGAAGCGCCTGCGCTGGCCGGTGGTGAGTGTCGGAAACCTGTCGGTGGGAGGATCGGGCAAGACGCCGCTGACGATCCGGCTGGCGGAGCTGCTGCAGGAGCGCGGGGTAGCGGTGGATGTTCTGTCGCGCGGCTACGGACGGCGGTCGAGCGCGGTGGCGCAGGTCGACCCCAACGGGCGCGCGGAGGAGTTTGGCGATGAGCCATTGATGATGACGCGGGCGGCGGGCGTGCCGGTCTTTGTGGGGGCGAGCCGCTATGAGGCGGGCGTGCTGGCGGAAGGCTCAGCAAGCGAAGCCGGAGTGCATCTGCTCGACGATGGTTTCCAGCATCGTCAGCTGGCGCGCGATGTGGACATCGTCGTGCTGCATCGCAGCGATTTTACCGGGCGATTGCTGCCGGCAGGACGGCTGCGAGAGGGATTCAGCTCGCTGCGGCGAGCGCAGATTCTGGTGCTGCGCGCCGATGACGGCGATCTGGAAGCTACGCTGCGCAGCCGCGGATTGCAGCAGCCGATCTGGTGGATGGAGCGCCGCATGGAAGTGCCCTCGGTGCAGCGGGTGGTGGGTTTCTGCGCCATTGCGCGGCCCGAAGAATTCTTTTCCGCGATCAGGAATCAGGGGGTCCAGGTTGTGGCGATGCGGGCCTGGCGGGATCACCACCGCTTCACCGAAGCCGATGTCGCGGATCTGGTCGAGCTGCGGCGGCAGCATGAGGCGGAGGCTTATCTGACGACGGATAAGGACCGGGTGCGGTTGGCGCCAGAGGCGCTGCGCATGCTTGAAGCGGCTGCCCCGGTTCGGGTGGCGCGACTGACGGTGCATCTGCGCGACGAGGCGGCGGTCATCGAACAGCTCTGCGCGAATCTTGCCACCGCCGACGCAACCTCGGGTTCCCCGGGTTCGCGGCTCGGGCCGTGAGAAAATTAAGAATTGCCCGCGAACTCAGAAGATCCGTCCGGTAACCTGCCGAAGAAGCTGCGCCTGCTGATCGTGCGTCTGGGCGCCATGGGGGACATTCTGCACTCGATGCCGGCGGTGACGGCGCTGCGCCAGGCGCATCCTGAATGGAGGATCGGGTGGGCGATGGAGCCGCAGTGGCGGGGACTTTTCTGCACCAGGGACGGACGCATGCCGCTGGTGGATCAGGTGCACATGGTGCCGGCCAAGCGTTGGGCGCAATCGCCGCTGAGCCTTGCGACGCTGCGGGACATACGGCGGGTGCGCGGCGAACTGCGCGGGGCGCAATACGATATCGCCGTGGATATGCAGGGCGCCGTGCGCTCGGCGATGGTGGCGCGGTGGTCGAAGGCCGAGCACGTAATCGGCGAAGCGGCGCCAAGAGAGCGCGCGGCGAAGTGGCTCTTTCACGAGCGGGTGCCGACACGGGGGGCCCATGTGATCGAGCAGTCGCTGGAGGTCGCGAACGCGATTCTGCGCGAGCGCCTGCCGATGACGTTGCCGCTGCTGCCGGATGATCCGGGGGCTGACGCGGAGGCTGCGCAGATCCCGCAGCCGTTCGTCCTGATGAGTCCGGGCGCCGGGTGGGGAGCCAAGCGCTGGCCCGCGGACCGCTACGGAGCGGTGGCGCGACGCCTGGCAGAAGCAGGCTATGGAGTGGTGATTAATCGCGCGCCGGCGGAAGAGCACCTGGCCGAGGAGATTGTGGCCACGAGTGGAGGCGCAGCCCGGGCGATGACACTGGACCTCTCGGAACTGATCGCCGTGACGCGGCGTGCAGCGCTGGCCATTGCCGGCGACACGGGTCCGCTGCATCTGGCCTGCGCGTTGGCGAAGCCGGTGGTGGGCATCTTTGGGCCGACGGACCCGGCGCGCAACGGACCCTATCATTGCCGTAGCCGCGTGCTGCGCAATCCGGCGAGCGTGCGTGACCACTCGCGGCGGAGCGAACCGGAGGCCGGCCTGCTGACCATTACTCCTGAAGACGTAACGAATGCGGCCCTCGAGTTATTGCGGGAGGTGCGGTAGGTGGGGTTGGGCTGGAAGCGCATTGCGAGACGGATCCGCGTGCCCCTGGGCTTCGGGTTTGCCGTGTTCTATTTCTGGCTGGCGCGGCCGAACTGGCTGTTTCTCGGGCTCAGCCTGATCCTGGTGGTGCCCGGCCTGCTGCTGCGCGGATACGCCTCCGGCTACGTGAAGAAAAATGCTGAGCTGACTGTGACAGGACCGTATGCGCACACGCGCAATCCGCTGTATCTGGGATCGATGCTGATCGCCGCCGGCTTCGCGGCAGGGGCACGCAGTTGGTGGATCGCAGGGGTGCTGATCGTCTTGTTTCTCGCGATCTACATTCCGGTGATTCGTGGGGAAGAGGAATACCTGCGCTCCGTTTTTCCTGGGTTCGATGCCTATGCGGCCCGTGTTCCGCGGCTGCTTCCGCGCATCACACCAGCCAGACAGCCGGGCGAAGGGGCTGGGGTGTTTTCGGCGGCACTCTACCGAAAACATCGGGAAACCAACGCGCTGGCAGGAGCAACGGGCATGTATGCTGCTCTCATCCTGAAGCTGATCCTGACCAGGGGGTAAGGAAAATCGATTGAACGGCAGTCTTCACGTTGTCTTCCGCGTCCGGCGCGCAGTGCGTGTCATGGTGGGAATGGCATTGGCCACTGTCATAGTGGGGGCGCAGACGTCACCGTCCGCCGCTGTGCCGCTGATTCCTCCGCAGCCCGGCTACAGCTACCCGGCGCACCTGACGCTGAATTATGCCGTGGACTGGCGGGTGTTTCCTGCAGGGACGAGTTCCTTCCACCTCGAGCAGCAGGGTGATGAAGAGCGGGTGACGGCCAGCGGCGAGACGCTGGGAGCCATCAATCTCATCTACCGCGTGGTCGATCGATTTCAGTCATCGTTTGACCGGCGCACGGGGTGCTCGGCCGGATTTGCGAAGCAGCTGCAGGAAGGCCGCCGCCAGGTGAGCACCGATCTGAAGTTCGATTACGCGCAGAGCAAGGCCGTGCTGAACGAGAAAAATCTGGTGAAGGGAACCAGCAAGCACCAGGAGACGCCGGTGGGTCCGTGCGTCACGGATCTGTTGTCGGCGATTTTCTATCCCGCCTCGCAAAAACTGGTGCCGGGGCAAAGCTTTCGCGTGCCGGTGGCCGATGCCATGCATACGGTGACCGTAACCATGAAGGTGGAAGCGCGCGAGACGGTGAAGACGCCGCTGGGCACCTATGCGACGATTCGGGTGCAGCCCATGGCGGAGGCAGGAACGGTGAAGGCGCGGGGCAACATCTGGATCTGGTACACCGACGACGCGCGGCACATCCCGGTGCAGATGCGGGCACGGCTATTCTGGGGAACGATTACCTTCCGGCTGACGTCGATGGATCCGAAGTAGCCGCTACTGGATTCGATAGCGCTCGCGCATGAGCCGCTGCAGACGCGGCTTGTAGAGAAGGTCGAAGGCCAGTTCCTTTCCAGGAAACATAGCGAGGGCGGCGCGCCGCGTGTCGGCCACCATTTCTGACGCCTCGTCGATGGTCAATGACAAATCCTGGCTGATGACCGACATCACCATGTTCACCATGATCTGCAGGCGCCGCAGTTTACGCTGTTCATCCTGAAGCTCCTGGGGGGATTGCCGGATGGGCACCGGCTGGGAATCGAAGCGGGGAATTTCGGATTGTGACCCCATGCAGTGAGGACCTCCGTTGCTGGATCGTACAACGACTCAGACACTGGGCGGAACGGAAAAGATGCGTCCGGCGGTGTCCGCCTGAAGGTTCGCTCCGTCGCGGGTTATGCGGGTCGCGGGCAACAACGTGCGGACGGCTGCAACAAAGTCGGCCGTTTCGGTGGTCGTCATGCGGACACAGTGGTTGGCCGCGAAAGTGCGGCCCAGATGGCGCGGAGCACTCCGGAGCCAGCGCTGACGCCGCGGCGTGTCGAGCCGGTTGGGGTCAAAGCTCTGCGCGGCGATGCGAGCGATCTGTGGCATCGACCGGGCGACGTCGGCGGTGGGGCTCCACTCGATGAGGGCGGCACCGGGATCGGGAGCGTCGCGCGCCGGCACAGTGAGTGCGCCCCGTTCGACGAAGGTCGAGCCAGGTTCGCCGGACGGCAGGGAGACGAGATCCGGTTGCAGGCCTCGGTCCACCATGGCGGCCAAAGCCCCGCCCGGCTCGGTCGTAAGGCCGACCGAGACCGGCAGGCCGCGGCGCAGCTCGTTCTTGAGGATGCGCAGCGCCTCATCGAGCGGGCCGACGACAAAGTCACACAAGCCGGTGCGCAGCGCTTCACGAAGGCGCTCGGCCTCCGGTTCGACGCACAGGGAGCAGGCGCCGGCAATGCTGGCTGCCACCAGGTCTGTGAGCCCCGCGGCATCCAGTCCGGAACGAAGAAGGAATTTACCCGCCAGCGAGCCGGAGAAATGATCCCGCGCCAGATGGCTGAAGGTTTCGTAGCGGTCGTAGATCGCGGAGAGGGTGGGCAGGGAAAGCATCTGCGAAGTATTGTTCCACGGCTATGGGGCCGTTACCTGCGGTGCAGGATTTGAGGCGCAGCAGGCCGAAACGGAGGCTGTCCTTCATAGCCTGAAGGAGCCCCTTTCAAGTGCGAAGGCGGATGCAGCAGAAAGCCGGTCTGGCAGAAAAGGATCGGCGGCTCGCAGGCCGCTAACGACGACCTGCGGGCCGTTCCGATGAAAGGGGGTGAGTTCGTGGATGAGAAATCGTCCTGGACCTGAATTGTCATCACCGTTGTGCTGGACTGGCGACTGGTGCTGGCGCTCGCGGTCTTCGTGCTCACGCTACTTCTAATCAAGTAGCCAACCTCCGGGGAGGGATGCAACCTTGCGGGAGACTTTTCGCCCTGAGTATAGCATCGGCCGCTGCGCTACCAGCTTGAATACGGCTGGCCGTTGGAACCCACTTCGTCCGAGCCGCTGTGCACGTCGGTGACGCCGGGCTGCGTCTGGTCCAGGTCCGAATAGGTCTCGTCGCTGGTCGTTTGCCAGGTGTCGGTGCTGTGGGTCATGGGATCGACCGGGATCGATTTCAGATAACCATTCTGCACGAGGTCGTCGAGGGACTGCGGGGCCTGGTTCTTGTCCATCGTGTAGGAATCGATGGCATCCCGCATCACGTGCAGGTCTTCCTTGAGCGCCGCTTCCTTCGCATTGCGAATGGCGGCGACAAAGCTGGGAATGGCCACCGCGGCGAGCACGCCGATGATGAGCATGACAATCATCAGCTCAATCAGAGTGAAGCCGCGGTCGTTCGAACGAATGGGTCGTCTCAGCAGCAAAGGTCTACCAGTCCGAATATTTGGTTCCGTCCAGCGCTGTTCCCGTGGACTTTGAGTGGACATCGAAAACATTCTGGCCGCCCCACGAGTCGCTGTCCGGGTCGTCCTGCATGGAGCGCAGCCCCCAGTCGGTGTCCCCGGTCATAGGATCGACGGGAATGCGGCGGAGAAAGCGCAGCTTCTTACCCTGTACATCCACGCCGTTGACCAGTGTCTCCAGGTCGGGCGGATAACCCTGGCTGTCCACTTTGGTGCGAAAGGCGTTGCGATCCGCGGCATCCTTGTAGGCGTCGATGGCCTTGCGCATCTGCCACAGGTCGTAGCGCAGCATGCGCTCCTTTTCGCGTTTCACCTGAAAACGGGCAATGGGCACCGCCGCCGACGCCAGGATGGAGAGAATGGCGACGGTAACGATCAGCTCCACGAGGGTCAGTCCCGCCTCGCTTCGCCGGAATCCGATTTTTTTATTCAACATCGACCGCATAGCTTCAACTGGGTGGCGGGCGCGTCACTGAATGTGAACGACCGCCTGAGATCCGGTAGCAGGGATCGCCTGCTGCTGGGCATTACGCAGGATCGGCCGGGAGATCGCGACCGAAGCATCTCCAGGCGCTTTGGCCTGGAAGGTGAGGACGCAGACCGTTCCCGATCCGCTGACGCCTTTCGTACCCGGGGGACGAGACAGGGCAATGGCCGCCTCGCCTTTGCCGTCATCGCGGTGGGCCAGCGCCACGGCCTGGCCGTCTTTGCCGAGGAGATTTGTGTGCTGGGAGTCGTCGGAGTCCACGTTGATCAGACTCAGTTTCGACGCGTCATACTGTACGGACATCGGGACGGCAAAAACGTCGCTGCCGCCACTGAGGTTCACCATCATTTTGAAGGTGGACCCGGCTTTAGCGGTGACCTGGGCAGGATCCAGGGTGAGGGTGGCGGGAGCCTGCGGGCTGTTTTCGTTATCGCGGTTGGCGAGGGCCTGCTGGGTCGCCTGAACCGCATTTGCGGGCGCTGGCGGCGGAACCGCGCCGGGGTTCTGCGCGGCCCCGTACTGCTGGGCAAGGGCCGCCGCTCCGGACTGCGCCGCGGGTGGCTGCGGAGCGAAGTCCGCCGGCTGCAGCGGCCGGATCATGGGACGGACCTCGACATTGTTTCCGGTGCCGGTGTCAATCTCCTGCAGGTCCTGGGGCGTGAGCTGCTCGGCGCGGACGACGTGGGGGATCATCAGGAAGACGATCTCGTCGTCGGTGACTTCTTTCTGCTGCGTACTGAACAGGTACTTGATCAGCGGCAGCTGTCCCAGACCGGGCCAGCCGCTGATGGTGTAGGTGGTCTGATGCTGCACGATGCCGCCCAGCAGGTTGGCCTCTCCATTCTTGAGGCGAATGGTATGGTCGACCGACTTCTCGGTAATGATGGGCTCCGTGATGCCGCCGATGTTGGTGTCTCCGGCGGTGGCCGTGACGTCAATTTTGCTCTTCAGCGTGACATCGTCGTCCATATGGATGGTGGGCTTGATGGTCATATCCACACCGACGTCGATGTACTGGAACTGAGTGTTGACCAGCGAGCTGACGATGGCCGTGGCGGCGCCGGTCTGATACGAACCGGTGGCGATGGGGATGCGCTCGCCGATCTTCAGCGTCGCCTCCTGGCCGTCAGAGGCGCGAATCTGCGGATTCTGAATGATGCGTGAGCGCGTGTCGGTGAGCAGCAGATCCACCGCGGCCTGGCCGATGGTGACGGCGAAATTGGTGGAGTTCAGATGGGCCAGGCTATTGAGCGTGATACTGCTGGCGGTCGAGTTGGACCCGTTCGTGCCGGATTCGTCAGTCGTGTTGCTGGTGGTGCTGGTGTTATCCAGGTTCGCGTTCGACGGCTGGAAGTTGATGCTGGCCGTCTGCGGCAGCTGAACGCCGATATTGCGTAACACGTCGCGGCTGACCTCCAGTACAGCAACGTCGATGACCACTTCCGGACGGGCCTTGTCCAGATCGTCGATGAGCCGCCGCGCCAGCAGCAGCTCATCCGGCGTGCCGCGCATGACGATGGCGTTTTCGCTGGCCACCCCGTTGATGCGGGCGTTCTGGAAGAGATTGCGGAGAACGGTCTGCACTTCAGTGAAGTCGTTCTGCTGCGCGACGTTGCGCAGGTAGAAGGTCTCCACCGCCTGCTGATCCAGCTCGGTGTGCTTGGTGCGCGTATTTTCCGCTACGAAGATGGTGTTCCCGGTAATCGGGCGCCAGAAGGTGTTGGACACCGTGGCCACAATGCGCAGGGCATCCCGTACCGTCACATTTTTCAGATCCACCTGGATACGTTTCGACGTATACGAGGGATCGAACAGCACGTTGATCCCGGCCAGCTTGCCGATCGCCTCATACACGATCCGGCTGTCATTCACCATGAACATCGTCAGCGGTTCGTTGGAAATGGTCCTGAGCTGGATGGGGGCGGCGAGTTCCAGGGCTTCGTCCGAGGTACGGGGAGCGGAGGCGGGCGCCGGGGTCTGCGCGTTCAGCTTCGCGCGCGTGGCCTGAATATCCTCCCCGGCCAGCTCATTGCTGGGATCGATTTCGAGGGCGCGCAGAAACTCGGTGAGCGCACCGGTATAGTCGCCCTGATCGCGCAGGCGCTCGCCGTGTTCCACGTGCATGGAGGCGGCGGAGAAACGGGTGCGTTCCCAGGAGATCCGATAGCGCTCCTCGGCGGGCTTCTTCTGGTACGCCTGGTAGTAGTCCTCGTAGGCGGCCTCGGTATCGCCTTTGGCTTCCGCCGTCTGGCCCTGCTTAAACCAGTGCGAAGCGGACTGGGCGTGCGCCGTGGGGCGCGCCACAAACAGAACGGCAAGGAATGCCCAGATAACGAGACTTCTCTTCATGCAGCTCCTGGGTGGGCGAACGGGAATTCAGGGGCCCGGTTGGCGAAGGCGCTTTCCGGATTCAGCGCCGGAAAATGCTCCGCCGGGAGTATCGTACGCCGCGTATAGTATCGCATTGCCGTCAGATGCAGCCCGGGACCGGGAGGGGCCCCGCGAAATCGCCGCACAGGATTTTCGCAGCTTCCGCCCACGATATAGCATGAAGAATCACGACGATTTCCATGACGCGACCCACACACCAGCTCGTGAAGCCCGCTCCGCCCAAAGCGAAACCGCGCGATCCCCTTGCCTCCGGCACCCGCGATGCGGCGGTAAACCGGTTGGCCGGCCACAACTACTTCCTGCTGGAAAAGTATGAGGCCGGCGTGGCCCTGCGCGGGACCGAGGTGAAGTCGATCCGCGAAGGCAAGGCGAACCTGAAGGACGCCTATGGCCTCATCAAAGATGGGGAAGCTTTTCTGCTGAATGCCCATATCGGTGCTTATTCCCACGGCAGTTCCAACAATCACGAGGCGCTGCGCACCCGCAAACTGTTGCTGCATGAGGAAGAAATTCGCAAGCTCACGGGAAAGACGCAGCAGAAGGGCCTGACGCTCATCCCCACCCGGCTTTATTTCCGCAACGGCCGGGTCAAATGCGAGCTGGCCATTGCCCGGGGCAAGCAGGACTGGGATAAGCGCGAAACGGAGCGCCGGCGCGAGGCCGACCGGGAGGCGCGGGCAGCCATGGCGCGGGTCAGGAAAAACTGATCCGAAGGGGCCGTCCCGGACCTCACCCGAGGCTCGCGGGAACGGCCAGGCGCCGCTTCCCGAAGGGCAGCCTGATCGGCCATCGCCCCCTTCGGGGCAAACCCCGGGGCATGCTTGAAATTTCAATAAATCTCTCCCCAAATGATTCCCGGTTGGGGTAAGCTTCTCGCTCCTAAGATTTCATTCCCCGGTCTCTTCTTACCCGTCTCCCCCTGTTGAGTTATTCGGATCATGGCCCGGGAAGGGCTTTGACCTTCACGTTTTGGGGTGATTCCTATGCGCGACATTGTTCATGAGTCTCATCGGGTGCCTGCCGTTCCGTCTGGAGCCGCAACGGTCAGGAATGCCTACTGCCGTTCACGGAACCTCGCCTCTTCGGCTCTCGCCGATCGAACGACCGCTCCACAACGGCGATGCCCGCTGCGCGTTCCGAGCCTCGTGCTTGCCTCAGCCGCCTTGCTGGCAGCGGGCTTTGCGCCAGGGACGAACGCCTGGGCCGACAAGCCTGCCAGTGGTGTCGTCGAGGCGCTGCAGAGGAAATACACGGTCACCCAGATGACGCCCGACAACCAGCAGGTGACCAAAGACGGCACCACCATGGTGATGAAATGCGCGGGCGTTTACACACTGCCCAGCACCGCCATGATGGAGCCGGATAACACGGTGCAGAACGGATCCCTCAAGGGCGCCTCGATGATCGCCAAAATGACCTACGTCAAGTTTGGAACCCACGTATTGCAATCGGGCGAAAAGGTGTACATCACCAAAATTGAGAACAAGAACGGCTCCGGCGACGAACTTCGCCTCACGATCCTCAGCGTGGATCCGCTGGATCTCAGCGATGGGTCCGGTCAGCAGAGGTTCAAGGGGGTTATCTCTTTCAAGTTCAAGAAGGGCTACCTCGATGAGACGCCGCCGGAAGAAATCGAGGCGGCTGTGGAAGCGATCCTGTCGCCGGATACCGGTGGGGACGACGCTCAGGGGGGTGGCAATGGCGGCCAGGGCGATGGCAATGGAGGTCCGGCCCAGGGTCCTCCTCCGCGTCCGCCGGCTCCGGCTCCGCGGCCGGTCGCTGCGGCGCCACCGCCTCCGCCTCCGGCGCCGGCCGGACCGCCTCCGACGGTCAGCATCGGAGAATCCTCGACCCAGGTTCTGCAAGCGCTCGGCATGCCTCTGCAAATGGTCGATCTGGGCAAGAAAAAGACCTATATCTACAAAAATATGAAGGTCATCTTCATCGACGACAAAGTCAGCGACGTACAGTGACCTGCCGTATCCAGGCCTCAATTTCCCGAGAAGAAACTGTGAGGGGAGCATGACTATCCATCGGAAATTCACCGAACACGCATCCGTCATCGCGCATTGGGCCGCTATCGTACTGCTCAGTTCCGCCGTCTGTTTTGCCGCGCCTCAGAAGAAGACAGCGGCTGCCAAACCGGCTGCCAAAGCGCCGGCCCGTCCGGCGGCCAGCGGCGGAGTCCACCGTCCGGCATCAGGCGCTGCGCGTCCTGGAGCCGGCAAACCGGGGGGCATGGGAGCCAACCGTGGCGGCCGTCCTGACGGCGGCCTGGCGCGGCACCCGGATGGCAGCATGACCAGTCGCAACGCCCGCGGCGGGGAAATGACGCGCGGCCGTGACGGCCACGTGGCCGGCTACCGCGATGCCCATGGCAACGAAGCCAGATTCGGCCACAATGGCCACGTCCGCGAAGTTCACGGCAACGGTATGGACGTTCGCCGAGGTCCGCGCGGGATGCGGCGCACGGTGGTGGAGCGGGGCGGCGAACGGCGCGTCGCCTATGGCCATGGCCGCGGTTATATCTCCCGCCCCTATTCCTGGCATGGCCATTCCTATTACAGCCGGACGTATTACCGGCATGGCGGTTATTACCGGGGTTACTACCATCCCTACTACTACCATGGCGTCTATCTTCACGGTTATATGCCGGCTTATTACTATCCGCCGGTTTATTACGGATGGGCCTATAACCCATGGCCCGCGCCGGTGGCTTACGCATGGGGCTTTGGGGGAGCTCCCTGGTACGGCGTTTACGGCGCATATTTCGCCCCGTATCCCGTCTATCCCAGCGCTGCCTATTGGATTGCCGACTACCTGATCTCCGCCAGCCTGCAGGACGCCTATGCAGCCGGGGTGGCCGCCGGTCAGGCCGCCGATGCGTCGGCCCACCTCCGCCAACCCCGCGGACCCCATCTGGTCTTCGCCTCGTATAGCCCGGACGACAATGCAGCCGCTCCTCCGGTGATGACCAAAGCCGTCAAGGATGCGGTCTCCGAGGAGATCAGCCGCGAGCTCGCCGCTTCCCAGAAGGTGCAGGACCCTGCGGACGGCGTGACCGCCAACCTTTCTACTCTGCTGGCCGACGGCCAGCCCCACGTCTTCGTAGTCAACACCGGCCTTACTGTCGACTCGGCGGGACAGGATTGCGGCATCACCGAAGGAGACGTGCTGTCGCTGAGCACGCCGCCGGCCCAGGACGCAGCCAACGCCGATCTCCAGGTCCTGGCCAGCAAGCAGGGTGACTGCGCCACCGGGGCTTCGGTGAGCGTCGGCCTGGACGACCTGCAGGAGATGCACAATCACCTGCTGTCCAACATCGATAACGCGATGGCCCAGATGAAGGACCATCCCGGGCAGGGCGGCTTGCCCGCGCCTCCGGCCGCCGCGATTCAGGGAACCACGCAGGCTCCTTATGCGGCAGCGGCTCCCGCGGCCGATCCTAACGGCGCTACCGAGCTCGATCAGCAGGCGGACCAGGGCGCTCAGCTGGAGCAGCAGGTGGTGGCCGATGCCAATGCGCCTGACGATTCAGGAGCAGCGGCTCCGGGCGGGGGTGCCCCTGCGGCCCCCGCAGCCGCGCCGGCCCCTGCACGCCCGGCGGGTCCCATCACCATTGCCCTTGGGCAGACGCAGGAAGAGGTCATCAAGGGCAAGGGCCAGCCGATCAACATCGTCAAATTCCCCACCAAAACCATCTTCATCTATCCGGATATGAAGGTGATCTTCGTCAAGGGGAAGGTGAGCGACGTGCAGTAAGCGCGACAAGCGCGCGGGAAAACGGATGCGCAGGCAGGAACCGGCCCCGCGGGGTGAAAGAATGGTGCCATGAAGGGTCACCTCTCTTTCACCTCTCCGGCGGCAGTGGAGACCGGCCTGCTGGCCGTCTTCGCCGTTGACGCCTCCACCAGCAAAGCCAAAGACGCCCAAGCGGAAATTCGCCTGCTGGCCGAAGATCCAGCGCTGACCGGCGCCACCGCGACGGTGCTGGCCAGCGGCGAGTTCAAGGCCGAGCCGAACGAAACCCTGCTTCTGCATGCGCCTGCCGGGCTCAAGGCAAAGCGGATTCTGCTGGTTGGACTGGGCAAAGCCGCGAAGCTCACCCCGCACGAGGTCCGCAAAGGAGCCGGCGTCGCGGTGCGCTTCGCCCGGCCGCGCGGCCTGCGGGAGTTGGCCATCGCGGTGCCTGCGGCCGACTCACTTGATCCAAAATTGACTGCCCGCGCTGTCGCCGAAGGCGCCCTCCTGGCCGACTTCGACTCGGATACCTATCGGTCCGACCGGAAAGACCGCAGCCTCGAATCCCTGCAATTCGTTGTTCCGACGGGTGCAGATCGAGCCGCGGCCGAAGCAGGCCAGCGGGAGGGCGAGATCCTGGCCGAGGCGCAGAACTTCACCCGGTCGCTGGTGAACGAGCCCGGCAATCGCCTGACGCCGACGATCTTCGGCGAGCGCGCGGCGGCCATGTGCCGCGAGGCAGGCCTCGAGTGCTCGGTCTATGGGGCGGACAAGCTGCGCGAGCTGCAGATGGGAGCCTTCCTGAGCGTTACGCAGGGATCCGAGGAGCCACCGGCGCTGATCGTGATGACCTACGAGCCCAAAAACGCCAAGGCGGGAACCGTCCTGGGGCTGGTCGGCAAGGGAATCACCTTCGACAGCGGCGGCATCTCGATCAAGCCCTCCGACAGCATGGAGAAGATGAAGTACGACATGGCCGGCGGCGCCGCGATGATTGGGGCCATGCGGGCCATTGCCCAACTGCAGCCGGCGGTGAAGGTGATCGGGATCGTCTGCGCGAGCGAGAATATGCCCTCCGGCAAGGCGCAGAAGCCCGGTGACGTGCAGATCGCCATGCCGGCGCCAGGCAAGCCGGGGAAGGCCATCGAGATCATCAACACCGACGCGGAAGGGCGTTTGGTGCTGGCCGACGGCGTCACCTACGCAAAGCAGCTGGGCGCGACGCACCTGATCGATGCCGCCACGCTGACCGGGGCCGTGGGCATTGCGCTGGGCATGATCAACGGCGGCGTTTTTTCCAACGACGAAGAGACTTATCAGCGCTTTGCCGATGGCCTGAAGATCTCCGGCGAGCGATTCTGGCGGCTTCCGGTGGAAGACGACTACCGGGAGCTGATCAGGTCGAGCATTGGAGACATCAAGAACACCGGCGGCCGCTATGGGGGCGCCATCACCGCGGCTATGTTCATCAAGGAGTTTGTGGAGGACACGCCCTGGATCCACCTGGACATAGCCGGCGTCGCCTGGGTGGACGATGCGAAGCCCTGGCAGGCCTCCGGGCCAACCGGCGCGGCGGTGCGCAGCATTGTGGAGTGGGTGCGCAGCTACGGAGTCTGAGAACGGCCCGGGTCAGGTGGTGTGGACCGGTGTTGCCGGCGGGTGGGCGGCCTTGCTCTTCGCGGCAACGCGTACCACCAGAATCAAGGCAATACCGAAAGCGATCGCGCCCAGGCTGGCCACCTGGGCATTGGTCATGCCCCACAACACGCGCGGATTGATGCGGATAAACTCCACCAGAAAGCGGGCGATGCCGGTCAGAATCAGGTACTCGCCGGTAATCTCGCCGAAAGGCTTAGGGCTGTCCGGGGAGCTGCGCTTCCACAGGATCCAGCAGATAACAATGGCCCCGAGCAACTCATAAATTGGAGTTGGCTGAACACGGCAGCTGGACGGCCAGCCCCATTCCACGCAGGTCTGCGTGGTAGGAACCAGGCCATTCGGCATAGCGATGCCCCAGGCCAGATGGGTCGGCTTGCCGTAGTCGCCGTCGCCGGAGATGAGGCAGCCCAGGCGTCCGACACCGTAGCCCAGGGCGGCCGCGGGCGCAGCCAGGTCCAGCATCTGGAGCGAGCCAAGCTTGTAGACGCGCGCCTGCCAGAGGAGCGCCAGAATGCCGACGATGAGCCCCCCATACCAGGCGAAGCCGGCACGATCGAAGAGCAGGTCGGCGGGATGGGCCATCAGCAGGTGGGGCGTCTCCAGAACGTGCCAGAGCTTGGCGCCAATGACACCGGCGACCGTGGAGACGGCGACGATGCTGATGGAGTCGGCGGCAATGCGCCAGCGCTTGAAATTCAGCCAGAGAATCCAGCAGCCGGCCACGGCAGCCAGCCACAGCAGAATGCCAAAAGTGCCGATGGAAAGGCGTCCAATATGAATAAACGGATACATGCGACGTCTTTCCAGTATAGCTTCCACAATGGGGCTTTGGAGATAATCAGACTGTGAGCACGACGGGGATTCATAAAGACCTTGAAGTTCTGTTCAGCCGCGATCGCATTCGCCATCGCGTGGGGGAGATGGGACGACAGATCGACCGGGATTATGCGGGCGAGAGGATCGTTCTGGTGGGCGTCCTGAAGGGCGCGGCCATTTTCCTGGCCGACCTCGCGCGCAGCATCTCCGTCGACAACACCTTCGATTTTGTGGCTGTTTCCAGCTACGGCAAAGAACAGCGCACCACCGGGGCCGTCAAGCTCATCAAAGATCTTGACCACCCGATTGAAGGGAAGAACGTCATCATCGTGGAAGACATTCTGGATACCGGTCTGACACTGGGGTTTCTCTGCCATCTGTTGGAACAACATCACCCCAAAACGCTGCGGATCGCAGCGCTGCTCGACAAGCCCTCCCGGCGGCTGGTAAAAATCGATGCCGATTATGTGGGATTCACGATCCCCGATCGGTTCGTTATTGGTTATGGGATGGATTTCGCGGAGCGCTACCGGAACCTGCCGGACATCTGCCTGATGCCGAGTGAGGTTCCTGAATCCCCTCTATCGAGCCGTCCCGGAAATCCGGAACCATCGGCGGGCTGAAAGGAGTCCTGGCCCCATGAGCACTGAAATACACCTCCTCGATCAGGAAGACGAAGAACTGGAAGTTTCCGGGTTTGACGCGGAGACCTTCGCGCGGCAGGCGCTGGCCTCGCGGCGAGCCCTGGCTGCGGTCATCGATCACACCCTGCTGAAGCCGGACGCGACCGCAGACCAGGTGGTACGGATCTGCCAGGAAGCTGCGCAGCACGGCTTTGCCTCGGCCATGGTGAATCCCACGTGGACGGCGCTGGCTTACTCGGAGCTGGCCGGCAGCGGCATTCCGGTGGGCGTGGTGGTCGGCTTTCCCCTGGGCGCGTCTCTGGGCTGCACCAAGCGCGAAGAAGCGGCCGAGCTGGTGAAACTCGGCGCCCACGATGTGGACATGGTCATCAACATCGGGCTGTTGAAGTCGGGCGAGAATCACGCCCTGCAGCAGGAGATGCGTGGCGTGGTGCAGGTGGCTCATGAGGCCGGCGCGATCGTGAAGGTGATCCTCGAAACCTGCCTGCTCAGCGTGGAGGAAAAGCTGCGCGCGTCCGAGCTGGCCATTGCGGCCGGCGCAGATTTCCTGAAGACCAGCACCGGCTTCTCCACCGCGGGCGCCACGGCAGAAGACGTGGCCATGCTGCGCGGGGTTGCGGGCGGGCGGTGTGGCGTGAAGGCCTCGGGCGGCATTCGCACCCTGGCCGACGCGCGGCGGATGCTGGAAGCCGGGGCTAACCGCATTGGCGCCAGCGCCGGCGTGGCCATTCTTCGCGAACTGAGCGCGTAACCTACAGGATCCGGAGCGCGCTGGCGGCGCGACCCGTGACCCGGCAAAACACCGTATGATGGCATTCGTTCGGGCGCGTGGAGCCGTGCGCACCCAGGAGAGTTGTGAGCGAGAAACCCCAGCAGAACCCCACCGCCGAGGCCGGGCAGGCCCAGCGCGCAGAGCATGAATGGGAAGGGGACTACCGGCCCGTTTCCGGCGCGGGGGCGCCTCGGCCTGCCCAGGTCCAGGTGGATCCGCTGCAGACGGAGTTCCTGGTTCGCCTGGCCGACACGCTCAACACCACGCTCGATCTGCGCACGCTGCTGGAGCGCACCGCCTCGCTGGTGCGGGCGGTCATCGATTACAGGATTTTCGCTATCCTGTTGCTCAACGACCGCACCCACGATCTGCGCATGCGCTTCCAGATCGGCCACCGTCCGGAGACGGAGCGGTTGCGCATCCAGATGGGGCAGGGAATTGTGGGCCACGTGGCGCAGACCCGGCAGGCCATGCTGATCAACGACGTCCGCAAGACCCCCAACTATATCGACGCCAATCCGGAGGTCCGGTCGGAGCTGGCCGTCCCGCTGATCACCAGGAATCGCGTCATCGGCGTCATCGATATTCAGTCCGAGCAGCTGAACTACTTCAAGCCCGAGCATCTGCACCTGCTCACGCTGACCGCCTCGCGCATCGCCGGAGCCATTGAGAACGCGCGGCTGTATACGCGCGTCTCGCGCCAGGCGCAGACGCTGCAGGTGCTGAACGAGATCAGCCGCGAGATCACCTCCATCCTCGATCCCAATGAGCTGCTGCAGCGCGTGGCGCAGCTCATCCGCCGCATCATTGACTACCAGATGCTCTCGGTGTGGCTGGTGAACGAGGCGGACAAGACCATCGAGAGCCGTCTGGCCATTCGCCTGCCTCCGCGGCACGAGGGAAAGCCACGCGAGGAGCGGCGCGGCATCTGGGACTCGTCTCCGACGGCGGGACCCGAAAGCCTGGCGGCGGGGGCCCCGGTGGCGACGGCGAAGGAGACCAGCGGGGTGAAGGGTGAGCCGATTCCGCCGGGGGAGGGCCTGGTGGGCGCGGCCATTGAAGAAAGACGCGCCATCCTGGTGGGGGATGTTCGGAAAGACTCGCGCTACCGGATGGTGAATCCCGATACGCGTTCCGAGATGATCGTGCCCCTGGTCTACAAAGGGCGGGCGATCGGCGCCCTGGACATCGAGCATTCCCGTACGCATTTCTTCAACGAAGAGCATGAGCGGTCGATGACCACGCTGGCGGCGCAGATCGCGATCGCGCTTGAAAACGCGCAGCTCTATCAGCGCGTCGCCCAGCAGGAGCAGCGGCTGGAGCGGGATCTGGCCATGGCGCGGGAGGTCCAGCTGCGTCTGCTGCCTCCGGCCAAACCCCGGCACAAGCGGGCCGAGTTCGCGGCGCGCTTTCTGCCCGCGCGCACCATCGGTGGCGACCTCTACGATTTCCTTCCCTACGACCCGAACCGCAGCGCCATTGCCCTGGGCGACGTGAGCGGCAAAGCGGCTCCTGCGGCGCTTTATGCGGCCCTGGTGAGCGGCATCATGCGATCGGCAGCCGCGCAGCATCCTTCGCCCTCAGAGATGCTGCGAATGCTCAACGATGCGCTGCAGGAGCGCAAACTCGACTCCCAGTACGTAACCATGCTCTACGGCCTGTGGAACGACGAGAACCTCACCCTGCAAATCGCCAACGGAGGGTCGGTGCAGCCGCTCTTTTGCCATGGCGATGAGGTCGACACCATCCGCGCCGAGGGTTTCCCTCTGGGCATGTTCCCCAATGCCACCTGGGAGGAGTTCAGCATTGCCACCCAGCCGGGGGATTCGGTGGTGTTCTTCAGCGACGGCATCGTCGATGCGCTGAACGCCGCCGGGGAGATGTTCGGGAACGATCGCCTGATCGCCTGCGTGCGCAAAAATCGTCAGAAGTCAGCGTCGAAGCTCGCCGAGAACGTCCTCACCGAGGTGACCCGCTTCCAGGGCAAGCGCGACCGCTTCGACGACGAGACGGTGCTGGTGCTACGGGTGTTGTAGAACGAGCCGAAGAGCCGGACCCCGCCGATCAGCCAGTCGCTCGCAACTCTTCCCGAACGATGCGGCGCAGCGTGTCCTCGAATTTTGGCGCGGTGCCTTCGACGACTCGGCGAAGCGCATCGTTGATCAGAGTCTGATAGCCCGCCTTGCCGCCCGAGGCGTCCGCCAGCTTGAGGAAGTGATCCAGCAAATCTTCGTCAAGACGGATCGTAATGCGGATCTTTCCACGAGAAATCGGCTGCGAGGGAGCGATTCTTCCGCGTTTGCCTTGTTGAAATCGTATTGCTTCTTCATCGCTTCTCCTCGTAGCAGGCTGTTTCTCCGGAATTGGCTTTCCGTGCCGAAACAATGCGAAGAAGCGGGATTCTTTTTCCGAAGCAGGATTCGGTGAGAAACAGCCCCTCCCGGTCTGATATTCTCAAGCGTTTATTCCTGGTTTGTAATCCCACTGAACAGACCCGTGGGAGGAGTTGGGTATGCCGGAGCAACGGGGACGAAAGTACCATCAGGAGCGCGTGGCTGAGACGCTGCGCGACGAGATCGGGGCGATGATCGAGGGAGAACTCTCCGATCCGCGGATCAGCTTCGCGTATGTCAGCCAGGTGGTGCTGAATCCGGGAGGGAAGTCGGCCCTGATTTATGTGGCGGTCGATGGCGGCGCCAAAGAAGAGGCCGATACGCTGGACGGTCTGATGGCCGCCCGGGGATTCATCCGGCATGAGCTGCTGGAGCGGATGGGCGTGCGTTTTGTGCCGGAGCTCACCTTTCATATCGACCGCTCCGAGAAGATGAAGGCGCGCATCGACGAGCTGCTGGGGCGCACCCGCAAGAGGCAGGCGGCTGCCGACCGGCACCAGGCGGGCTGAGAGACGGGCAGGCTGAGAATTTGGGATCGCGCATGGCAGCAGGACACGACATTCCGGTGGGGCGAAGCACCCAGGGCGCTGGGGCGGTTCCGCACCGCGAAGGCCTGTCCGCGGTGCTTGACGTCCTCGGGAAGGGGCGGCGATTCGCCCTTTGTTCGCATGCCCGGCCCGACGGCGACGCCGTGGGTTCAATGCTGGCATGCGGAATGATGCTGGCGCAGCTGGGCAAACAGGGGGATCTGTTTTCGGCCGATCCGGTGCCGCGGATTTATCGTTGGCTGCCCGGCGCCGAGACGATCCGCCACAGCCAACGGGTGGACGGCGACTACGACGCCGTGATCCTGCTGGAGTGCGATGGCCTGCAGCGCTCGCGCCTGGCCGGGCTGGAGGGGCGGCTGCTGGTCAACATCGACCACCACGCCACAGGCCGGCCCTTCGCCGACGTGAACTGGATCGAAAACGAAGCCTGCGCGGTCGCCGAAATGGTCTACAAGCTGGCCCGGGCCGCCGGCACCCAGGTGTCGCCGGCCATGGCGGCCTGCCTGTATGCGGCCCTGCTGACTGACACCGGTTCCTTCTGCTACGAGGGCACCGATGCGCACGCGTTCGAGTTGGCGCGCACCCTGGTCGGCTGCGGCGCGGATCCGGCGCGGATCGCGCGGGAGGTTTACTTTTCCAACCCGCTCTCCAAGATGTTCCTGCTGGGCGCCGCGCTCTCCAACCTGCACCGCGAAGGCCGTCTGGCGTGGCTGTGGGTGACCCACGCCGATATGGTGCGCGCCGGAGCCGCAGAAGAAGACTGCGAGGGGATTGTGAACTACGCCATCGGCATTGCCGGAGTAGAAGGAGCGGTCCTGCTGCGGGAACTGCCGGACGGGCGGGAACGCCTTTCGCTGCGCAGCAAAGGTCATCTGGACGTGGCGCGGATCGCCGCAGGCTTTGGCGGCGGCGGCCATCGACATGCCGGCGGCTGCACCCTGGACGGTCCCCTGGCCGTGGCGACCGAGCGGATTCTGGACACCATGCGGCGGGAGTTGACCACCGTGGTTTCCGGCCCTGCATCGAATGCAATGGAACCCAACGGGAATCTGTTAGCCTGACTCGGAACCGTGGCCGAGACTCCGAAGCGATTGAAATTCAGTAAACGCAACGCCGGCGAAGCCCAGCCCGGACTGCCGGGCCTGCTGGCCCAGGTACGCCTGCGCTTTCCTGCCACGACGGAGATCGCCGAAGCGGCCACCCTCTTTTGCCTGACCGCCTTCTTCCTCTTCTACGGACTCGTCCCGATCTTCGGCGGCGACGGCATCGGCCTGGTAGGCGCCGACGAGCCGCGCTATGCCCAGGTGGCTCGCGAGATGCTGGCGCGCAAGGATTACATCACGCCGGTGCTGTGGGGACATCCCTGGCTGGAGAAGCCGGCCCTTTACTACTGGCGCGCGATGTTCGCCTTCCGCGAGTTCGGCGTGCACGACTGGTCGGCTCGCCTGCCTTCGGCCAGCTTCGCCTTCATGCTGGTGGTCCTCATTTATCTGCACATCCGGCGCTTCCGCAACGGTGGCCAGCTCGATGCCGCTCTCCTCACGGCCTCCTGCGCGGGCATCCTGAGTTTCGCCCGCGGCGCCTCGACCGATATGCAGCTGGCGGCACCCTTCTGCATCGGCATGCTGGGCTGGTATGCGTGGTACGAGACCAACAGTAAGTTCTGGCTCTTCGACATTTACTTCTTTGTCGGCGCGGCCACCCTCGCCAAAGGGCCGGTAGCGCCATTCATGGCCCTGGTGATCCTGGGAATTTTTGCCGGTCTGCGCCGAGAGTGGTCCCTGTTTCGACGAAGCCTGTGGTGGCCGGGCATCATTTTGTACTTCGCCATGGTTTTGCCGTGGTTCATCGCGGTACAGCGGCGTAATCCAACATTTCTGAAGATCTTCTTTCTCCAGCACAACCTCGAGCGTTTCGCCACCAATCGCTTCGAACACTATCATCCGTTCTGGTACTACGTGCCGGTCGTCCTGCTGGGGCTTACTCCCTGGGCAGTCATTGCGGTCACGGCATTTGCGGATGCGATTGGCGGCTCCATCAATGAGTGGAAAGCGCGACGATCGAAATTCCATTACATCGGCCATGGCCGCGCGGGGGATGCCTTTCCGGAGTTCCTGGTGCTGTGGGCCCTGGTGCCCATCGTCTTCTTCTCCTTCTCCGAATCCAAGCTGCCCGGCTATGTGCTGCCCGCCCTGCCGCCGCTGACCATTCTGGCCGGCGACTACCTCAATCGCATCCGGAAGCGGGGACTCAAGACCTGGATTCTCCTGCTCCATGCCATCTCCACGGGCATCCTGTCGATGTTTGTCCTGCTCATGCCCCTGCACCTTCACGATCCGGAAGCGATTCCTCCCGGGAAGGCGATCGTGGCAGCCAGTATGGTGGGCGTGGCCGTAATGGTCTTCATCCTGATCACCGTGGCGCGCTTCGGACTGCACCGCCTGCGCATTGCCACCATGACGCCGATGATTATTCTGCTGCTCTACATTTTCGGCGTGGGACCCGTCTTCGGTGTTGGTCCTGTACCGGATACCAAGCGCAACATCAACCTGATGGACATGACCTATTCGGCCCGGCCGCTGACCCAGATCCTGAACAAGATCAGCCCGCCCCCGGGAATCATAGCGGTGTGGCGCGCGCGCCGGGATGTCCAGTACGGGATCTCGTTCTATCGGAACCAGCGGGCGGTGAATTACGATATTGGCATCAGCGTCAGCAACCCCCCGGCGAGCGATCGTGGGCCGCACGGAGTGGTGCTGGAAGATGTGAAGGAAGGATCGTCGGCCGAAGAAATGGGCTTGCGCAGCCTGATCGGCGACGACGTTGTGGCAGTGAATGGCCAGCCGGTCCTGAATGCGGCGGATTTCGACGCTATGATGGCCAGCTGGAAACCGGGTGTCCGGCTGGAGTTCGAGTTGCTCGATCCGCGCATCCCGGAGAGAGTTCCGCAGTTCGTCGGCGGCATCATGCACGATGGCGTTCCGGACCAGCAGCATCTGCTGGTAGTTCCGGAGTCTTTCATTCCGGAGCTTCGCCAAAAACTGCAGGGAAGGGATTACCAGCCCCTCTTTACTTACCCTGCGCAAAACCTGGTCGTGTATGACGTTCAGGCCAGACAGTCAGGAACAGCAGTTCGCAGCCGGTGATCGGTTTTCCGCATTCTTGCCGGGGGTGATCTCCCGGGACCCGTCAGCACGGGTCGGGGCAGGCCTGGATTCATGAGTTCTGCGCTTCAGTTCGAGCTGTTGGATCTGCGCCACTTCTCGGCCGGCAGCCTGCGCCCGCTGCTGGAGGACGAGAGCCGTGTCTGGAGTGAGCGGCTGCACTGGGACTATCGGGGCTCCGCCGACCTTCTTCTCCAGTATCTGGATTCCCGGGTTCTTCCCGGATACGTCGCCGTGGAGAACGGCCGTGTCATCGGCTACGTGTTCTGCGTCTATGAGGGTCATAAGGCCGTCATTGGCGATGTCTTCGCTCTGGAGACGCGCGAATCGGCCGGCGAAGTGCGCAATGAGCTGCTGGCCCGCCTTCTGGAGATGCTGCAGAACACCCCCGGCATCACCCGCATCGAGTCGCAGCTCCTGCTCCATACCCACGGAGCGCACCAGCGCGTCTTTGAAGAGGCGGGATTTCACGTTTACGACCGCATCTTCATGGAATGTCCCCTGCAGGGCGACGCCGCCCCGCCGTTGGACGGCACCGCCTCGCTGGCCGCCCAATTGCCCGGCCAGGGGCTGCAGATGCGGCGCTGGGCCGAAGCCGACCTGAGCCCTGCGGCGCGCCTGATCGCGCTGGCCTATCACGACCACCTCGACAGCCACATCAACGAGCAGTACCGAACGGCCTCCGGCTCGCAGCGCTTTCTGCACAACATCGTGCGCTTCCCGGGATGCGGGTACTTTGACACCGAGTCCTCCCGCGCCGTGGTGCAGGCGGGTAGCGCGGAGCTGACCGCCCTGCTGCTCTGCTCGCGCGTGCGGGAAGACGTTGGCCACGTGACCCAGATCTGTGTTGCGCCGGAGTTTCGCGGGCGCGGCCTGGGTCAGCTACTGATGAAGGAGTGCGCCGGGGTCCTGGCCCGACGAAAATTCAGTCTGCTCACCCTCACCGTCACGGCCTCCAATGAGAATGCCGTCTCCCTGTATGAGTGGCTGGGCTTTCGCGGAACGCACCGCTTCGATGCCATGGTATGGGATCGCGCGGAAAAGCCGCCGATGCGCCGCAGCTAACTCGCCGCGGTCTGCGCCGTGCCTTCCGGAACCTGCGAGCGCAGCCCCGCAGCGGTGATGGCCGTGTCCACCATAGCCTGCATCCCCATGCATGAATTAATCATGAGGTGGTAGAGCCGGCGGTCGTCCCACTCGCGCTGGTGAAAGCGGCGGATATATTCAGCCCGGCGCTTGTCGATGGCGATCATCTGGCTCTCCGCTTCTTTGGCGTGTTCGGGGAACTTCTGCTGCATGTACTGAATCTTCCTGGGCAGGGATGCGTAGACAAAGATGTGGAACGCGCCGGCTGCCCGGGCCAGCACGGAGGCGGCGCCGCGTCCCAGCACCACGCAGCCGCCCTTCGCCGCCTGCTCCTGAAAGTACGTGCGGATAAATTCCACCATCCGCTCGCTGTCAAAGACGTCGGGATCGCCAGGCAGGCGCTCCAGCGACCCCACCCAGATTGCCTTGCCAAACCGGTGGTACCAGGGATCGACGCGTTCGTCGAAGCGCTTTACGAGGGTGGGCGCAACATCCGCCTTACGCGCCACGTCCTCGATCAGGCAGCTGTCAATCAGCTTCCAGCCAAGGCGTTCGGCCAGATGGTGCGCAAAGTCCGCGCCCTGGCTGCCATATTCCCGCTCTACCGTGATGACCTGGATCATGCCGTTCCTCAAGCGTCCGAGCCGATGCTGCCACTTTTCCCCAGGGCGCGTCAATAGAATGCTTTACAGCGTCATTGCCCCGCCGGGACCGCCGGCTGCTGCCATTGGATGCGGGATTCCGTCCGGGGCCGCAGTATTACCTGCGTGTTCTGCTCCTGTGGTGAAAGAATTCGGCTCTTGATACCCTGAAGATTCCTATGCGCTACCTGCCTAAATCCGACGCTGAGCGTGCGGCGATGCTGCACGCCATCGGCGCGTCGTCCATTGACGACCTCTTTGCCATCATTCCGGAGGAATACCGCCTGACGCGCGATCTGGACATCCCGCGCCAGATGGGCGAATCCGAAATTGTCGACCACTTCAAAGCCGCCGCCGCGCAGAATGCCAACGGGTACGCCAGCTTCCTCGGCGCGGGCGTTTACCGGCACTACCGGCCCGTGCTCATTGACGCCATTGTGCAGCGTGGGGAGTTCCTTACTTCCTACACGCCGTACCAGGCGGAGATCACCCAGGGTACCCTGCAGGCCATCTTCGAGTTCCAGACGATGATCTGCGAGCTGACGGGCATGGACATCGCCAATGCGTCGATGTATGACGGCTCCACGGCCTGTCCGGAATCCGCCATGATGGCCATGCGCGTCACCGGCCGGGACGGCGTGCTCGTCGCCCGCACCGTGCATCCCGAGTATCGCGAGGTGATGCGCACCTACGCGCAGCATCGCGAGGCTGCCTCGGGCCACACCACCCAGGAAATCGGCTATACCGACGACGGACGCCTCGACCTTGCCGCTCTCGACCAGGCGATCACCGGCGAGACCGCCTGCGTACTCGTGCAGTCGCCGAACTATTTCGGCGTGATTGAAGACATTCCGGCCATCGCGCAGATGGTGCAGAAGAGAGGCGCGCTGCTGATTGTAGCCATTGCCGAGGCTGCTTCGCTGGGCATCGTCCGCCCCCCGGTCGAAGCCGACATCGTCATCATGGAAGCGCAGTCCTTTGGCGTCGCCGCCAGTTACGGCGGTCCCTTCTGCGGCGTGATCGCGGCGAAGGAGAAGTATGTTCGCCAGATGCCCGGGCGCCTCGTCGGCGAGACGAAGGATAAGCAGGGACGCCGCGGCTTCGTGCTGACCCTCTCCACCCGCGAACAGCACATCCGCCGTGAAAAGGCGACCTCCAACATCTGCACCAACCAGGCGCTCGTGGCGCTCATGGCCACCGTCTTCATGACCATCTATGGCAAGCAGGGCATCCGCGAGCTGGCGCTGCACAATCTGGCCAAAGCAAACTACGCGGCCAAAACCCTCGGCGCCCAGGGGACTCTGCTCTTCGCCCGCTCACCGCGGTTCAATGAGTTTGTCCTGCAGACCGACGAGGCCCCGGATCAGCTCCATGCCCGCCTGCTCGAAAACAGGATCATCGGCGGCGTGGCGCTGAACCGCTGGTATCCGGAACTCGGCAACGCAACTTTGTGGTGCGCGACGGAACTCACCACCCGCGAACAAATCGACCAGGCCGCCCAGGTGCTGGCCCAGGCGCCCGCCGCGGCGATAGCGCGATAAGGAATTCAAATGGCGACCCAGACTGAAGAGAAATTTACCGGCACGCCGCGTAAAGTCACCACGCACCTCACGCAGAACGAGGGCCTCAGCTTCGAGAAATCGGCGCCGGGCAAGAAGGCCTATCGTCTGGCGCCGCTCGATGTGCCCGACGTCGATCCCGCGTTCCTTCTGGGCGAAGCGGCTCGCACTGAAGATGCGGAGCTCCCCGAGCTTTCCGAGATTGAGATCATCCGCCACTTCACGCGCCTCTCTACCTGGAACTACGCCATCGACCTCGGCATGTATCCGCTGGGCAGCTGCACGATGAAGTACAACCCCCGGGTCAACGAGTTCGTCTCCCGGATCGAAGGCATCGCCGAAGCGCACCCGTACCAGCCCGAGGAGCTCTCCCAGGGCTCGCTGGCCATCATGGCTCTGCTGCGCCGGTGCCTGCTTGAAATCACGGGCATGGACGCGATCACCCTGCAGCCCGCAGCCGGCGCCCACGGCGAATTCACCGGCATCCTGCTGGCGCGCGCCTGGCACCAGTCGAAAGGCCATCCCCGCCGCCACGTCATCATCCCCGACTCGGCCCACGGCACCAATCCCGCCACTGCGGCGATGTGCGGCTACGAGGTCGTCAATTTCAAGTCCAATCCCAACGGCGGCATCGATGTCGAAGCGCTGGCCAGGGCCGTCACCGAAGATACCGCGGCGCTGATGCTGACCAACCCCTCCACCATCGGCGTCTTTGAAAACGAGATTCACCGCATCGCCGATATCCTCCACGCCAAAGGGGCGCTTCTCTACATGGACGGCGCCAACATGAACGCTCTGTGCGGCAAGACGCGCCCCGGCGATTTCGGCGTGGACGTAATGCACCTGAACCTGCACAAGACCTTTTCCACGCCGCATGGCGGAGGCGGTCCCGGATCTGGCCCGGTCGCGTGCAAGCATCACCTCGAACCCTTCCTGCCCGTGCCTGTCATGGAGCAGGACCGGGACGGCCGTTTCCATCTGAACTACAACCGTCCGCAGTCCGTCGGCCGCGTGCGCGCCTTCTACGGCAACTTCGGCATGTTCGTCCGCGCTCTGGCCTACATCCTTGCCAACGGGCCCGACGGCCTGCGCCAAACCACCGAAGACGCGGTGTTGAACGCGAACTACATCCGCCACCAGCTGCAGGACCTCTACGACCTGCCCTACACCACGCCATCGATGCACGAGGTGGTCTTCAGCGACCGCCGGCAGACGAAGAACGGCGTCAGGACCGGCGACATCGCCAAGCGCCTCATCGACTACGGTTTTCATCCGTACACGGTTTCGTTCCCGCTCATCGTGCACGGCGCGCTGATGATCGAGCCCACCGAAAGCGAGTCGCGCGAGGAACTGGACCTCTTTATCGACGCTATGCGCCAGATCGCCCGTGAAGTGGACGAGAATCCGCAGATCGTACTGGACGCGCCCCACTCTACCCGCGTCTCGCGCCTCGACGAAACCACCGCCGCCCGTAAGCCGATCCTGCGCTGGCGCAAGGCTTAAGCACCGTATCGATCCTGGTGGGCTGTTTCCGGCGAAGGATGTCGATGCCGCTCTTCCGCTAAGATCGAAGGTGTCTATGTCCACCCGCACGTTTCCGCACGCGATGCTGCGCGAGATCTACGAGCAGCCTGAGGCGCTTGCCGCAACCATGGCCCGTTATGCACCGGCGGGCTCTCTGGACCCCGCACCTTTCTCCTCCGTCGCCGAAGCCCTCCGTGGCCGTCAGCGCATCGTCATCGCCGCCAGCGGATCCAGCCGCCACGCCGGTCTGGCCGGCGAAATCATGCTCGAGGACTACGCCGGCCTCGCCGTGGACGTCGAGTACTCCAGCGAGTACATGTACCGCTCCACGCACACGCTGCACGATCCCGGCGTCATTGTCATCTCCCAGTCCGGTGAGACCGCCGACACGCTCGCCGCGTTGCGCGAAGCCAAAGCCCGCGGCCTGAAAACCGTGGCCATCACCAACAACGCCGACTCCTCCATGGCGCGCGAAGCCGATGCCTCGCTGCCTACGCTGGCGGGCAGGGAATTCGCCGTTCCCGCCACCAAGAGCTTCACCACTCAGCTCAGCGTTCTCTACGTCCTTACCCTATTCCTCGCGCGCCTGGGCGGGCGCATGACCGCGCAGACGGTTTCTGCTCACTGCGAACAAATGGAGAGCCTGCCCGACCTGATCAGGTCGAACCTGCCGGGCTGGGAATCGAAGATTGAATCCATCGCCACCCGCCTGCGCGATGCGCGGACCTTCCTTTACCTCGGCCGCGCCATTCATTACTCCATCGCCCGGGAAGGCGCTCTCAAGCTCAAGGAGTCGGCCTACGTTCAGGCCGAAGGCCTGCCGGCCGGCGAGCTCAAGCACGGCCCCAACGCGCTCGTCACTCCCGAAGCCCCGCTGGTGATGCTGGCCACGCGGGACCGCAACGACCCCGATTCAACGCTGCGCTATGAGAGAACCCTCTCGCTGATGCGCGACATGCATACCCAGGGCGCGGAGATCGTTTCCATCCACATCGAAGGCGATGAGGAGCCTGCGTCGCTCAGCCGCTACTCCATCGCCGTTCCCGCGGTCGACGAGTTTCTGCTGCCCATGCTGGAAGTGATCCCGCTGCAACTGCTTGCGTATTTCATCGCCACCCAGCGCGGCGTGAACGTCGATGCGCCCCGGAACCTGGTCAAGGCGGTCGTTCAGGAGTAGTCGCCAAAAGCCTGGGTTCGAACGCGAAGCGGTTAGCCTGGACGGCCAGTCCCTATTGGGTGCTCCAGTTCTTGTTTTTCCAGCCGGCCAGCGCCACCAGCATCATCACGGCCAGCACCGCTTCAGTCAGCGCCACGCAGGCCGGCCAGTGTCCCAGGCGCCATACCCATCCGGGAACCACGCCGCCCGCCGTCCCGCCGATGTAGTAGCAGGAGAGATACAGCCCGGCAGCACTGACGCGCCCCCCGGCCGGCGCCGCAACCCGCAGATAGCTGGCCGCCGTGGATTGCGCAATGAAGACCCCGGTACACACCAGCCCCAGTCCCGGCAGAATCACTACCCACAGCGAATGGCTCAGCGTGATCGCTGCCCCGGTCATGCTCAGAGCAATGGCCAGCAGAATCCCGCGCCGCATCCCGATCCGCGTGATGAGGTAGCCGCCGGCGGGCGTCACCGCCAGGCCCAGCAGGTAAATCGCAAACAGGCTGCTCAGCCCCACTGTCGACAGGTGAAAGGGCGCCGCCGAGAGGTAGAACGTCACATAGGTGAACATCGCCACCAGCGTGAACAGCATCCCGAAGCCCACCGCGAACGTGGCCAGCAGCCGCGTGTTGCGGAAGTGGCTCGCCGTCACGCGCAGCCAGTGACCCTCCGCCGGCGCATGCACTCGCTTTGACTCCGGCGGCAGCCAGCGCGCGATCAGCGCGGCGCCCACCAGCGTCAGCGCCCCCAGCACCACAAAGCTCCATCGCCAGTTCAGCGAGTCGGCCACGATGCCGGAGAGGTAGCGTCCCAGGAATCCGCCCATCGCCGTCGAGCTCACGTACAGGCTCATCACCAGGGCAATGGACTCCCGCCGCCACTCCTCCCCCACATACGTGATGATGGTGGCGAAGACGCCCGGCAGCGCCAGCCCCTGCACAAACCGCCATGCGATCAGCGTGGTCAGCCCCGGCGACGTCGCCGCCAGCAGCGTTGGCAATGCCAGCGCCACCAGCGACACCAGGATCACCCGCTTCCGGCTGAGCCGCTCGGTCAGCGCTCCGAAAAACGGCGCCGCCAGAGCCACGCCCAGCGTTGACGCGCTCACCGTCAGGCCCACCATCGCTTCGCTGGCGTGGAACAGATGCGCGAACATCGGCAGCAGCGGCTGGGTGGAGTACAAATTCAGGAACGCGAAGACGCCGCACAGGCACACCGCGGCCACCGCACCGACCGGCCGCATCCCCATGTGCGGTTCAGGATGCGGTTCAAGCACGACGACGGCAGGATTGGCGGCGGCCACGCTGGCCGAGGGCAGGGAATCGTCCACCCTCCAGAGTATCGTCTCCTGCGCTGCTCGCCCCTCAGGCCTGCTCCGGTAGCCCCCGTTGCGCGCTGCCGGTATAACTGGAGAGGCATGTCCCAGGCTGCTGCCGCCTTCCTCTCCCGCGACTTTGTCCGCTATCAGCTCGCGCGGGTCGTCGTCATTATTGGCGCGGAAGCGCAGGCGCTCGCCGTCGCGTGGCAGGTGTACGAGATCACCCACAAAGCCATCGACCTCGGCTACACCGGCCTGGTTCTGTTTCTTCCCGGCCTGCTGTTCATCCTGCCCGCCGGTCACATCGCGGACCGCTTTGACCGCCGCCAGGTCATCCTCGTCTGCTACGCCCTCCAGGCCTTCTGCAGCCTCGCCCTCCTGCGCTTTGCCTGGATGGGCATCCACCAGGTGTGGCCCATCTTCGTGGTCCTCTTCCTCGTCGGCATCGGCCGCGCCTTTTCTGGTCCGGCGAGCTCCGCCCTGGTCCCTCACCTCGTCCCCACCGAGCACTTCGTGAATGCCATCACCTGGGGCTCGGCCATCTTCCAGATGGCCAACATCGTCGGTCCGGCTCTCGGCGGCGTGCTCTTCACCCTGCCTCTCCGCGGACATCTGCATGGAGCCGCCCTGGTTTATGCCTTCATGCTCCTGTGCATCTTGTGGTTCCTCGCTCTGGTGCTCTCGCTGAACGTCCGGCCGGGCCGCATGGAGCATCGCTCCATCTCCAAAGACGTCCTGCTCGCCGGCTTCCGCTATGTGGCCAGGACCCAGGTCCTGCTCGGCTCCATCTCGCTCGACCTGTTCGCGGTGCTGCTCGGCGGCGCCGTCGCGCTGATGCCCATCTTCGCCCAGGACATTCTCCACGCCGGCCCTCGCGGCCTCGGCATGCTGCGCGCGGCTCCGGCTCTCGGTGCCCTGGTGGTCTCGCTCTGGCTCATGGTGCGCCCCATCCACCGCGGCGCCGGCGCCAAAATGCTCACCTGCGTCGCTATCTTCGGAGCCTCCACCGTTCTCTTTGGACTTTCCCGCAGCCTGCCCCTCTCGCTCGCCGCGCTCTTTGTCGTGGGCGCGTCGGACATGGTCAGCGTCGTCATCCGCTCCTCCATGCTGCAACTGGCGACGCCGCCGGCCATGCGCGGACGCGTCAGCGCCGTCAACTCGCTCTTCGTCGGTGCATCGAATGAGTTGGGCGAGTTTGAAAGCGGACTGACCGCGCAGTGGTGGGGCGCGGTGCGCGCCGTGGTCATTGGCGGCATCGGATCGCTGGTCATCACCGGCCTCTGGGCAGGTTTCTTCCCCAGCCTGCGCCGCGCCAGTGCCCTGACGCCCGACGCCCTCATGAACAAGGAACTCGATGAATCCGGCCGGGAGGTGCGGCAGCTTTGACGGACGCCCTCAGAACCTCAGCAGCGCCGCTCGAGCCCGATCCGCACTCCCGCGCTCCCTGGTTGCTCTTCTGGATTGCGCTGCTCATCCGCATCGCTTATATGACCCTGGCGCGCACCTGGCACATGCGCCCCTACGACCACGACTTCGCCTTCGGCTACGAGATGGGCCGCATCGCTCGCGCGCTGGCCACCGGCTACGGCTTCGCCGATCCCTTCCGCGGACACACCGGCCCCACCGCCTGGGTTCCGCCCCTCTATCCCTGGATTCTCGCGGGCGACTTTCGCCTCTTCGGCGTCTACTCCGCGCTCTCCGCGTGGATGATCCTCGCCTTCGACTGCGTGCTCAACGCGCTCATGATCCCGCTTATCTGGGAGACGGCTGCCCGCTGCTTCAACCGCAGGGTCGCTGTCGGGTCCGCGTGGATCTGGGTCCTCTATCCCGCCGCCATGCAATACGCCGTGAAGTGGGTGTGGGAGATGACTCTCAGCGCCTGGCTTTTCTCCTGGGTCCTGGTGCTGGCGCTGCGCATGCGCCGCATCGGCGAACGCGATCCGGAGCCCCGCCCGCCCAGCATCCGTGAATGGGCGCTCTTCGGCCTGTTGTGGGGACTCATCGCGCTCACGAATCCCTCCATCTGTCTCTTCCTGCCGCCCTGCGGCCTCTGGATTCTGGCCGGATATCCCCGCCGCCAGGTCTGGCCCCGGCAGATCGCCGCCGCCACGCTCGCGGCGCTCATCTTCATTGGCTGCCTGGCGCCGTGGACGGTTCGCAATTATGAGGTCTTCCACCACTTCGTCCCGGTGCGTGCGAACCTCGGCGTCGAGCTCTATCTCGGCAACGGACCCGGCGCGACCGGCCTGCTCATGGAGTACGACCATCCCTTCCAGGACCTGCAACAGCTCCGCCTTTACCGGCAGATGGGCGAAATTGCCTACGCGAAGATGCGCGGCAACCTGGCGAAAAAGGTCATCGCCGCCGATCCGCTCCGTTTTCTGGATCTCAGCCTGCGCCGTCTCTACTACTTCTGGTGCAGCGTGCCGCATGCCCAGGATCGAGGTTTCATCAAAGGCTTCATCAATGCCTACGGCCGCAATCTGAATTTTCAGTTCACCAGCATCGCCGGCCTGCTGGGCCTCGCCCTGGCGCTGCGCCGGCGCGTCCCCGCCGCGTGGCTCTTCTTCTGGGCCTTTCTGCTGATCCCGTTCACGTACTACTTCGTTACGGTGCATGCCCGCTTCCGGCACCCGCTGGAGCCGCTGATCGCGATTCTCACCGTGTATCTCTTCCAGTCGGCAGAAAAGAGCTGGCAGGTGCGATGGTTCCGGCGATCGCCTCCCGCGCGACTCGCCGGCTCGTGACTTACGAGCCCGTCTCGGCTTCCGCCCAACGCACCGCCATATCCTGATCGGCGAACGCCCGCATGGCTACCGGGACTCCATCGCGAAACGTGTACACGTCCGCCAGCTGGACATCGTTCCAGCTCGAGGCGCCCCTGACCCGGAAATGCGCATGCACGAAGACGACGACCCGATCGCCATGCACGATGAACTTCTTCGGCTCACTCGCCCCTTCGACCCAGTCGGCGCGTGAGTGGCTCAGATACCCCGCCACCTCGGCCCGCCCGTGGTAGGCCCCGCCGCCGGGAAACTCCGCCGGCTCCCGCCAGTCGATATTCGGATCCATTTTCGCCACCGCCGCGCCGATGTCGTCGCGGTTGAAGGCCGCATAGGCATGCCGCAGCAGCGTGATCGCGTGGCTTTGCTCGGTCGAAGTCATCGCACCGCCTTGTCCTGACGAATGGCAGACGGCCACCACCAGGAGAGCGACAATCACAGCACCCAATATGGTTCGCAGGCTTCTCAATGCCGTGTCAGCGGGGCCACAGCCCCGGATTCTGAGACTCTAAACTCTAAATTCTAAACTCTAAACTCCGGTTCCTGGGCCCCGTTTCTCACCCCAGCGGCAGAAAATACTGCGTTCCGTGCACCGGCTCCGCCAGCCGCTTGAGCAGCAGTTGCAGGTCGCGGTTGTTGTGCACGAAGTCGATGTCGCTGGTGTTCACCACCAGCAGATCGCTGGCCGAATAGTGGAAGAAGAAGTGCTCGTACGCCTCCGCCACCTGTTTGATGTACTTGTCGCTGATGGCGCGCTCGCCCGGCACCCCCTTGCGCCGGATCCGCTGCTGCAGCGCCTCCGGGCTGGCCTGCAGATAGATCACCAGCTCCGGCGTCGGCATCTCGGCGCGAAACATCTGGTAGTAGCTGTTGTACAGTTCCAGCTCCGCATCGCTCAGGTTGATGTAGGCGAAGATCTTGTCCTTCTCGAACAGGTAATCCGCCACCACCGGCGTCGAAAAATCCTCGATGCCGCGCAGCTGCTCGTAGCGCTCCATCAGGAACCACATCTGCGTGGCAAAGCCCATCCCCGGCTGCGCCTGGTAAAAGCGGTCGAGGAAGGGATTGTTTTCCGGTTCCACAATGCGCCGCGCGTTCAGCGTATCCGCCAGAACCCCGGCCAGAGTGGACTTGCCGGCCCGGATCGGACCCTCCACAGCAATGAAGCGCGGTTGTTCGAAGAGCTTGGCCATCGTCGAGAAATCCCTTGAGCGAAGGAAAGTCGAACATACCACGCCACGCCCGCAAAGAAAACCCGCCGGCGGAATCCCGCACGACTTTCTCCATAGAGCGCACAGAGAACACAGAGTTCCCTGGAAAGGAATGTCCAGTCGGTTTCTCCGTGTCCGCTGGGGTGAAGAGGTGTTCTGACCTCCATCCCCCCAAAGAAAACCCGCTTACACTGATTCCACATGCTCCTGGCTCTCGCCACCACCGGCGCCGCTGCCGGCCTTGCCGCCGGAGGCTGCACCTATGCAGCGATGGCTCCGCAGTCCCAGCTCTTCGGCCGCACCCTCGTCGCCGGACACGATCCCGCCGAATTCGCCCTCACGTACGACGACGGCCCCAACGACCCCTGGACCGGCCGCCTGCTCGACCTCCTTGCGCAGCACCGCCTCCGCGCCACGTTCTTCCTCATCGGCCGCCACGTCCGTCTGCGCCCTGATCTCGTCCGTGAAATCCACGCTGCCGGGCACCTCATCGGCAACCATACCGTCACCCATCCCTGGCTGGCCATCCAGAGCCCTCGGCGCGTCCGCGAAGAGCTGGCCGGGTGCAATGCGGCTCTGGAAGACGTCCTCGGCGCCCCGGTCCGCTTTTTTCGTCCGCCGCACGGTGCCCGACGGCCGGACGTCCTGCACGCCGCCCGGGATCTCGGCCTGACCGCGGTGTTGTGGAATGCGATGGGCTTCGACTGGCGCCCCAACATCCCCGCTGCGCGCATCGCCGCGTATCTGGAAGGTGGCATGGCCCGCAACCAGCGTCATGGCCGTGGCTCCAACCTGCTCCTCCACGATGGCGGCCACCTCGCCCTCGGCGCTGACCGCTCGCAATCCGTTGAAGCCACCCGACTGATCCTCGAACGCCACCCGATCGGCGTGGTTCCGGGCGCTGTCCGCTACCTCACCGTCGACGCCTGGGCCTGATCCGGTCGGCATTTTCGCCGGAACCGGCTGCCCTCTCGCACCGTATCCCTACCTTACGGAGGCCTTCCGTCCCAATGCTGGAAGACATTCGCTACGCCCTGCGCCAGTTCCTCAAAACGCCTGGCTTCACCCTCACGGCCATCCTGACCCTGGCCCTTGGCATCGGCGCCACCACCGCGGTCTTCACGCTCATCAACGCCGTTCTGCTCAAGTCGCTGCCGGTGACAAAACCCAGCCAGCTCATTCGCATCGGGGACAGCGAGAACTGCTGCATCAACGGCGGCATGGAGGACGACTGGTCGCTCTTCTCCACCGAGCAGTACCGCGAGTTCCGCGACCACACGCCCGGCTTTTCGAGTCTGGCCGCCTTTCAGGCCGGCCGCACCACCCTCGGTGTCCGCCGCTCCGGCAGCCATCACGACGCTCAACCGCTGGGCGGAGAATTCGTCTCCGGCAATGCTTTTCAGACCTTTGGACTGAGCGCCTGGGCCGGACGGCTTCTTGAGCCCTCCGACGACCAAAAGGGCGCCGCGCCCGTGGCCGTCATGAGCTATCGCACCTGGCAGCAGAAGTACGGCAAAGATCCTTCCGTCGTTGGCGCCTCGTTCCTCATCAACGGCAACGCCTTCACCATCGTCGGCATCGCGCCGCCCGGCTACTTCGGCGAGCGCCTCACCAGCGATCCCCCTTCCTTCTGGATGCCTCTCAGCGACTCACCTCTGGTCCAGAATGGCAGCTTTAATGTCCTCGACGCTCCGGAGCTCCAGTGGCTGAACGTCATCGGCCGCGTCCAGCCCGGCGCCAATCTCAAACAGATGGAAGCGCAGCTCCAGGTGGAGCTGCGCCAGTTCCTCCTCAGTCCCATCAGCAAGGTCGAGAAGCGCTCCGCCAGCCTGATTCCCAAGCAGACTCTGCACCTCGCGCCCGGCGGCGGCGGCGTCCAGCAGATGCAGGACAACTTCAAAGACGGCCTCCACCTCGCCATGTGGATCTCCGCTTTCGTCCTCCTCATCGCCTGCGCCAATCTTGCCAACCTCATGCTCGTCCGCGCCACCGCGCGCAGGGCCCAGACCTCCGTCCGTTCCGCCCTCGGCGCGCCGCGCAGCCGCCTCGTCCGCCAGGCTCTCACGGAAAGCGTCGTCCTCGCCGCCCTCGGTGGTCTCGCCGGGCTCGCCGTGGCCTACGGAGGCGCGCGCCTGCTCATCCACATGGTCTCCGGCAAGACTTACATCCCCATCAACGCCTCGCCCTCGCTGCCCGTGCTCGGATTTGCCTTTGCCGTTTCCCTCGTCACCGGCATCCTCTTCGGCGTCGCCCCGGCGTGGATGACCGCCCATGCCAATCCGATCGAAGCGCTCCGCGGCGCCAACCGCTCCACGAAATCCAGCGGTCTCTGGACCCAGAAGATCCTTGTCGTCCTCCAGGCCGCCGTCTCCCTCGCCTTACTTTGCGCCGCCGGACTCCTCATCCGCAGCCTGACCAACCTCCACAACCAGCACTTCGGCTTCGAGACCGGCAACCGCTATGTTCTGCACATCGATCCGGCCATGGCCGGCTACAAGGCGGATCAGTCTGACGTCTTCTTCCGCCAGCTCCACGACATGCTGGCCGCCATCCCCGGCATCAAGGCCGTCAGCTACTCCCTCTACAGCCCCATGGAAGGCGACAACTGGGGCAATGGCGTCTATATCGAAGGCCAGGCTCCGCCACCGCCCGGCAGTAACTTCAACAGCTCCTCCTGGGATCGCGTCAGCGCCGGCTACTTTGACAATCTGGGCACGAAAATCATCGCCGGCCGCGGCATCACCGAGCAGGACACCCGCGCCACCCAGGCGGTGGCCGTCGTCAACCAGGCCTTTGCCAAACACTTCTTCAAAAACGGCGATGCCATCGGCCACCACTTCGGCGATCTGGACCAGAAATACTCCGGCAACTTCACCATCGTCGGCATCACCGAAGACACCCAGTACTGGGACCCCATGAGCCGCATCCGTCCCATGTTCTTCCTGCCTGCCGAACAGTGGGAAAAGTACAACGACGCCTCCGAAAAGATGTTTGAAGATGTCTCGCATCTCGAGATGAGCGCCGTTGAAATCCAGACCGCCGGCTTCGTCCCCGGCCTCGAAGCCCAGGTGCGCCGGACGCTCAGCCAGATCAATCCCAACCTGGCTCTGCTCAACTTCGAGAGCTTCTCCGAGCAGGTCAAAGACGAGTTTCTTGAGCAGGAGATCCTCGTCCAGCTCACCTCCGTCTTCGGTTTCCTTGCCCTCACGCTCGCCGCCATCGGCCTCTACGGCGTCACCGCTTACTCCGTAGCGCAACGGACCAGCGAGATCGGCATTCGCATGGCCCTCGGCGCCGATCGCAAAGGCATTGTGCAGATGGTGCTCCGCAGCGCCTTTCTGCAGGCAGCCATCGGCCTGGCCATTGGGATGCCCGCCGCCATCTTTGGCAGCCGCTTCATGGCCAGCCTCCTCTACAACGTGCACCCGTGGGATCCCGCCATCCTCATCGGGGCTACCGCCATCCTGGCCGTGGCCGCATTCCTGGCTGCGGTCATTCCCGCGCAGCGTGCCGCCAGCGTCGAACCCATGACGGCCCTCCGCGTGGAGTAGGCGCTGCGGCGATGAGACGAATCCGCCGCTGGCCGTGGCCGGGGCAGAGCGGCGCAGACCGGTGAGAAAATCTCTCTGTGATGTGCCGCAATCTGCTTTCTTTGCTTCTGACTTGTTTTCTCATTCCGGCAGCAGCCGCCGTGGCCGCGCCTCTGCCCCACGTTCGCAATCCTCGCCCTCACCTGCGGCGGCATCCGACCGTCGCGCTCACCTTTGACGATCTGCCCGCAGCCGGAGGCCTGCCGGAGGGCGTCACACGCATCCAGATACTCACCCGCCTCGCCGACGAGCTCAGGGCAGCACACCTGCGCGGCGTCTATGGCTTCGTCAACGCGGTCGATCTGGATGACGATCCCGACACGCAGGGCGCGCTGCGAGTGTGGGTCGCCGCAGGGATGAATATCGGGAACCATACATGGTCGCACCCGTCGCTCAATGACGTGACCGCCGCGGCCTTCGAGCATGAGATCGCTCTGGACGAGCGGGCGCTGCGCCAATATGCGGTCGGGCGCGACTGGCACTGGTTCCGCTATCCGTATCTGGAGGAGGGCGACACCCTGGCCAAGCGGGACAACGTTCGAGCCTGGCTGCGCGAGCACGGGTATCGCATCGCCGAAGGAACGCTCACCAGCCAGGATGACGACTGGAGCGATCCGTACAACCGCTGCCTGGCCAGGGGCGATGCGGCCGGCATTGCATGGCTGAAGCAGAGCTACCTCAAAAATGCGGCGGAGTTCATTCAGCTGGGGCGGCAGGAGGAGCAGATCGCCTTCGGCCACGAGATCCCCAACGTGATGCTGCTCCACGCCACCGACTTCACCGCCCTCATGCTGCCCGACCTCCTGCAACTGCTGCACAAAGAAGGCTTCCGCTTCGCGTCGCTGGCGAAGGTGGAAAGCAATCCCGCCTACGCGCTGGATCCCCATGCCGGGTTGCCCGGCGGCGGACCCTTCCCCAACCTGTTTATGAACTCGCGCCACCTGCAGTATCCGCCGTTCCAGCCGGAGCCGGTGAGCGAGCTGAACGCGATCTGCCGCCAGGCGCGCGTCGGGGCGGGTGGATTGACTGAGCCGCGGTAGCTGGAATTCTCACTCCCGGCTTATGATGGCGCTTCCGGAACAACGCGCAGCCCGGGTTGCGTCATCTGAACCGGCGTCATCCTACAAATTGAAGGAGAAAGCATGGCGGACCAGAATGCACAGCAGCTGAAAAAGGCAGTCAAGGAACTCGTCGACGCCCTTAACGAGGATTTGGCGCGCGAATATCAGGCCATCATCGCCTACACCGTGTACAGCAACGTGCTCAAGGGGGCGCAGTGGATGAGCATTGCGGCCGAGTTGCAGAAGCACGCGGCCGAAGAACTGCAGCATGCGCTGATCATTGCCGATCAGATCGATTACCTGGGCGGGATGCCGACCGCAACACCGAAGGCGGTGAAGTTGTCAGAGAAAGCCGAAGAGATGCTTCGGTTCGACCTGGACAACGAAACGGTCACGATTAAGAACTATCGCCAGCGGGTGCGCCAGGCCGAAGCGCTGGGCCATTATGCTCTGGCGGAGCAGCTGCGGCAGATCATTACCCAGGAGCAGGAGCACCAGCACGATCTGGCCACAGCGCTGGGCATCGAGGTGCCGAAGGTGCTGGAGCAGGGAGCTTAAGGGCCGTTCGTCGGACCGGCGCTGAGGGCGCGGGGCACAGGCTGCCCCGTGCCAGCCGTCAGACAGCGTTCTGCAGATAGCGTTCGCGAGCCCGGCGCAGCAGACGCTCCTGATCTTCCTCGAGGGTGTTCCAGCTGCCCAGCTGATACGCGGCCAGGCGGATCTGGGCGACATGCTCGAGGGTTTCCATCTTGCAGAAAGCGTCGAACAGGCTGGTGCCGCAGACCACCGCGCCATGATTGGCCAGCAGCATGGCGTCATAGGCCGGGATAAGCGGACGCAGGCTGCCGGCGACCTCCTCGGTGCCGGTTGTGGCATAGGGAGCCAGAGGGACCGGCCCCAGCACCATGGCCGCTTCCTGGCAGAGCAGTTCGTCCAGAGCGTGGCCGGCGCAGGCAAAGGCGGTGGCGATGGGCGGATGGGCGTGAATCACGGCCTGCACGTCGTCGCGCTGGCGATAGAAGGCCAGGTGCATGCCCAGTTCGCTGGTGGCCTTGCGCTCGCCTTCCAGACGATGGCCGTCGAAGTCCACCAGAACCATGTCCGACCGGCGCAGCATGTGTTTGCTGGCGCCCGTGGGCGTCACCAGCAGCGTGCGCTCGTCCAGGCGTACTGAGAGATTGCCGGCCGTCGCCGGGGTATACCCCAGGCGATAAAGCCAGCGACCGTAGCGGACCAGTTCGTGCCGCAGCTCCTCTTCCCGTTCCAGCCTGCATCCTGCTGCCACTTCGCTTCTCCCTGGGGTCATTATCGTCATCGGCGCTTCGCTCATCATGGTTGCAGGATGTTGAAGGGGGGCGGCGGCACGGCTGGCGGGGCCACAGCGTCGCGAAGCGATTTCCAATGCCGGCCCAGACGATCGGAGGCCATAAACACATGGCCGGCCGTCAGGGCGCCGACCAGCGGGTAATGCCCCACAGCCGCCAGTCCCATGGAGGCGATGCAGCCGCACTGCGAGCAATCGGGGTTGCCGCCGAACTGGCAGGGCGTGATGCGGGTGGTCAGATCGGCGGAGATGGTCTGGGTGGTGCGCGCAAAGATGCAGTCGCCCGGGTTCATGGGCGGGTGTTCCAACTCGCGCAGGACCGGCTCCGGCATATCGAGGAGAGGATACTGCGGAAGCATCCGCCGGAATGTGTCGATGGTCACCGCTCTTTGAGCTGGTGAAAGGATCTCTGCATCCGCCGCGCCCCGCTGCGGCGTGAACAGGCTGAACCAGATTTTGGCGATCTCCGGACGGCTGCTCCAGAAGCGCAGGAACTCCTCGATATAGCCGGGACGGTCGGCGATCTGAGAGGTCACCGTGCAGTGGATCGTGACCCGGGCGCCCTCAATGCTTTTCAGGATGCGCTCGTAGGTGGCCGGCTTGCGGCGCGCGTCGTGCTCGGCCGGCAGCCCGTCGATCGAGACCACAACGTTGAGCCTCTTGTACTTTTTCCATTCGGCGGGAATGGTGCGAAAGGCGCTGGTGACGACCTGGGTGTGGATGCCCCGGGCTTCGATCTGCGGGATGAGTTGCTCCAGCTCCCGGTAGCGCACCATCGGGTCGCCCCCGACAAGGGAGACGTGCAGAGGCTTGTGCTTATCGAGCAGGGCCAGGACACGGGAAACCAGTTCGTCGCCTTTGAAGTCGGAGAGCTGGCGGAGCTCTGTGCCGCCGCCGAGGTGCGCAGCGTCAAAGGCATAACAGCCCGGGCAGCGCAACGGGCACTCTTTCGTGATTTCGATGGAGAGGGAGGGGGCACGGCCCGTGAGGATCCTTGCCCAGGCGTGGACGACTTCGGATTTCTTCATGCAATCTCCGGACAGCCGTGTTCGGCTGTTCATGAAAGGACTGGGGACAAACGGCGTAGGTGCCGCGATTGCAGCAAGGCCTGGAAAGAAGATTCAGATCTGTAACGGAGCGAGGAAGCCCTCGACGGTTCGGTGGAAGGGCGGGTCGGCCGGCGCGGCTGCTGCCAGGACGAACGGTGCCAGATGCAACCGAAAGAGGCGGCGCCGGAATGGCACGGACATGAGGCGGCGGAGCGCGAGCAGATAGCCGATCTTCTGGCGGCCATGCTGGGCGCGCAGCAACACCAGGCACAGGCAACTCACGATGATGAAGAGCCCAAGCTCGAAGTCCTGCCCACCCTGAAGAAAGTGGTCCCAGGTCCACAGGTGCTGGGTGATGGGCATGGTCAGCAGCTCAATGAAGGCGAATCCCAGCAGAAAACGGCTCAGATGGATACACATCCGGGCGCGATCCGCGAAGGCGAACCTGGGGGGCCAGAAGAGGATTGTGATCCGGTTGGGCATGCCGCGCTGTCTCGATTCTACGACTGGATGACGCCGGAAGGCGCCGGGTTGCGGCGGAAAGCCGTGAATTTCCCGCGGCGCCCCCTTTCCTTGACGAAGGCCGCGGCACAGGCGTTGCCCGCCAGAGGATGCGCGCGACGGAAAAATAACGATCTGCAAATCTGATTTCGTTGGCGAAGACGGAGGCAAAGCGAACGCTGGTGCGCGGGGACGAGTGCCTGTGGTGCGCGCCCGTGCGCGAAATCGCTGGGAGTCCGCCGATCCGGGGCGTAGAATCCGGAGCGCCGCGGTCTGGGAAGTGCGCGGCGCTCAACCGGACCGCGCAGTCTTGTACGAGGAGGTGCGGTATGCGGTGGATGCGAGTGACATGGGTGGTGGCAGCGGCCGCCGTAGCGGCCTCTCTGGCCGGATGTGGCAGGCACAGCAGCGCGGAACACTACTATCTGGTTGCCTCCAACACCAGGCTGGCCTATTGGCAGTCGGCGTCGGCGGGTCTCGACAAGGTGTCCGCCGAGTATGACGTCCATGCCGACATGACCGGGCCCGATACCTTCGACCCCAAAGAACAGGTCGAGGATTTTCGCGCCGTCGTGGCGAAGAAGCCCGACGGGATCCTCGTGTCGGTCGTGGATCCGAAGCTGATGCAGCCGGAGATCGATGCCGCCATCGACGCCGGCATTCCCGTGCTGACCGTGGACTCCGACGCGCCCAACAGCAAGCGCCTCTACTTTATCGGCACCAACAATCGCGAGGCGGGCCGGCTGGGAGGCCGGGAACTGGTGAAGAAGTTGAACGGCAAAGGCAACGTGGTGGTCTTCACCATGCCGAGCCAGCCCAACCTCGAAGACCGGCTGGCCGGCTACAAGGACATTCTGGCCACCGCGCCGGGGATTCACATTGTGGACGTGGTCGATATCGAGGGCCGGAGCACCGTGGCTTTTGACCAGACCGAGAAGGACGTTGCGAAGACGGGCGCCGATCGCGTGGACGGCTTCGTCTGCCTCGAAGCCTCAGCCGGCAAGGACGTAGGCGAGGTTCTGCGCCGCGCGAACCTGAAAGATCGCGTGGTCATCGCCATGGACGTGGACAAGGCCACGCTGCAGCTGGTGAAAGATGGCGTGATCGACGCCACCGTCGCCCAGAAGCCCTTCACGATGGCCTATGTGGGCGTGAAGATGCTGGATCAGCTGCACCACGATCCTCTGCCCTCGCTGACCAAGAATTACGCCATCGATCCGCAGGCGCCGATTCCGAGCTTCATCGACACCGGCTCCGCGCTGGTCGACGCCAGCAACGTGGACGAGTACCTGCAGGCGACACCGGGGCACTGAGGCTGGGCGGCGTCCGCTTGCGGGCGCCGCTTAGTCGAACTGCGCCATGTTGATATTCATGGTGTAGCGCTCGCCGTGTTGCATCAGATCGTCCCAGGTCACGGTACGACCCGTGTGTCCCGCCATCCGTCCCATCATGGCGCTCAGAGCGCTTTGGACGCCATCCGCCGCCTGGTTGTGGAACTTCCCCGATGTGATGCTCTCGATAAACGACCGGTCCTTGTCCCGATCGGCAAACTCCAGATTGTCGCTGAAGGCCCCGTTGGCCGCAAACCTGGCCGTCGGCGCTCCTGGTGCTGCGCTGCTCTCGCCCCAGTTCCACGTCTTCTCCCCGATAATGCGTACCGGGCCCGAGTACGGCGCCTCCGCGATGCCGGTTGTGCCGAAGAACTGCTCCGTCACGTCGAACCATCCGGTGTCGCCCCATTGCGTCGACGAGAAGCTCAGGTGCACGTCGTTGGGATAGGTGTAGATCACCTGGTAGTTATCCCAGCAGTCGCCCGGGTGGGTGATCACGTTGCGTCCGCCCGTGGCCGTGGCCTGGAGCGGATGGTTGCCCAGCACCCAGTTGCACAGGTCGATCACGTGGATGTTCTGCTCTACCAGAATGTCCCCGGAGAGCACGCGGTCCCACAGCCAGTTGCGCAGCCGGAATTCGTCTGCCGACCAACCATTCCCGCTGTGGCTCACCGCGTTGGGCGCGTAATAGTGCGCCGTAATCGCAGCCACCCGCCCAATGTCCCCGGCATGGATGCGCCGCACCACTTCGGCGATGGGCGGCGCGCTGCGCACCTCGAAGCCCACGTCGAGGCTCAGCCGCCCTTCCGCCCGCTTGCCGATCTCCAGCGCCTGCTGCGTCTGCGCCACGTCCACGCCGAGAGGCTTCTCGCAGTACGCATGCTTGCCCGCGTTCACCACCGCGTCCAGGTGCTGAATATGGAACCACGGCGGTGTCGAGATCTGGATCGCATCCACATCCTTCGACGCGGCCAGCTCCTCAAACGCATGCGAGCCGCGAAACATCAGTTTTGGATCGATGGCGGGCACATTCAGCCCGGCGTTCACCGCGTCAAAATGGACCTTCCCCGCGGCCAGCTGATCGGGAAACAGATCCGCCAGCGCCACCACCCGCGCCGAGGTGTTCTTTGCGAACGACGTGGCCACCGACGTGCCCCGATTGCCGCAGCCCAGCAGTCCCAGCCGCACCGCCGAGTTGGCCTCGTACCCGAACGCTGTCCGTGAGTTCAGCAGCATAAGCCCCGAAGCGGCGGCGCCGCCAATGAAGTTTCTTCTGTCCATGGCATTGTTCCGTTCCTTTACGCCGGCACTCATCCGGCTAGGCCGGCAGCACTCCGGCCAGCACCCGATCCAGATATACCTTCTCCTGCTTCACATCGGCAATCTGCTGCGGGCCGGAGATCTCCCGCTCAATCGTCACGGTCCCGCTATAGCCGAGCCGATGCAGTTTGGTGAAGACGGCCTTGAAATCCACCAAGCCCGTGCCGATCAGCACCTCTTCGCCCAGCTTCATGGGATCGGTGGGCCAGCGGCCATCCTTGGCATGAATGCTCCGGACGTGCGGTCCGATGATGTCCGCCGCATCCGAAGGATTGGCCTTCCCGTAAAGAATCAGATTCGCGGTGTCCAGCCCCACGCCCAGGTTCGACTGGTTCACATCCTGGATCGCGCGCGACATGGTCGTCGGCGTCTCCTGACCCGTCTCCATCAGGAACAGCTGCCCGTTGCCCGCGCAGTGCTGCGCCATCTCGCGAATGGCCCGCACCACTTCCGGATACAGCGGATCGGCCGGGTCCTCAGGGAGAAACCCGCAATGCGTCTGCAGCTGCCGGATGCCCAGCAGCGCGGCGAAATCCGACGTCTGCTTCAGCGCGTCCATCCGCGCTGTCCGCGTGGCCCGCGGCACCAGCCCGATCGTCGAGGGACCCTGCAGAAAATCCCATACCAGCGGCCCCGGGCCAACGACCTCGGCCGCCGTCGGCACCACGCTGTACTTCTCCAGCCAACCCCGCAGCTGCTGCGCCAAGTCGTTGGAGTACTTGCCCAGATACCCATCCAGCGAGAGGAAGCAGTTCGTCATTCCCATCTCGTGCACGCGGCGGATGCTCTCCTCCGCGCCATTCGCCGGCTGGATCAGCAGGCCCACGGCCATCGGCTGCAGACGGGGCCACGCGGGCGCGTCAGCGGCAGCCCCGGGAGTGGCAGAAGGGAAGAGTTCTTCCGCCCGGGCCGCCGCCCCCAGCATCGTCGCGCTCACCGCTCCGGCAAGAAAATCTCGTCTCTGCATCGAACCCTCCAGGCGACAAACCTTTATACGTCACCCCTCGCTCCGCCGAAAGTCGAGGCGGACCGCACTCGAACCAGCGGCTCGCTCTTCTCCCCATGACCACTCTGCCGCGTCCTACGCAGCGCGGTGGTTATGGACTTCGCCGCCGGAAGCGAAATTATGGTCATGGCGCCTGTAGAATTCTCCCCGCGCCTGCAGTTCATGCCCGAGCCCAGGAGACGAGCTTGACCCCAGAAGTCGGTGCCATGTGCGCGGCGGGCATTGCTGCGCTGGTCGCGGGAGCCATCCTGGCCCGGCCTCGTCTCGCCGCGGCCGACGGCCCGGGCAAGCTGATCGTCCTCGGTCCCGTCTTCGAAGCCTCCGCGCTGGCTGCCTTTGCCGCCGAGCACTTCACGGCGGCGCGCGATCTCGCCCCCATCGTGCCCCACTGGCTCGGCTTTCCGATGTTCTGGGTCTACTTCTTCGGCGTGAGCCTGCTGGCCGCCGCTCTCAGCTTGGTTCTTTGGCGGAGCGTGCGCTGGTCGTCGGCGCTCGTCGCTCTCTTCTTTCTCCTCGTCGTGCTCACCGTCACTTTGCCTCTGCTGCCTCGCCATCTCCACGACCCCCTCTTCTGGCCCGAATTCGTCCGGGAGATCGGCTTCGCTTGCGGAGCGTTGGTGCTCTCGGGCAGCTTATGGCCGCCGGGTCACGCTGCCGGCCGGGTCCTCGTCCGCATCGGCCGCACCGTTCTCGCCGCCATCCTGATCTTCTATGCCGTCGAGCACTTTCTCTTCCCCCACTACGCCCCCGGCGTTCCTCTGGAGAGGATGATGCCGGCCTGGGTTCCGGCGCCCGCGCTCTGGGCCTGGCTGGTTGGCATCGCCCTGCTCCTCGGCGGGATCGGCCTACTCTTCCGCCCTACCATCCGGCTGGCCGCGGCCGGTGCGGGCCTCGTGCTGCTCCTGCTCACCGTCTGCCTCTACCTGCCCATCCTGATACTGGAGTTCCATACCGCGCCGCTCGCCGTCGAGGGCCTGAACTACGTCTTCGACACGATGCTGTTCGCCTCGACGGTCCTGCTCGCCGGCTTCGCCGGGGAGGCAGTGGGAGTCGAATCCGGGGGTCCGAGGCTCGTGGAAGAGGAAATGACCTCCAGTTTGCCGTGAGCGACCGGGGACGGTGAAAACTTTCGATCTCTTTTCGATGTCACCGATTTCGTAAACCTTTTAGTTTCTGCTTTTTGCACGAGAGGCAAGAGGCCTCTGGGCTGCAGATGATTCATTTCGGATCACTTAGCAGGGGGCTCCTCTCTCCGGGGTGGCGGCCAGAAGGGAAAAGCCTCGCTTTTGGGCGAGGCTTCTGTCGGATCTGGTTGCGAACCATGATCAGGATGCAGGACGGCGATTCCGGGAGGCAAGGGAAAAGTGGAGGTGGGGGAGTACGAAGGTACTGGAGGAGGTTTCCAGGCCGCAGGCTACGGGTTGCAGGTTGCGGGTTGCAGGTTTTGCAGCGTATGGCGCACGGGGAGGTTTGGCTGGGGGAGCGGTAGGCTCGGACGCCGATGGCGGCTGAATGGGTGCGGTTGCTTCGGAGCTTCCGTCTTGCCAGTGTCACGCCAGAGATACCCAACCCAACACCACTCACGCCTGTCATCCTGACCGCGAAGCGGAAGGATCTGCGGTTGCTGTTCTGCCCGGGGCCGCCCCGGAACCTCTGTATTGCGGGTATCAGGCCCGGAGTTCACGGCGGCAACCCCTGAACCGTAGAGGGAACCCTCGAGATGATGCCCTCAGAGTCCTAGCGCCGCTGCGCCACTTCGGCAGGCAGGGCCTGCACCTTACTGTGCTTCGTCGAGTAGGTGAAGTAAATCACCAGTCCGATGACGAGCCAGACGCCGACCACTTCCCAGGTGAGGAGCGGCAGGTTGTACATCAGGTAAAACGCGCTGACGACGCCGAGGATGGGGACCAGCGGAACGAGTGGCGTTTTGAAGGGGCGCTCCAGATCGGGATGACGGACGCGCAGGATCCAGACGCCCGCCGAGACGATAGCGAAGGCAAGCAGTGTGCCCATGTTCACCAACTCGGCCAGCTTATCGATGGGCAGAAACGCCGGCAGGAAGGCCACGATGGTGCCGACGACGATATTCGAAATCCACGGCGTGCGGAATTTCGGGTGGATATCGCTGGCCCACTTCCAGAGCAGCCCGTCGCGCGACATGGAGTAGAAGACGCGAGACTGGCCGAGCAGCATGACCAGCATGACGGTGCCCAGTCCGAAGACGGCGCCGATTTTCACCAGGAACGATCCCCACGGAACGCCGGTGGCGTCGATGCCCAGAGCGACCGGTTGCGCAACGTTGAGGGACCTGTAACTCACCAGTCCGGTAAGGACCAGCGAGACCGCGATATAGAGGACGGTGCAGATGACCAGCGAGCCGAGGATGCCGATGGGCATATCGCGCTGGGGATTCCTGGCTTCCTGCGCGGCCGTGGAAACGGCGTCGAAACCGATGTAGGCGAAGAAGACCGAAGAGGCGCCAGCGACGATGCCGCTGATGCCAAACATGCCGCGACCCTGATTTTTGGGGATGAAGGGATGCCAGTTCGCCGCAGCCAGATGCGGATGGTGGAAGAGGAAATTGATGCCGATGACGAGGAAGATGCCGACCACGGAAAGCTTAACGAAGACGATTGCGGAGTTGAGGTTGGCAGACTCCTTGATGCCGATCACCAGCACCGCGGTCACGGCCACGATGGCGAAGAACGCGACGAGATTGCAGATGCCGACGACGTGAGGCAGTCCGGCGGTGGAGACGCCCATAGGCAGCGACATGGCCGGCATCCAGCTGCCATGGTAGAGGTAGATGTCGTTGTGCCAGGTGGTGATGAATCGGGCGAGCGACGGCGAAGGCGTAAAGCCGATTTGGGAAAGCAGGCTCATAAAATAGCCCGACCATCCGGAAGCGACGGTGGCCGCGCCGAAGGCGTACTCGAGGCAGAGGTCCCAGCCGATGATCCACGCGACCAGTTCGCCGAGGGTGGCGTAGCCATAGGTATAGGCGGAGCCGGCGATGGGAATAATGGAAGCGAACTCTGCGTAGCAAAGTCCGGCGAAGGCGCAGGTAATGCCGGCGACGATGAAGCTGAGAGCGACGGCGGGGCCGGCGTGGAGCGCGGCGGCCTGGCCGGTGAGGACGAAGATGCCCGCGCCGACGATGGCGCCGATGCCCAGCGTGATGAGGTGGACGGGGCCGAGCGAGCGTTTGAGGGTGTGCTCGCCTTCCTCAGCGGCTTCGTTGCTCAGAAGGGAAAGAGGCTTGACCTTAAGAAGCTGAGCCATTCTCGGCTGATCCTCCAGCAAAATCGCCAGGCTCGGTGGCCGGCGCAGATTGAGAACCCGATTTGCGGGACCACACGGCAAAGACGGGGATACCGAGCACGACGAATCGCGAGTCCAGGCCAGGCGTATTGCGGTTTGTAGCGCAATAATACGACACAAATCCACGCGACCAAGACGATCTATAGGGCGGGCGGAACACGCCGAATCGTCGCCCGCAAGCCTTCGTTGACCGCACGAGGCGTGCCCAACCGGACGTTGTAGCCGTATCGTCGGCGACCCAAAGTTTCGCGCCTGGTCAGGAAAATAGCAGGTCCCTCGCTCCGCCTACCCCATCGGGGAAGCGCGACGGGGCCGCACTGCGCGGCGTTTCGGGATGACAACCCGAAGTTGTGGGTGGGGAGTGAAAGGTCGGCAATCCGGCACGTTCAGGCCACGAAAGTTTCGTATAGCTGATAAAAGCTCATATCAGCCGCGGGCGCTATCGGCGGAGTTTCCACGCTAAAAAAGGCCGGCGAGGAGGATCGCCAGCGAGCTGACGGCCGCCTACTGCTTCAGCTTCTGGTCGGCCATCAGGTGGGCGAAATCGGCGGTCTTGCGGAGCTGGGCGAAAACCGCGTCCTGCATCAGGCGATTGCGATCGTGGAAACCTTCGTCAAACGAGCGGCGCAGGTAATCGATCGCGGTCTCTTTCATGCCGGCCTGGGCGAAGAGTTCGGCGAGGCAGTAATCCTGCCGGGCGCGGTCGGCCGACGTTGTGCCTCCACGAACCGTCATCGCCGGGTCGGAGAAGACGCTGGGGTCGAGCTCAAACGCCTTGCGGTAGGCGACGATGCCGGGCTTGTATTTGCCGCGAGCAAAATAGGCGGTGCCAAGGTTGGCAGCGATGGCAGCGGAGGCGGGCATCAGCTCGAGCGCGTGGCGGTACAGTTTGATGGCTTTCTTGTAGTTCTTCGCCTCGAAGTAGGTCGCGCCTAAATTGTTGATGGCTTCGGCATAGTTGGGGCGGATGAGGAGCGCGCGCTCATAATCGCGCTTGGCTTCGTCGACGGCGGAGAGATGGTGCCAGGCAATGCCCAGCTTGTTCCACACAACGGCGGACATGGGAGATACCTGGCGATAGGCATCCACAGCCTGCACGTACTGGCCACGGGCCATGTACAGGTCGCCGCGCAGTTCCGGCGGCATGGTTTCGAGCGCGATGGAGGAAGCAGCCTGGGGAAGGGCTTCAGCGGAAGCGCCGCGAACCGGGCTGGCAGAAAAGAAAGCGACGGCCAGGGCGAGGGCGGCAGCGGAATAGGAGCGGATTCTCATGATCGCACCTCCGGGGAGAAAGGCGATGGCATGAGTTTGGCGCTGAAAGAAAGGAGTTTGCCATAGCCACTATGCCGGGATTCGCCATAGCCAGTTCAAGCGGGTTAAAGCGCCAGAATCAGGCGCAAATGGCGGACGGCCGCCGCCATCTGTTCCTCCGGGGTATTCGCGTATCCGAGGAGGAATCCCTGCTGCACCGGAGTCCCCGTATAGCACTGGGAGAGCGGCCAGAGCCAGAGTCTCTCCTGGGCCGCGCGGGTGGCAATCTCCACGTCGTTGAATCCGGGGGGCAGGGTAACGGTGAGATGCATGCCGGCTTCAGAGCCCTGAATCCGGAGCAGGTCGCCGAATTCCTTTTGCAGGCAGTCGACCAGGGCCGTGCGCCTGGACTTATAAAGGGTGCGCATGCGGCGGATGTGGCGGCCGAAATGGCCGCCGCGCATAAAGTCGGTCAGCGCCTCCTGAAACAGGGAGGGAGGAAAGATGTCCATGGCATAACGGACGGCAATAAAGCGTTCGACCAGATCGGGGGGAATGACGATGTAGCCGAGGCGGAGGGAGGGCCGCAGCACTTTGCTGAAGGTGCCGATGTAGATCACGCGACCGTCGGTATCGAGCCCCTGCAGAGAGGGAATCGGCATGCTCTCAAACCGGTACTCGCTGTCGTAATCGTCTTCGACGATCCAGGAGGAGGACTGCCTGGCCCACTCCAGCAGCTGAAAGCGGCGGGAAGCGCTCATGGTCACGCCCAGAGCATAGTGGTGCGAGGGCGTAACAAAGGCGACGCGGGCGTCGGGGTCAAGGCGCACCCCGGCATCCACGTCGAGGCCTTCGGTATCGACGGGCACCGGAACCGGACGGCATCCGGATCCGAGCAGCAGGGCCTGCACGAGGGAGTAGCAGGGCTCTTCGATCCACACGGAGTCGCCGGGATCGAGAAGGACGCGGGCGGTGACATCGAGGGCCTGTTGGGAACCGGCCACGACCATAATCTGGCCGGGTTCGCAGCGGACCGCGCGGGCGGTGCGAAGGTAGGAGCAGAGGGCCTCGCGGAAGGCGGGCAATCCCAGGGGATCGATGCGCTGCATGACGTTGATGCGCGGGTTGCGAGCGTGGCGGGCGATGAGCCTGGACCAGACCTCGAAAGGGAACTGGTCCAGAGCCGGCTGATGCACACCGAAGGAGCCCCAGCCATTCCGCCAGGGATAGGGCTGACGGGGGGGAAAGAGGAGAGAGCGCCGGGAGGTGGCCCGGGGCGCGACCTGGGGCGGGGCGGCGGTTGGGGGCTGAGGCCGCTGGGCGGGGATGGTGGCGGAGACGAAGGTTCCGGCGCCGACCCGGGTCTCGAAATAGCCTTCGGCCAGCAGCTGGGCATAGGCGTCGAGGACGGGGAAGCGGGAGATCTCCAGCTCGGAAGCGAGCGAGCGGCTGGAGGGCACCTGCTGGCCGGCTGCCAGGTCGCCGCGCAGGATCGCGTTGCGGAAGCCGGCATAGACCTGCCGATGCAGGGGCATATCCACCGCGCGATCAATGGGAATGACCGGAAGGATTCCTGAGGACATTTCACCCATTGGACGGATGGTAGTGGCTATGGTAATTGGAGCGCAAGTGGCCCTGATTGGATACCAATTTTGCCATCAAAGTGGCTATGGCTTGTGGGGATCAGGAGGGGAGCGGCGCCGTCGGTTTATGCAGGGAGGGCCAGTGAGGCTCGCGCTTTTCGAGAAAGGCGTGAACGCCTTCGCGGAAATCGTCTGTATTACGGACTTCGACGTTGGCGCGGACAGCGGCTTCGATGTCGTCGGAGAGGGAGCGATCGGCAAAGCGGCCGAGCAGGCGCTTGGTGGCTTCCATGGCGGTGGGACTGTTGCGCTGGAGACGAGCGGCAAGGGCGCGGGCCTCGGGCATCAATTCCGGCTCGTGCACGATGCGCGTCACCAGGCCGAGAGCGTGGGCCTCTTCAGCGGAGAGCAGGCGACCGGTCAGGAGGAGGTCGCGACAGCGCTTGTCGCCGATCTGCGTGCGGAGGAAAGCGGAAACGATGGCGGGGATGAAGCCGATGCGGACTTCTGTGTAGCCGAATTTGGCTTCGGGGACGGCCAGGGTGAAATCGCACATGGTGGCAATGCCCATGCCGCCGGCGATGGCGGGACCGTTGACGGCCGCGATGGTCGGTATGGGGAGGTTAAAGAGGGTGCGCAGCAGGGTGGCGATCCGTTCGGCGTCGGCCCGATACTCATCGGCAAACGACTGCTGGCCGCTTTTTTCCGCCATCGAGCGCAAGTGCTCGAGATCGAGGCCGGCGCAAAAGGCAGAGCCTGCGCCGGTGATGATGACAACGCGGCAGAGGGGATCGGCGGCCAGGGACTCGAGCGCATCCGTAAGGTCTTCCATTAACTGATGGGTGAGGGCGTTGCGCTTTTCGGGACGGTTCAGAAGGATGGTTTGGGTACAGCCTTCGTTGCGGATATGAAGGGTTGAGTAGTGCGTCATAACGTTCCCCTGGACGACATTGCATAGTAGAGCATTCGCGGGGATGCGTGCAGGGGGAGATTGCTCCGGCGTAATGGGCGGTTGCCCAGTCAAAGCCAAAAGAGGGCTTGAAATGGGGCATCAGGACGTCGGGCGACGGTCATGCCCGGAACCCAAGCCTCAGGGGCTAAAGCCCTTTCTCTTTTGGGTGTGTTACGGCGCGACTGAAGTCATGCCCTGATCCAAAACCTCAGGGGCTGAAGCCGCCTGGCCTCTGCCACCGGACTTCGCGCTAAACCGCCGTCGTTTCCAGTTCACGGCTGCCGTAATGGCTTTTGACGTACTCATCGAGGATCTTCTGGAAGTCCTGGACGATGGTGTCGCCGCGGAGAGTGGTCATGAGGCGGCCATCCACGTAGACGGGGGCTTTGGGCTCCTCGAAGGTGCCGGGGAGGGAGATGCCGATGTTGGCGTGCTTGGACTCGCCGGGACCGTTGACGACGCAACCCATGACGGCCAGCCTGAGCTCTTCCACACCGGGATACTGGGCGCGCCAGATGGGCATGGAGGTGCGGAGGTAGTCCTGGATCTGCTGGGCGAGCTCCTGGAAGAAGGTGCTGGTGGTGCGTCCGCAGCCGGGGCAGGCGGTGACCTGCGGAGTGAAGCTGCGGATACCGAGCGACTGGAGGATCTGCTGGGCGGTGAGGACCTCTTCGGTGCGGCTGGCGCCGGGCTTGGGCGTGAGGGAGACGCGGATGGTGTCACCGATCCCCTGGAGGAGCAGCGGAGCCAAGCCGGCCGTGGAGGCGACGATGCCTTTCATGCCCATACCGGCTTCGGTGAGGCCGAGGTGCAGGGGATAATCGCAGCGGGCGGCGAGCCTTTCGTAGACGTCGATGAGGTCGCGGACGCCGGAGACTTTGCCGCTGATGATGATCTGGTCGTGGCGGAGGCCGTAGCGCTCGGCGGCGGCGGCGGAATCGAGGGCGGAGCGGCACATGGCCTCGAGCATGACCTCGCGGGCGGGCGCGGGATCGGGGCGCTTTGAGTTTTCATCCATCATGCGGGTGAGCAGGGCCTGGTCGAGGGAGCCCCAGTTGACGCCGATGCGGACGGGTTTCTGGTTCTCGACGGCGCACTCGATCATGGTGCGGAAATTGTCGTCGTCTTTGCGTCCGATGGAGACGTTGCCGGGATTGATGCGGTACTTGGCGAGGGCCCGGGCGCAGGCCGGGTACTTCTTGAGGAGCTGATGGCCGTTGTAGTGGAAGTCGCCGATGATGGGCACCTGGATGCCGCGCTGCGCGAGGCCTTCGACGATGGCCGGGACGGCCTGGGCGGCGGCGTCGTTGTTGACGGTGACGCGGACGAGCTCGGAGCCGGCCTCGACGAGCTCGGAGACCTGCTGGATGGTGGAGGCGGCGTCGGCGGTATCGGTATTGGTCATGGACTGGACGACGACTGGGGCTTCAGAGCCGACGCGGACGTGGCCAATCTTCACCGTTACGGTCTTACGGCGCTGTGTTTCCGGCATAGGAATCCTCTATTACAGGGTACAGGGTACAGGGGGCAGGGTACAGGTCAGGGTCGGCGCGGCTAGCCCGATCGCTAACAGGTGAGCACGTCAAGAGCTTCCTTGTTCAGGTAATCCGCAGCAGCATTGATGAGCTTGAGATCGCGACCATGTATGGCGCGAGCCCGCTTTCGTGCTTTCCGTTCGGTTTCGTTCGGGCGGCGTCTCTTCGATTGCGCGGCCACCGCTTTACCGATTTTGGCCTTACGCTTCATCGCCCTGACTCGGCCACCTGCCTTTTCCATTTTACGTGCTCGTGTCAGCGCAGCGGCCCGAGGTTGCGGCGGAGGTCTTTAAGGGGATAGAACGTGCCGCGCCAGACTACTCCTCCCTGGCGGAGGGTCAGGATCATGGAGCGGAGCATGGCGTAGAGGACCAGAGCCAGGGCGATGGGAAAGGTGAAGACCCAGGCCGGGTGGATCCGAGTGTAGAAGCGCGAGGCTTGCTGGTAGAGCAGCGCGACCATCAGCAGCGAGAGGAGGCTGGTGATGCGGATCAGAGCATGGGGGGCGAAGAGTCCGGCGAGGGGAACGCCGCAGAAGACGAGCAGTCCGAGCCACGCGCCGAAGAAGAACATGGGGCTAAAGCGGAAGGTGGCGTAGATGTTTTTGGTGAGGTTGTTCAGCATGCCGAAGGCCCCGGCGGCCCAGTGCAGGCGGATCAGATCGCGGCCGAGGACCATGGACTGGCGATAGCCGGCATGTTTGATTTCGCGGCCGAGGCGGAGATCTTCGAGGACTTCCATGGGGAACTTTTCAAAGCCGCCAATGGCTCGGTAAGCCTCAGCACGGACAAAATTGAAAGCACCGGTCCCGACGGATTCGCGTGGGGCTTTCGGGTCGGGAATCCTCCACGGACGCACGGCGAGCAAAGTGAGCGACTGGAAGATGGCGGCCATCATGCGTTCGCCCGGGGTTTTGAGAATCAGTGTCGGGAGCAGGACCATATGGTCAGCGCCGGTCTCTTCGGCAAAGCGCAGGGCACGTTCGAGGGTATCGGGCTGGAAGAGGATGTCACCGTCGGTGAAGAGCAGCCATTTCGTTCCGGTTTGGCGGGCTGCGAGGGCCATGGCGTGATTTTTGCCCATCCAGCCGGGGGGCAGGGCATCGACGTGAATGACGGAGAGGAACTTGCCGTTGGGTAGGGGGCCGGCTGCGATGCGATCCATAAGGACGCCAGTGGCATCGGTGGAGCGGTCATCGACGGCGAGGATTTCCAGGGGGACGGTCTGCGCGAGCAGCGAGCGCAGCGTTGACTCGATGGCAGCCGCTTCGTTGCGGGCGGGGACGATGACGGTAATACAGGGAACAGGTTGCAGGTTACGGGTTGCAGGTTGCGGCTGCGGAGAGTGGAGGCGTGCGGTGATTCGTGGATGGAGGAGGTTGGGGACGCGAGGCAGGTGGCGTTGAGCACCGACGGCGCGCTGGGTCCAGACGGCGAGGATCACGCTGCTGAGAATCGTCGCAACCAGGAGGGGCCAGTGCATCGCGTCAATGAGAGGGGGCGCCGGGTTCGAGATCGGGCAAGCGCGGCGCGAAGCGGGCTCCGGCGAAGAGGATGATTCCCGAGGCGGCCAGGGCAAAGAGGGTCGAGCCGAGACCGACGCGGAGATTCGTGGCGTCGGAGATGCGGCCGATCAATCCCGGCGAGAAGGCATCGCCGAGGAAGTGAATCGTAAAGAGGTTGACGGAGATGGCTGTGGCGCGGATGGGAGCGGCGACGGAATTGACGATGGCGGCGTTCAGGGGGCCGGTATTGAGGAAGATGAAGAATTCGGCGGCGTAGGCGCCGGGCACGAGCCAGCGAACCGGTCCGAAGAAGACGGAGGCGGCGAAGGGGACGGCCAGCAGGGCGCCCCACGCGGAAACGAGATAGAGCGCGCGGTGATTGCGTTTGAGCCACATCTGCGCGAGCCAGCCGCCGGCGATGGTGGCCAGAAGCCCATCGATGGCGGTGATTTCGCCGGCGGTGAGGCCGGCGCCGGCGACGGAGTATCCCGCAAAGCGACGGAGAAAGGTGGGCAGCCAGGTAGAGATGCCGCCGACGGCGAAGGTCCACATGGCCATGCCGAGGGTGGCGGTCCAGTAGGCGGGGTTGTGGAAGAGGCCGCGGAAGCTGGAACGGGTGGCGGTGGCCTGGAGGGTGTCGGCACTACCACGTTGCGGCTCGCGGACGAAAAGCCAGAAGGCGAGGGCGATGAGCACGCCGGGAGCAGCGGCGACATAGAAAGGCATGCGCCAGCCGAAGTGCTGGCCCAGCACGCCGCCGAGAACATAACCGAGAGCGCCTCCGACGGGGATGGTGATGTAGAAGATGCTGAGAACGCGGTTGCGCTCTTCTTCGGGGTAGAAGTCGGCGAGCAATGCCGGGGCGAAGATGCTGAAGGTGGCCTCGCCGATGCCGACGGCGGCGTGGCGGAGAAGCAGCGTGTCGTAGCTGTGGACCGTGGCGGTGAGAAGGGTGGCGGCACTCCAGATAAGGGCGCCAGCCACGATGAGGGGCTTGCGAGGAAAGCGGTCGCCGAGCCAGCCGGTGAGCGGCGCGATGCACATGTAGGTGAAGAAGAAAGCGGAAGTGAGCAGGCCGGCCTGCGCATCGTCGATACGGAAATCGTGCTGGATGAGGGGCTGGACGCCGGGCAGCACGTAGCGGTCGATGAAGTTGAAGAGGTTGAGAGTAGTGAGAAGGAAGAGGGCGATGCCAGCCGTGCGCGCGGTGTGCAAGCGGGACGGGGAAGACGCGGAGGCAGCGGGCATCGAGTCGAGGATAGCAGGGGAGGGAACGGGGCCTGGTTGCGGGTCGATCTCTGGTGCGGGGGTCTTTTCCGGGCAGGAGGGGAAGGCAACCGCAGATTCTTCGCTTACCACCCCCAAACTGAACGACGTTTGGGGCCCGTGCGCTCAGAATGACAGCCTTCAGGGGTGTAGAGAAATCGTACACAGGGCACTAGAAGAGGCTCTGTTCATGCAGCTCCGAGGGCGGCTGGGGATCTTCAAAGCGCTCGTCGAGTGCTTCCTGGCGGACGGAACTGAGAGCGACGGTGACCTCGCGAATGTAGTAGAGAACGCCGGCGAGCAGGGCAATCATGGCGAGAACAAAGACGGCGGCGGCGGCAGGCGCAGCCGGCTTCCAGTAGAGGCCGAAGCCGAGCAGCAGGCAGGAGACCAGGGTGCCGACGAGGGCAATCAGGCTGAGCAGAAACGTGCGGCGGATCATCTCGGCGCGCTGTTCCATGGATTCGATCTGGGCGGTGCAGGCTTCGGCTTCCGCGATGTGCCCGTTCTTCACGGCCTCGTGCCTGGCCTGAACGTACTGCCGGAGCCGGCTCACGATGCCCATGAGACGGACGTTGATGGAGAGGATGAAGAGCGCCGTGGCCGAAAAGAAGATGGCGGGCGCCACGAATGCCTGGAAGAGTCGGCTGATGTCGTTCATCAGGGTCAGGCTAGCGCGGCGGGGTCGGGAATGAAGTGACGGTTGCCACAGGTCCTGCCAACTTGCAGAAAGGGATCCGACGGGGCGAAGGGCATCCCTCGGCGGCTGAAGCCGGATTCATTTCGGCCATCTATGGCACGGCTGAACCGTTTGCGGAAAAAGGGCACCGCAGAGCAAAAATCGTCCCTCAGCGGCTAAAGCCGGATTGGTTGTGGATGCTTTACGGCACGACCAGGGTCGTGCCCTGATACGAAACGGGTCCACAGCGGGAATTTTCCGCAAGGTGTGAAAGCCGTGCCGTTTCAAAGCAGCGAATTCTCCGCGAATGGCAGAAGCTGTGGTCTTTGAACGCGAATCCTTGACCGCCGCGCTGTGCGATCAACCCTTGAGCTTGTCCAGGTGGCGGAAGCCGTCGGTTTGCACGAGGAGACCGGCGAAGAGGGTGAGGTTATAGCAGGCGTGCACCACAAAGCTGGCCGCGACGGAGTCCGTAACGAGGCGGATGATGCACAGGACCACGCTGACCATGCCAATGAGGAGCAGGGGTCCCCAGGAGCCGGAGACCTGCTGAGCGTGGACCATGGCAAACGGAATGGAGGTGAGCACAATAGCAATGGGAATGCCAACGGTTCGGACGGAAGCCTCGCTCATGGAACCGCGGCGCTGGAACCAGCGGAAGACGTTGACAAGGCAGGGCAGAAGAAAGCCGCGGAAGGCCAGCTCTTCGGTGAGCGGGGCGAGCGTGATGCCGAAGGCCATGAGCATCCAGGCGCCGACGGTGGAGTTGGTCAGATCCTTAAGAATGGGCGGAGCTTTGGGCATGGGCAGGAAGTTGCCGGCCAGGGTGATGGCCAGTCCGGTGGCAACACCGAGAAGGGCCAGGCGGAAGAAGAAGCGACCGATCGCTGCGCTGTTCCAGTGGACGCCACGAGCCAGGGAGCGGCCCCACCACAAAGAGAAGACCAGCGCCGCGAGAGCCCACTGGATGCCGTAGGCGACGGCTTGGGCGCTGATGGCGTAACGGACTTCGTGCCCGACGCGCAGCATCACGGCTCCGGTGGGAACGGTATGGAGCACCAGGCGCAGGACGACAAACATGAAGACCCAACCCCCGATAAATGCGGGCACGAGGAGGGCGAAGAAGACCAGGCAATGAGCGAGATTGGGGATCAGCCGGGGCGGCGGCGCAAGCGCAGGCTGGGTGGGAGCGAGGGGCGGCTCGACCGGGTTCCACAGATAGCTGGCGCCGTCGACGGGCGGGGCGGGGACAGGAACTTCTCCGGCGGCGGAGTCATCAGGAGCGTGGATCTCAGGCTGCGAGCCGGGCTGTTGGCTGGGGTCGGCGTCGTTCATTGGACCGTTTCTTTTTTCCTTTCGGCGGTTCGAGGGCGCCGGCGGTTTCCGTTGGAAGCCACGGGTTGGCGGTTGGTGGGCCCGGTAGATCCAGCATAAAAGGGGCGGAGAAATTGGCCAGTATACGAATGGGGGATGCCGGCCACCTGCTCCGGTGGGCCTTCCGCGACGATGCGGCCGCCGCCTTCGCCGCCCTCGGGGCCGAGATCGATCACCCAGTCGGCGTTGCGGATGACGTCGAGATTGTGCTCGATGATCATGACGGTGTTGCCGAGATCGGTGAGGCGGTGGAGGACTTCGAGGAGCTTGCGAACGTCGTCGAAGTGGAGGCCGGTGGTGGGCTCGTCCAGCAGGTAGAGGGTGCGGCCGGTCTGTCGCTTGGAGAGCTCGCGGGCGAGCTTCATGCGCTGGGCCTCGCCGCCGCTGAGGGTAGTCGCTGCCTGACCGAGGTGAATGTAGCCCAGGCCGACATCGACGAGAGTTTCGAGCTTCTGGCGCGCCTGGGGGATGTCGCCGAGGACCGGCAGCGCGTCCTCAATGGTGAGGTCGAGGATGTCGGCGATGGAGTATCCGTTGAACCTGACCGCCAGCGTTTCCTGATTGTAGCGGCGGCCGTTACAGACCTCGCACTGGACGTACACGTCGGGGAGGAAGTTCATTTCGATGCGGCGCTGGCCTTCGCCCTGGCAGGCTTCGCAGCGGCCGCCCTGCACATTGAAGGAAAAGCGGCCGGCTTTGTAGCCGCGCTCGCGGGATTCCGGAAGCATGGCAAACAGATCGCGAATGGCGGTGAAGACGCCGGTATAGGTGGCGGGGTTGGAGCGCGGGGTGCGGCCGATGGGGGACTGGTCGATGCGGATGGCTTTGTCGAGCTGGTCGAAGCCCTTGATGCGTGTGTGCTGGCCGGGGGCTTCGCGGGATCCGTAGAGTTCTTTTGCCAGGGCGCGGTAGAGGATGTCGTTGACGAGGGTGCTTTTGCCGGAGCCGGAGACGCCGGTGACGACAGTCATGACGCCGATGGGAAATTTGACGGTGAGGTTCTGGAGGTTATGGCTGCGCGCGCCTTCGACGGTGATCCATTTGCCGGTGACGGGGCGTGGGACGAGACGCTGCAGGGTTGAGATTTCGCCGGCGAGGTAGCGGCCGGTCAACGATGCGGGGGTGCGCATGATGGATTCCGGAGAGCCTTGGGCGACGACCTGGCCGCCGAGGCGACCGGCGCCGGGGCCGAGGTCGAGAACGTAGTCGGCGTGGCGGATGGTTTCTTCGTCGTGCTCGACGACGAGGACGGTATTGCCGAGGTCGCGGAGGGATTCGAGGGCGTGAATCAGCCGCTGGTTATCGCGCTGGTGCAGGCCGATGGAGGGCTCGTCGAGCACATAGAGCACGCCGCGAAGGCGGGAGCCGATCTGGGTGGCGAGGCGGATGCGCTGGCCTTCGCCGCCGGAGAGGGTAGCGGCGTTGCGGTTCAGGGCCAGATAGCTGAGGCCGACGGCGTTGAGGAATTGCAGGCGTTCGACGATCTCTTTGCGCAGGCGCTCGGCGATGAGCGCTTCCCGGGCGGTAAAGGCGATGGTGCGGGCGCGATCGAGAGCGCGGACGAGGGGTAGCGCGGTGAAGTCGGCGATGGACATGCCGTCGATTTTGACGGCGAGGGATTCCGGGCGGAGCCGCTGGCCGTGGCAGGCAGGGCATTCCGACGCCGACATGTATTGCATCATCCACTCGCGGTAGGAATCGGAGCGGGCTTCCTCGAGAGAGTCGCGGAGCCAGGCAAGAATGCCGTGGAAGCCGGTACGCGGGGCTTCGGCCTGGGGAGGACCGTGGAGGAGGAGGTCCTGCTGCTTCTGAGGAAGCTGCTGGAAGGGCTTCTTGAGGTCGATTTTGTAGCGGTCGGCTGCGATGCGAATGAGGCGATGGAGATACTGCGAAGCGGAGCCGGGGCCGAGGGCGCCGTCGAGCAGGGGCTTGGACCAGTCGTTGATGATCCTGGCGGGATCGAAGTTGTAGATGCTGCCGAGGCCGTGGCACTCAGGGCAGGCACCGTAGGTGCTGTTGAAGGAGAAGCTGCGCGGTTCCAGCCTGGGGACATCGAGTCCGCAATCGGGGCAGGCCATGGAGGAGGAGTACAACTGTTCGTCCTTCTGGATGGCGACGAGGACCAGGCCGTTGGCCATCTGCAGGGCCTTTTCAACCGAGGCGGCGAGAGCCTTTTCAATGCCCGGTTTGAGAACTGCGCGATAGACGACGGCTTCAACGGTGTGGTTCTTGCGCTTTTCGAGGTTGAGCGCGTCGGCCAGATCGCGAATTTCGCCGTCGACGCGGGCGCGGAAGCCCTGCTGGTCGAGTTTGTCGAGGAGGTCTTTGAATTCGCCCTTACGGCCGCGAACGACGGGAGCGTAGATGGTGACGCGCTCGCCGGGAGCGAGGGCAAGAATGCGCTCGACGATCTGCTCGGCGGACTGGCGGGAGATCTGGCGGCCGCAATTGGGGCAGTGGGGAATGCCGATGGAGGCGTAGAGGAGGCGGAGGTAGTCGTAGATTTCGGTGATGGTACCGACGGTGGAGCGGGGGCTGCGGCTGGTGGTCTTCTGCTCGATGGAAATCGCCGGACTGAGGCCCTCGATGGAGTCGACGTCGGGGCGCTCGATCTGGTCGAGGAACTGGCGGGCATAGGCGGAGAGGGTTTCGACATAACGGCGCTGGCCTTCGGCATAGATGGTGTCAAAGGCGAGGGAGGATTTCCCGGATCCGGAGAGGCCGGTGACGACCGTGAGGGCGTTACGGGGGATCTGAACGTTGATGTCGCGGAGGTTGTGTTGACGGGCGCCGCGGACGGAAATTTGAGTAATGGCCATGGAGGATGGTGGTGACTTTGGTATTAAGAACCGCGCGAAAGTTGCAGGCAACGGGCGCGTTTACCAGTTGCAAAACGGGACGTTGCGTCTAAAATCGGGAAAGATAATCCTTTTGGTATCTTATTCGGCAATAGAAAAGCGGGTCAACGTGTCGACTTTTCTGTTAAGAATGACATCGGAACGATCATCGGGCGCCGACGCGGGACGCGCTGGCGCATCTTAGCTGTGGGAGAACCGGGGACCCGGGCACGTTTTTGAATATGCAGGATGCAATGAATTTGCTGATGTTGATATGCGCGACGCTTGCCTCACTGGCCTTCGGAGTTCTTCTGGCGTATGGCATTTGCCGCGGGGCCTTCGCGATGCTGCGGCAGCACGCCGGCCTGGTGGCCGCGGAACGGGCGAAGGCGAAGATGGACCCCATATCGCAGCAGTAAACTTTCCTTTCTGATCGCAGCGCCGGGTTCTGGCGCGATTCCCTTTGCCAAAGGAAATGACCGGAGGGCGAATTTCTCGCCTGTGCGGGCTTCCTTCGGTCCGTGGCGCCTGCTCTGGGTTGACCGGCGGCGGGTTGCCGGGCGCGGCTGCCCTCCGGTTCTCCTGCGTGGGACAGGGGGAGTCGTCAGCCGAGGCTGGGACCGCCTTGTCATGGTATGGTGGTTTGGCTCCTCGCCAATCGCCTATGGACTCCGGAGTCCTCCCAGTTTCCGCGGTGCTTTCTGCCTCGCACCCTGCCGGCGGTTGCCACCCATCCCTCCCGTTGAGGTTTCTCGAATGAGCCCTGCCAGGAAGAGATTTCTGCGCCCTCTCGTTGCGTTTGTCTGTGGCGGCATTCTTGCCGGATGTGTTTTGTGCGGGAACGCGCGAGCGGCCGAGCCGCTTCTGCTGCGCAACCCGTCGCTCTCCCACGACCGGATTGCCTTTGTGTATGCGGACGACATCTGGACGGTTCCGCGGGCGGGCGGCGAGGCGCAGCGGCTCACCTCGCAGAACGACATCGCCGCCGGGCCCTTCTACTCGCCGGACGGAACGCAGATCGCCTATTCCGCCCATCGCAATGGCGAGGTCAATGTCTACGTGATGGAAGCCACGGGGGGAGTTCCGCGCCGTCTCACGTGGAACAATTCCGGCCACTACACTTCCGGCAACGCGGCGGTGGGCTGGACTCCCGATGGGAAAGACGTGCTGTTCGATTCCATGCGGCACAGCTATTCGGATTTCTATCAGCTGTACAAGGCCGCGGCCGACGGCACGGGGACGCCGACGGCTCTCCCGCTGCCCAGCGCCGTGGATGGCTCGCTCTCGCCGGACGGCAGCACCATCGCCTACGTACCGGTGCTGCAGTGGGAGGACGCGTGGAAGCACTATCGCGGCGGCCAAACCACACCGGTCTGGCTGGTGAACCTGAAGACGCTGGACCTGGTTAAGGTCCCGCGCGACAATTCCAACGACTCCAGCCCGGTGTGGGAAGGGAAGACGGTCTACTTCCTCTCGGATCGCAGCGGCCCGGTGTCGCTCTACAGCTACAACACCGACACGAAACAGGTGGCCTCGGTGCTCGACAACACCGGATACGACCTGAAGACCGTGGCGGCCGGTCCAGGGGCCCTGGTATATGAACAGTTCGGCTCGCTGCATCTGTATGACCTGGCCACGCACAAGCAGCATGCTGTGGATGTCACGATCGACGGGGACCTGCCAGAGCTGGAGCCACATCTGGCCAACATACGTCCCGACGAAACCCAGAACCTGAGCATCTCGCCGACCGGGGTTCGCCTGGTCGCGGAAGCGCACGGCGACATTTTTACTCTGCCCACCGACAAGGGCGACACCCGCAATTTGACCAAAACCCCGGGCGTGGAAGAGCGCGACCCGGCCTGGTCACCGGATGGCAAATCCATCGCTTATTTCAGCGACGCCTCAGGGGAATATCAGCTTTATATTCGGGATCAGGAGGGGCTGAAGGCGCCGAAGGTGATTGACCTGGGGCCGCATCCGTCCTTCTTCTACGGCCCGCACTGGTCGCCGGATTCGAAATCCGTCGCTTATAGCGACAAGCACCTGCACATCTGGTACGTCGATGTGGCCACCGGCAAGCCCGTGCTCGTCGACACCGCGCTGCGCGGCGGACTCGGCGTGCAGATACAGATTTGCTGGTCGCCGGATTCGAAGTGGATCGCCTACACGCGCGACCTGCTCAACCAGTACCACGCCATCTTCCTCTACTCGCTGGAGACGCATCACTCGACGCAGATCACCGACGGGATGAGCAATGCCTCCAATCCCGCGTTCGATCCCGACGGAAAGTATCTCTACTTCACCGCCTCGACCACGGGCGGGCCGTCGGATGCCGGCATCGACCTTTCCTCGCTCGATCGCTGGACCACCAGCGGCGTCTACGTGGCCGTGCTGGCAAAGACGACGCCGTCACCGGTGCCACCCGAAGCCGGCGACGAGAAAGCCGCCAGCGAAGAGAAGCCCGATCAGGGCACGAAGGCCGGCGATCAGAAAGACGATAAGAAGAAGGAGGCCGAGAAGAAGCCGGCCGCCACGGTCGTCGATCTGGACGGGATCGGCAATCGCATCCTGGCGCTGCCCATTCCGCAGCGCAACTATGTCGATCTGGAGGTAGGCAAGGCCGGTGTCCTCTATCTGGCGGAAGGGACCGCGGTTGGCCGTCCGTCTCAGATGGAAGGGCCACCGATACCGGCGGTGTGGCGCTTCACCACCAAAGACCGCAAGACCGAATCGGTCCTGAGCCAACTCACCGGTTTCGGCGTTTCGTTCAATGGCGAGAAGCTTTTCTACGCGCAGGGGGACGGCTGGTTCACCATCGACGCAGGCGAGCTGAAGCCGGGGGGATCGCAGGGTAAGCCGGTGAACAACCACGGCATGTTTGCCACGATCGATCCCCGCGCTGAATACGCGCAGATGTATCGCGAAACCTGGCGTATCGAGCGGGACTTTTTCTACGATCCGCATCTGCACGGGCTGGACCTCGCCAAAATCGAGGCGAAGTACCAGCCTTACGTGGCCGGCCTCGCCTCACGCGACGGCTTCACCTACCTCTGCAACGAAATGCTGGGTGAGATTGAGGTGGGGCATATGTTCATTCGCGGCCCGCACATTCCGTCTGGCGCGCCGAAGACCGGACTGCTGGGCGCGGACTACACAGTCGACAACAACCGTTACAAATTCTCCAGAATTTACAACGGCCAGAACTGGACGCCGGGCCTGCAGGCGCCGCTGACGCTGCCGGGGATTGACGTCCATGCCGGGGACTATCTGCTCGCGGTCAACGGCCGAGAGCTGCACGCGAGCGACAATCTCTACAGCTTCTTCGAGGGCACCGCGGGACAGCAGACGGTCATCACGGTCGGCGCCAAACCCGATGGATCGGACGGCCGCAATGTCACTGTCATACCGGTCTCCGATGAGGCAGGTCTGCGCAACCTGGCGTGGATCAGCCATAACATCGAGGTCGTCGATAAGCTTTCCGACGGCAAGGTCGCCTACGTCTACATGCCGAATACGTCCGGCGCCGGCTACGACAACTTCAACCGCTACTTCTACGCGCAGGTGAACAAGCAGGGGCTGGTGCTGGACGAGCGGTACAACGAGGGCGGGTTCATTGCCGATTACATCGTCGATGTGCTTGGGCGGAAGATGCTCTCCGGAGCCATCGAGCGCGACGGCAAGCCGGTCTACGATCCCGAAGGGGCAATCTTCGGTCCCAAGGCCATGATCATCAACCAGTCGGCCGGTTCGGGCGGCGATGCCATGCCGTGGTACTTCCGCAAGGCGCATCTCGGCACGCTGGTGGGCACGCGCACCTGGGGTGGGCTGGTGGGTATCGGCGGCTATCCCGCGCTCATCGATGACGGCTCGGTGACGGCGCCCCGTTATGCGATCTTCGGGCTCCACAATGAGTGGGAGGTGGAAGGACACGGGATACCGCCGGATGTCGATGTGGAGGAGCTGCCCAAAGATGTTGCCGCCGGGCACGACCTGCAGCTGGAGCGCGCGGTTTCGATCGTGATGCAGCAGCTGAAGGAGCACCCGGTGGTCTATCCGCCGATTCCGGCGTATCCCAACCATCACGAGCACGACGGCCTGGGCGTGAACTGAGGCCGGGGCGGGGTCGGTTTCAGTCGTCGTGCCGCGGAATCCCAGGGGTGAGTCCTCCGACCGGGAGGAACACCTCAAAGGTTGTGCCGCTGTGCCCGGGACGTGTGGAGGATCGAAAGCGGATGGTGCCTTTGTGTTTGAGCACCAGATTTCTGGATACCCACAATCCCAGTCCTGAACCGCGCAATTCTTTGGTCGTGAAGAAGGGATCGAACATCATCTTCTGCACGTTCAGGGGAATGCCGCTGCCGTGGTCGTGAATGGTGACACGGGCGCCTTCGCGGCCGGAGCGGTAGCAGGGACGAACGCGGATGCAGATAGCGGTGTCGGGTTGGGCGGCTTCGGCCGCATTGCGGCAGATGTTTCCGAAGACCTGGCGGAGCTGGCCGGGATAGCCATAAATCGTCAGCGTGGGCTGGCGATCGAAGAGTACGCGAATGCGGCGCGAGACTGCGGACTTCTCGAAGAGACTGATGACATCGGCAAGCAGGGCGCCGATATCGATGGCGACCGGGATGACGTCGGGGAGGTAGCGGCCAGCGCCAGGGCTTCACCGCCGCGGGTGGCTTCGAGGCATTCATAACTGGCCTGGCGCAGGACACGGCAAAGCACATATCGATTCTGTTCGCGGTCATCGACAATGAGGATGCGTGGCTGTTGTTCAGTCATCAGGATGCGGTGCAGGCTGGACGGGCGAGAGCCCGGCAGCCGTCAGCCAGTCGAGAAACGGTTGCGCCGAAAGCCGTGTGGAGACATCCTCCTTGCGGATGACCCTGGCCCTCCACGACTCCAGCTGGGCGCGATCCGACTCACTCAGGGGCCTGGAGGTATAGATCAGGACAGGGAGGTGTTCGGTTGCCGGGTCGGCTCGCAAGAGGCGCAGAACTTCGAATCCGCCCACGTCCGGCATGAGGAGATCGAGGATGAGGGCATCGGGCTGGCTGGAGGCGATGGCGGCGAGCGCTTCGCGGCCGTTCCGGGCTTCTTCGAGCAGCAACCACGGCTGGTTGAGGAGCTCGCGCAGGATGTACCGGGAGACGTCGTTATCGTCGACGAGAAGGAGCCGGCGGGTACCCCCGCGGGCGGTCAAGCGCCGCAGCTCGCGCAGCAGGGTGTCGCGGTCAAGAGGTTTAGGCAGAAAGAGGCTGATGCCCCTCTCGGCCGCTCGGCGGGACTCTTCATAGATGCTGGTTGCGATCATGGGCAGGGCGGGAAAGCGCTCGCGCAGGCGTCCCAGAAATCCCCACGAGGTATCTTCCCCGAGATAGACGTCGGAGACGACGGCGGCGGGCGAGTGGCGAGCGGTCCACACCTCAGCCTGGGCCACGCTGGAGGCGAGGATGGGCTGGAATTCGGTATTTCGCAGGTAGTTCTCGACGATGCGCGCCGTGTCCGGATTGTCCTCCAGAATGAGGACGGGAGCACGATGGAAATCCGGGGCAGGGAGGTTGTCGGCTTCGGGAGAATCGACCGCTTCGCCGACATAGACGGAAGGGAGCGCGACGTAGAATGTAGAGCCCTTGCCCGGTTCGCTCTCGAGCCAGAGTTTTCCTCCCAGCAGGAGAGACAGATTGCGGCAGAGGGGCAGGCCGAGCCCGGTGCCGCGATGCCGTTCCTGGAGAGGATTTTCCACCTGGCTGAATTCGCGAAAAATGTCCTCGTGATGCTCGGGGGGGATGCCAATGCCCGTGTCCGCGACGGAAAACAGGATCATATGTTCTCCGGCCGGCTCGGCGGAGACGCGCACATCGCCGGAAGGAGTGAACTTGAGCGCGTTGGAGACCAGATTCCTGAGGATCTGCGAGACTTTGCCCTCGTCGGTATACAGCCGGGGGAGGGTGCTGGCGTCAGCAAAAACAAGCTCCACGGAGGTGTTGTCAGCCAGCAGCGGTTTGAGCATACCCTTGAGCGCGCTGAACAACTCGTGAATCTCGAACTGCTTGGGGCGAATGCGGATCTTGCCGGCCTCGACTTTGGCCAGGTCGAGCAGGTCATTGACCAGCTCCTGCAGATCGCGGGCGGAGCTCTCAATGAAGCCCAGCTGCTTGATCTGTTCGGGGGTGAGGTCGCCATCCATGCGGTCCATGAGGAGGCGCGCGAGAGAAATGATGGAGTTCAGAGGAGTGCGGAACTCATGGGAGACGTTGGAGAGGAATTTGGTCTTGAGTTCGGAGGCGCGGCGCAGATAATCGGCGCGCTCGTCGAGTTCGGCGTAGAGGGCGACGACGCCGCGATTCGTGTCTTCCAGCTCGCGGTTGAGCAGCTCCAGGTCTTCCTGGCGGGCGCGCAGCTCCTGGAGTGTTTTCAGCAGCTCCTGGTTCTGCTGTTCGATTTCTTCAAAAGGATTATCGGGCAGGCGGGCCAGCAGCTTCTGGTTCAGCTCGCGGCCGGTGCGCTGGGTGAGCAGGGCATGATGGCGGGGAATGTGCTTGATCATGCGCACCGTGGTGCCGGCGGGCGTCGCATCAATGGCAAAGTCGTCCATGAGGCGGCGGGTACCGAGAATGCCCATGCCCATGCCGGTGGTGGAGCGGTAGCGTCCATCGAGAATCTGATCGAGATGCGGGATTCCGGGCCCGGAATCGGAGACGATGACTTCGAGGTACTGGGGCTCGTCGAGGCCGACCGCGAACTCCACTTTGCCGTTGCGGGCGTAGCGGAAGGCGTTGCGGGCGATCTCTGAGGTGGCCGTGGCCATGCGGATCTGGTCCTGATTATCCAGGCCGAGCTCGGCCGCGACCTCGCGGGCTCGCTGGCGTGCCTGCACCACATCGCGTTCAGTGCGCAGCGACAGGTGGAAGACGGGGACGGACATGATTCAGGCGGCCTTGACCACCACAACGCTGGCGTCGTCCCGCTGGCGGCGGAAATCGCGCAGCAGGGTCGCGCCGATGATAGCAGGATGACGGGTGACGAGACCTGCATAGGAGGAAAGATCCCATTTCGACTGCAGGCCGTCGGAATGCATGATGAGGGTCGAGTCCCGGGTCCAGTCCGTGCGGAACTCCTGGATGCGGGCGGTGATCATGCCCAGGGTGCCGTTGTGGGAAACGAGGCTGCGGGAAGAGCCGCCGGTGATGACGCTGGCGGAGATGTTGCCGATGCCGGCGTAGGTGAGGAAGCCTTCGTTGGGGCGGATCTCGGCGATGGCGCCGACGGCGCCGCGGGTCTTCATGAGCGAATCGTGGAGGCAGCCCAGAATCTCTGCCGGCGCGAGGTCCTGGCGTTTGTGAAACGCGGCGACGGCTTCCTGGGCAGCCTCGGACGCGTCCCGGCCGTGGCCGAGTCCGTCGGCGAGGAGCACCAGCATGCGATCGGGAGTGTGATGAAAGGCCCAGGCGTCGCCGCAGAAGCGCTCGCCGGGATAGGGCACGGCCAGGCCGGCGATGCGCAGCGGATGGGGGGTGGGGACGGAGCCGATTTCCAGCAGAACGATGGTGCCGTGTTTTCCCGTAAATACATCGAGGAGGGTAGCCATGCGCTTCATGGCTCCCATACCGCCGCCCATGGTGCCGGCGGTGGAGTATCCGTCGGTCATCGCCTGGGCGATATTCGCGATGCCGGCGCCCCGGTCGATGGCCAGGATGCGGGCTACGGGACGATCCTCATCGTGCATGGCGGAGATGACCAGCTGACCTCCGCCGCCGTGAATGAGCGCATTCCGCGAGGCTTCGGTGGCCAGCAGGGCAAGCTCTCCGGAGCGGGTTTCATCGAAGTGGAGGCGCTGCGCGACGAGCAGAGCTCTCCGCCGTGCCTCGCCCACCGAGCTTTCGTCGGTGATGGGGACCCATTCGGAGCCTATTTCCATCGAATGACCGTAATCCGCGTGCCTTTTCCCGGCTCCGATTCGATCGAGAACTCATTCACCAGACGCTTACTTCCGCCAAGTCCCAGACCCATTCCATTGCCGGTGGTGAACCCATCTTTGAGGGCCATTTCGACGTTGGGGATGCCCGGGCCCTGATCCTCGAAGAGCAGTCTGAGGCCTGGGCGGGCGCCCATGCTCACCTGTTCGATGGTCATGGAGCCGCCCTTGCCATGGTCCAGCGTATTGCGGGCCAGCTCACTGGCGGCGGTCACCAGCTTCGTCTGGTCGACCAGGGTGAAACGCAGCTCGGTGGCCCACTGACGGACTTTTTGCCTGGCCAGCACCACGTCGTTGGAATTCTTCAGTGGGAGCGATTCACGCCTCGTCTCGCTCATCGTCGCTCCCCGTGCGGAAACCCGCTCCCGCTCCGAAGAGCAGTTCCATTCCGGCTTCCACGCTCAGCGCCGTACGCACACCGGGCAGCGACATGCCCAGCTCGACCAGAGTAATGGCGACGGCCGGCTGCATTCCCACAACGATGGTCTCGGCTCCAAGGACGCGGGACATGGCGGCGATGTTGGCCAGCATGCGCCCGATAAACGAGTCGACGATTTCCAGGGACGAGATGTCGATCAGGACGCCGGTAGAGCCCCAATCGGCGATGCGGCTGGTCACATCGTCCTGTAATTGAAGGGCAAGCTTGTCGTGCATGTCTACCTGGATGGTGATCAGCAGCAGACTGCCCATGCGAAGGACCGGGATCCGTTCCATCAGCCCTCCCGTTTGGCCAGAGGCCCGGCGAGAACGCCCTGGTTAGCGGCGCCAGCCGCCTGGCGTACGACGGTACGCCCGCTCATCCGAAGGGCGAGCGCGAAGGCGTCTGAGAGCCTGGCCCGGGTGGTCACGTCTTCCAGATTGATGCCGAGATGCACGATGGTCTGCGCGATCTGGGGGCGCACGCCGCTGATAATGCAGTCGGCACCCATCAGCCGTGCCGCGGTAATGGTCTTGAGCAGATGCTGGGCGACGAGGGTATCGACCGTCGGAACGCCGGTGATGTCGATGATGGCGAACTTAGAGTTGGTGGCAACCACGGTTTGCAGGAGGTTTTCCATCACGACCTGGGTGCGGGCGCTGTCGAGGGTTCCGATAATGGGGAGCGCGAGGATCCCGTCCCACAGTTTGACCACGGGCGTGGAAAGCTCGAGCAACTCCTGCTGCTGGCGTGAGATCAGCTCTTCCCGTGTCGCGATGTAGACGTCGGTTGTAATCAGGGCCAGGCGATCCACCATCTCGGTGGCCGACCAGAGAGCCTCGAAGAGCTTGTCCTGGGTCTTGTCCATGTCGCGGCGAATCGCGCCAAAGAGAGCCTGCTTGAGAGAAAGGACGAAAGAGGCGACATCAGAAGGCGAGAATCCCTGGCGGGCGCGGGAGGCGGAGATTCCCTCCAGAAAGTCGCGGGCCGGAGTCCATGCCGCAGCGGTTATATCGGTCGACCCGCTGCGCACGCCTGCGACGATGGCGTTCAGGAATGTTGCGCACTGTTCGTCGAGCTCGGTCTTGCTCATGAGATCGCCGCGCTGAACGGATTGCCGCATGTCGCGAATCCACTCGGCGCGGATTTGCTCGTGATATCGCGCAATTATGTCTGCTAAATCGCTCATTCCGGACCCTTTGTGATGTCTATAGAGAGTTGGCTTCGGCCGGGAACCGAATTGGATCGCGACCGCAACGTCGTTTTACTACAAAAGACCGCAGAGCGTGGGGCTGCGGTACAGGCAAACGCGGGTGAGGGGCGGTTCAGGCGGGGATACCGGATAGTCCGCTCAGGACCCGACGGAGAACTGAAATGTCTTCTCCCTTATTGACGTAGGCGCTGACCTTAAACATTCGGCAGATTTCCTGGTAGTGGTCTCCCAGAACGGACCAGACCACCAGCGGGATCCTGGCCAGTTGGGGATTGCTGTGCCAGAACCGGAGCAGTTCGAAACCGCTGTCGTAGCCGAGGTCGAGATCGAGGACAATCGCGTCGGGCAGCGGCTCTTCTCCCTGGAGGACCTTCTCCAGGTATGCTTTCGCCATAATCGCAGAGGACCTTGCCTCGACACCTGAGAATCCCGAGTCCTTCGCCGCTCCAGCGGCGATATGGAGATCATTGGGGTGATCTTCGACGATCAGCAATTGCATACTGTACACGGGCCCTTTCATGAATGGCTGGATGGAGATGGCCCAGTCTAACAGTCCGGGAAAGCCAGATCCAAGGCTATGCAGCGGAGCAGGACCGCCAAAGAACGCCACCTGGATGATGGGCTGACGGGAACCGTAGGCTGACGGGAACCGTATTCCGCCGCGTGCGCCTGCCGGGACGGATCTCGCTCAGTCACGGGGCGTCGCGCCAGGCCCCACCGACGGGCGTGAGCGCGTGGAGTGGGAAGCCCGGACGTCGGATCCTCCTTCGAGTCCGGGGTCGATGCGGGATCGAAGCCGCACATTTCGATACGAACGTGTCGGTCCATACCATCGTTCAAATTGTCTTGCTCCCTGACATCCGGCCTGATCGCAGGGATTGCGAACGCGCGCAGGTCAACGCGGGCCTGGAAGGCTTTCTTGATGAAGGAGAAGAGACGATGCCTGAACCCACAAAGAAATCCGTGAGGCTGTCGTGGACTGGCGGGTGGGCCGGAGACGATCGCCGCGCGGGGCTAAAGCACAGGCTGGTGCGCAACATGGCCCCGCCTGCCATGGACCTGAGCTCAGCCCATGCGCAGTGGAGACGAAAGATTACGTCTTCACGGGTGACGCGACCCGGTGGGCGGTGCGGAACAGCATCTTCAGGGGCGTAGAGGGCCGAAATCAGCAACTACCCAACGCATTGTGGCCTCTCCGATTTCGAGAGGTCCAACGACTTAAGGTCTTTTTGTTGTGGTGCCGGGAGGGGGGGTCGAACCCCCATGACCGCAAGGGTCGGCGGATTTTGAGTCCGCTGCGTCTTATTATAAATAACGTATTATCAATTAGATAGATGCGACGCGTTGGGAACTGTGTAAGAAAATGTGCAAATTTCACTTTTTTCGAGGATTAGCCTCGGCCACCGACCGGTCGCCCTGCGGAGGTCGTTTGCAATGTTTTTTGGGGAGGACGCCAGATGGTGGCGGGTATCGGAATCGAACCGATATGAGATTGCTCTCGGGGGTTTTTGAGACCCCTGCGTCTGCCAGTTCCGCCAACCCGCCAACATCTCTATTAGACCATACGAGAGGCTGACTCGAAGGCCAGCCTTTTCCATTGCAATTTTGGGAATCAGCTCACCTTCACTCAAACCGTCAAGATGCGGACGTCCCGCACGGCGACCTCGCGCGGACAGGTAAATGCAGGTAACGGGCACAATGACTGTTTCCTTCGAGATCGTGAGCGTCTATAGTGTCATGAAATCCATGAAATGGCGATTCCGCACGGCGCTATTGCCTTTGCTTTTCTCGATATCGACAAGGATTACTGCTCAGGTGCCCCCCTTGCGGGCGTTCCAACCTGACGATCTGTTTCGCGTTCGGCATATCGGTGCCATCGAATGGTCCCCTGATGGACGAAATGTGGCAATCGAGATCACGAGGCCTAGCCAAACCCTCGACGCAGAAATCCCGAGCGCCGAACTCTTACTTCTTAATGTACAGAATCGGACGCTACGCACGATTAGCCCTGATCCCCGATATCTCGGATACTTTAATGCAATATGGTCACCCGATGGAAGGCGGCTTGCGTATCTTTCGGTGGATGCAAACGCGTCGGTGGAGTTGTGGGTTATGAAGATCGGGATGCAAAGTGCAGTACCGATCCGAGGTTTGGAGATGGAAGCTGACCCAGACGACAGTTCAATCACGTGGGTGGGCAATCGTCGAATAGCTACCCTTGCGTGGGGCGCAGCCGCGGGCAGAAGCGGGGACCTCTATTTCCATATTTTTAGGGGTCGGAATGCGGCGGATAAGTGGTTACAAGCGTTCCATGGCCAATCGGCCTCCGCATCGGTTTTGCAGTCGTCAGCGCCGTCATGTGGGCCCACTACTCAGCTCGTTGTGGTTGATGTCGAAAAGGACACCCTTAGGACGCTTGCAAGCGGATGTCTTCACAATGTGTCGGTTTCTCCCGATGGGCGATACATCGGGTTTCAGCAAGAACGTCCGGGTCAAGCCACGTCACTCTATTTCGCCTTGGCGGCTTCCAACGTGGATAAAGCATATGAGGCGGTGAACGACGGAACTGTAACCCGCGTTATCGATTCTGACACCGGGAATGAAGTCTCAGGGCCCCTGATGTGGGCACCGCTAAAGACGGCAACTGCACCATCTTCCAAAATCGCCCCACCGAGGCCTGACGCGCGCCGGATATCTGAGTCACCAACCGGTGACGCATCTCTCTACGAAGCAGATGCTTCGGATGGCTCACACCTGTGGATCTGCGGTGGGCGCAGTAATCATCGAACGGACTGCTCTGAAATTTGGCACGGCAATGAATGGGTGAAGAGTATCGAGGGTGGAACAGCTAAGCAGATTTCATATAGTATCGCCGCAGGCAAGCGGCTTGTGGGATGGTTGCTCTTGCCGCATTCCTATCTACCGAGCCACAGGTTGCCGGTTATTACGATCATCTATCCGGGTCTGGTATATACGGCGTCAACACGCCCATCAAGTTTTTCTCTATTCTGGAATGGTTCGTGGCAAGCACCTCAGCTGTTCGCCGCGCTTGGTTATGCGGTCCTGTTGCCGAGTGTGCCGGACGCCTCGAACCAATACGAAATCGTTGAACATTTGCCGGATGCAGTGATCCCGGCAATCGACGCGACTATTGGTCAGGGTATAGCTGATCCTGATAGGATTGCCATCGTTGGTCAGAGCGATGGCGGTTTCGGCGTCCTCAGTCTCATAACGCAAACAAACCGATTTCGCTCGGCAATTTCAAGCGCCGGGTTCTCCGACCTGATCAGTCTTTACGGTACTTTTTATGGACAGTATCGCTATGGTGACGCCGGGCCACCAGAAAAGGCGCAGCTCCTACGTATGCTGCAGATGGAAGACGGATCGATGGGGCTTGGGGGCCCACCTTGGCGTGACACGGATAAGTACCTGGCGGCAAGTCCAATCTTCAGGGCTGATAAGGTGGCAACGCCACTGATGCTCATTCATGGCGACATGGATTTCATTCCAATTCAGCAGGATGAGGAGTTTTTCACAGCGCTTCTCCGGCAAAATAAGCCTGTTGAGTTCGTGCGCTATCAAAGTGAATGGCACACAATCTCGGCTCATGCGGACGTGATTGATCTGTGGAAACGTGTTACCGATTGGCTGTCTAAAACTATGGCAGGCCCCAAATAGCGAGGAGGACGCGATTTCGAAAGGTCACGATTCGTGATCTGCCATGCTACTAAAGACAATTCCTTAGTTCACGCTCAAGCCTTGCGCGGCTTGTATGCTTTCTGCTTGCGGCTCGATTTTCTGTGCTCCTTGCTCTTGCTGGATCGCGGTCGGGTGCGAAACGTCGCGGCTCAGCTCGTATCCCAGTGCCTTCGCATCGTTCGTGTACATCTGTACGTCGAACTGTGCGCGTGACACTGATACATAGGCCATGCGGCTGTTCACGAGTTCGCCGGGAGCCTGCTCCGTGTCCACGTGGATCAGCACACGCTCTGCGGTCTGGCCCTGGCTGCTGTGGCTCGTCACCGCATAACCGTAATCGAGATGAGGATGCTGCCTTGCGCTGAACTCGACCTCGCGCCCCGAGTCCGTGCGGAGTCTCATATTGCTGTCGCCCTCGATCCGCTCGATGGTCGCCAGTTCGCGGTTAGCGAGTTTCTGTTCATGATACGGGGCCGTGAGTTGCACGCGGTCGCCCTGCGCGAACTTGCGCTCGCTGTCGCGGTAGACCGTCACACCCTGCAAGCGGCGCGGATCGTAGCTCAGCTCTTCGCCGCCGTGCCGCTTCACTGTGAGCGTGTTGCTTTCGCGGTCTACGTGCCACACACGCGCATATTCTCCCGGCTCGATGCCGAGAGGCTTGCTACCTTTCGAGTAGCGCAGTACGTCGCCGCGCTCGTAGTTCTGCGCGTGCTGCCGGTCTGCACCCGTAACGTCCTGCCGTGCGTAGAGCACGTGCACGCGCTGCTCGTTATTGTTGACCTTGCCCTCGTTCTGCATCGTGCGATGGATGGCCTCGTTGATCTCGCGGCGTGAGGCATTGTCCGGCGAAACTACGAGTGTCTTTTCGGGCGAGCGCACATACTCGCGGGCGATTTCGCTGATGCGCTCCTGCCGGTCGCCGATTTCGTGCACGCGCCCCTGGCTGTTTAGATTGCCGATGGCCTCGCGCACTTCGCCGCGCGCAAGCTGCTCCACAACCTCTTTGAGCGCCGGGTCTTTCTGCCGGATAATCTCGTCTAGTCTGGCCGTGCGCATCCCTGCCTCTTGTAACTGCGCATACGGCCTGCCCGCTTCGACCGCCTCATGTTGCCGCACGTCGCCCACAAATAGCACACGGTCGTTTTCTCCCAACCGCTCGACAAACGTGTGTATCTGCTTCGTGCTCGCCATGCTTGACTCGTCCACCACGTAGAGCCGTTTCTGTCCGTCGTCTTGCTGCTCGCCCCGCGCAAGATGCCTTTGCAATGTTTGTGTCTCGATGCCCGCTTCGGCGAGTTTCTGCGCGGCCCTTGATGTCGGCGCGAGTCCTTCCACTTGATAGCCCGCACGCTCGGCCCCTGCACGGACAGCCGCTAAGGAAGTCGTTTTTCCGCCCCCGGCTACGCCTTCAAGCGCCATCAGACGGTCGCGGCTCGTCAGAACCTCTTCGACCGCGCGCTGTTGGCTCACGCTCAAGTGTGCGTGCTCCCGCATCACGTGCTCGCGTACATTGCCGTCTGCCAGCACCTCGCGCGTGCCCTGACCCAGCTTGATTCGCTCGATCAGCTCGCGCTCGTAACCCTGCATTTCGCCTGTCGTGAACGCGCGGCCTGGGAGACCTGGCCTGCGCTCCACTTCGATCAGATCACGCGACTGCGCACGCCGCTCGAACTCGGCGCGCACCTCCGGCAACCGCGCCTCGCCCATCGTGTGCTTGAGAGCGTCGCGCATCAGCGTTCGTTCATCGGCTACTGCCTCGCGCTCCATGCCGCGCTCGCGCGCATAGCTCACGCCCTCGTGCGCGGCGACTCCCGACTGCTCCGGCTTCAGGTCCACACCGGGCCGCTGCGTCGCCTCTCTGACAACGTGCTGCGGCTGATGACCGTGTTGAGCAGCGAGTCTCTGATGCTGCTCGCGCACTTCTTCGTGCGGGAGCGGCTGCTTCGCATCCCGCGTCTGATGCGCCGCGATCTGCGCGGCGCCAGCCCCGCGCACCCCCGCCGTCTCCATGTGCTCCTCGATCTGTTGCCGCCGTGGACTCGACGCCTCCAGATACTCGCGGGTGTACCCCATAATCTCCGGCTGTCCATGCGCGCCGCGCTCGATCTCGTAGCCCAGCTCTTGCAGCCGAACCGCAAGCTCCGAGCGGTATACCGCCGTCGCATACTGCTGAGTCCTGTAAAGCTCCTGCGGCTGCAACGCTCGCGTTTGGCCGTCTGCCATTTCGGTCATATTGAAGATCACCGCGTGCGTGTGCAACTGCGGCGCGGCGTAGCCGTCCACGGGCCTGCTACTGTCATGCTCGAACTTGGCGACGGCCCACTGGCCCGTCGCCTGCGCCGGGACATTGCCGCCCATGCGCGCCTGCGCGTACTTCTCCATCTCGTCAAGCGCCGTGCGCACGCTCTCCCTGTGGGCATCTCGCACGCGGTCGTCGCCACCAACAAGCGCAGTCAGGGATACCGACTTCGGCGCGCTGAACGTCGCATCCCAACCCGCCCGGTGCTCCATCGTGCGCACCGTGTCGCCCTGAGCATTAACGTATTCACGCGCCGTCTGATGCCGAACCAGCTGCTCGCCCGTCTCCGGGTGCTGGCCCTCGGCCAGTCGCGCGAACTGCTGCTCCTGTACCTCACCCTGCAAGCCCCAGCGAGCGGCAAGCTGGCCCTGCCACTCGCCGCGCACACGCTCGCCTTCCGTGTAGTAGTTCTCTTTGGCGTTGGCGAACTCTTCTTTGTGGTACGCCTGCGCCTGGCCGGAGCTGATCGGTTTCGACAGCGTAATCATGGGTCACGACTCGAAGAACGGCGTCTGCTCGTTCACCGCCGTTGGCTGCTGCGCTTGCTCCTGTTTCTTTTGGACGGAACGTACCGGCTTTCGTGCAGGCGCTGCAACCGGCTCCGGCTCTGTCGCCGGCATCGCCGGCGTCGTCATCTTCCGCTCGATGAACTTCTCCGCTGGCTCCTCCAGCTTGAGATACGGTATCCGCATCCGCACAACCAGGTTGCCGTGCTTCATGTACCCGTGCAGCGGCTCCAAGCCTCCGATCTCGGACGCCATAACCAGCGGCTCGCGCGTGATCTCCCGCTGCTCGTTCTCGCGTTGATGCGGGAACACTCCCCGCGTCCGGCTCTCCCGGAACCGTTCCACCTCCACTTCGCCGATGGATTTTGAGATCCACTCCGACGCATGAGGCTCGCTCGTTTTGAAGAAG
>DATAWD010000038.1:0-229259 GCA_036267395.1 Acidobacteriaceae bacterium | reverse complement strand
CGACCAGTAGTTACGCAGGAAGCTGTAGTGGAAATCGTTGGTGGTGTTGGAGCTGATGCTGGTGGTGAGGCCGGCAACCAGATAATACGGCTGCTGCGGGCGATGGGAGAGAGCCGCTGGTGTCCCCAGTGTGTCTCCCGGGAAGAAGCCGCCGATGTCCACCTGGCTATCGGTTGTCAGCTCCTCTTTGTAATAGCGGTAGCTGGCAAAAAAGTGCCATTTCGCGTTGAAGTCGTGATCGATGCGGAAGGCCATGTCGTTGCTGGTATCCGGGATCGACAGGTTGGCCTTGTAGCCGATTTCGTTCACGCCATCGCAGCGCGATCCGAGAAGGCCGCCGCAGCTTGGGTCGTTGCCGGCCGGCATGTATTTGGTCCACATGGCCTGCACGGTGGGGTTGATCCCCTTGTCGCGGGGATCGATGGTCTTCATGTTGTAGGTCTGCAGGTTGCCATTGGCGTCAGGCAGCTGCAGAATGCCACTCTCCATGTTGGCCGTGGGCACCGCGCGCTCCCACGTCTCGGATTCGGGAAAGCGGTAGCCTTCGTAGAAGCCGAAGATGTACCAGCGTCCGCCCAGCATGCTGGGCAGGAAGAACCCGCCCGCCTTGGCGCCGAACCGGCTGTAGTGGTAGCTGGTCAGCGCCGTGTCGGTCTGGTTGTTGTTCCAGGTGTTCGCGTCGTAGTTATTGTCGAGGTAATACTCGTACACGCCACCATGCCAGCGGTTGGAGCCGCGGGGAGTGACGAGCTCAACCTGAGCGCCGGAGGAATTGTCGAAGTCGGCGGTCTGGTTGGCGGTGTTGACCTTGAATTCCTCGATGCTGTCAGTCGGGGTGGGCATCACGCCGGTGGGTCCGGCGGCGCCGGTGGCGTTATTGGCGATGCCGGTTGGGTCACCCGCGAAGCTGGGCGTATAGACGGTCATCGAACCGTCCATGTCGTTGGAGTTGTTGCCGCCGTCGAGCAGGAACGTGCTTTGGTCGACGACCGCGCCGGCGACGCTGCCATCAGGGCTGACGCCCGGCTGGAGTTCGGTGAAGGTATTGACGTCGTGGTTGAGGCTGGGCAGCGAGCTGATGGCCTCCTGCGGAATGCTCTGACCGACGGTGGAATTCAGGGTCTGGAGCTCCGTGCCCATAACCTGGACTTCGACCGTTTCTTTGCCGCCGCCGACGTTTAGCTTGATATTGGCGGTCGTCTGGGTGCCGACGTTGACAACCAGGCCCGTCGTTCTCGAATTGGAGAACCCGGATTTGCTGGTGGTGAGGTCGTAGGTGCCAGGGGGAACGGCGGAGATAATGTACTGCCCCTGGCCGTTGCTGGTGACGCTCATCCTGGTGCCCTCGGCCGCGTTGGTCAGGGTCACTGTAGCCCCGGCAATGACCGCACCGCTGGGATCGGTGACGTTGCCGACGATGGTACCGGTGTTAGTCGCCTGGCTGAAAGCGTGCGGGGCGCCTGTGCAGAGCCAGAGCACAGTTGCGACCGCGGTGATCAGCCAACGAAACCTGAATTGCTTCATAGACAGCTCCTCCGTAAAGGTGTTACTGAGTTCAGTTTTGTTCATGACCGGCCAGGATCAACAAGGCCTGGGTTTCGAATGAGCCAGCACTGGGGGAAGGAAGAACGGTACTCCTCCAACGCCAAAAAGAAGCCTTTAAGCGACACTCAACAGCTTTCAACAGGTACGGAAGAAAGGGGGACTACTGAAACAGGGTGCTCAACAGCAATCAACGGTAAAACGGACTGCCTTAAGAGGGCCTTAGCGGATGCTCAACGGGTACAGAAGAACCAGACTGCCGGATGCAACGAAACCGCACGTTCGATGAGGAAGGATTTACGTGACATAAAGCAATTCACAGGCCATTCGCAATCGACGAAAAATCAATGATTTACCCGTGGAAGTGGAGGGTTGCGTCCAGGGCATATTCCAAAAAGTGTAGGGGAGACGCCGGTTGCTCCCGCATTCGGTAGGCGCACGTGCCCAAAGTACCCAATGCCCGGGAGAAGACTTGCCCAGAAAAGAGGGCAGTTGGCCGCAAGTGACTGATCCAGGAGCAAAAGGAAGGGGCTGCCGGAGCAGCCCCCTCATGGGTAAAGGTCCCGAACGAGATCAGAACTCGTAGCGAAGAGCCATCTGGATGATGCGTGGATCGCTGGCGGTGGTGATCTGGCCAAAAGTGCCGCTGTTCACATTCGCGGCCGGATTATTGAGATTTGGGTGGTTGAAGAGGTTGAAGAAGTTGGCCTCGTAGCGGAACCGGGTATTCTCCGTAACGTTGAAAGCCTTGAGGATGCCGATATCCGTATCGATTGAGGCAGGCCCGAAGAACTGGTTGCGCTTCATCGGGCTGTTGCACCAGAGCGCAGCGCCGCAGTTGACCGCGGTGAATGCAGCCGGATTGAGGTAGGTGATGGTCTCGGCTCCGCCGGCATTGGTTTTGTGCACGCCGGGCTTGGCTTTGCCATAGGTATATCCAGTCGCGAGCATGGGACGATCGACAAAGCGGCCATCCTTATTAGGATCGTTCTTCGACGAGGTGTCGACGAGGCCGATGGGGCTGCCGGTGTAGCGGGTGAGGATACCGGAGAGAGACCAGCCGCCCAGGATGAGGTTCTTCTGTTTCCATCTTGGTTCCCAGTAGCCGTTCATGACGAAAGCCTGGCGATGGTCGAAGTCGGCCGGACCGTAGTCATAACGCGGATTCTCCGCATCGGTGATGCCGGTCTGCCCGTTGGCGGTGGTGAAGACATCGCTGACCTCGTCCATGGCTTTGGACCATGTGTAATTGGCCGTGAACTGCAGGCCATTGGTGAACTGCTTCTTCAGGCTGGCCTGGAGTGCGTTGTAGTTGGAGAGGAAGCTGTTGCTGCGGAAGTTGTCGGAGTTGAAGAGGGGGTTGGGGCGCGCAGCGCTCCAGGTTGCCGGAGAGTAGCCGGCCGCGGTGCAGGCAGCGCTGGCCGAGGAGCAGGCGGTGCGGCCGTCGTAGTTGTTCACGTCACGGAGCCCGAGGAGTTTGCGGCCGCGGGTTCCGATGTAGTTGGTTTCGAGCACGTAGCCGCGTCCCAGGGCGGTCTCGATGCCGAGGTGCGCTCCTTCGTAATAGGGCGTGACCAGATCCTGGTCCATGTGGCGCGGGACCGGTTTACCTCCATAGGAGGCGACCAGAGCGTTGCCGCCGAAGGGCGAGCTGTAAAGGCCCGGCTGCTCCAGCGGACCAGCAGTCACACCGCTGTACAGGGCGCCGAAGGTGTTGTCGGAATAGTGGGGCGGATTGAAGCGGATGTTCTCGAAAACATTGTTGTAGATGCGGTCGTAGCCTATGCTGGCGCCGCCGCGCACCACGTATTTGCCGACCCCGGTGACATCGTAGGCAAAGCCGAGGCGGGGGCCGAAGTTGTTCAGGTCCTTGTTCCAGATGTCGTGGTTCCTGATCTGGAAGGTGGCGCTGGCAATCTCTGCCATGATGGGGGTGTTGACCGGAAAGAGCGGATTGGCATTGGCCGGCGAGCCAGTGACCGGATTGACGCCATCGCCCCAGTAGACGTTGGAATCAACGTTGGGCAGGAAGTTGTGCGGCGGCCCGAAATACTCCCAGCGGAGGCCGGCGTTAATCGTCAGGCGATGATCGACGCGCCAGTCGTCCTGCATGTACAGCCCGACTTCGTTGGCGCGGTAGCCACGGTAAGGATCGGGAGCGCCGCCGGTGGTGTCGTCGATCGCGGCGGAGGCCTGGCCCCAGCCGCCATAGGTGGGACCGCCGAACAGAGGCAGATCGGCGTCGTCGCCGAAGTAGCCGTCGGTAAGGAGGTTCTCGACGTCGTAGGGATAGAACGTGCCGTTGACGTCGTTATAGAACTTTGATCCGTTGCGGGTGCGGCGGAATTCGGCGCCCACGGAGAGCGTATGGTCGGCGACCACTTTGGTCAGGTGGTCCTGATACTGGAACTGATTCTCGGTGAAAGGCTGAGGGAATCCCGAATAGGCACCGAAGCCCTCCCCCAGAGGATCAACGTAGGTGACGATTTGAGGGACGCCCGCGGTTCCCGGGGCATCGAAATTATCGGTGTGGCGCAGATAGCTGGCGCGCACCTGATTGGTGGTCGTGGCGTTGAAGACATGGGTCCAGGTGATGCCGAAGAGCTGGCCGTTTTCGGGATTCACGTAGTCTGGGCCGATGGCGGTTCCGCCGCCTCCATACTGGATGACGTTGTCCAGTCGATCGATGAGGTAGGTGGCACCCAGCGAGTCCTTGTCGCCGAAGCGGTGGTCGAAGCGGAAGCTGGCGCGCTCCTGGTTGGTGGACTGCCCCTGGGTCACGTTCACGGTGCCGTAAACGTTGACCGGGTAATCGATGACGTCACCGGTAAGCCAGCCCTGGGCGGCGCTGGTGAGGTTGCTGGTGGCAAACGGGAAATTGTGTTTCTCAGCCGCGTAGAGCTTCTGGTAGACGGGGCCCAGGGTGCCCGAATGAGGCAGCGCTCCAGGGCAAGGGGCGCCATTGTAGGCGTAGCAGAGACCGCCGGTTGGAGTTGCGCCGTCGGCGGGCGCGGCCTGGCCGGTGTCGTTCTCCATGAAGTTCTCAAAGGCGCCGGTGCCAACGAAGCTCACGAAATCGGAGGTGGTTGCCGTAGTCGTGAGGGGGCTGCCGGTGCGGAGGCGGTGGAGCTCAACAGTGGCGTAAAAGAAAGTCTTGTCTCTCCAGATGGGTCCGCCCCCGGATGCGCCGAACTGGTTGCGCACAAGGGAGTCGCTGAGCGGCGTGCCGCCATTAAAAGCGGCGCCGTTGAAGAGGTGCTCGGCGGCGAGGGCCTGGATCCGGTTGTACTCAAACAGAGAGCCGTGGAATTTGTTGGTGCCGCTTTTGAGAACCGTGTCAGTCGCGAAACCGGCGGACTTGCCGTACTCGGCGGAATTGTCGTGGGAGAGAACGCGATATTCCTGGAGAGCGTCGGGAGAGATGGTGACCAGGGCGCCGCCGCCGCCGTAGGCGTTGGCGCCACCAAGACCCTGATCGTTGTTGTCGTATCCATCGGCAATAAAGTTGCCGGTGCCGGTGCGGGCTCCGTCCACAGCCGCGCCACGGCCGGTGCCGTTATCGGGCATGGCGCCGGCTGTCAGGGTGACAAAGGCATTCTGCGTGCGGAACTCGAGAGGCGCGCTCTTCCAGGTGTTCTCATCAATGAGCTGGGATACGGCCGAGGTCGATGTCTGCACGTCCGGCTCGGTGCTGCCGCTCACCAGAACGGTGGCTTTCGCTCCGCCAACGGCGAGCTTGATGTCCTGCGTGGTTACGGCGCCCACACTCACGTCGAGGCTGGTTGCCTCAAAGGGTGCAAAGCCCTGGGCGGTCACGCGAATAGCGTAGGATCCCACGATCGGAACCGCAGTGAAGCGATACGCGCCTGACGTATTGCTGGTGATGGTCCGGCTGACACCGGTTGAGGCGTTGGAAAGGACGATCGCCGCTCCGGAGACAACTGCGCCGGATGGATCCGTCACGATGCCAGTGATCTCACCGTAGCCGCTTTGGGCCCGTACCGGCGCCGTCATCGCTCCGGCAAACACCAGCAGAAAAAGTGCAAGCGCTAGCTTCCTCATCGTGATCCCCTTTGCTACGCTGCGCTGGAAAGAAACAGCAGGGCCGTCTCCGCAACATAACGACTTTGGATTGAGTGATTCTGAAGGGGCAACCGCGAGGCCAGAGAGGGGGATGGGACAAGAAATGAAGTCGATGGGAGGCCTTCCTGAGTCCCAATCGACTTAAACCATTGATTCCTTATCATTACTTTGGTGTAAAACGATTTACTTAAAGGCCACTGTCATAGAGCCCAATGATGACGGGAGAGTTAGCATTCCGTCAGATTTGGCTCCAGCTTTTCATATTGATTGGCGCGTGAGCGTATGTAATGTCACAGCAAAGCCTGCTGAGAGCCGCCCGATCGCCCCCGGGTCTGCCCTGGGGGAAAGCTCTAAGGCCTTGCGACCTGCAAGCGGCTGGCGCATCTTTCAGTGTAGAAAAATAGGGTAAGGATGCCTCAACGAGGAGGCCACGATGAACGCACTCAAGACGACCTTTCTGCTGACCGCGTTGACCCTGCTTCTGGTTCTCATTGGCAGCCGCTGGGGGGAGAACGGGGCCATTATCGCCTTCGTGATCGCGGCGGCGATGAACTTCTTCAGCTACTTCTATTCCGACAAGCTGGCGCTGGCCATGTACCGGGCGCAGCCGGTGAGCCGGGAAGAGCTGCCGCGCGCGTATGAGGTCGTGGAGCGGATGACGCAGAAGATGGGCATCCCCATGCCGAAGATATATGTGATCCCCACGGACTCGCCGAATGCGTTCGCCACGGGGCGGAACCCGCAGCATGCCTCGGTGGCCGTCACCCATGGGATTCTGCAACTGCTGAATGACGATGAGCTGGAGGGAGTGCTGGCGCACGAGCTGGGACATGTGCGCAACCGGGACATTTTGACCAGTTCCATTGCGGCCACGCTGGCGGGCGCGATTACGCTGCTGGCGCGCATGGGCTGGTGGGCAGAGATGTTCGGCGGCATGGGTGGAGGCGATCGCGATCGCCGCGGCGGCGGCATCAGCGCGCTCTTCATGCTGGTCCTGGCGCCGATCGCGGCGATGCTGATCCAGCTGGCAGTTTCGCGGTCGCGCGAGTACGAAGCGGATGCCACGGGCGCGAAGATTACGGGGAACCCCTACGCGCTGGCCAGCGCGCTGGAAAAGCTGGATGCATACTCGAAGCGGCTGCCGATGCCGGGTTCGCCAACGACCGCGCACCTGTTCATCGTGGAGCCGCTGTTGAACCGCGAGATGTTTGCGAATCTGTTCTCGACGCATCCGCCCATTCCGAAGCGGATCGAGAGGCTGATCGGGCGGCCGAGTGTGTACGGGGCGCCGCAGCGCTGAGCCTCAATAGAAAACGATCGCGACCCGATAGGTGGTGAAGCCGGACTGGCCGGGCGTGGGGGCACAGGCTCCCGCAGCGGCTTTGCGGAAATCGCGGCTATGAATCACCTGGACTACCTGGCTGGGAAGCTGACTGAGGTCGGGCGTCTGGAAGCGCACGATCGAGCGTGCACCCGCGGGCATGCCGCTGGGGGAAGCGCAGGCGGCTTCCGCGGGAGGAGCCGGAGCGTTGGCATCGACGCCCTGTTCATGAAGGAGCGCGCGCAGGCGCTGTTCCACCTGCGGCTGGGTCAGGGCTTCATTGGCCTGAGCGAAATCCTCCACGGCATAAAGATCGGGGCCGCGACGCAGGACGGCCACGCCGAGAGCGTTCATCTTCGGATCGAGGATATTGGTGCGGTGCGGCGTGGAGTGCATCCACTGGTTCTCGAGGGAATCGGGAGTTGGGCCGAGGGCAATGTTTTCAGCGATGGCGCGGAAGTGGGCTCCGGCATGGGCCGCGCGGGTCATCAGATCGGGCTCGCCGGGATACTGATGGGAGAGTCCTGACTCGCGGAGCATCCACTGGGCGTGGCCCTGAGCGGCCGCGGCGAGAGCCGGGTTCCAGGCGAGCGGCGGCAGGCCCTGCTGCTGGCGATCCTGGTTGGTGAGGGTGAAGACGCGGCGCGCGTCGGAATCGTTTTGCGCTTGCAGGAAGAGCACGCTGGTGAAGAAGATCACGGCGGCGAGCGCAAGCAGACGCAGTCTGATTTGAAAAGTCATCTCGCTTCCCTGCCCTGCCCGCTCACCGGGCGAAGTCCTCGGGGCGGTCGTGTTTCCAGTCGAGGAACGCCTCTTCGAGAGTGTAGTGCCAGACGTAGCCCAGCCGCCGCAAACCGGCGGGATCGATCGAGGTCGAGCGGTAGAGTTTGCGGACCCGCACCGGACTGATGGGCTGGCGGATGCCCAGGAGGCGGGAGACGGAATCGATCGGGTAGGCGACGCCCAGCAGCAGCGAGCGCGGCACGCTCATCGGGCGGCGGCGGATCCCGGCCACCGTACGGATGGCGTCCACGAAGCTTTCAAGCGTGGCGGGGGGATCCATGGAGAAATTGAGCAGGGTGGCTCCTTCTCCACTGCGACCCTGATGCTCCAGACCAAAGCGGATGGCGTGGCCGAGTTCTTTCACGTATCCGCCGGCCTTGCGCGTCTGGCGATTGCCCATATAAGCGAAGTAGCCTTGAACGACGCTGCGCACCAGGCGCGTGACGTTGCCGCCTTCACCCGGACCGAAGACTACGCCGGGACGCAGGAGGAGCAGGCGGCGGCAGGGAGAGGCCGATTGCCATCCCAGGTGGATCTTTTCAGCCGCAAGCTTGGAGCTGCCGTAGGGCGTTTCCGGCACGGGAAGCGAGGACTCGTTCTTCAGTTCCTCGGAGGGTCCGTAGGGCGAGATGCTGCTGGTGAAGACCAGGCGCGGACAGCCGACCGCGGACGCCCAGGCACAGACGTTTTCCGCGCCGAGCAGGTTGGTTTCGAAATATTCCTGCGCGGCGTGACCGGGCTCGCGATGAATGGCGGCGAGGTTGAAAATGAGGTCGGCTTTGGGCAGAAGGGATGCCGGGATCGGCTGGCGAACATCCCAGCGGACGAACTCGGCTCGACCCTGGGCCAGAGCTTTTTGCAGGTCGGCGCAATACGGTTCGCTCCGGGGTGGCAGCAGATCAACCAGAATGACCTTCTTCGTCCGAATGGCACGCAGCCATTCCTGGGCGATGTGGGTGCCGATGAAGCCGGTGCCGCCGAACAGAACGACGTTGGTCTCTTCCGGGCTGGCTGCGGGGCTCTGGTTGTCGCTTACCAACGCGCTGCTTCTCCGGCGGCTAGTTTTGCGGCGGGCGCATCGGACGGAACGGCGACAGTCGGCGGAGCAGCATTACTCAGAACGGAAAGGAAGCGATCGGCGATGCGCTGGATGGAGAAATGAGCCTCGGCGTAAGCACGACCGTTGGCGCCGTACGCAACGCCGCGAGCGGGATCGTCCAGCAGTCGCTCGGCGGCGGCGATCAGGCCGCTGGGATCGTCGGGCGAAACGATAAAGCCGGCGCCGGCGCGCTCGACCACGCGAGCCGCCTCATTTTCCGCCGGCGCTGCGACAATCAGAGCGCGGCCGGCGCAGAGATACGAGAGCGTCTTGGAGGGGACGGCAAAAGCACCCGCTTCGGAGTCGAGCAGCGTGATGAGCGCGTCAGCGGAAGCGAGGACCTCGGCGATGCGCTCGTAGGGCTGGAAGGGCAGCAGCGTGAGAACGTCAGAGCGGACCTCGTGCTTCCTGGCGGCCAGCCAATCGGCGCCGGCTCCTCCCGCAATCACCACCAGGCGCGCGTTTCCGGCGGCCTCCAGCCGTTTGGCGAGCGCCAGCAGCAGCTCGGGCCGGTGTTTCATGCCGAGTGTGCCGGAATACATGAAGCAGAATCTGTCCGCTACGCCGTTTTCACGGGCCCAAGCGTTGTTGCGGGGCAGCGGCATCACTTCATCGAGCGGTGCCCAGTTGGAGATGACAGTGATTTTCTCGGCCGGCACGCCCCAGCGCGTGACAAAGCCGGCGAAGCCGGGAGCGATGCAGATAATGGCGTCGGAGCCCCGCAGCAGCTTTTTTTCGAGGCGCTCGAAATAGAAGCCTCCGACAGAGGCCAGCAGGCGGGCTTTTTTTTGCAGGACAAAGCGCGCGGCCACACAGTAGACGTCCTGGAGCCAGAAGACAAAGCGGGCGTTGTGCGCGTGGGCGGTCTTAAGCAGGATGTTCTGCGCGTCCAGCGGCATGTTGGCGGAGATTACGACATCGGGGCGGAAGCGGCTCATTCGCTCCGCGACGACGCGTCCGTATTCGAGATCGGCCTGGCGCCGGGTGAGGAGGGAGTGCTTGGCGAAGGTGCGGGTGATGTGCAGGCCTTCGATGGCGAGACCGGGGACCGAGCCGGAGGTGGGTCCTTTCGGCGTGGAATGGTTATCCGCAAAGTAGACGTGCAGGACCTGATGGCCGCGCCCGGCCAGTTCCCGGCTCAGCTCGATCTGAAAGGCGTGCCCGCAGAATTCATTGACAAAGATGCGCATTCGGTCTCAGAGGGAGCGAGCGCCCACCATCATCTGGCTTTCGATCCATTCGTAAGTTTTGGCCATGCCATCCCGGAGGCGGATGGAGGGTTCCCAGCCCAGCTTCTCGAGGATCAGGGTGTTGTCGCTGTTGCGGCCATTGACGCCTTTGGGGGCTCCCAGATCGTAGCGGCGCTTCAGCCTCACGCCGGCGATTTCCTCGACGATATTCACGAGCTGATTGATTGTGACGAGCTCGCTCGATCCCAGGTTGATGGGCTCATCGATGTCGCTTTCCATGATGTTGAGGGTGCCCTTTGTGCAGTCGTCGATGTACATGAAGCTGCGCGTCTGGTTGCCGTCGCCCCAGATCTCAATGTCGTTGCTGCCGGAAGCCTTGGCCTGGATGACTTTGCGGCATATGGCGGCGGGCGCCTTCTCGCGGCCGCCGTCCCAGGTGCCCCACGGGCCATAGACGTTGTGATAGCGAGCCACGCGGCAGACCACACCGAAATCCTCTTCGAAATGCCGGCACATCCGCTCGCTGAAGAGCTTTTCCCAGCCGTAGCCGTCTTCGGGCAGGGCGGGATAGGCATCGGCTTCTTTCAGCGGAATCGCGTCAGGGTTCGTCTGCTTCTCGCCGTTGTAGACGCAGGCCGACGAGGAATAGAAGAATCGCCGGACGCCGGAGTCGCGGGCCGCCATGAGCATGTGGGTGTTGATGAGCACGCTCAGCATGCAGAGGGCTTTGTTATTTTCGATAAAGCCCATGCCGCCCATGTCGGCGGCCAGCTGGTAGACGGCGGTAACGCCTTCGGCGGCCCGGTAGCAGCTGTCCTTCTCCTTCAGGTCAAGAACGAGGTTTTCGACGCCGTCGGTGACCTGATACCACTCGTCCAGAGGCTTTTGGTCGATGCCACGGACAACGTCAATTCCTTTGGAAAGCAGGTACTGAACGAGGTGGCCACCAATGAAGCCCCCTGCGCCGCAGACGGCGACTTTTTCACCTTTGAGACTCACTAAAGAAGCTCCCATACATATTGGGTGAAGCATTTCCGGCTGCACACTCGATTACAGTCCAGACAGGTGCGGAGCACCAGAGGGAAAATGCAGGACTGCCGCAGTTCGCTCTCGAGAATAAGGACGCATTGACGGTCGGCGTAGGTTCATTGTCAGGACGGTTACTATGGTTGTCAAGCCGGTCTGCGAGGGCGAATTCCGTGTGATTTGAGAGCTGATCCGATGGGATCGAGTGCACTGAATATGGTTGAGGCGCCTTCCGGCCAGAGGGGTCCGTGGTGGGCTGGAATGGGTGAACGGCTGCGGCGGCAGCCCCTGGCCTTTATCGGCGTGGCGCTCATCGTGCTCTTCGCAGCCATGGCGATCTTTGCGCCATGGCTGGCGCCGTACAATCCGGCGGCGCTGGACCTGCTGCACCGGCTGGCCGCGCCGAGCCGGGCGCACTGGCTGGGGACCGACGAGCTGGGCAGGGACATTCTGTCGCGCGTGATCTGGGGCGCTCGTCTCTCGCTGACGGTGGCGATTTCGGTGGTGAGCCTGTCGCTGTTTCTGGGGCTGATCTTCGGCGGGATGGCCGGCTACTACGGGCGCTGGACCGATGTGGTCATCAATACATTTCTGATGAATGCCTTTCTGGCGCTCCCGGGGATCCTACTGGCGATTGCCTTCGTTGCGTTTCTGGGGCCGGGATTGCTGAACCTGATCCTGGCGCTCTCGATTGGCGGATGGGTGGGCTATGCGCGGCTGGTGCGGGCGCAGGTGCTGGCGGTACGGGAGCGCGAGTTTGTGGAGGCGGCGCGGGCGCTGGGGGCCAGCGATCTGCGCATCTTCGTGCGGCACATTCTGCCCAACATTCTGCAGCCGCTGATTGTGCAGGCGGCGATTGGGATGGCGGGAGCGGTGCTGGCCGAGGCCACGCTCAGCTTCCTGGGCCTGGGCGTTCCGCCGCCGGCGGCGAGCTGGGGATCGATGCTGAACGACGCGCGGCCGTTTCTGTTTGAGGCGCCGCACCTGGTGGTCTTCCCGGCCATCGCGGTGGCGCTGTGCGTGCTGTGCTTCAACTTCCTGGGCGATGCGCTGCGGGACTACCTGGATCCGCGGACGCGGATCGCGATTGGACTGTAAATGCGGATCGGGGTGATTTCCGATACGCATGGGTTGCTGCGGCCGGAGGCGCTGCAGGCGCTGGCGGGGGTCGAGGCGATTCTGCACGCGGGCGATGTGGGGGACCCGGCGATCCTCGAGGCGCTGGGGAAGATTGCGCCGGTAACGGCGATTCGGGGGAACATCGACCAGGCAGGAAAGTGCGCTGCGCCGCCGCCGACGGAGTGGGTGGAGCTGGGCGGGGCCGCGTTTTACCTGATCCATGATTTGAAGGCGCTGGATCTGGATGCGGGAGCGGCAGGGATTGCGGTGGTCGTCAGTGGGCATACGCATCAACCGAAGGTGGAGCGGCGGAAGGGCGTTTTGTATCTGAATCCGGGGAGCGCGGGGCCGCGGCGGTTTCGCCTGCCGGTGACGCTGGCGCGGGCGACGGTTGAGGAAGGGCGGGTGGAGGCGGAAATCGTGGATCTCGAGGGGTAGGGTGCAGGATCGGATTGCGCTGGAAAACATCGTTTTCGATGGGCATCGTTGGGCCGATTCGTTGATTCCATTGGGGCGCATCGGTAACATCCCCGGCGCAGATGGTCGCTGGTAGCTTCTCCCTGTGCTCCTGTTATCACCCAATGGAAAAAGCCCGCGCGCGGCGGGCTTTTTCTTTTTTTACTCTATACCTTCAGTATGGCAGGTTTGGACGGATTTAGTGCCAGGTTTCGGCTGGAATTTTGGCGCGTAAGTGATTTTGTATCTGTTGCCGTTACTTTCGTCAGAGAGCCAGGGGGCTTGACAGGATTTCCACAGACCGGGGAAAACTGCATATTCGGGCGGAGCTTCGGTACTTAGGTCATGGGCCGCGAGCTGCGGCGCCGACGTCTGGTTCCATTGTTCAGGAGCCGCTGTAGTAGCCGTCGCGGGTCTGCACGATGAGCTTCTTGTTCCCGGGCACGGTGAGGTCGACGTGGTGGAAGCCTTCGGTGCCGGTTGCCGCGTCGGGTGTGTAGCCGAGGCGGTACTGGGAGCGGAGTTCTTCGGCAATCTGGGTGTAGATGGCGGAGAAGGTCTGCTTGCCGGAGACTTCGAACATCCGTCCGCCGGTTTCGCCGGTGATCTGCTCGAGGATTTTCTTGCCGTCGACGTGATTTTCGCCGCCGCGCTGGCCGCCTCCGCCGGGGAAGCCTCCGCCAAAGCCGGGTCGGCCGCCGAAGCCTCCGCGATGACCTCCATAACTGTGCTGCTCGCCTTTGAAGTCGATGGCGTAGACGACGGTCTCGGCGCGCTGGGAGGCAGCAATGGCGGACGAGAGCGTTTCCATGCTGCCGCGATCTTCGCCGTCAGTCAGGACAACGAGGGCCTTGCGGCCGTGCTGCTTGCTCATGAGCTGGTCGGAGGCGAGGAAGATGGCGTCGTAGAGGGTGGTGCCTCCGAAATGACGGCCACCGTGGCGGCCATAGCCACCGTAGCCGGAATTGCTCTGCTGATCCTGACTGCGTTCGTCAGGCGGTGTGGTGCCGACCTGATTGAGGGCTTCGCGGAGTTTGGGACTGGAACTGGTGAGGGGCTGCAGGAGCTCGGTTTCGTGGGCGAACTGGATGAGGAAGGCCTGGTCGGGGGCGCGGCCGGCAGGCGCCGTCATCATCTGGTCAAGAAAGGCCTGGCTGGCGGAGCGCTCGTCGTCGAGGGCGCTGCGGACGGAGCCGCTGGTGTCGACGAGGAGGCCGAGGGTGAGGGGCAGATTGTTGTCCTTGTCGAAGTAGCGGATGGTGGCGTGGTGGCCGTCGACGGTGAGGGCGAAATCGGCTTTGGTGAGGTTCTGGACGAGGGCGCCTTTTTTGTCGCGGACGATGACGGGGAGGTTGACGAGCTGCGCCTGGACGGTGATGGTCGTGGCGGGCGCGGAGGCGGGCGCGGGAGGAGCTTGCTGGGCGCCGAGCGGGAGGGCCGCGAGAGACACGCACAGGACGACACAGGCGGCGAGTTGACGAAGATGCATGGCGTATAGACGGGATTTTGCGGGATGGGGTTTAGGGAGGGCGGGCCGTCAGCGATTTTGCGGCTTGCGGGTGATGAACTTGTGGGCCATGGCGAGGAGGTCATGGGCGAGTTCGGGGGTACAGTGGGCGACCTGCGGTGTCCCAACCTGCCTCCCCTTCGACTCGTTTGTTTGTGGGGCCTTCGCTCAGGGCAGGCTGACGGCGCGAGTCGAAGGGGATGGGGCACCCGGGAACTCCGGCCCTGATCTAAAAGCGATCGCGCTGCCTGCGATTTGTGGTGCGCGGGGAGGGGGCGTTGAGGCACACTGGTTCGCAATTTCCTGGGTGGCCTTTCCTGGCTCGCAGGTTGGTGGTTGGCGGTGGGTCGCGCCGGGGCATGGGGGGACATCATGAGCAAGAGGATTGTGCTTTGCGCGGATGGGACGTGGAATACGCCGCATGGTCCGGCGGAGATGCCGAACGACACCAACGTGCGCAAGCTGTTTCTGCTGGCCAGCGACGACGATGCGCAACTGAAGTACTACGACAGCGGCGTGGGCACGGACGGAACTCCCTTTGAGCACTTTTTCGGGGGAACGATGGGCGATGGCCTGTTCCAGAAAGTGCAGGACGGGTACGCGTTTCTCGCGTACGTATGGGATCCGGGAGACGAGATTTATCTGTTTGGGTTCAGCCGCGGGGCGTATACGGCGCGGTCGCTGGGCGGGATGATCGCGGGGTTCGGTGTGCCGACGAGGAATCTGGATAACCAGACGGTGCAGAACATCTTCAACGCGTATCGCACGACGGGTCCGGCAACGCGGGCGGCGATGAAGGCACAGCTGGCGCAGCAGTATGCGTTGACCGATGTGAATATCCGCATGGTGGGGGTGTGGGACACGGTGGGGGCGCTGGGGGTTCCGGGGCACCTGTTCAGCGAACTGGATCAGACCAAGTACGGATTTCTGGACACGACGCTGAGCGCGAAGGTGCAGAACGCGTACCACGCGCTCTCGCTGGACGAGCGGCGGGCGCCGTTTATGCCGACGCTGTGGACGAATGCCGATGGAAGCGCGCGGGCCAACGACGCGCAGGTGACGCAGGTGTGGTTTCCCGGGGTGCATTGCGATGTGGGCGGGAGCTACGCGGAGGAGCAGCTGTCGAATATCTCGCTGCGATGGATGATCGACAACGCCCAGGCGTGCGGGGTGACGTTTGACGAGACGGCGCTGGCGGCAGAGCTGGGGACGGCGCCCTTCGACCCGCTGGGCCCGGTACACGAGTCGTGGCAGATGGTGCCTTATGGGCTGCCGAAGAGCCGGGTGGCTCCTGATAATGCAGTGCTGGCGAACACGGTGGTGCTCCGGAACCAGAAGATGGGGTACACGTCCGCGGCGCTGCGCCTGCCCCTGGGGGTGTATGGGCAGGCGGTAGCGGTGCCGGAGTAGGGCCGCTGGCGCGGGCTAGTAGCGCTTGATGGTGGCGGGCGGCGGCGGCCCGGAGCGGTGGTTGAGGAGCCAGTCGACGGTAGTGCGGACGTCGGCGTCGCGGGCTTCGCCCTGGATGCGGGTGACGATGGTTCCATCGCGATCGAGGATGACGGTGCCGGGAACGACTTCTCCCAGGCCGAAGCTGGCGAGGGCGTAGGACGTGGATCCGATCCAGACCGAGAAATTGGCCGTGGGCGCGACGTGGAGGCGGTCGAGGTCAGGGCGGATTCTGGACTGGTCTTTGGCGTCGTCAATGGAGACGGCGACGAAGCGGACCTCGTCCTTCGGGCCGGCCCACTGCTGGGCGAGGCGGGCCAGACGCGGCAGCTCTTCCTGACAGGGCCCGCACCAGGTAGCCCAGAAATTGACGACGACGACGGCGCCGCGGAGGTCGCTGAGTTTGTGCCGGGCGCCGCTGAGGTCATTGAGAGTGAGGCTGGGCGCGCGGCTGGCGAGGGCGGGCTGCAGGCACGCGAGGGCGGCAAGGCAGGCGAGAGCGGCGCGGGTTGCGGATGGGAATCGGACGCGCATAGACGTTTCTCGGGAGCGGTGCGGCACGGAGCGGCAGAGCTCCGCACCGCAGGCTGAGATTCAGAAGCGGTAGGTGTACGTGGCGAGCCAGAGGACGGTGGCAAAGGCGGCGTCGCCGTGGGTGCCGTAGACGGAGTCAGGATAACTGACGGTGCGATCGCGGTGGATGGCCCGATCGACAGCGGCGGTGAGAATGCTGTTGCCACGCGCGTACTCGAAGCCGGGACCGGCGGAAACCGCGAAGCCGGGGCGGCGGAAGCCATCGTTGGTATTGGGGAAGAGGTTGTGGGCGGGAACGCCTTCGTCACGAGGGCCGATGGTGAGGGCGAGTCCGCGAACAGCAGGGATGGGGATGGCGGCGCCGGCTTCAAGGAGGTACTGGTCGGAGCGGGCGACGTAGTTGTCGAGGGGCTGGGTGGTGCTGAGGGTGGCGCCGCGCTGGACGCCGTTGGTGTCGCCCTGAGAGGCGATGTAGTCGCCGTCGGTATAGAAGATGAGGCGGTTGCCGACCAGGCGGAAGCCCTGCCACTGGGTGGCCATGCCCCATCCGCCGTTGCCGGGCTGGATGGAGTAGTCGACGGGCGCTGTGACTTCGACGACGGGGCCGGTGCCAGTGGTGTTGGTGTTGACGGTGTTCTGGACATCATCGTTGCCGGTGGGCATAAGGACGCCGATGCCGAGGGAGAGATTGCCTTTGTGCTGTGCGGCGGGGCTGAAGATCCAGCTGTTGACGGCGAGGATGACGTCGCCGAAGCCCTGGGCCTGGTACTCGATGGGGGAGTTCTGCGATTTGCGGGAGGCGAAGAGGAGCGGCGCGTTGAATTCAAAGCTGACGCGGGGCGTCCATTGGTAGAGGACGTCGAAGTCCATGAGGTTGACGCGGTTTTCGACCTGAGTGTGCTGCTGCGCGCGGTATTCCTGATAGACGTCGCCGACAAAGTGCTGGTAGGAGAACTGGTGGCGTTCGCCGATGGTGACCTGGAAATGGCCGGGGAGGAGATAGCCGCCCTGGTTGGTGGGCAGATTGCCATCGAGGCCGGGGACGACCTGCTCAGGGGAGCGGGCGACGATGCAGCCCTGGGCATGGAGGCGCGGAGCAGAGAGAAGCGGAAGAAGGAAAAGAAGAAGGAAGACCGAGCGGGGAGCGATGGAGCGCCGACAGAGCGCACCGGAGCGAAGTTCGGTGATCAACGGGGATGCCTCTCACAAAAGCCGTCCTGGGAATGGAGCGGCGAGGAGCCATTGCGAATCCAGGGTGGCGCCTCGTGCCGATCCGACGACGGGACCACTATAGGGAGGGAGGGGTACGGCTGGCATGGGGCCAGGGATGGATTTTGGGGTCCACCCTGGGATGGATGCGGCTACCTCATCGCGCTCGCGCGCGAGTTCCCCCATCTACCCAAAGCGGGCAGATGGGGGCACCCGGTGTTCTGCTAGTCGTAGTACTCGAGGCCGAGGTGGGTGATCAGTTCTTCGCCCATGATGTGGCGCAGCGTGTTTTTCAGCTTCATGGACTGGATGAAGAGGTCGTGCTCGGGATAGAGGCCGGGGGCGGATTGCGGGCTCTTGAAGAAGAAGCTGAGCCACTCCTGTATGCCGAGGTGGCGGAGCTCGGGGGTGCGCTGGGCGAGGTCGAGGAAGAGGACGAGATCGAGGGCGATGGGGGCGGCGAGGATGGAGTCGCGGCAGAGGAAATCGACTTTGATCTGCATCGGGTAGCCGAGCCATCCGAAGATGTCGATGTTGTCCCAGCCTTCTTTGTTGTCGCCGCGGGGCGGGTAATAGTTGATCCGCACCTTGTGGTAGATGTTGCCGTAGAGGTCGGGGTATTTGTCGGGCTGGAGGATGTAGTCGAGGACGCCCAGCTTGGATTCTTCCTTGGTCTTGAAGGACTCGGGATCGTCGAGGACTTCGCCGTCGCGGTTGCCGAGGATGTTGGTGGAGTACCAGCCGGCGACGCCGAGCATGCGGGCCTTGAAAGCGGGCGCGAGGACGGTCTTGAGCAGCGTCTGGCCGGTTTTGAAGTCTTTGCCGCAGATGGGCGCGCCGGTCTGGCGGGAGAGCTCGATCATGCAGGGCAGATCGACGGTGAGGTTGGGGGCGCCGTTGGCGAAGGGGACGCCTTCTTTGAGGGCGGCGTAGGCGTAGATCTGCGAGGGAGCGATGGCGGGGTCGTTGTCAGTGAGCGCCTTTTCAAAGGCGGCGAGGGACTGGTGGCAGGGGGCGGGCTCCATAAAGATCTCCGTGGAGCCGCACCAGATGACGACGACGCGATCGACCTGGGATTTGAATTTCTGAATGTCGGAGCGGAGCTGCTGAGCGAGGTCGCACTTGGATTTGCCGGTCTTGACGTGGGTGCCGTTGAGCCGCTTGACGTAGTACTGGTCAAAGACGGCGGGCATGGGCTTGATGGCCTGGAGGAAAGGCTTGATGGACTGAAGGTGATCTTTGTCGAGGACGGCGGCGTGGGCGGCGGCCTCATACATGTCGTCGGGGAAGATGTCCCAGCCGGTGAAGACGACGTCGTTCAGGTCGGCGAGGGGGACGAATTCTTTGACGAGGGGGGTACGGTTGTCGGTGCGCTTCCCTAAGCGAATCGTCCCCATTTGGGTGACGGAGCCGATGGGTTTGGCGAGGCCTTTGCGGACGGCTTCGACGCCGGCGATGAGGGTGGTGGCGACGGCGCCCATGCCGACGGTCATGACCCCGAGCTTGCCCGTGGCCGGCTGAATCGCCGGCTGTTTGTTGTCAGTCATACGAATGCCTTTCTTTTTCGGGGGAGGAAAAAATGATGAAGTCCAAACAGTTAGTGTCTCGCGGGGGCGGGGGAATGGCAAATGACGTTAGTGCTGGGTCGTGGGTGAGTGGGTTTAAGGGGGGCTGGCCGGGCCTGAAGGCCCGATTGTCCGCGATTTCCTGTTTCACGGCCTGAAGGCCGTGGCTTTCTCCGTCGCTGTGCTGCGCACGGCCTTATGTGCCAACGATGGTGACGATTAACGGTCGGCCGCCCGCACACAGTTTTCATGGAGCGGCGCAGGTGAAGTTGGCGGCGTCGTTGGGGTCGCCGGAGCCTTTGTAACGGGCAACTTCGGGCCAGGAGCAGAGGGGGCGGGTGAAGTCGGTTTCCATGGCGCCGCTTTTGCCGGCCTTGTATTTGGTGGCGATGACCGTTGCGTCAGGTGAACCTTGCTCGACCCAGTTCTGGAGGGAGTCGAAGAGGCCGTATTTGGGACCGGCCGCGGATTCTATGCCGAGTTGACCGAAGGCTGTGGCGCCGGGGCCCTGGGCGCAGTGCTCCATGCCGGGAACCATGTAGAGGCGGGCGAAGGTATCGACTTTGTCCGGGCTCATTTTCTTTTCGACGCTTTCGTAGTACGCCACGGTGTTGTACGGGGAGATGGCGGGGTCGTTCCAGCCGTGATAGAGGATGAGTTTGCCGCCGCGCGCGGCGAAGCGGCTGAGGTCGGGATTGGTGGCGTCGAGATTGGCGGCTTGTTTCTCACGGGACTGGTGGAGGAGGTCGTCGACGCTGTCGGCGAGGACGTTGGCTTTGGGATCGCCCGTGACCATGTAGCGGAAGTAGTTCTCGACGAAGCGGGGGCCGAGGGCGGAGCCGGGATCGTCGCCGACGAGCCACTCTTTCCAGCTGGTTTCGTCGCCCATGGTGAAGCCGGGAAAGATGAGGGTACCGTGCGAGTCTTTGCTGCCGGCATAGATGGCTTTGACGGCATCGATCTGCGGCTGGGTCAGACAGTCGGAGGCGTCATCGCCTTTACAGAGGAGGACCTGCGGGTCGAAGTGGCACTTTGAGGGATCACCGATGACGTGATCCTTAACGCCGTCGAGAGCGTCGCAGGCGGCCAGTGACGCTTTTTGCAGGAAGGCGAGCTTGCGATCGGGGATGTAGGCGTTGGGGTCGGCCATGAGGATCTGCATGGCTCCGGCACCGGCGGCGACCATGGAGGACCAGGCATTGGCCGGGGCGCCGGCGAGGATGCCGTCGTAGTCGCCGGGAAAGCGCTGGGCTTCCATGAGGGCTTCGCGGCCGCCATCGGAGCAAGCGTCGAAATAGGATTTGGCGGCGGGTTTGCCATAGAAAGCGTCCGTGATTTGCCTGGCGGTTGCGGCGGTGAGGTGGATGGCGCGCCAGCCGAAGTCCTTAATTTTTTCGGGATGGTCGAAGGCCCAGCTGGCGTCGGTGCTTTCGGCCTGGTGGCCGGCGTCGGTGCCGGAGACGGTGAATCCACGCTTGAGATAGTCGGCGAGCTGCTGGAACCAGATGGAGCCGGCGAAGCCGCCATTGCCGGTGCCGAGGAGGCGGCCGTTCCAGGACTGAGTGGGCAGCCAGACTTCAAAGCGAATGCGGGAGTCGGGAGTGGGACGCATCTCGCCGGCGACACGGCAGAAGGCGGGGAGATCGTGCATGGGAGGGGCATCGGCGAGGTCGAGGGTGCCGGAGGTAACGGTCTCGGCGACGGTGATGGTGGTGTTGGGGAGCTGCAGGTTTTTGAGGCTGGGGCAATCGGCGGCGAAGAGCGGGGAGGATGCGAGGAAGAGGACTGTGGCGAGAAGGGTCCGGGACATGAAGGACTCCGGAGAGCGGATTTATGAGGGAGTGGGTAGGGTAGCTCGGAGGGCGGGCTGGGGTCCAGGGGATGGGCCGACGCATGGATCCCAATACACCGCTTGAAATCTCTTTCGGCCGCTTCGCGACCGATTCCCTCCGCGCTACGACTTGTTATGGCGCATGCTTTCCGTTTCGCTACGGGGGGCCCCATTCGACTCGCCGGCTTGCGCCGACTCGCTCAGGGCAGGCTCTTCGACTCCGCGCGGGGATGCAATGTGCACCGCTGGAGAGATCCGGCCCGCGCTTCGCTCAGGATGACAGTTCTTGTTCGCGGATGCGGTTGCGCCAGTGGCTCCAGATGAACCAGATCAGGCCGGCGAGAAGGACGAGTTCCATGCCGAGATGGAGCCGATGGAAGGCGGCTTTGAAGCGGGGATCGGTGTCCCAGGCCTGACCGAGCTTCATGCCGGCCCAGGCAAGGACGAAGCACCAGGGCCAGGAACCGAGGAAGGTGTAGAGGTGAAAGCGAAGCTGAGGCATGCGGGCAATGCCGGCGGGCAGGGCGATGAAGGTGCGGACGATGGGGAGGAGACGCCCGAAGAAGACGGTGATGCCGCCGTAGCGCTGGAAGAAGTGCTCGGCGCGCTCTAGATCGTGGGCATTGAGCAGGACGAAGCGGCCGTAGCGGGCGATGAAGGGTCGTCCGCCCCAGGCGCCGATCCAGTAAGCAACCAGGGAGCCGAGGTTGCAACCGAGAGCGCCCGCGGTGGCGACTCCGATGAGCGAGAGGCGGCCCGTGTGTATGAGGTAGCCGGCGAAGGGCAGAATGACTTCGCTGGGCAGAGGGATGCAGGCGGACTCGATGCCCATGAGGAAGACGACGCCGGCGTAGCCGGAGGCAGAGATGACGGCGATGATGAAGTGCGCCAGGATGGCGACGATTTTCTCGGACATGCAGAGTCAGGGTACAGGGGTTTGGAGGGTACAGGGTACAGGGGTTTGGAGGGTACAGGTTACAGGTTGCAGGTTACAGGTACGGGTTACGGGTTGGCACACCGCTTGAGATCCTTTTCGGCCGCTTTGCGACCGATTCCCTCCGCGCGGGGAGCTGCATTGATGCGCGCTTCTCGTTTCGCTACGGGGGTCCCTCGACTGCGCGCCGATCAGCTTCCTGCACCGCAGGCAAGGTCACGGCCAGGCGCTTCGCTCAGGACGACCCTTGTTTCTGGGCGGCGCTTCGGTCGGGATGACCTTGTTGTTGGCTAAGGGTGCGGCGCTCGATGCGTTTTTCGTAGTTCGCGCCCTGGAGGATGCGCTGGACGTAGATGCCGGGGGTGTGGATCTGGTCGGGGTCGAGGGATCCCGTAGGGAGGAGCTCCTCGACTTCGGCGATGGTGATGCGGGCGGCAGTGGCCATCGTGGGATTGAAATTGCGCGCGGTATGGCGGTAGACGAGGTTGCCGGCGAGGTCGCCTTTCCAGGCCTTGACCAGGGAGTAGTCGGCGCGGAGCCAGCGCTCGAGGAGGTAGGGGCGACCGTCGAAATCGCGCGTCTCCTTGCCGTCGGCGACCGGAGTGCCGACGCCGGCGGGGGTGTAGAAGGCGGGAATACCGGCGCCTCCAGCGCGGATGCGTTCGGCTAAGGTGCCCTGGGGAATGAGACGGAGATCCAGCTCGCCCTTGAGCACTTTCTCTTCGAGGAGCTTGTTTTCGCCGACGTAGGAGCCGGTGTGGGAGACGACCATGCCGGCCTGCAGCATGAGGCCCATGCCGGTTCCATCGATGCCCATGTTGTTGGAGATGGTGTGGAGGCCGGTGAGGCCGCGGCGGTGATGCTCTTCGACGAGGGCGGCGATGAGGTTTTCGGGAATGCCGCAGAGGCCGAACCCGCCGAACATGAGGGTGGATCCGGAGGGGATGTCGGCGACGGCGGCAGCAGCGGAGGGAACGACTTTGTTCACGGGCGATGAGCTCCGGATGGCAAATGCAGGGTGCCAGATGCAGGGTACAGGGTACAGGTTGCGGGTTACAGGGTGCGGGGCGAGCTGGAGCGCTGTGCGATCAGCGGTTCTGTGACGCGTCCTCGGTGAGCCATTGCGGAGCGCGGTTGCCGGGGCCGGTGAGGATGACCTTCGGATGGAGGGGCTGGTCAGAGAGCTCGAAGCCCATGATGATGACCTCTTCGCCTTTGCGGATGAGGTGGGCAGCGGCGCCATTGATCTGGATGTCGCCGGAGCCGCGGGGGCCGGCGATGGTGTACGTCTCCAGACGCGCGCCTGAGGTGTTGCTGACGACGAGGACCTTTTCGCCGGGTTCAAGACCGACCTTCTCCATGAGGTCGATGTCGATGGTGATGCTGCCTACGTAGTGGAGATCGGCTTCAGTGACGGTAGCATTGTGAATCTTGGAACGGAGAAACCAGCGCACGACTTCCCTTTCCAGCCTGCCGCTCCCGGAAGGATGCAGTGGCTGTCTTCATGGTAGTCGCGGGGGGAGCGAGGGTCCAAATGACGGGCGACCGCGGCGGGGGGCTGGTTCTATGATCGGCGGATGGGACGCCGTTGATTGAACGCGTGATCCGGGCGTCCATGGGAGAGCATGAGCACTGAACCGAACGCGGCGCAGATTCCCGGGGCGAGATGGATTCCGGACCGGCTGAGCCTGCTGCGGGAGACGCTGCTGTTTGACTGGTCGCAGTGGAATCCCACGGTGGCATGGCGATCGGTGCCCGCCATGGCGGTGGCACTGGCGGCGGGGATTGCGCTGGGGAGTCCGCGAGCCGGGCTGGTGGCGGCAGCGGGAGCCTTCACCGCGGGGCTGGGATCGCTGCAGCGGATTCGCGGATCGTGCCTGATCCCGATGGCGCTGGCGGCGGTGGGGATGACGCTGGCAGGGTTCCTGGGCATGCTGCTGGGGCACGAGAGCGTGCTGTTCGTGGTGCTGGCGGGAGTGTGGGCGGGGGCGTACGCGCTGCTGACGGCGATGCGGGGCGGGACAAGCTGGGTGGCCCAGCAGTGGACGGTGTGGTTCGTGGTGAGCAGCGCGTTCCACACGAATGGGCGCGGGGCGCTGACGCGATGTGGGCTGATCCTGGCGGGCGGCCTGTTGCAGACGCTGGTTTCGTGGGGGGCGATCCGCTGGTCGAAGCGGGGGTGCGCAGGCGAGGATGTGCCGCGCGGGCCGGGGCTGCGCGAGACCCTGGGTGACCTGCGGCATTGCTTTTCGCTGCGGACGCCGGTGTGTCTCTACAGCCTGCGGATGGCGCTGGTGGTGATGATCGCGGCGGAGGTTTACCGGCACCTGAATTTTCTGAGCGGCTATTGGATTCCGATGACGACGCTGCTGGTGGTGCGCGCGGACGCGGTGCAGACACTGACGCGCGGCGGGATGCGGGTGGCAGGCACACTGTTGGGCGCGGGGGTGGCGGGGCTGATTGCGACGCATCTGCATCCGACGCCGGCGGTGCTGGCGGCTCTGATCGTCTTCTTCGCATGGTGGGCGTATGCGGTGCTGCACGTGAACTACTCCCTGTTCACGCTGAACCTGACCGCGTATGTGGTCTTTCTGCTGTCGTTGTCGGGATGGCCGCCGGCGGAGGTGGTGCATCGACGGGCGGCCTACACGCTGCTGGGCGGAGCGCTGGCGCTGCTGGCCTATGTGGACGTCTTCTGGAAGACGCGGCGGTGGATTCGGGCGGATCGGGTGGAGATGCAGCGGGCTGCGTGAACGAGCATTTCACCCCGGAGATCCCGGAGGACGCGGAGAATTCAAGCCTGTTGTGAGGGTCGTGGCCGCGCTCTGATATAACGGGCGCCGGGAATCGAGGCCGTGGGTGATGGCCGGGTTCGTCCAGGAGAGATCGATGACGAGAGTTCGTTCTGGCTGGGGTGTGGGGCTCACCGGCGTGGTCGCTGTGTGTCTGCTGAGCGGCGCCATGGGCGCACGCGGTGAGAAAACGAAGAAGGCCGGGAACCGGCCTGCACAAACGGCGGAGGCTGCGGCAACGCCGGAATCCGTCGGGTTCTCCAGCGAGCGGCTGGAGCGGCTGCACGCGCTGATGGAGCAGGCGGTGGACAGGAAAGAAGTGGCCGGCGCGATCACGCTGCTGGCGCGCCATGGCAGGATCGTGGACTTTCGCACGTACGGCGACCGCGACCTGGCCACCAGCGCGCCGATGACGAAGGACACCATCTTCCGCGACTACTCCATGACCAAGCCGGTGACCGGCGTGGCCATGATGATCCTCTTCGAGGAAGGCAAGTGGCTGCCCAGCGATCCGATCGCGAAGTACATTCCCGAGTTCGCGCACCTCAAGGTTTACAGCGGCATGGATGCGAGCGGAAACATGATCCTCGCGGATCCGGTGCATCCGCCCACCATGGCGGAGCTGATGTCGCACACCGCCGGGTTCACCTATGGGTTTTTCGGCAACACGCCGGTGGACAAGATGGTGGTGAAGGCAGACGTCTTCGGCGCGCCCAACCTGCAGGGCATGATCGACCGGCTGGCGAAGATTCCGCTGCTCTATCAGCCGGGCACGGAGTGGAATTACTCGCTCTCAATGGACATTGAGGGTTACATCGTGGAGAAGCTCAGCGGCGAGTCGCTGCCCGACTTCATACGCGACCATATCTACGCGCCGCTGGGCATGAAGGACTCCGGCTTCTGGGTGCCGAAGGACAAGCGGAGCCGGTTCGCCACGCTCTACTGGTGGGATCAGGACACGCATAGGGTGACGGCGCAGCCGCATGGGTTCGTGAGCCCGCATCCGTACGATGCGCCGCCCGCGGTGCCATCGGGCGGGGGCGGCATGGTCTCCACCATTGGGGATTATTACCGCTTTGCGCAGATGCTGGGCAACGGCGGCGAACTCGACGGCCAGCGCATAATTTCGCCGGAGACGGTGAAGCTGATGACTTCGAACCATCTCGCGGCCGACCTGGTCAGCGGGAAATTCGGCATCGGCTGGCAGCACATGCGGCCGGGGTTCGGCTATGGCTATAACTGCGCGGTGGAGTACGACCCGCAGGAAGCGAATTTACCGGACGGGAAAGGCACGTTCCTGTGGGATGGCGCGGCGGGGACGTGGTTCTGGGTGGATCCCACCCATGACATCGTCTTTGTGGGCATGATCCAGCGCATGAACGGCGGCGAGCCGAACCTGCAGTATCTGAGCCGGTCGATTGTGTACGGGGCGCTGGTGGATCCGGCGAAGTAGGCGCAAAAAAATCAACGAGGCCAACCGATACAACTGGTGGTGGGCCTCGTTGTCCGAGGAGAGTTGCTGTGTGGGAAGCCCGCCGGGGCCTCTCACGCTTCTATGGACCCCTGCTCGGGGCGGAAAGTTGCGCGGTTGGGGAAATTTTTAAGTCCTGTGTATTGACGGGTTAACAGAGTGGATTCTGCCCCGGGCGGGGCATGTACGGTTCCAAAGTGTTATTGGCCGAAGGGTTAAGAGGGCGGAGACTGGGTGATGGATACCGGAGGTAACCGGTTTCAGCATGCGCAGCCTTATCTTTTTCCTCATCTATCTGGTGATGGTGGCGACGCCCGCCGTGGTCGCGCTGCGAAGCGGTCGGGAATCCGGCACGGACGAGTGAGCCGGATCGCCGGGCCTTTCCGGGCCCGGAGCGCCTTTCTTTCGTTTCTCCCATCGTAACCGGGTCGACCTCGACTTCTTCGACTTCGCGAAAACCATGGATTACACTGGGTTTTTGATGAAGGTGAGGATTCGACGATGCTCGTCGTGATGAAGGCGCAGGCCACCCGCGAGGAGATCCAGGCGGTTTGCGAGCACATTGAGGCGCTGGGGTATCGAGCGCATCCGATGCCGGGCGCGCAACGGACCGCGATTGGCATTACCGGCAACCAGGGCGAAGTGGATCGGGGCAACCTGGAAGAACTGCCGGGCGTTGCCGAAGTCATCCGGGTATCGAAACCCTACAAACTGGTGAGCCGGGACGTAAAAGAAGAGGACACGGTGATCCGGTTCCCGGGCACCGACGCGACCCTTGGCGGGTCGTCGCTGGCGGTGATTGCGGGCCCGTGCTCGGTGGAGTCGCGGGAGCAGGCGTTTGCGATTGCGGAGCAGGTGGCGGCGGCCGGAGCGCAGTTTTTCCGGGGCGGCGCGTACAAGCCGCGGACCTCGCCCTATGCATTCCAGGGGCTGGGCGAAGAGGCGCTGAAGATTCTGGCCGAGGTCCGGGAGCGGTTTGGGCTGCGGATCGTGACGGAAGCGATCGACCACGAAACGCTGGAGCTGGTGGCTGAGTATGCGGACGTGATCCAGATTGGCGCGCGGAACATGCAGAACTTTTCGCTGCTGAAGGCGGCGGGGCGGAAGCGGAAGCCGGTGCTGCTGAAGCGCGGGCTGGCGGCAACGCTGGACGAGTTCCTGATGGCGGCCGAATACATCATGAGCGAGGGGAACTACGAGGTGGCCCTGTGCGAGCGCGGGGTGCGGACGTTTGCGGATCACACCCGCAATACGCTGGACCTGAGCATTGTGCCGGCGGTGCAGCGGCTGAGCCATCTGCCAATCCTGGTGGATCCAAGCCACGGAACGGGCAAGCGCAATAAGGTGCTGCCGATGGCGCGGGCGGCAGTGGCTGCCGGCGCCGATGGGCTGATTATCGAGGTGCATCATCAGCCGGAGAAGGCGCTGTCAGACGGCATGCAGTCGATTCTGCCTGAGCAGTTCGTGGAGTTGATGGACGAGTGCTCGCAGATTGCGACGGTGCTGCATCGGCGGATTCCGCGGGGCATCCACGTGGAAGATGTCGCTGTCGCCAAATAGGGCAACTCCCTTCCCTGAATGCAAATGGTTGAGAGTCGCGGCGAGGGTTCGCGAGAGCGGCTGGCGTGTATGCTGAACCGGACCGTGGAATCTGAGGGACAGGCCGAGTGGGATTTGCGAAGCACTTCAGGGGCTAAAGCCCGTGTTGTTTTGAATGCCTTTGCGGCACGACTGAAGTCGTGCCCTGATACAGAATCTCCACACGGCGCACGATGGACGGCCTCGCTGACGGTCCTGTTATTGTCGCTCGTTCTCGTTACGAGCGGGTGCCGGCGGAAACACTTTCCCAGATATCCGGCGAACTTTCGCGAGTACGCGTGGGTGACGAATAGCGGCGGCCGCTCCGTAACAGTGCTGGACCTGGTCAATATGCGGACCGCGGCAACGATTCCGGTAGGCGACCGGCCGGTGGCCGTGGCCGTGAATCCGGAGCGCGACGAGGTCTACGTGGTGAACGCCGGGAGCGGGACGGTCAGCGTGCTTTCCGCGGCGGAGAACCGCGTGGCGGCGACGATCGGGGTGCACCGCGAGCCGGTTTCTATCGATGTGGACAAGGATGGGCGGCGCGCGTACGTGGCGAACGCGGGATCGAACAATGTGTCGGTGATCGATGTGGAGAAGTGGCGCGAGATTGCAGCCGTGGGGGTGGGCGAATCGCCGGCGGAGGCGCGCATTTCGCCCGACGGCAACACGCTGGTGGTGACGAACCGCGGCGGCGGCAGCGTCACGGTGATCGATGCGCGGGATCTGAAGGTGCGGGCGGTCTTCGGCGGATGCCCGGGAGCATCGGACGCGGTCATCCTGCCGGATTCGTCGAAGGCCTTCGCGGCGTGTTCGGGGGGACACCAGGTGATGGCGGTGGGGCTGGCGCGTCCGGAGAGCCCGGTGCCGGAGGAGCGTGTGGACCGACTGCTGGACCTGATGGATGTGGGGCCGGGGCCGGCGCACCTGGCGATGAAGCCGGACGGCGGCGAGATCTTTGTCTCGAACTACGGCGGGGATACGGTCTCTGAGATTGCGACGAACGCCGACAATGTGGGCGGGGCCTATGTGATGGGGGCGAATCCGCTGGGCGGGGTGGTGACGGCGGACAACTCGATCCTGTGGGAGAGCAATTTCGGAGACAACACGGTTGGCGCGTATTCCATTGACGACGGGACGCGCATCAACACGGTGCAGGTGGGCGAGGGACCGGGGCCGCTGGCGCTGGCGAGCGGCGGGTTCCTGCTGCTGGCGGTGGATCGGGCGGCGGGGGACGTTTCGGTGCTGCGGACGGTGAGCTATACGCCGAAGGGCGTGCCGGTGACGGGCTCGCTGTTTACCGTGATGTCGGCGGGCAAGGAGCCGAATGCGATCGCGGTGAAGAGCTTTACGGTGCGGTGAGCCGGGAGCGGACGAACGGTCGGCGAAGGAACGGTCAGCTAAAAAGCGGTCAGCGAAAGTGCGGTTAGCGGTGCAGCCGTTCCTCCGCTGACCGGTTTTCTGCTGGCAGCCCTTCCAGCTAACCGTCTTTTAGCTGACCGCTTTTTAGCGAAGCGCTTTCCAGCTGAGCCGCTAGGCGCGCGCGAGAGTGGCTTTGGATTTGCGCCAGACGATGGTGAGTTCTTCGCGGTCGAGGATTTTACGGACCTGCAGGCGCGCGTGGTTGGACCAGGGTCCGACGGGGTCGAGTTTGACGTAAGCGCGCCAGTGGCGGAGTGCGCGGCGGCGTTCGTTGCTGCGCTCGTAGGCGAGGGCCAGGTTGTAATGCGCGTCGGCATAGGTAGGCGCGAGGCGAATGGCGGACTGATAGGCTTCGATGGCTTCGGGGAGGCGCTGGAGCTCATCCAGAGCGTTGCCGAGATCGAAGAAGGCCAGCGCGTAGTCGGGGTTGGCTACGGTGGCGCGGCGGTAAAGCTGCTCAGCGCGCTGGAACTGACGCTGATTGTAAAGAATGGTGCCGAGGTTGATGGCGGCGGGCGCGTGCTCGGCGATGGCGAGCGTCTGCTCGTAGAGAGCGACGGCCTCAGGGATCTTGCCCTGCTCTTCGCAGCGGACGGCCTGCAGGAAGAGGCTGTTGACGTTGGGGGAGCGCTGGAGCGAGGGACCGGCAGCTTCGTTAACAGCGGCGAGGCGATTCGATTCGCCTTCAAAATCGAGCTCGAACTGGCGCGCGACGGGATCCATAGCGGCGCCGGAGTGACGGAAGATGAGGCGCGGGCCACGACGGACGACGCCGGCCTCGAGCAGCGGATTCACCATGCCGGAGACGGCCTTCATGGCCGAGACGCTGTTGCGGATGCTGGAAGCGGAGATGCGGGAGGCGCGCAGGTCGTGGAGCTTGCGCAGCTGTACGAGATCCTGGAAGCCGTAGTCAGTGGAAAAGGCGATGAGTCCTGCGCGCTCCCATGCGCTGAGTTGCCGGGAGGTGATGCGCAGTATGCGGAGGACATCCTGTCGGCTATATCGGTTCACTGGGTCGATACACCGCTCCTCTGCTCCCCGATTATCCCGGGGTCGAACGACAGGAACAAGAGCGCGCGGGAAAAAACCCGTGGATAAGGGGGTACGAAACAGGTACCTGCCGGGGAGGGCGCATCGCGGGCAACGGAGAGATTCGCCACGGATTTCATCACGGAGGACGCCGAGATCACGGAGGGAACGATTTGAAAGTGCCAGCTTCGCCGTGCCGCGCGATGCCCGCTAGTGGCCTCCGGCGCCGGACGTTGCCGGCGGGGGCGGCGCGGCTTGCGGGGCCGGTTTGATGAGGAGCGCGGTGCGCGGGAAGGTGAAGGCGCCACCGGCATCGTCGATGACATTGATCTGGCAGATGTAGGTGCCGGGCTTGAGGTGATCGAGCGGGACGTCGAACTGGAAGGCGACGGCATCGCGGTCGGGGACGTTGAGTTGGGTGGCCTGGATGAGGGGCGTCTCGAAGGCCTTGGCGGAGCCGGAGATGAATTCGATGCTGGTCATGACGCGAACGGGGGGGCCGGCAGACTTGTCGGGCCTGGCCTTTTCAGGGGCGGACTTCAAGCCGGTCGCAGCGCCGGTCTCGGCGATTTTTTCCCGCGTCGCTTTTGCGGGATCGTAAACCTCGTAGAGCAGGTAGAGGTGCTGGTCCTGGCGGAAGACGTGGGGCAGGTTGGGCACGAGCTGCTCGCCGTCGCGGACGAGCGGGTTGTTGTCCTGCTTTTTACCGGCGGGCATGCGCTGACTGGCGAAGACCACCGAGCTCATTTTGAGAGGGACCTTTTTGAGGTCGGGCACGGTGAGATCGGTTTCAAAGGAGCCCATGCGGCCGGTTTCGTTTTCGCGGACGACAAATTTGACGTGGTACTTGCCGACCGGGAGGCTGAAGCCGGTGGTGTACTGCACGTTCTTCTGGCGGACCTGCCGGGACTCATCGATAGCGAGCTTGACGGTATCGCGGACGTCGCCGATGTCGTGGCCGGCAGGGTCGCGGATCTGTCCAATGATGTCGAGGGTGGCTTTGTCGCGGTCGCCGCCTTTGACGAAGGGGATTTGCGAGCCGGGGACGACGAGCGAGATGGGGACGTAGAAACGGTTGTCGGCGGTACGGAAGTAGAGCGCCTGCAGGAAGACGGGAATGTCGGTGGCGGGCAGATCGCTGGCCAGCTCTTCTTCGAGCTGACGCTCGCGCTCGTCTTTATTGGCATGGCGGAAGTCGGCGGGAGCGTAATAGCCGGGGCGGTATTCGAGCTTGACGTCGGAGCGATTGACTTTGATGGAAAGGCGGCGGTAGCGGCCGTCGCGGCGGAGATCGGTGGAGTGGTATCCGATGACGTAGTAGGCCGAAGTGTCGTGCTGGATGCGCGCAAAGGCGGGCGAGAAGTCGTTGGAGTCGAAGAAGGCCTTGCCTCCGGTGTCGGAAGAGAGGTTGGCCATGACCTCCTGGGTGTTGAAGTTGGAATCGAGATTGTTCTGGAGGGCGGCACCGTTGAAAGAATTCGCGCCGCGCAGGTTGCCGGTGGTGGCGTCGCCGAGGGGGGAGATGGCCTGGAGGCCGCGGGCATCGACGGAGTAGATGGAGACGTTGGCACGGACGGAGGCATTGATGGCGGCGTGAAGTGAGGCCTGGTTTTCAATGCCGTCGCGCTGAATGCCCCCGGAAAAGTAAAGCAGCGACTTCTTGTCGTTGAGGTAGGCAAGCGAACGGGAGATGTCCTCGATGGCGTAGAGCTCGCGGTCGGTGTTCATGTCGTTGTACTCCTGTTCGTCGGGAGAAAAGGAGCTGGCGTCTTCCACCTGATTGGAGGTGCTGGTGGCGCCGGCGCCGAAACCCTGGCCCTGGGTGCCGGAGTAGCTGTTGACGGCGCGGAGGAGGAGATCTTTGCTGGCGGTGAAATCCTGGTCGAGGGAGAGGGTGGCGTCGAGGGAGACGACAGCGACCAGATCGGCGGGGTGCATCTGCTTGTTGATGTAGTTGCGGGCGGATTCCTGGGCGCGCTCCACGTCTTCGGGCTGCATGGAGGTGAGGTCGAAGAACATCACGATGAGGCGATGGTTGCGCAGCTCTTCCTGGGTCGCGGTGCCGACCCTGGCGCCGAAGATGCCGTTGGGCGCGGCAGCGTTGATGGTGGCCTCATTGAGTTGTGCGGCCTGGTCCACGCTTTCAAAGTCGAAGGTGATGATGTGCTGCGGCTTGCCTTGTTCGGTAATCGTGAAATCTTTGGCGGTGAGGCCCTTCACGATCTCGCCGGTTTTTTTGTCGCGGACCACGATGTTAGTCAGGACGAGGTCGCTGTTCACGCGCAGGGTGAAGGGCGAAGTTTTCGGCGGCGGAGTTTGATCCGGTGCGGGCGTCTGCGTCTGCGTCAAAGCGGGCAGTGCGAGCAGCAGGGCTGCGAAGGCGGCGGTGATGGCGGCGATGCGGCGCGTGCTCATAGCTAGAACCGGAAGCGGCCCATGAACGTGAACTGGCGCATGGACGCGGTGGAGGTGACCTGGCCGTAGGTAGCGGAGCCGAGAGTGGAATCGACGCCGGAGTACTGGACCGTGTTGAGGACATTCTCGGCGGTGGCGCGGAGCTCGAGGTTCTTCATGTCGCCGAAGCGGATGCTCTTGGAGATCGAACCATCGAAGGACACAGTGCCGGGGCCCGGAATGCTGAGACGGGAGGCGGTGCCGTACGCGCCAGCGGGCGGGGCGAAGGCATTTTTGTTGAACCAGTTGTCGAGAGTGCCGCCGCCTGTCGAGAGTGAGGCACCGGCGATGCGATCGGGACGCAGGGAGTTGGTGGTTCCACGGGCGACGTCCTCGGCCGTGGCTTCGTAATGCGGCGTGAGCGGGTTGCCGGTGGCGAATTCATAATCGCCGGAGAGATTCATGTTGGCGAGGACATGCCCGAACCAGTCGGCGGTGAGCATGTGCCTGTCGGGGCCGAAGGGCAGCTCGTAGACGAAATTGCCTTTGACCAGGTGGCGGACGTCGAAGGAGGAGTTGGATTCCTCGGCCTGGACGTCCTGCCAGTTCTGGGCAAGGCAATTGCCGCCGCAGGTGGTGCCGCCGTTGCCGCCAACCGTGCTGGCGTCGTCGATCGCGTGCGAGTACGTGTAAGTGGCCTGGAGAGCGATGCCGCCGCTCATGCGCTTGCGGGCGCTGAAGGTGAGCGCGTTGTAGTTGGAGAAGGCGAGGGAGTCCTCGTAATCGTAGGCGACGGTCTGGGAGGGGTCGTTGTTCGCGGTGGGCAACGTGGTTGTCTGGATGCCGTTCACCGTGGTGACGAAGCGGCCGGGAGCATCGATGACGTCGAGGCGGGAGCCTTTGGAGCCGTTGTAGCCGAGATTGAAGACGACATTCCAGGGGATGGTGCGCTGGAGGTTGACGTTCCAGACCTGTACATACGGCAGGCGGTAGTTTTTGTTGACGGCGTAGTTGCCGTTGGGCTGCGGCGCGGGAAATCCGTTAGCGAGTGAGATGGAGGCGCCGCTGGTGGAGAGGTTGGTCTGGACGTCGGCGAAGGGCGGCTCGAAGGCGAAGTTCTGAACAAATTTTGTGTACTGGCCGACGGTGTAATTGATGCCGTAGCCGCCGCGGAGCACCGTGTCTTTGAGGGGGTGCCAGGCAGCGCCGAGGCGTGGGGAGAAGTTGTTTTTCTCAGGGTAGATCAGGTCGCGGGGATATTTGCCGGTGAAGGGCCCGACGCCATTAGAGACGACGGTGGCAACGGTAGCGAAGTTGTTCCCGGTATCGAGGGTGGCGAGGCGGTCGTTCTCTTCGGAGTAGGGCGAGTCGTAATCGTAGCGAAGGCCGGCGAGGATGGTGAGGTTCTTGGCGGCGCGCCAGTCGTCCTGTCCGAAGAAGTCGATTTCGTTCTGGCGGAGATGGGATTCCTGATACGCAGCCTGGAGCGTGGTTTCCTGGGGCAGGCCGAGGAGGAAATCGGCAAGCGATGAGCCGCTGAGAGCGAGGCCGTTGACGCCGGAGTTGCCGGTGCTGCTGGTGCCGGGCTGCTGGGTGAAGAGTCCGGTGAAGACATAGGTGCCGGTGGAGTTCGTGTTGCCGATTTCGTCCTGATAGACGCGGCGGAAATCGGCGCCGAAACGGAGGTTGTGCTTGCCGTGAATCCAGGAACTCATGTCGCCGAGGGCGACGGTTTCGCCGAGCTGGAAGTCGGGCTGCTGCTCGCTGAGACTGGAGAACTGGTTCAGGGTCACGCTGGGCAGGCCCCACAGCTGCGGCGCGTTGGGCAGGCCGTTGAGGCCCAGTTGCGGAGCAATGTCCGTGACGTTGCTGAAGTTATTGCTCGCCTGGGTGTGGGTCTGGTTCCAGTTGGCGGTAATGGCGTTGGTCAGGCGGCCTTGGCCAATGGAATAGCCGAGCTGGAGCGAATACTGGTGGGTCTGATTTTTGCCGCCGAGGTCGGGGAAGAGATTCAGGCTGTCGGAGGCGGAGTGCTGGTAGTTGAAGTTGCCGAAGAGACTCTGCGTGATGCCGGGATTGCCCTGGCCGAGGAACTGGCGCGCCATGCGGGCGAGCGGATTGCCGCCGCCCTGATTGCCGAAGGTGTGCATAAGACGCACGCCGAGCTTTGTCGTGTTCGATCCTTCCGAGACGAGCCGCTGGTAGTTCTGCGTGGTGCCGGAAAGATTGGGCAACGGCACGTAGTTAAGAAGCGCCGTGGCCTGGGTCTGGATCTCGGCAGCGGGAATGCACTGCGAGTTGGGATTGCCGGCGTCGGCACCGCTGGTGCAGGGGCCGTAGGGCAGGCCGGTGGCAGGATCGTAGATTGTGATTCTCTGTCCGCCCTGCGTGATGAGGCCGGTGAAGTCGCCGCTGCGCTCGGCGGCGGTAGGAACCGTTCCGTACTCGTCAAAGGGCGAGGTGGAGTGGGTGCCGGAAAGAGTGAAGAAGAGGAAGTCGTTTTTATCGTTGGTGAGGATTTTGGGGATGTACGGCGCCGTCATCAGAGTGAGGCCGTAGCGATTGGAGGAGTAAGGGGGCTCCTGAATGGGCTGGCCGCGCAGGGCGAAGTCTTCCGCATTGAGGGCGCCGTTGCCGCCGTTCCAGAAGAAAGCACCGTGCGGCTGATTGGGTTTGAAGTTGCGAAAGTTGCCGCGCATCATGCCGCGGCCGCCACCACCGCCGCCACGAAAACCGCCGCCGCGTCCGCCCGGTCCTCCGCCGGATCCACCGGCATCGCCACTGAGGGACTGGTTGAGCTCGGCGTTTTCACGCATCTGGCCGAAGTCAATCCCGGCAAAGGGATTGGTGGTCCCCATCTGACCGTTGACGGCAACCGATTCGCCGGAGGAGAAGTCGGCATTGCCGGCAAGCGAGGGCAGCTGCGCGCCCGCCTCTTCCCCGCCACCACCCGCCTGGATGAGATCCGAGGCCTGGCCCATGAGGCTGAGGCTTTGGGCCCCGCCGCCATTCATGAACTGGCGCGCGGCGCCGGCGAGGTCCGTCTGCTGTTCCTGCTGCTGGGCGCGCGAGGCGAGCATGAGGGTGAAATCGACCTTCAGATCATGGGCCGTGGCGTTGAGGAGAGCCTCCTGGGTGACAGCAGCGAAGGCAGCGAATTCCGTCTTCACGACATAGCGGCCGTTCTGCGGGATGACCAGGGTGTAGCTGCCGGTGATGTCGGTGGTGGTGCTGTATTTCTTCCCGGTGAGGGAGTTGCTGGCCGTGACGCTGACGCCGGGCAGGGGAATGGTGTCGTCTTTTACGATGCCATGAATCGTGCCGCCGGACTGAACCGGCGGAGCGGCGGGCGGAGCGGCCGGGCTGGCCGGGACTGGTGCGGTTGGGAGCGTGGGCAGGGGAGCCGTTTGCGCGAGGGCCGCGGCACTCGCCAGCACGAGAGAGACAGCGAGGGCGCGGAGAGGGATCCGGTGGGTCATTGCATTAATTCTGCGGGCCGGGAGACTGCGGTTCCGATCCGGCGGGCGCGTCCGGGGGCGGTCCACCGGGACCACGGCCTTCGCCAAACCGCCCCTGGCCGGGCTGGCGCGGCGGCATCACGACGATCGAGGCAGCGACGAACTGACCGCCCTGCAGGGCGCCATGCACATTGACCATGTCGCCCAACTTGATGTCGGGGAAGGTGATGTCTTCCGCATTGCCGCGGCCGCCTTTGCGGAAGGTGGTGTTTTCATCGACGGTGATGGTCTGGCTGACCTTGTCGGGACGATCGATGGTGACGGTGAGGTTCTGAATGGCCGTGACTTTGCCGGCGGTCCAGGTTTTGCCGAACGCGGCGCGCATTTGTTCCATCCGCGCGGCCTGTTCCGGGGTGAGCACGACAACAAAGACGGCGCCGACGGTCCTGGCCTGATCGTCGAGATTGCCGGCGGCGACGATGGTATCGCCGACATGAATATCGGCAATCTTCGACTCCTGGCGATCCTTGCGGAAATGGGTGTTGGGACCGGTCTGGACGGTGTAGACCTGCCCCTGCTCGTCCTTGATGGCGATGGTGTTGCCGGAGACGGCCGTGACCACGCCATGGGCGCTGTTGCCGCCCATCATGAACATGCCGCCGCCGCCCATGCCGCGACCGCCGCGCTGACCGGCCTGCCCCGACTGGGGGGCGTCATCCTGAGCGCGCAGAGCGGGGGCGAGAGTGAGAGCGGCGAGCGAGGCGCAAAGCAAAATTCCTGCAAAACGGAAACCAGAGAATCGCATACTCATCCTTCAAACACGGGCCGAGCCGGGGTCCGCGGGGAAGCCGTGTCTGATTATGCCCGAATAGACGCAAGGCGGCGGGGAAAGACGCGCCCGGCGCGAGATTGGGATGGGACGCGCGGCGTCCGCCGATGGACAAGAGATCATCCATTGAAAGAGGAGGACTTATGCTGGCGAGTTTCTCAGTAGTGCCGCTGGGCGTGACCGGCGGGGCGAAGGAACGGGTGGCGGAAGTGCTGAAGATCGTCGATGCGTCGGATCTGGACTACACGCTGGGGGCGATGGAGACGACGGTGGAAGGGGATGCGGAGACCGTGACGAAGACGATTCTGGCGTGCCACAGGAAAATGCTGGAGCTGGCGCCGCGGGTGCTGACCCATATTGCGATCGACGAGCGTAAGGGAGCGACGGGACGACGGGAGGGCAAGGTGCGGGACGTGGAGGAGGTGCTGGGAAAACCGCTGCGGAGGACAAAGCGAGGCCGGACAGAAAACAGCGCGGGAAAAGTGAAGCCCCGGTAAAAGTTCCTGCATCCTCTCTCCATGGCGCCTGGGTGGTGTGGGGAGTGGTAGTCTGACGGGCAACCCCAGCCCTCAACCGCTCTTCTTCTGCAGGAAGGCATTCAAGGACGAGGCTATGACTGTACTGACAACCCCCGTACTGACGGAAGAATTCTGTCGCGTGCGGAGCCGGAGCCTCCAGCTCTGCGCGCCGCTGACCCCCGAAGACATGATGGTGCAATCGTGCGCCGATGCGAGCCCGGTGAAGTGGCACCTGGCGCACACGACGTGGTTCTTTGAGACGTTTCTGTTGCGTGAATTTGTGCCGGGATATCGGCCGTTCCATCCGGACTTCATGTGGCTGTTCAACAGCTACTACAACGCGGTGTCGGTGCAGCCGGAGAAGAAGCTGCGGTCGTCGTTTTCGCGGCCGGCGGCGGAGGAAATTCTGGCCTATCGCCGGTACGTGGATGCGGCCATGGAGGATCTGACGGCCGGGGACGTGCCGGAAGACGCGCGGGTGCGGGTGGTGCTGGGGTTGAACCATGAGCAACAGCACCAGGAGCTGCTGCTGACGGACATCAAGCACGCCTTCTGGTCGAACCCGCTGCACCCGGTCTATGCGGAGGGCGGCCTGGACACCGGGACACGCCAGGCGACGCCGCTGGAGTGGGTGGAGTTTGCGGGCGGGCTGACGGAGGTCGGATATGCGGGAAGCGAATTCTGCTTCGACAACGAGACGCCTCGGCACCGGGTGTTCATCGAGCCGTTTCGCCTGGCCTCGCGCCCGGTGACCTGCGGCGAGTATCTGGCCTTCATGGAGGATGACGGGTACCGGCGGCCGGAGTTGTGGCTGTCAGAGGGTTGGGCGACGGTACAGAGCGAGCGCTGGCAGGCCCCGCTGTACTGGCGGCAAGGGGAGAACGGCGCGTGGGAAGTCTTCACGCTGGGCGGCCGGGTCCGCATGGAAGAACTGCTGGCAACGCCGGTATGCCATGTGAGCTATTTCGAGGCGGATGCGTACGCTCGCTGGGCGGGCAAACGGCTGCCCACCGAGGCCGAATGGGAAATGGCGGGGGCCACGGCGCCGATCGCGGGAAATCTGATGGAAGCGGAAAAGTTCCACCCCGGGGCGGCTAACCCAGCATCCAACCGGGAGCAGCTGTACGGACTCTACGGGGACGTGTGGGAATGGACGGCGAGCGCGTACCTGCCGTATCCCGGATTCGCGCCGCTCCCCGGGGCATTGGGCGAGTACAACGGCAAGTTTATGTGCAATCAAATGGTGCTCCGCGGTGGATCGGTGGCAACGCCGGCTTCTCACATCCGTGCGACGTATCGCAACTTCTTTCCGCCTGCGACCCGCTGGCAGTTCTCCGGCGTTCGACTGGCCAGCCACTAAGACGCGGAGGCACGACCCTTCATGCATGCTCTTTCTTCGCTTCCCTGCCTGCCGGAGGCGGCCAGCACGCCTCTGGGGGCGGAGGTGTATCGCGGCCTGACCCGGATGCCCAAGCGGCTCTCGCCATGGCTGTTCTACGACCAGCGCGGCTCCGAGCTGTTCGAAGCCATTACAGAATTGCCGGAGTACTACCTGACGCGGACCGAGCACGGAATTCTTGCCGAGCGAGCGGACGAGATTCTGGAAGCTGCCGGGGCGAGGAAGCTGACCCTGCTGGAACTGGGAGCGGGCACGGCCGCCAAGACCGGCATCCTGCTGCAGGCCGCCGTGCGGCAGCAGGAGCAGGTGACGTACATTCCCATCGATATTTCCGAGTCGGCACTGGACGAGGCGCAGCGGCGCATCGGCGAGACCCTGCCGCAGGTGACGGTGCGGCCCATGGTCGCGGATTACACGACCGACCTGCCGGCGATGGGCGCGGGGGGATGCCGACGGCTGGTGCTGTATATCGGATCGAGCATTGGGAACTTCGATCCACCGGAAGCGACGACTCTGCTGCGCAGGTTGCGGCGACGGCTGAGCGCGGGCGATCTACTGCTGCTGGGTGTGGATCACATCAAGGACCGGACGACGCTGCTGCGGGCCTACAACGACCAGGCAGGCGTGACCGCGGAATTCAACCGCAATGCTCTGGTGCGGATCGCGCGGGAGCTGGGCGCTCGCTTTCGTCCCCGGCTGTTCCGGCACCGGGCGGTGTGGAACGAACGGGCCTCGCGGGTGGAGATGCACCTCGAGAGCCTGGTGGCGCAGGATGTGGTCATTCCGGCGCTGGATCTGACGGTGAACTTCCAGCGCGGCGAGAGCATTCATACGGAGAACAGTTACAAATTCACGCGGGACTCGGCCACTTCCCTGCTGGCGCGCTCCGGATTCACGGTACGGCGCGACTGGACCGATGAGCGCGGCTGGTTTGGGGTGTATCTGGCGGAAGCGGCGTAAGGCCAGGCAATAGGGAACAGGCAACAGGCAATGGAAAGGGCGAGAGATTCTCTCGCCCTTTCTGTTTTGGGCGAAGACCGGCGGAAGCGGGCTATGCTGGGTCGCATGGATGCGGAGAAGCTGCGCGCGTTTCTGCTGTCGCTGCCGGATGCCGTGGAGACGATGCAGTGGGGGGACAATCTCGTCTTTTGGGTAGGGGCCAAGGCGATTGGCGGCAGGATGTTCGCCATCGTCAACCTGGACGCGCCGAATCAGGTTGTGTCGTTTGCGGCGGGGCCGGAGCGGTTCGCGGAGCTGGTAGAGCGGGAGGGCGTGGTTCCGGCGCCGTACCTGGCGCGGGCGTATTGGGTGGCATTGGAGCGGTGGACGACGCTGCCGGCGACCGAGCTGAAGGAGCTGCTGCGCGCGGCGCGGGCGATGGTCTACGAGAAGCTGCCTAAACGCACGAAGGCCGTGCTGGCCGTGGCGCCTGGGGAGAGGAAGAAGCCGATCGCGGCCCGGCGACGGAAGAAAAGCAGAGTTTAGAGTTTTGGGGTGAGGGGTAAGAGGCTAGTGCCGGTCCGCGGCGGCGGCCATCAGGCTGGCGCGCTTGGCGAGGGTCATGGGGCCGGAGGAACGCCAGAGGATCTGGCCCTGGCGATTCACGAGCAGAACGACGACCTGCTTCTCGTTGGGGATGGCGAGTTGCTGCCGGAACTGGTGGCGATCGACGAAGAGAGGGACGATCCAGGGCCAGGTTTCGGGATCGCTTTGATCGCTGCGAATCGAGGACGACTGCCACCAGCGGAAGACGAAGTTCTCCTTATTCGAGATGGGCAGCTCGTACCAGCGAAACTGAAAATTGGTGTGCTGGAGGGCCTGCGCGACGGGCAGCCAGGAATCGATGTCTTTCTGCTGCTCCGGAGCAAAGGAGATGAGAAGCAGATCCGTCTGGCCCTGCATATCCGAGGGAAAAGCGACTTTGTCCTTATTCAGGTTGTAGCCGGCAACGGTGGGAAAGGTCGCGGACTTTTGCGTCTGGGCCGCCTGAAGAGAGGTCAGAGCAGAAGAGAGCAGCAGGGCGACCAGCCATGGAGTTCTTAGGCGCAATCGGTTCTATCCAGGAGAGCCTTCGCCAGTGCAGAGAAGGGAGTCAGAGATTCTGAAGGAATGGTACCATCCGCGACTGGCGCGCCGGGGCGAAGGAAGGGGCGCGTATCCATTGGATTATCATAGGAAGAGATGAGAGAGCATCCGTTCCAGTCCGACGACCCGCGCCTGCTGGCCATCGCCGATAAGGTGACCGCCGGCCAGCGGCTCAGCGGCGAGGATGGGCTGGCCCTGTATGGTTCCGGCGACATCCTGGCGGTGGGCTGGCTGGCCAACAGCGTGCGCGAGCGGATGCATGGCGATGTGACGTATTTCAACGTGAATCGCCACATCAATCCGACGAACGTGTGCGTGGCGGCCTGCCGGCTGTGCGCGTTTGGGCGGACGAAGGGCGCGGATGGCTCCTACACCATGGCGCTGGAAGAGGCCTGGGCAACGGCGGCCTCCGGCTACACCGAAGCGGTGACGGAATTCCACATCGTGGGCGGCCTGCATCCGGATCTGCCACTGCAGTATTTTCTCGACCTGGTGCGCGGGTTGAAGGAGCGGTTCCCGCAGGTGCACATTAAAGCCTTCACCATGGTGGAGGTGGCGTTCTTCGCGAAGCGGGCGAAGCTGACGATTCCCGAGACGCTGGCCAAGCTGAAGGACGCAGGCGTGGATTCGCTGCCGGGCGGGGGCGCAGAGATTTTCGCCGACCGGGTGCGGCATTTCATCTGCGATCACAAGATTGACGGCGGCGAGTGGCTGGAGACGGCGCGGGCGGCCCATCAGCTGGGGCTGAAGTCGAACGCGACCATGCTCTACGGGCATATCGAGAACGATGAGGACCGGGTCGATCATCTGCTGAAGCTGCGGGCGCTGCAGGACGAGACCCACGGATTCCAGACATTCATCCCGCTGGCTTTTCATCCCGACAACACGCCGCTCGATCACCTGCCGCGGACGACAGGGCTGACGGATATCCGGCAGATCGCGGTAGGGCGGCTGCTGTTGGACAACTTCCCGCACATCAAGGCGTACTGGCAGATGATGACGGCGAAGATCGCGCAGATTGCGCTGCGGTTTGGAGCGGATGACATTGACGGCACGGTGATCGAAGAAAAGATCTACCACGATGCCGGAGCGACGACGCCGCAGGGCATGCGGCGGGCTGAGCTGATGCGGCTGATCACAGCCGCCGGCCGGGTTCCGGTGGAGCGCGATACCCTCTATCGCGCAGTAACGCGGACGGAAGAGACGTTCACGGTAGCTATGTAGCAGCCGCGACGAAGACCCACGGCGAAAAAAACTAGCGAGCGATTTCGGCGGGTTCGTTGTGGGCCGCCAGGGACGATACCACTGGCTCCGCGCTGAGAGGCGGGAACGGCTGAGACGGGTCCACCGAAGATCCGGCCGCGGCGGCTTTTTTGGCCTTGGCGGCGTGGCGCTTGCGAACCTCCCGGGTCGCGACCCAGAAGAGCGCAAGGAAGGTGGCGGCGGTGAGGCCAATGGCGGTGGGCCAGCCCAGCTGCTCCATATCACCGTAGAGCAGGGCCAGTCCGATAAAGACGAAGAAGAGATGCGCGCAGAAGACCTGGAGTGAAGCCTTGCCCATGGTGAGGAACGGCTCGCGCGCGATGAGCAGGACCACCCAGCGGCGGAGCCAGAAGAAGAAGATGGCAAAGGCGACCAGGTTGACGACGCGCAGCGGCCCTTCCTGCCACTTGTCCACCCACAGCCCGAGGGCGGGCCAGTCGAGATGGGGGCCAAACCAGCCATAGCGGACGACGGCAAAGAAGACGCAGAGGAGGCCGCTGAGGGCGATGGCCCAGCGCGGCACCCGAGCCAGAGGCACGTCGCCGTGCGCCGAGGCGGAGCCCATCCACAGGCCGGTAACCCAGACCGCCTGCCAGGCAAACATGTTGAACGCGCCGGTTTCCTGCAGCGGGATATGCAGGTGGGTGACGTGGACGATCAGGTTATGGAAGGCGTCCCGCAGGCCGACCTGGGCGCCCAGCCAGAGGAGGAAGCTGACCGCCAGAACCGTCCGCCAGCGGAAGCGGGTGGCTGCGGAAAGAATGAGGGGCGAAAGAAAGAGAAAAGTGACGTACAGCGGCAGCACATCGAGCAGTGGGGGGCAATAGAGGAGAAAGATGGAGCCAACGATGGCCGGCTTGGGATGGTGCAGATAGAAATTCAGGAGGTTGGTGAGGGCGGCGCGATGGGTATGGACCGCGTAGACCGCCAGTACCGTGAAGGCGAAGGCCAGCAACGCCATGTGGTAGGCGTAAATCTTCAGCGAGCGGCGCCAGAGGTGAGTGCGGACCCCTTTCTGGTCCAGCACATGCTGGCGGTAATAAATGCGTCCGACCAGGACGGCAGACAGGAAGACAAAACCTTCGGCGGAGGAGACAAATCCGAAGGGCTGGTCGACGTAGTTGCTCATATGCGTCGGCAGATGGACGAGGATCATCCAGGCCAGGAATATCCCGCGGAGTGCATCGAGTTCGGGAAGCCGTTGTAATTTCGGCAGATGCATGCGTGTGCAGACACTCCTGGGAAGTCGTGCCCGGGGCACTCCAGAATTAGACGCCGCCCTGAGGCAGGGGTTGCGGTCCCCTCTCAATTCCCTGCCCCGCCGGCCGCACGATGGCGGTCGGGGGGGACAGAGACGTCCATTGGCGCTATGGGCTGGAGCCAGTCCTGAAATGATGAACGTTTCAACAACGGGAAGCAATGCCTTTAATAGGCAGGGATCCCGGTAACGCTCTGGCCAATGATGAGAGTGTGAATATCGTGGGTCCCCTCATACGTTTTCACCGATTCGAGGTTCATCATGTGGCGCATGACGGGGTAATCATCGGTGATGCCGTTGGCGCCCAGGATGTCGCGGGCCAGACGGGCACACTCGAGGGCCATCCAGATGTTGTTGCGCTTGGCCATAGAAATATGCTCGTGACTGAGCTTGCCCTCGTCCTTAAGGCGGCCCACCTGGAGAATCAGAAGCTGGCCTTTGGTGATTTCGCTGATCATCCAGGCGAGCTTCTCCTGCACCAGCTGGTGGCTGGCAATGGGCTCGTCGCGGAATTGTTTGCGCAGCAGAGAGTACTGGCGAGCTGTGTCGTAACACGACATAGCGGCGCCGATGCCGCCCCAGGCAATGCCGTAGCGAGCCTGATTGAGGCACATCAGAGGAGACCGGAGGCCGTCGGATTTGGGCAGGACGTTGGCGGCGGGAATGCGGACGTCCTGCAAGGACAGACCGGAGGTGACAGAGGCGCGGAGGGACCACTTGCCGTGAACATCCCACGATCCGAAGCCGGGACGATCGGCTTCGACCAGGAAGCCGCGGACACGGCCGTCTTCGCCTCCGTCGCCATAGGTCTTCGCCCAGACAATGGAGACGTCGGCAATGCTGCCGGAGGTGATCCACATCTTTTCGCCGTTCAGGATGTATTCATCTCCCTGGCGATCGGCGCGGGTGCGCATACCGCCCGGATTCGACCCGAAGTCAGGCTCGGTGAGTCCAAAGCAGCCGAGCTTTGCGCCGCTGGCCATCTTCGGGAGCCAGTAGTCCTTCTGCTCGTCAGAGCCAAAGGTGTAGATGGGGTACATGACCAGGGCGGACTGGACGCTGACGAAACTGCGCACGCCGGAGTCGCCGCGCTCAAATTCCTGCATGACCAGGCCATATTCCACGTTGGACATGCCGGCACAGCCGTAGCCCTGGAGATTGGCGCCGAAAAAGCCGAGTTGGCCCATCTGGGGAACGAGCTCGCGGGGAAAGCGTCCCTCGCGATTGCATTCCTCGATGATGGGAACGAGGTTGTCTTCGATGAACTGGCGGGCGGTATCGCGAGCCATGAGCTCGTCGTCGCTGAGAAGACGGTCAAAACCGATGAAATCGACGCCTTTGAAAGGGAAGGCCATAAAGAAAAATCACTCCGGGAACAGGACATGATACCGGTCGGGGACACAGGGTGGGAAGCCGAGTTGGGCGGGACGTATTACCTGCGGGTCCGGGCGAAGAATGGGAAAGGTTGCGGTGACGGGTTTACGGAATCCGCGGAATCAGGGAATATGGCATTAGCAGTGGAAACGAGGACTCACCATGGCTGGAGATCAGCAACTCACCTGTAGCGACTGCGGGCGAGAATTTACTTTTACGAGCGAAGACCAGGCGTTCTTCCAGGAGCGCGGGTATTCGGCCCCGAAGCGCTGCAAGAACTGCCGTCAGGCGCGGAAGAACGAGCAGGGCGGCGGCGGCGGGGGCGGCGGATACCAGCGGGAGTCTCGTGGGACTGCGGTCATCTGCTCCGGATGCGGGCAACAAACCACGGTTCCCTTTGAGCCGCGGGGCGACCGACCCGTGTACTGCCGCGACTGCTATCAGGCCCAAAAGGCCGGTAGTGGGGGTGGCCGGCGCGAGGGTGGTGGCGGCCGCGGGCGCTACTAGGCCGCTCTCCGCAGATTCGTTCAACCGCGAGAGCTTCGGCGCTCTCGATGCTGTATTGCGTTCGTTGAACGCGATGGGAGTGGTGTGCGCTTACGCGTGCTCCTGTTTTTCAGGGTTGGCCGTCTGCGACGGTGGGCGGCCGACTTCCGTGGCATCACTGGCATCTTCCTGCCCTGTCTCTTCCTGACGGCGCTGTTCAGGATGTTCGGTGACGATCGGGTGCTTCGGCTCTTCCGGCGTCGTGTTCATGCTCGCTTCTCCTGTCAATGAGACGCAGGACGAGCGAACGATCAGCGGCTCGGAGGCGGGGCCGCGGCTGAACCGTTCCGGTCCAGCATGCTCTTGAGCACGTCATAGAGGTGCTCGGTGATCTGCTCCGGCGTGTCGGAGGGGCTGAACCGGATGGGCTCGCCGACACGCACGATGAGCGCGCCGGAGCGGAACCAGCCCTTCCCCTTTTCCTTCAGCTCGCTCAGACCCGCCAGGGCAACGGGGATGACCGGCGCCTTCGATTCACGGACCAGGATTCCGATGCCGGGACGGAAGGGCTGAAGCCCGGTTTCAGTACGATGGCCCTCCGGGAAGACGAGCACGTTGTAGCCGCGGTCCAGAGCTTCGCCGGCATGCTGGAAGGCGCGGCGAAAGCCGGCGCTGCGCGGTAGGGGGAAGACGTTCACCAGGGCGGTGACCACGAACCAGGTAAGCGGGCCGAGAGGGTCGAGCATCCGGGACAGGAAGCTGCGCGTGGGCCCGACGTTGCGCATGTGGCGCCAGTCCCACAGGATGTTGCCGGCCATGGCGGCAGCCACATGGCGGCGCATGCGGCCAGGCAAGCCGTACAGTATCAGCGGCATGTCATAGGCGGTGACATGGTTGGCGATGAGGAGAACGGGCTGGCTGGGCCGGAGGTGCGGTGGGCGCTCCACGCGCGGCTTGGCGAGGAAGCGCACGAGCGGTTGCTGAATGAGCTCCGTATAGGCGGCCCGGAGGAGCCAAATGGGGCTCCACCAGGGCCAGTGCGGGTAGATGTCGGTCTCCACAGGCGACGCGCCGGCGCTGGCCGGCCATTGCGCCGAGCGGCTGGATGTTGTTTCGGGAGTGGCTGACAGCGCCTCGGCATGATCAAGCCCGAGGGCGCGGCGCAGATCGCCCAGGGTGACCACCTGCTCCAGGGTCACGTCGTCGAGGGTGAGGCCGAGGCGCTGCTCGAGCTCAGACTGGAGCTGAACACGGCCCAGGCTGTCCAGGCCCAGGTCTTCAGAGAGGCGAGCTTCGTCGCCGGCATGATCGGCGCTGGCATGGCTGATGGAGAGGACCAGGGAGAGGAGCGGATCGGCGACTGCGCCGCTGGAGGACTGGGCTTGCTGGGCGTTGACCCACTCGGTCACTCTGGGGCGCCGGACTTTGCCGGTCGAGGTGCGGGGCAGATCGAGCTCAGGCCACAGGCGCCATTGGCGGACCTGCTGATATTCGGCGAGCTGTCGATTGGCGGCGACAACGGCCCGCTGAGCTTCTTCGCGGCTGCCGCGGAAGAGCAACACCGCGACCGGCTCAGTACCGGCGGAAGTGAGCAGCGGGACAACCGCAGAGGCCTGGACCCCCGCCTGGGCATTGAGGGCTTCTTCGACATCTTCCGGGTGGATGTTGACGCCCGAAGGCGTGACGATGACCTGACTCTTACGGCCGACGAAACGGAGCTGGCCCTGGTCGTCGCGCTGCGCGAGATCGCCGGTAGCGAGCCACTCGGAGTCATTCGGATGCAGACTGCCCTGCTGCCAGGTGGCGCGGGAGACCATGTCGCCGCGAACGAGGATTTCGCCTTCGTCGGTGATGCGGACGTCGCGGCCGGGAAGGACCTTGCCGATGGTTCCCTGCCCGGGCTTGAAGGGGTGATTCAGCGTGATGAGGGCAGAGGTCTCGGTCATGCCATAGCCCTGAACGAGAGCAAAGCCGAGGGTGGTCCAGAAGCTCTCCAGATCGGAGGAGAGCGAGGCGCCGCCGCAGACAAACGCCCAGAATTTGTAACCGAAGAGACGATGAATTTTGCGGAAACGCCACCAGCGCTTCCAGACACTCTGGCCGGCGGCGGCCTGAATGCGCTCGGGGAGATGCGGATCCAGAGCGAGCAGATGCGAACGGAGCAGATCGAGGACGCGTGGGACGGAGCAGACGACGGAGATGCGCTCGCGATGGATGATTTCGACGAGGCGCTGCGCCTGGAGGCGGTTCTCGAAGTGGACTTCGGCGGCGAGCAGGGGCGGGATCCACAGGCCCATGAACTGGCCGAAGACGTGGCTCAGCGGCAGCGTGTGCAGGAAGCGGATGGGATGAAATGGGCGCTCGTAACTGAGGTACTTCTGCATCTCGTGCTCGATGGGATCGAGGCTGGCCAGAACGTTGCGATGGGTGTGGACGATGCCCTTCGGTTCGGCAGTGGTGCCGGAGGTGAAGAGGATCTGAAACGGCGTGTCGAGGGTGAGCGCAGGGTCGCGGAGGTCACCGCCTGGGGGCTGAGGGAGCTGCTGGTTAAAATCCTCGAAAGCGAAGGTGGCCGTTTCGCCGATGACGGAGCTGAGGAGTTCCCGATCGCCCAGGATGAGTTTGGGCCGGGTATTTTCGATGACCCGCTCGGCGAAATCGAGAGCGCCGGCGGGATCGAGCGGGACGACGATGACGCCGCGCTGCAGGCAGCCGAAAAATGCGCCCATCCACTCCAGACCGTTGGAGCCCCAGAGCACGACACGTTCGCCCATGGGGATCTGGCGGCGGATAATCTCGGCGGCACAGCGATCGGCGAGTGTGGCCAGCTCCCTCCAGGTGGAGGCAAGACGGCGATTGCCGCGATAGGCAACGAGGGCGGTGGCATCGCCGTGGCGGCGGAAATCGTCGAGAAACGTGGCGAGACTGGAGCGCATGCGGCTGCCGCAGAGCGGCCTATGTCCTTAGATTATGCGCGGGCGAAGTCGATATATCCGTGGGCGGGGTCGGTGCGAACCAGCGTGACGCGGAGCCGGTCGCCGACATCGAGGCCCTGCTGGCCGCGGACCAGCATGCCATCCACGGGGGGCCGCAGTGTGCGCACAAAGGAGCCGTGCTGGTTGACTCCGGTGACGATGGAATCAAAGGACTGGCCGATACGATTGGCCATGGCCACGGCGGCGATGCGCTTCTGCATCTCGCGCGAGACTTTGCGCTCGGCGTCTTCCATGCGGGTGCATTGAGCCGCAATCGTGGAGAGCTCGTCGTCCGAATAGGGTGAGGGATGGCCGGCGATCATGGCCTTGAGCAGTCGCTGGCTGATCAGGTCGGCGTAGCGGCGGTTGGGCGCAGTGGAGTGGGTGTAGTCCTGAACGGCAAGGCCGAAGTGGCCCTGGGGCGGGTCGCCGGGACGCTCGAGCACATATTCGCCGGGACCCAGCAGTTTGACAATGGCCAGCGAGAGGTCGGGGAAATGGTCAGGATCCTTCTTCTGCTGCTCGCAGAGGAAGTCATGCAGAGGCTTCGGATCGGGTTCCGCGGGGAGCTGCGTCCCCATCTGACGGGCCAGCTCGACGATGCGATCCCAGCGCTTCGGCGTTTTGACGACGCGGCGGATGGACGAAAAGTGTTTTGCGTCGAAAGAGCGAGCAACGACCCCGTTGGCGGCGATCATGAAGTCTTCAATGAGCTGGGTGGCGAGGTTCTTCACCTCAGCCTCGATGTCGAATTGCCCGTCGGTGAGGTGGATGGGGTGCGTTTCGATGGTTTGCAGATTGAGCGCGCCATGGTTCGATCGCTGGCCGCGCAGTTTCTGAGCAAGGTCGTTTTGCAGGCGCAGCTGTTTCTGCAGGTCGGGCGACGCAGCGACCTTCGCGGGCGCCTCGCCCTTTCCGGCCAGCCATGCACCGATGGACGGGTAGGCCAGCTGCGCGCGATTGACCACGCGGGCAGGATAGACATCGCTCGCGGTGATCTGCGCCTGATCGTCAAGGGTGAATTCGACCACAATGGCGGCACGTTCCTGATTTTCGAGCAGCGAAGTTGACCCGGTGGAGAGCTCCTCGGGAAGCATGGAGAAATTCTCAACCCCGGTGTAAACGGTGGTGGTTTCGCGCAGGGCGTGCTGGTCGATGGGCGATCCCCTGGGGACAGAGGCATCCACGTCGGCGATGCCGATGAGCACGCGGGCAGGGCCATTCTGGGTGGACTCGACGTACTCAATCTGGTCCAGGTCGCGAGAGGTGTCGTTGTCGATGGACGACCAGAGAAGACTGCGAAGATCGCGGGCCGAGGCGGCGGGCTGAGGCGGATGCTCGCGCAGCTGCTGCAGCTGGCCGGCGACGGGCGTCGGATAGTCAGGCTCGAAACCATGCGCGATCATGGAACGGCGGGCGGCGGCAGCGAGATCGAAATGAAGCGGATGGTTCATAGTTGCCCCGAAGGTGGAATCGGAAGGGCAAGGCTATCACGGGGCTGCGAAGGGCTGAAGGCAATGTTGCGAACGGAAGAAATCCCCCGTTACCGGGCAGAAAGCGGCGCGCCACAACCAACCCGGCGGGGCTCGCGGCCCTCCAAGGCACGCATGCCTCTGCGCAATGTCAGGATCGAGCCGGATTTGAAGGATGCGCCGCCGCAATCGAAGCAGCGCGATCTGGACCGGCCGACAGCGAACGAGATTTACGAGCAGGTATCGCGCAATGCGCGGCGTGAATTGCAGCGTCCGGCCAAGGCGCTGGCCATCTCGGGCATTGTGGGCGGGTTGACCATGGGGCTCACCGGGCTGAGCGTGTCGGTGGTCAGTGCGCTGCTGGGACCGGCGCCATGGTCGCAATTCGTGGCGCAGCTCTTCTATCCCATGGGATTTATGGCGGTGATTCTGGGCCGGGGACAGCTGTTCACCGAGAACACCCTGTACCCGGTGGCTCTGATTCTGGCAGAGCGGCGCTATTGGGGCAGCACCGCGCGCCTGTGGGCGATGGTGTTTCCCTCCAACGTGGCTGGAGCCTTCCTGTTCGCGCTGCTGGCGGCGCGAACCAAAGCGCTGCAGCCGGCCGTGCTGCATGCTCTGGTGGCGATGGGAACGCAGGCCGCCAGCCCGGACATGCGGCACGTTTTCTGGAGCGGCGTGGTGGGTGGATGGATGATCGCCATGGTGGCCTGGCTGGTGAGCGGCAGCCATTCCATCACCGGTTCGGTGGCCATCATCTGGGCTCTTACCTTCATTGTCGGGATGGGGCACTTCGCGCACTGCATCGCGACCAGCGGCGAGATTCTGGCTGCGGTTCTGGCTCACGGCGTCACCCTCGGCCACTATTGCCGATGGCTGCTGGCCGCCACGCTGGGCAATATTTCCGGCGGCGTGGTGCTGGTAACCCTGCTGGAATATGGGCAGGTCAAACTCGACTGACGGAGCGAGCCGACCGACGACACGACCTATCCCGGGAGCATTGCATCCCACAGAACAGGGAATGGGATGATTCAGTTCGTTGAAAACAATTGGCATATTCTGCTTTGGTCGGCAGGCATCCTGGCCGGCGGCATCGCAGCCAGCCTGGTGGCGCGCCTTATTCTTCTGTGGCTCCTGCGCAGGATCACGCGACGTCGCGGCAAGATCGTTGGAGAATCGCTCGTCCGGCACGGCGTGGGTCCCACACGGTGGATTTTTCCGCTGCTGGCGATGCTCTGCATTCTGCCCGGGCTCGAGCTGCCGCAGGTGCTCAAGTCGGCGCTGGAACACATCACCGGCCTGGGACTGATCGCGGCCACAGCGTGGCTGGTCATTCTGTTTGTGGATGTGGCCAAGGACGTGATCGCCGGACGCTATCGGGTGGATGTGTCCGACAACCTGACAGCGCGGCGGCTGCAGACGCAGTTCGATATGCTTCACCGCATTGCGGTGATGCTGGTGGCGGTGGTGACCGCAGCGATTATGCTGATGACGTTTCCGGCCATCAAGCATATCGGTGTGAGTATCCTGGCGTCGGCGGGACTGGCCAGTCTGGTCGTCGGCATGGCCATGAAAGGCACCCTGTCGAACCTGGTGGCGGGGGTGCAGATCGCCTTTGCGCAACCCTTCCGCATTGAAGACGCGGTGGTGATCGACAACGAGTGGGGATGGATCGAAGAGATCGGCATGATGTATGTGGTGGTGCGGATCTGGGACCTGCGGCGGCTGGTGATTCCGTTGTCGTACTTCCTCGACAATGCATTTCAGAACTGGACGCGCAACAGCGCCGATCTGCTGGGCAACACAATTCTGTACGTTGACTACACGGTGCCGCTGGAGGAGATGCGCGCAGAGCTGAAGCGGATCTGCGCAGCGTCAGAGAAGTGGAGAGGCAAAGTCTGCGTGCTGCAGGTCACTGACGCCTCAGAGCACACCATGCAGGTGCGCGCCCTGATGGACGCCAACAACTCCGGCGATGCTTTTGACCTGCGGTGCCAGGTCCGGGAGGGACTGATTGTGTGGCTGCAGAAGAATTACCCGGGGAGTTTGCCACGCTATCGGGGCGAGATGGAGACGATGCTGCGGCAGAGTGGGCCAGAGGGCGACGCGCGGGACCTGCCGCCGGAGCCACGCCGCAGTGTCCCTCAGGAGAGTGCCGCCACCGACCACAAAAATCACGACCAGCAGCACGCCGTCCGGGGGACACCGGACGTGAGACGATGATCGCTTGATTTCCTTCTTCCTGGCGGCGCATTGACGAGGCGAGAGAGCGAAGCGGTCCTGCTTTGGTTTCGGCGCGATCTGCGGCTGGCCGACCACCCCGCGTTGCATGCGGCCGTGGCCGCCGGACTGCCGGTGATGCCCGTCTTTGTATGGGCGCCGGAGGAAGAAGCCGATGAGGCGCCGGGCGCAGCATCGCGATGGTGGCTGCACTCGTCGCTGGCGGCTCTGGAAAAATCTCTGCAGGAGAAGGGATCGCGGCTCATCGTGCGCAGAGGGCCGACGGCTGCGGCGCTTTTGAACCTCGCGTCAGAAGTGGGAGCGGGGCGGATCTTCTGCAGCCGGGTGTATGAGCCGGCGGCGCAGGCGATGGAGCAGGACCTGGAGGCGCGGCTTCAGGCGAAGGGCATTTCCCTCGAATGCTTCCATGGAAGCCTGCTGTTCGAGCCGGGATCGATTCGCACGGCCGCCGCGGGGTCGTTCCGGGTATTCACGCCATTCTGGCGCGCACTGTGGAATGAGCGAGGGGCCTTGCGCGAACCACTGCGGAAGGTGGGAACCCTTCCAGCTCCGGGCCAGTGGCCCAGGTCGCTGAAGGTCGCGGATCTGGAGCTGAAGCCAAAGATTGACTGGGCCGCGGGCATTCGCGCCGATTGGACGCCCGGCGAGGAGGCGGCGCAGAAACGCCTGCGACGATTCGCGGAGGGGGCAGTGGGACGCTATGGCGAAGACCGCGACCGCACCGATGAGGATGGCACTTCCCGCCTGTCACCGCATCTGCACTTCGGCGAGATCACTCCGAGTCAGATCTGGCATGCCGTCGCAGACCGGCCGGGGGCCGAGCCCTATCTGCGGCAATTAGCCTGGCGGGAATTCGCGTACCACCTGTTGGTCGAGGATCCGGAGACGACGCATGAGCCCTTCCAGAGAGAGTTCCGGAATTTCCCCTGGCGCCGGAACGCGCGGCGACTCCGCGCATGGCAGACGGGACAGACGGGTTATCCGCTTGTGGATGCGGCGATGCGCCAGCTATGGACGACGGGATGGATGCACAACCGGGCGCGGCTGGTGGTCGCTTCATTTCTCGTGAAGCATCTGCTGATTCCGTGGCAGCAGGGCGCAGAGTGGTTTCTGGAGACGCTGGTGGATGCCGACCTGGCCAACAACACGATGGGGTGGCAGTGGGTGGCAGGGTGCGGGGTGGATGCAGCGCCCTACTTTCGGATTTTCAATCCCGTAACGCAGGGGGAAAAGTTCGACCCCGAAGGAACCTGCGTGCGACGCTGGGTTCCCGAGCTGGCGGGGCTGCCTAACGAGTGGATTCACAAGCCCTGGGAAGCGCCGCCCCTGATGCTGGCCGCTGCAGGAGTGCAGTTGGGGACGACCTATCCGCGCCCCGTGGTGGACCACGCCGAGGCGAGGCGGGCTGCGCTGGCGGCGTTCCAGGAGATGAAGCGGGCACAACGGGGGAAATGATCGGCGGGCGAGACAGAGGCCGGCTAGTGGCGACTTTTGTCCTTCATGCGGTCGATGACGAACCTGGGAACCAGGCCGTCCACGGAGCCGCCGAGGCGAAAGACTTCCTTGACCAGGCGGGAGCTGACGAAGGAGTATTTGGCGTCGGGCATGAGGAAGATGGTCTCGACGTCGGGAGCGAGGCGGCGGTTCATCAGAGCCATCTGCAGCTCGTATTCGTAGTCGCTGATGGCGCGAATGCCACGGACGACGGCGTGGGCGCGCTCCTCGCGGGCGAATTCGACGAGGAGACCGTCGAAGGTAGAGACGGACACATTGCCGAACTCTGCGGTACCCTCCGAGAGCATAGCCACCCGCTCCTCTACGGTGAAAAGGGGATTTTTGGCGGAATTGCGGAGGATGGCCACGACCAGATGGTCGAACATCTTCGCGGCGCGGGCGATGAGGTCGAGGTGGCCGTTGGTCACCGGGTCGAAGCTGCCGGGATAAATCGCCTTAACGGTGTGCACGCCAGATGCATTCTAGTGCATTTCAGCGCGGTTCAGGAACGTGCCGGAGGAGCGAAGGGCTCCGGGGCACATCAGGCGGTACGATGGCCGTCGTGCGAGGGCGCCGGTCCGGTTGACTCGCGCACGATCAGCTCGGGCTCCATGACGATCTCCGGTGGGCATTCTTTGTCGGGCTCGGTAATGCGTGCCAGCAGCACCTGAGCGGCACGCAATCCCATTTCGCGCAGGGGCTGCTTCACCGTGGTCAGGGGCGGCTCGCAATAGGCGGCGGTGATGATGTCGTCAAAGCCAATGACAGAGATATCCGCCGGGATGCGAAGGCCGACATCGCGGATGGCGCGAATGGCGCCGATGGCGGAGATGTCGTTAAAGCAGAAAATCGCGGTGAAGTCGCGCGTCTTCTCAAGCAGCTCGCGGGTGTGGCGATAGCCGGCTTCGGGCGACTGCGTGACTTCGCGCAACTGGAGGGTCAGTTCGGGATGCACGGTGATGCCCATCTGCCCGGCGGTGGTGAGGATACTCTGCCAGCGGTATTTCGCGTCGGTGATACCGGTTGCGCCCCGCATCAGGGCGATGCGTTCGTGGCCCAGATCGCGCAGGTGGGTGAGGGCGAGGCGCGCGGCGCAGTCGTGGTCGAGAACGACGTTCACGACGCCCGGTGCAGGATTATGGGAAGAAACGGCAACCGTGGGAACCGGCACCGTGACTCTGGCCGGAGTATCCAGCAGCAGCAAGCCGTCGACGGAACGCTCCAGCAGGCGCATGGAGTACTCTTCGACCAGTTCGGGGCGCCGGTAATGGCTGGCCGTGACGTAGAAGTAATGCGCCTTCAGCAGGTGTTTCTCGATGGCGTTCATCACCACGGGAAAGTAGCCGTCGCTGAGGTCCGGCACGATGACACCCACCGACATGCTGCGGCTGTTGCGCAGCGATTTGGCAAAGTAATTGGGACGGTAGTTAAAGCGCCGGGCCGCTTCGAGCACACGATCGCGGGTGTGCTGGGGAATGGACCGCCCGGCAGGCGAATTGTTCAGGACCAGCGAAACCGTCGTCTGCGAGAGCTGAAGGTGCTCGGCAAGCTGCCGGAGGTTCAAAGGTCGTGCTTCCGAGGTCGGTTCCTTGCCCTGCGTCATTGCGTAGAAAAATTCGCCTCACGAACGATAGCAGATTCCACGCAATCAGGCCTCTTCCCACCCGCCGAATACCTGGGTGAGGGCACCACAGATCTCACCCAGAGTGGCATAGGCTCGCACGCAATCGAGGATGAAGGGCATGGTATTCGCGGCGGAAATGCCGCCCGTTTGAGCTTCAGGTTGCTTCTCCGCCGCGTGCCTGAGTGCATCCAGAGCGCGTTGCACAGCCGCGCCGGAACGCTCGCCGCGCAGCTTCTCCAGCTTGGCGGTCTGCGCTTCGCGGACGCTCTCGCCGATGTACAGGATGGACGGGGGCGGTTCGTCGATCACGTGTTGATTGACGCCTACGATGATTTTTTCGCCGGCTTCCACGGCGCGTTGGTATGCGTAGCTGGCCTCGGCGATCTCTTTTTGCGGGTAGCCGGCCTCGATGGCTTTCACCATGCCGCCCATGGCGTCGAGCCGGTCGAAGAAGGCAAAGGCTCCCTGCTCCATCTCCAGAGTCAGCTTCTCGACAAAATACGATCCCCCCAGAGGATCGATCACATTGGCCACGCCTGACTCGCAGGCGAGAATCTGCTGCGTACGCAGCGCAATGCGCGCCGCGTCTTCGGTAGGCAGTGCCAGAGCTTCGTCGAAGCCATCGGTATGCAGAGACTGGGTTCCACCCAGCACAGCCGCCATGGCCTGCAGAGCCACGCGGGCGATATTGTTTTTCGGCTGCTGGGCGGTGAGAGAGACGCCCGCCGTCTGGGTATGGAAGCGCATCCAGGTGGAGCGCGGATTCTGCGCGTGGAAGCGTTCGGTCATCACCCGGTACCAGATCTTCCGGGCGGCGCGAAACTTGGCGATTTCCTCAAAAAAATCGTTGTGCGCATTGAAGAAGAAGCTCAGGCGCGGAGCGAAGTCATCGATGGCCATACCGCGACGCAGGGCCCACTCCACGTACTCGATGCCGTCGTAGAGCGTGAGGGCGAGCTCCTGCAGAGCGGTCGAGCCGGCCTCGCGAATGTGATAGCCGGAGATGGAGATGGGATTAAACTTCGGAGTCTGCCGAGCGCCGAACTCGAGTGTGTCCACAACCAGGCGCATCGACGGTTCTGGCGGGTACAGATACTCTTTTTGGGCGATGTACTCCTTGAGGATGTCGTTCTGCAGCGTGCCCGAAACGTTGTTCCAGTCGGCGCCCTGCTTCTCCGCAACCACCAGATACATGGCCCAGAGGACGCTGGCGGGGGAATTGATGGTCATGGAGACAGTGGTGCTGTCGAGACGAATGCCGGAGAAGAGCGTCTCCATGTCCTCCAGCGAGTCGATGGCCACGCCGCACTTGCCGACCTCGCCTTCGCTGCGCGGATCGTCGGAGTCACAACCCATGAGGGTGGGCAGATCGAAGGCCACGGAGAGGCCGTTGGCTCCGCCCGCAAGGAGGTATTTGTAGCGGCGATTGGTCTCTTCCGGAGAGGCAAAACCGGAGAACTGGCGCATGGTCCAGAGGCGCCCCCGGTAACCGGTGGGGTGAATGCCGCGCGTGTAGGGGGGCTGGCCGGGCTGGCCGAGATATGCATCCTGGTGGGAAGCCCAGTCTTCGGGCAGGTCGGCTTCCGTGTAGAGCCGCCGCACCGGAGCGCCGGAGACGGTGGTGAAGCGAGCGTTCCCGGCCTCATCGCGATTGATACCGGTGCGCGCGCCGATGGGATGTTCGGGGTTCCTCTCCAGAGCCGGCGCCAGAGTCTGCTCGGCCCAGCGCCGCTCAGACGCCGAGGGGTGGCGGTTTTCGGTCAGATCCGCGTGCAGGGCATCCCGAAGGTCAGACGACTTCTCAGGCATCAGCGACAGCGCTCCTGAAACGCCTCAGGATAGGCGACGGAGCGGACAACAGGCAAACGGATTCGCATGCCCTAAGGCTTACCCGCCATTTCCCAGGCCTTGGCGTATTTCCAGCTCACGTAGGCCGAGTGGTACAGGTGCAGGAGCAGGCCTTCGCGCCCATCGAGAAAGCCCAGACGGAAGAAGTAGTTGTATTTAAATGTGGCGAGGGGAACGAGGAAGACGTTCCACCAGAAGGACAGGAAGTTCTGGCTGGTTTTGCCGCGCGTGACCGCCTGGGTGGCGCCGAGCCAGCTATAGCGGTTCATGTGTTCGATGTAGGCATCCAGTTTGGGATAGGCGTGGTGGAGAAGGTCGCCGCGGAGGTGGCCAGCTGCGCCCGCCGGACGCATGGTCTCGTGCACGGCGCTCTCTTCAAACCGCGCCGTCCCGTTGCGAAACAGGCGCAGCTTCCGATCGGGGTAATAACCGCCGTGGCGGATCCAGCGACCGAGGAAGAAGTTTCTGCGGGGCAGAAAATAAGCCTCCTGCGCCGGCGAACCGCTGAGCAGGGTTCGCATCTCCTGGGCCAGATCCCCGCTCACTTCTTCATCGGCATCCAGAGCTAGAATCCAGTCCCGGGAGCACCTGGCGATGGCCGAATTCTTCTGCGCGCCGAAGCCTCTCCACCTCTCGACGAAGAACTTCGCGCCGAAAGATCGGGCGATTTCCGGCGTTCGGTCTGTGGATCCGCAGTCGACGATCACAACTTCGTCGGCCCAGCGGACACTCTCGAGGGTGCGCGCGAGATTGTGCTCTTCGTTTTTGGTAATGATCGCGACGGAGAGAGTCAGCATGCTTTGTGGCCGGCGAGGCTCGACGGTCCTCGGCCGTGCTGCCGGAAGTGTAACAAGCGGGCTACCGGATTCGGGGTTCAGGCGATCCCGTTCGGCGGGCGGACCCGATCGGGTGGCCCCCTGTCAGCCGGTCCAGCCGGTCAGTTCAGACCGGATGCGCGCGGTCCTCCCGTATGCGTTCCACCACCAGAATGCCGCATCCGCTCGCGGACCGACGGCTTTTGCCCCATGGTCCCCATAGCCCGAAAAAGAAAAAACAGGCCGACTAACAACAGCAGGATGACAATCGCAGCGATGGCAATCATTGGAAGTCTCCTGCTGATTGGAGGGGAAATGAGCGCCGGCGGGTTGCCGCTTTCGGCATAATCTCGCGGCTCACGCGGGCGATGCGCTCTGCTGCAGGCCGTCTTCGTCCTTGACGGGCGCCACATACCGGGCCAGCGGCTCCCGCGACTGCGGCGCACTGATCATCACCAGCCGATCCCCTGGTTCCAGCACGGTATCGCCGTGGGGAAGCAGTAAATGCTCGCGGCGCCGGATTGTCACCACCTCAAAGTCGTATTGCGCGAGCTCGCGATAAAGGTCGGAGAGCCGGCGGTAGACGATGGGGCTGTCCTCCTGGATCACCCCCATGGTCAGTTCCCTGCCTCCCGGCAGATCGAATCGGACATGGGAGCGGAGGAGGCGGAGCAGATCCAGATGCCCGACCTTGTCCACGAGAGGGATATTTCTCCGTCCCAGAAGATTGAGGGCGATTTGAATGTGCTCGAGGTAATGGGCCGGGGAGTCCTGGCGGGTGGGCACCTGTCCTTCGTAGAGGCTGCGATAGCGCAGGAACGAGGAAAGCTGGACCTGGAGGAGGTACGCGATCATGACAGCCAGCCCGGCCGGGACGAGCAGATGGTAGCCGCCCGCCATTTCAGTGACCATCAGCATGGTGGCGATCGGCACGCGCGCGGCCGCTCCGAAGACCGCTGCCATGCCCACCACCACGAAGATAGCGGGCGCCTGATGGAAGAAGACGGAGAACGCGCCTCCCAGCATGGCGCCGACAAACAGAGACGGAGCGAAGACTCCACCCGATCCGCCAGAACTGACGGTGAGGGCGAAGGCGGCCATCTTGGCAAACAGGAGCAGGATGAGGAGGTGCAGGGCCAGCTTGCCGTCAATCGCCAGCTGGATCCAGCCGTAGCCTCCGCCTAAAACCTGAGGCAGCGCCAGAGCCAGCAGGCCAAGGAGAAGACCGCCGATGGCGGGTTTGGTCCAGACGGGGACAGGGAGCCGGCGGAATGCATCCCGGACGCGGTAGAACACCTCTGGAAGCGCCGTGCCCACGAGACCAGCCGCGACGCCAAGCGCGGCGTAGATGGCATAAGTGGAAAGGACCGGCGTTGGAATCGTGGGCACCCGGAACAGCGGCTGGAATCCGACAAAGAGGCCGTTCACGGTGTAGGCCACGGCCGAGGAGATCATGGTGTAGAGCAGCGCACCCACCTCGAACTCCATGCTTCCGTAGAGGACCTCGATGGCGAAGACGCCTGTGCCCATGGGTGTGCGGAAGATGGCCGACAGCCCCGCGGCCATGCCGGCCAGCAGCAGAAGCCGGCGATCTTCTTCGGAGCGATGCGCGAGCTTCGCGTAAACGGAGGCAACGCCGGCGGTGATGAGGGCGATGGGTCCTTCGCGGCCGGCGGCTCCCCCGGATCCGATCGTGATGGCGGAAGCGACCATCTTGATGGGAGGAACGCGGGGCCGAATGATGCCTTCGCGGCGGTGGAAGGCGTTGACCGCTGTGTCGGTACCGTGGCCCTCGGCCTCCGGAGCAAAGCGGTAGACCAGGAATCCGGAGAGCAGGCCGCCCAGGGTTGTGACCAGGGGAATGAGCCAGAGTCCATGGGGGCCGACGATCGGATGATTCGGGCCAAACTCCGCGCCGGGCGGCTCGTACCCGGCAATGCCGGTCAGGAAAAGACGGCTGCAACCATGCAGCATCCACATGAAGGCCTGGGCGCTCAGCGCGCCGGCCACACCCAGCAGCGCCGACTCCAGCATGAGCCGCGGCTCGCGGTCACGCAGGATCGAGCGGTTCTGTCTTTCCGCCTGCATCGGTTTCTGTCGCCCCACCTACGCCGACCGCTGGAGCAGGCCGGGACGATAGCTTAGATGACGATCCGCCTGCCGGCAGGGCCATAAAGATCAGGTTTATGCCAACGGACGCCAACCCGGCCCAACGCCAGGGAAAAAGCGCAGGCCGTTCCGATGTCCATGACAAGGCGCACCGGGTCAGAACGGGATGTCGTCGTCCGTGATCTCCGTGGACTGAACCAGATCGTCGGCGGCCGCGGGCTGGCGCTGATCGTAGGTATTGGAACGGGAGTAGCCGCCGGACTCACCCTCACCCCGGCCGGAGAGCAGCACCAGGTCGTTCACGATGATCTCGGTCCGATACTTCTTCTGGCCGTCTTTGTCGTCCCAGGAGCGGGTCTGGATCCGGCCCTCAATGTAGAGCTTCGAGCCTTTCTTCACGTAATCCCGAATGATTTCGGCAGTGCGCTGGAAGGCCACCAGGTTATGCCACTCGGTGCGATCCGTCCAGTTGCCCTGCTGATCTTTGGTGCGATCGCTGGTGGCCAGGGAAAAGGTCGCAATGGACGCTCCGCTGCCGGCGACCTTGATTTCCGGGTCCTTCCCCACGTTGCCCACGAGGATCACTTTGTTGACGCTCTTCGCCATAACGATGTCTCCGGTGTCCGCAGGCCTTTGCGACTGTCAATGGCAATTCAGAGGGTCACGCACGGGAATTCCAGGGGTGAGACCTGGGTCGATTCCAGCCGTCGAATGGCCTCTTTTTGCGACGCCCGCGGACTCCTTTCGCTCAAATTGTTCTGCAACCTGGCAGTATACCAACACCGCGCAGCCGTCTCTCGCAGCGCTCTACGAATCGTGGATACCCGAGCCGAAGTCTTCTCGCGCGGAAAAGCGGCGGATGAGCAGCGGCATGACGAAAAGAATGGCGAACACAGTGGTGATCATGCCGCCAACCACCACCCGCGCCAGCGGCTGCTGCGCCTGCGCGCCGATGCTGGAGGCGACTGCGGCCGGCAGCAGCCCCAGGCCGGCGGCCATGCAGGCCATCACGACCGGGCGCATCTCGTCGAGACAGCCCTTCTCCAGGCCGGCGGCAAAACCTTCCTCCCGCTGGGCCCGGCGGATCCCGGAGAGAAACACAACGGCGCCCAGGGTAGCCACGCCCGTCAGCGACGTGAAGCCGACGGCGGCGGAGATGCTGAAGGGGGTTCGCGTGACAAACAGCGACAGCACGCCTCCGATGGCGGCAAAGGGCAGTGTGGCCATTACGATGAAGGCGTCGCGCCAGGTGCGGAACTGGATGTACAGCAGCATGAGGATGACCGCTAAGCTGACCGGAATCACGAACCCGAGTCGCCGCTGCTCCTTGCGCAGGCTGTCGAATTCACCCGCCCAGGTATATTCATAGCCGCTGGGCAGATGAACCTGGTCCGCCAGGCGGCTCTGCAGGTCCTGAATGGCGCTGGCCAGGTCGCGCCCGCGCACGCTGAACTTGATGGGGATGTAGCGGCGTCCGCCCTCGTGATAGATCATGAACGCGCCGTTGCGGATATTCACGTCGGCCACGGAGCCGAGCGGAACCTGGTTGCCGTCGGGCGTGGGCAGCAGAATCTGCGAGATTTCCTGGGGCGTGCTGCGAAATTCCGGCGCGTAACGGACGGAGAAGTCGAAGCGACGGTCGCTGTCGATGATCTGTGTGACCGGGGCCCCGCCCACGGCGGCCTGTACAACGTTGTTGATGTCCTGCGGCTGCAGACCATAGCGCGCGGCTTTGAGCCGGTCGATCGAAACCATCAGGCTCGGCTGGCCGGTGACATCGAAGACGCCAACGTCGGTAATGCCCGGAACCTGCTTCATGATGCCGGCGATCTGATCGGCGATGCGGGTCAGCTCGTCGAAGTCGTTGCCGAAGAGCTTGAGCGAGTTTTCTCCCTTCACCCCCGACATCGCTTCCTCGACGTTGTCCTGGATGTTCTGCGAGAAGTTGAAATCGACACCGGGATACTGCGCGAAATTTCTGGAGATAGCGGCGATGAGCTGCTGCTTCCTGCCGTGAAACTGAGGGCGCCACCGGGAAGCAGGCTGCAGGTCGGCCAGGAATTCGATGTTATTGAAGGTGCTCACGTCGGTGCCGTCGTCCGGGCGGCCCATCTGCGACACCACCTGCGTGATTTCAGGGTAGGCGCGCAGGGTGGCGCGGATGTCGTCGGCCATTTTCTCTGAAGCCTGGAAGGAGATGTCCTGCTGCATATCGGCGCGGATCCAGAGATTGCCCTCCTCGAGCGCGGGCATGAACTCGCCTCCGACGAAATGGAAAACGATGCCGGCCCCCAGCAGCGCGGCGAAGGCCACAATCCAGGCCGCGGCGGGAAAGCGCAGGGCCCGGTGCAGTCCGCTGTCGTAGCGGCGGCGGAAGAAGGCGCTGAGCCAGGTCTCCTTCTCCTCATGGCGAATCTGGTTCGGCACCGCTAACGATCCCAGCACCGGAGCGAAGACCAGCGCGAAGATGAGCGCGCCGGTGAGAGCAAATCCATACGTGACCGACATGGGGGCGAAGATCTTGCCGGGGACGCCCTGCATGGTGAAGAGAGGGATGAAGGCCACGAGGATGATCAGTGTGGCGAACAGGACTGGTTTGGCCGAGTCGGCGACGCCGGCAAGGATGATCTCGCGAATCTCCTCACCCTCGACGCGCCGCGAAACCCGGCGGTAGACGCTTTCCAGCACCACGATCGAGGCGTCCACAAGGATGCCGAAGTCAATGGCGCCGATGGAGATCAGGTTGGCCGACTGATTGGTGAGCACCATCAGGCTGAACGCAAACAGCACCGCGAAGGGGATGGTGATCGCAGCGATGAGCGTGATCCGCCAGTCTCCCAGCATGCTCAGCAGGACCAGCGTCACCAGAGTCAGGCCCATGATGACGATGTGGCGCACGGTATCGGTGGTGATATCGATCAGTCGCGTGCGGTCGTAGATGGTGCTGATGTGCATGCCGGGCGGCAGCAGGTTTCCATGATTCAGAGCGTGGATCTTCTGCCGCAGCGCGGCCAGAGCGGGCAGCGACTTCGCCCCTTTCTGCAGCAGCACGATGCCTTCCACGATGTCCGGATCGTCATGCCCGTTGACATCCCGGCCCACTTTTCCCAGCCGCGGCTGATGCCCTTCTCGCACCTCAGCCACGTCACTGAGCAGGACCGGGACCCCGTTGTGCTCGGCCACCACAATGTGCCGCATATCGTCGAGCGAATGCAGCAGCCCGATGCCGCGCACGTTCACGCTCTGGCTGCCGATGGTGAGGTAATTGCCGCCGGCGTTGGCGTTGCTGTTCTGGACCGCGTTGACCACCTGCGTCATGGTGACGCCATACGTCATCAGCTTGTTGGGATCCACTTCCGCCTGGTATTGCCGCGTGGTGCCGCCAAACGTCGCTACGTCGATGATGCCGGGCACCTGCTTGATCTCGCGCACCAGTAGCCAGTCCTGCGTGGCCTTGATTTCATTCAGGGAATATCCCGCGCCGGTGAGCTGATACCGGTAAATCTCCCCCACCGGCGACTCGGGCGAAAGCTGCGGCTGCAGGTTATTCGGAAGCGTGACCTGGGCGATGCGATTCAGGGCTTCCTGCCGATCGACGAAGTAGTTGCTGTCGAAGGCAAAGTACATCTTCACATCGCTCAGGCCGAAGATGCTGATGGAGCGGATCTGATCGAGTTCCGGCGTGCCGTTCAGTCCGGTTTCCAGCGGAATGGTGACCTGCTGCTCCATCTCCTCGGCAGACCAGGAGGGGTTCTGAGTGATGAACTCGACCATGGGCGGAGACGGATCGGGATAGGCCTCGATATCCAGCTGGGTAAAGGCGTAGCCGCCGATGACCAGCGCCGCCACAAAGACAATCAGGACGACATTGCGATAACGGAGCAGCGTGCGGATCAGCGCCTGCATGGCTATTGGTCCTCCGCCTCGCGCAGCAGCTCCGCACCCTGGCTCACCACGGCATCGCCGTCGTTGAGACCCTGGGCCACGGCATCGTTTTCCGTTCCGGTGCTGGCCAGCGTCACCGGGCGGCGTTCGTATTTCCCCGGCGCCGTCTCGACAAAGACGAAGGTTTCGCGGCCGTTCTGGATGACGGCGGTCGCAGGCACCTCAATGACGTTCTTCTCGGCGCCGGTGAGCGTCATGTTGGCGAACATGTCGGGCTTGAGCCGGTGCTGCGGATTGGGCAGCACCACACGAACCTTGAGGGTCATCGAGACGGGATCAACCGCATCCGAAATATTGCTCACCCTGCCATGCAGGGTCATGCCGGGATAGCCGTTCACGGTGATGGCTGCGGGCTGGCCCGTATGGACCTTTCCCTGGTCGCGCGGGTAGAGATCGCCAACCACCCAGATGGAGTCGATGTTGGCGATGGTGGCGATGGCCGTGGCATTGTCCAGAGAGCGCTGCAATTCACCCGGCCCTGTCCCCACGTCGAGCACGACTCCGGAAATCGGCGCGGTGATGGGGACAACATCCGTGGTGTCGTCTTCGTTGAAGCCGAGCAGCTGCAGCGTTTGTCGGGCACGTTCCAGCTCTGAGTGGTCCGCAGCGTCCAGAGCTTTCAGATCGTCGTAATCCCGCTGCGCCATGACGTCGTGGGCCAGCAGTTCTTTGCCCCGGTTCAGCTGCAGATCGGCGCGGTCGGCTTCGATCTTCGCCTTTTCGTAATCGGAACGCGCCTGAGCGGCTTCGCTGCTCTGCAGGGTGCCGATGATCTGGCCCTTGTGAACCTCCTGCCCGGGGAGAATTCGCAGAGAGAGGACCCGGCCGCTGATCAGGGGATAAATGTGAACCATCTGGGTGGGGTTGGCCGCGATCCGTGCCGGAAGTGTGAGTTCGCCGGTCACCTGACTGCGGTGCACCGTCACAGTTTCCACCACCTGCTGCTTCGGCGTTGCGGTGGGCGCCGGCGGTTCGTTACCCCGACAGCCGGCGAACGTGACGGCGGCCAGAAGGGCCGCGCACGGAATGGGAAGCTTGTTCATGGGGCAATCTCCGTAGCGGCGGCGAAGCTCAGCTGGTGCAGACTGAGCCAAACCTGCTGATTGGCGGCCAAAGCGTCGAGGTGAACCTGCCGGTAATCCCGCAGCGCGTCCAGATAATCCAGGAGCGTGGTGCCGCCATGCCGGTAGCTGTACTCGAGGTTGGTGCGGACGGTGTCTGACTCGGCCAGGTAGTGATTGTTGTACCGTTTGGCGATATCGAGAGCGTCCAGGTAGCCGGCCCACGCCTGATCCACGTCGTTGAGCACCTGGTTGCGTGCCTCATCTGCCGCCAGGCGGGAGGACTGCGCCTCGTAGCGGGTCCGCTCCTTTTCGCCCTGATTGCGATCGAAGAGCCGGACCGGGATGGAGACCTGAAATCCGGCACTGTTGAACACGCCGATCCGTTCGTATTCCCCACCGATGGTGGGATCGGTGGTGCCCTGGGCGTCGGCCACCTTCACATTCGCGTCGGCGAGCGTAATGGATTCGCGCGCGGCAAGGTAATCGGGCCGCGCCGCCAGAGCCTCCTGTTCGATCCGAGGAAGATTCTGCACCAGATCAGGCGGCTCCAGCGAACCCACGATATCGAAATTCGGCGCGGGTTTCTCCACTCCCATCAGCAGCTGGAGCGAATCGCTGGCCTGCACCAGGTTGAGCTTCGCGTTGTCCTCGTCCGACTCAAATTCCGCCAGTTGCAGGTCGATGCGCTCGAAATCGGTTTTGCTGATATCGCCGGTATTCAGACGCACCTGGCTCAGGTTGACGGTCTGGTGATAGCTGTCGAGGTTGTTCTGAGCGACCAGCAGAGCGGCTTTGGCAGCCAGCATATTGGTGAAGGCGTCCTTCACCTGCAGAACCAGCTGGCGCTCCTGGTCGTTGTACTGGCTTTGCGTCACGGAGGTGGTCGCCGTGGCCGCCTCCAGACGCCAGCGGCGCTTTTGTCCGCGCTCAAACAGCCGCGAGACATTCCCAATGTAGGTGTAGGGGCTGCTGGGGTTGTCGGCCGGCAGCGTGGTGTTGGCACCGGAAAGCGTAAAGGTGGGGTTCTGCCGCAAGCCCGCGGTGATCTCGGAGGCTTTCGTCGCAGTCACGTGCTGTTCGGCGGAGAGCAGGCCTGGGTTCCTGGCCCGAGCTACGTCTAATACCTGCTGCAGGGTCATGGGCGCCGGCCCTTGCGCATGCGCCGGCATGCAGGCGAACGGCAGGAGCAGAACGAGCCCGGGCCCGAAGAGGCGGAGTCTCATGATGCGTATCCATTGACCACCCGAGGGCGATCACGATTGGAAAAACAGAAAGTGAAGACAGACGAGCGAACGGCTCAGACGGCGGGAGGAGGCCTGGATGCAAGGATGGGTACGCTCTCTGTCCGATCGCTGCGCGGGACAGGAAGGGTGCGGAGGAAAGCAATTGCGCCCGGGGGGCACGGCAGAAGAGAGCCGATGACGGCGGCCAGGGCCGCAGGCGCCGGCGGTATAGCGTCCGGCCGCAGCAAATGCTGATCGCTCCTGATGCAGGTGCGCTCTACCTCAGCAGGATTGTGGGAAGCCTGCAGGTCATCCGAAACCGAAATCACCGGCAACAGGATAAGCGTCAGCACCGCCAGCGCCGCCACCTGCGCTCTCAACCCTGAGGGCAGAGATGCACCGCGTCCACGGCCCCGCTGAGCCAGCCAACCACCCCACAGGGCAATCGCCACGGCAATCCAGACAAGATTGGAGAGGAGTTCCACTAGCGCTTATGCGCATTATATCGATCAAACGGGTTCTGAGCTTTCCTGACCTGCGCCCTTCGCAGGAATCACAGAGATGCGTTGATCCGCTCGACGAGGGCGTCCGGGGTGGCAGCCGGAGGCAGACATGAGGTTCCGCGGCACACCAGAGCGACAGCATGGCCGGCAGATGAGTCGAGTCCGGGCAGATGCGGGAGAGTCTCGCCCACGAGCGGCGGAAGATGGGCGGCGGTGACCTGCTCGGGACGCAGCAGGATGACGGCCTTATTAACCGCGTAGCGGGCATTGGCGATGGCCGCGAGGTCCCGCACCGCAGGACCCTTTCCGACGATCACGACCTGCATGGGAGGCAGGAGCAGCCTCTCCAGCGCCAGGCCATAGCTGCCGGCGTAGAGCCCATAATGCTCGATGACGCCGGCAAATGCGGCGAGGGTGTTTTCGGCCATGGAACGAAAGTCGTCGCGCCCGCTGAGGGCGTGAAGGCGCAGCAGAACGCCGGCCGCCGTGGCGTTCCCGGCCGGTGTAGGGGAATCCTGCATGGGCTTGCGGCGGGCTGCGAGAGCGCCCAGCCTCTCTCCCGCATTTTTCTCGGTGTCGAAAAAGCCGCCGCCATCGGCATCGTGAAAGCGCTCCACCAGCGCGCCCGCTATCTGCATGGCCGCCTCGTAGTAGCGAAGCTCTCCGGTGGCCTCCCATGCGTCCACACAGCTGTGCGCCAGCAGCGCGTAATCATCCAGAACGCCGGCGATCCACTTTGCCGTTCCCGGCTGGTCAGGATAGGCAATCACGTGCGCCAATCCGTCAGCGGGGCTCCAGCCCTCGCTCAGGATGCGGTCGAGAGTGCGGAGAGCGAAAGCGCGGGGCGCCTCCAGATCGAGGACGCGGGCCGCATCGAGATACGCGGAGATGGCCATTGCGTTCCATCCCGTGTAGACCGTCTTGTCCACGAAGGGCGTGGGGCGCTCGAGGCGCGCGGCATACAGCTTTTGCTTTACAGAAACCCGATCTCGCTCAACGGAAGCGACATCTCGTCCGAGCTTCTGCGCGATCTCTTCGGTCGTGAAATTGCGGTGGAGCACGTTCTTCTTCGGATCGTGGTGCATGTCGCCGAGATCGCCGATGTCGTAATACGGCGCAGCCACCGACATCTCGTCCGGAGTGAGCACGGCCGCCGCCTCTTCGCGAGTCCAGGTGAAATAGTCTCCGTCGTCGTCCAGAGAGATGTCCGCGTCCTGCGACGCATAAAACCCTCCACGCTCCTGGTCGCTGAGCCACTCGTCCATCCAGCGCAGGATGTCGCGCGCCGTTGTGGCCAGCTCCGGCTCGACGAAGGTCTGGAAGGCGTGGACGTAGTTGCCGAGCAGGCCGGCGTTGTCGTACAGCATCTTCTCGAAATGGGGGACAACCCAGCGCTCGTCGACGGAGTAACGATGGAAGCCGCCGGCCAGCTGGTCGTAAACACCGCCGCGGGCCATTTTGCGGAGGGTCACCGTTGCCGCCTCCTTCGCCGCTTCGTTGCCGGTCCGGGCGGCCACGTCGATGAGCAGATCGAGGACCCCGGGATGCGGAAATTTCGGCTGCGATCCAAAGCCGCCGTGGCGGGGATCGAACTGGCTGACGGCGCTGGCGATCAGTTTGTCCACGATCTCCAGGGAAAGGGTGTCGCTCCGCGCGGAGAAGGTCTCGCCGTGCTCAATGGCAGCCATCACGCTCGCGGCGGATTCCAGAACCTCGTCGCGCCGCGTGCTCCATGCACTCGCCAGGGTCAGCAGGACGCGCTGGAATCCAGGCCGGCCGTAGCGGTCTTCCCGGGGAAAGTAGGTGCCGGCGAAAAAGGGACGCCCATCCGGCGTGAGGATGGCCGTCAGAGGCCAGCCTCCCTGTCCGGCAATGGCCTGCACCGCCGCCTGGTAGCGAGCATCCACGTCGGGTCGCTCATCGCGATCCACTTTGATGGCGACGAAATGGTCATTGATCGCCTGCGCAAGCTCGGGATCTTCGTAAGATTCCCGATCCATCACGTGGCACCAATGGCACCAGACCGCGCCCACGTCGAGAAGAACGGGCTTGTCGAGCTGCGCGGCCAGCGCAAACGCGGCCTCACCCCATTCCTGCCAGTACACCGGCTGATGCATGGCGGATCGAAGGTACGAAGACGATGCCTGATCAAGGGCGTTACGCGTGTACACAGCGGTGCTGGTGGGCTCAACCATACCTCCAGCCTAGAGCATTTCCGAGCAGGATGTAGAGCTCGGATCAGCGCGACTCGTTCACCAGGCTCTGCGCAACCTCGACGTAAATATGAATGGCTTCGGCCAGTTCCTTTTTCGCGAGCCTTTCGTGCGGCGTGTGCGCCACGTGGATCGATCCCGGGCCCAGAAGGATGGGCTCACCCCACTCGCTCAGCCAGGGAACGTCCGTCGTGAAGGCCGCAACCATGGTCGACAATCCGGGCAGCGAACGCAGCCGGCGAAAAGGAATTTCCAGCGTGAAATCGACCGTAGCCAGGCCTTCAACCGCCTGTTCGATCGCGCGGCGGGTCTCCTCGGCAGGGCCGACCAGCCGGACCATGACCTGCGCTTCTGCATGGTCGGCAATCACGTTGGGCGCGTAGCCGCCGCTGATCATACCCACGTTCAGCGTGCTGGGCCCAATGTCATCCAGAGTCGGCAAAGGGATCGCCAGGATGCTATGCAGGGCTTCGACGAGCTTGTGCGTCGCGCTCTCGCCGAGTTCGGGGTAGGCAGAGTGCGCCATTCTCCCGGTGGCCCGAACCACCGCGCGGAGGGAGCCTTTCGAGGCCAGGGCAATGCGATTGTCAGTGGGCTCGCCGTTAATGAGGAAGCGACTGCCGCGCGGCTGCAGATTGGCGGCTTTGGCTCCCGCCGAATCGCGTTCTTCTCCGGCGACAAACAGCAGCCCCACGCAGAGTCCCTTGTCACGCAGGTGTTCTGCGGCGGCGATTTGCGCGGCAATGATGCCCTTGGCGTCGCAGGCCCCGCGCCCGTAGATGAAGGCGTCATCCTCGCTCGACGGGATGAAGGGCGGGACCGTGTCCATATGCGTGGAGAGCACGACCTGGGGCGTTTGTCCCGCAGCGCAGGCGTAGACGTTGAAGCGCTCGCTGGTGAAGCGGCTCTCCGGGTGCTGCTCCACCGCCATTTTTTCCACGGCGTATCCCTGGTCCGCCAGGAATTCCGCCAGAAAGCGCCCCACTGCGCCTTCGTTGTAAGTGATGGATTCGATATCCACGAGACTGCGCGTGAGCTGGACGGGATCGACAGGCATGCTCAGCCAGAATACCCGAGCCCCGCAGCCTGTCTCGCTTCGTACAATGAAGAACGATGACGCAATCGCATGGGGGCTCCGCTGTGTTGCGCACTGTGGACGATCTCCGCGGACCGGCGGGGCGGCTGGAAGCGCTTCTGAATCCCGGGTTGCCGTCGGCGCCCTTCGCCGCGCTGGTGTGCCATCCGCACCCTCTGGGCGGCGGGACGCTGCATAACAAGGTGGTGTACCACGCCATGAAAGCCCTGCAGGGCCTGGGTCTGCCTGTGCTCCGCTTCAACTTTCGCGGGACGGGCCTCAGCGATGGCGCTCACGATGACGGCCGCGGCGAGCAGGACGATGTCCGCGCCGCTCTGGACTGGCTGGAGCGCGAGTTCGGGCGCCTGTTGCTGTTGGCAGGCTTTTCATTCGGAGCTTACGTCGGCCTGCGGGCCGGTTGCGGCGATCCACGCGTGGCCGGACTGATCGCGCTGGGGTTGCCGGTTCACGCCGAAGGCCGCGATTACGAATACGCCTTTCTCCGCAACTGCCGGCAACCGAAGCTCTTCGTCAGCGGCAATCGCGACCCCTACGGACCTGTGACGAAAGTGGAAGCCGCGGTGAGTCTCGCCGTTGAGCCGAAGGAACTTGTCTGGATCGCCGACGCCGATCATTTTTTCTCACCCGTACCCGGTGACGCTCAGACTGCACGGCAGGAACGAGTGGGGAGTAAATTGGAAGAGATGCAATCGGCCCTTCGCACCTGGGCGCAACAGCAGTTTCCCGCGCTCGCCAGCCCATGATCACCCTCGACGAACTGCATAGAATCTCCCGTGACATTTTCGATCAGGCGCTGCGCGCATGCGACATCGCCCAGGCATTCGATCGCCACCTGCACTTTGAAGGCAGGACGCTCATCCGCCATCCCTCGCCGCGTCTGCCGGCCATTACGGTCCCTTTCGATCGCTATAAGGAAGTCTTCGTTCTGTCCTTTGGCAAGGCGGCGCTGTCGATGCTCGATGCGCTGCTGGTGCGGCTCCCGGAAAAGACCCGGGTGCACGGCATCTGCTCCGGCCCGCAGATTCCAAAAGAACGCCGCCGCAACATTCGCTATTTTGCGGGAGGGCATCCCCTGCCCAATGAGGATTCCTTCGCGGCAGCTCGCGCAGCACTCGATTTGCTGAAGCATGCAAAGGCAGATACATTCATTTTCTTCCTCATCAGCGGCGGCGGCTCGGCCATGCTGGAACTGCCGCGCGAACGAACGATTGATCTGGACGACACGATCGCTTTTCATGAAACGCTGGTGGCCAGCGGCGCCACCATCACCGAGATCAACACCGTGCGCAGATACTTCTCCGCGGTGAAAGGCGGCCGTTTGGCCCTGGCAGCCCCCCGATCCGAGAAGCTCTCTCTGCTGCTGGCCGATGTGCCGCTGAAGGATCTGGCCGCCGTAGCGTCTTCGCCCACGCTGCCGAACTACTCCACGCTGGCCCAGTGCGTCGGGATCCTGGAGCGCTTCCACCTGCTCGAGAAGTTTCCTCCCGGCGTGCGCGAGTATTTTGAGAAGCTGCAGAGCAGCGACGCTGCGGCGCTGGAGAAAGAGCAGCAGATCGCGTCAGTAGCGTTCGAGCATGCGCAGTTCGACGCCCTGCTCTCCAACCATGATTTCGTGAATGCCGCGCGCGATCGCGCCCAGTCGCTCGGCTACAAGGTCATCATCGACAACGCCTGCGACGACTGGGACTACGCCAAGGCCGCACAGTATCTGCTGGCTCGCTTCCATGAACTGCGCCACCAGCACGAACGGCTCTGCCTGCTTTCCAGCGGCGAAGTCACGGTCAATCTGGGGCGGAATCCGGGTTGCGGCGGACGCAACCAGCAGTTTGCTCTGGAGGCGGCGCTCGACCTGGCGCGATACGAAGGACAGCCGCTGGCCATACTCAGCGCCGGATCCGACGGCATTGACGGGAACAGCCCGGCTGCCGGAGCCATTGTCGATACCACCACGATTGCGCGCGCCCGCAGTTACAATTTCGATCCCGAAGCCACGCTGCGGCGCTTCGACGCCTGCACGCTCTTCACAGCGCTCGGCGATACGATCGACACCGGACCCACGGGCAACAATCTGCGCGATCTGCGCATTCTCATCGCCAGCTGAAGCCTAGAACTGCACCTTAGGCGCGTTTTGCGAAGCGGGGCTGGCCTCAAAATAGTTGTTGTTCGGCTGGAACCCGGCGAGGTGGGCCCAGATGTTATTAGGAATCTGCCGGATGTAGGTGTTGTAGTCGCGCAGCGTCTCGTTGTACCGGTGCCGCTCCACAGCGATACGGTTCTCGGTGCCCTCCAGCTGATCCTGCAACTCCAGGAAATTCTGGTTCGCTTTGAGGTTGGGGTAATTCTCGGCGATGGCCAGCAGCCGTCCCAGAGCGCCGTCCAGCTGCCCGTTCGCTGCCATTTTGCCCTGCGGATCGTGGGCCGCCAGCAGCGCTTCCCGCGCCTTGTCCACATCGGCGAAGACGGTTTCTTCATGCTGAGCGTAGCCCTTGACCGTCGCCACCAGATTCGGGATCAGATCGGCGCGGCGCTGCAGTACGGCCTGCACGTTGGCCCACTGCTCGTTGACGGCCTCCTGTTTGGCCACCATCTGCTTCTGCGCGCTCACATAGCTGCCAAAGATCAGCAGTGCCGCCAGCACCAGCACACCGATCACGGCCATTGCGATCCACAGCCCACGACGCATCATTCGATCTTTCTCCTTAGGGAATCCGTATCGATGTTACCAACTGCCGCCCGCTCCGCCGCCTCCGGTGCTGCCGCCCCCGAAACCGCCAAAGCCACTGCCGCCCCCGCCGCCGAAATTGCCTCCGCCAAAGCCACCGCCGCCGAAGCCACCACCACCCAAGAACATGCCCAGCAGAAATCCCAGCAGGCCGGTGCCGCCGGCCCAAATGAGAAAGATCACGACGAAGATCAGAAAGACGATGCCGCCGATCACCTGACCCAGGGTGGCGTGGGGCTGCTGCTGTTGCGCTCCCCAGTGCGTGAGCGGCTGCAGCTGAACCCCGGCATCCTGCGCGATGATCTGGGAGATTTCGTCGACCGCCAGAGTTACGGCGGCGTCAAAATCGTTGGCCCGCAGCATGGGCACCATCTGGCGCCCGATGTCGCCCACCTTGCCATCCGGCAGAATGCCCTCAAGGCCGTATCCGGTTTCAATAAACCGCTTACGGTCTTTGACCGCCAGCAGGATAATGACGCCGCGATCCGAGCCCTTTTGCCCGACCTTCCAGGCGTCCTCCAGCTCGACTGCGTACTGCTGAATCGACTCCCCGTTCAGCGTGTTGATCGTCACCACCGCGATCTGCGCGTGCGCTTCCCGATCTACCTCACCACACAGCTGATCGAGCTGTGCCTTCGTCGATGCCGACATCACATGCGCGTCATCGCTGACGTAGTCGGTTGGCCGGGGCAGATCCTTCACGGCCTGACCGAAGGCCGGCGCCAGCACGCACACGAAGACAGCGATGGCCCACGCGGCCTTCACTCGGAGACGATGCATTGCTTTTATTGTAGTCGTGCGGTCAGGGCGCGACTGCCCTGCAGCCATGGCCGGAGTCTTACGCGACCAGCGGCTTCTCCATCACAAGCGCGTCAATCCGATCGAGGTAATAGCCGGGGATGCGGCCCGTCTTCACGAATCCATGGCGGGTGTAGAACGCCTGGGCAGCGAAGTTGTCCACGGCGACTTCCAGCAGCATCGCCACCGCCTTCTGCTCGCGCAGACGGTCTTCAATCGTCTGCAGCAGTCCATGACCGATGCCGCGCCGGCGGTCGGAGCTGTCCACGTCAATGGTGATCAGCCGGCCCACTACGGCACCTCTGCGCAACTGCGAGCCGGCAATCGCGAAGCCCGCGATCCGCCCACCCTCTTCCGCCACCACGGAGATGTTCCCGGGATAACGGAGGAAATACCGCAGTTCTGCCATCGACCAGGAGATCCCCGGCGCAAAGCATGCCCGGTCCAGCGCGTAGAGCGCCGGGAAATCCTCGCCTGCGGCAGGGCGAATCGTCAGCGGCACGACTTATTGTCGCGCGTCCTGCTGGACGTAGGATCCGTTGCGCGCCGCTTCCATCACCGGTTGCATCACGACACCACTATAGAGAGAGGCAGCCGCTAAACGCCCGTTGACGGAGGCAGCCGCTCTCACGGTCCAGCCCGTATTCCACCACTGCCAGGTGCGGTCACGCGGATTGACCGCGTAGATCACGGTGCCTTCGCCCGAGGTGACGATCAGCCGGTCCAGTACGCGATTCCACGCAATGCTGTTCACGGCCACCACCGGCAGCCGATGCAGGGCAACCCAGCTCTCGCCGTTGTCTCGGGAATAAAACACCCCTTCGCGGCCGCCAGCCCAAAGGGAGCCATCCGGCGCCAGAGCCAGAGTCGCCAGCGCCGTCAATCCTGCCGGAAGAGAGACCGCTCGCCACGTGGAGCCCGCATCGGGGGAAACCATGATGCCTTCGCGACGCCCCGCGAAGACCGTCCGGCCGGAGACGGACAGCGCCAGGTATTCTCCATCGCGAAAGAAAGAATCGGCGTCGTGGGGGGCAAGCACCGGCTCCCACTGCCCGCCTCGATCCGTACTCCGAAACACCCCTTTCACCGTCGCCGCATACCAGGCATCGCCCGACGCTGCCAGAGCCGTCACCCGGCCCTGAATCGGCTCCGGCTCCTTAGCCTTTGGCTCTGCAGCCCGCCGTCTGCCGCGGCGCCGCTGTGGGTGGGCTTCGCTTGTCGCGGGAACCGAAGGTTCGGTGCCGGCGACTGCATTCGCGGCAACCCACGTCGTTCCTTCCCTGCGAAAGATGCCGTCGCTCGTTCCCGCCAGCACGGTGCCGTCTCCGCTCTGCGCCAGCACAAACACATCGCGCCCGTGCAGCCCGTCGCTCTGCTGCTTCCACGTGCGTCCCTCGTCCGCGCTGGAGAACACGCCGCCATAGATCTTGTCGTTGATCACGCCGGCATACAGCGTCCCCCGTGACTGGTTATCGGCGAGCAGCGCGCTGACCTGCCGCTGCGAAAATCCGGTGTTGGAGGCTTCAAAACCAGTGCCTCCGTCCTCGCTGGCCAGGATGCCGCTTCGATCCGTCGCCAGCAGCACGTGCTTCGGGTTGCGCGGATCCACATAAACGTCGTTCACGATCACGTCCGGATCTGTGGTTCGGGTCCAATGCTCGCCGCCGTCTTCCGTCTTGTAAAGGCCTTCCGTCGTACCGGCATACACCGTGTTGCGGTTGGTTGGATCCATCCGCAGGGAGCGCGTCCGCCGGGCCGTCGCTGGAATGCCCTGCACCTTGCGAAAGTCCCCGCCATAGTCATCGCTGCGATAGATGCCCGAGCAGGCGCTGAGAAAGACGACACTGGGTCGCGAGGCATCGACGATCATCGAGAACACATCCGAGTCGTCGATCACTCCCTGCTTGATATTGCTCCAGTGTGCGCCCCCGTCCTGCGTGCGCCAGGGCAGATGCCATGTACCGGCATAGATCGTCTGCGCGTCGTAGGGATCGATGGCCAGGGACTCCACCTCGTGGATCTCCGTGCTTCCCGGCGGGCTGATCTCCCGCCAGTGCTGGCCGCCGTCCTCGGTCCGATACACGCCGCGCAGCGTGCCGGCCACCAGGACGTGCGGATTGGACCGCGCCTGCGCCAGCGATCGCACCGACTGACTGTGCATGTCGGCAGCCTCACTCCAGGTGTGCCCGCCATCGTGGCTGATGTAGATGCCGCCATCCGGGTGATCCATCACCCAGACACCGGCGTACAGAGTGCGGGGATCCGATCGATCGACGACCAGGCTGTCGACGACAAGATTGTCCTGCTGGCCCAGATGCGCAAGGCGCGACCAGCTTGAGCCTCCGTCGTTGGAGACGTAAATCCAGCTGTCCGGGGTGCCCACGTAGATCCGATTTGGATCCTGGGAGCTGAACGCAAAGCGTCGCGCGTCCCCGCCGTCAGGTCCGGCAGGGCTCCAGGAAGAAACTGCCGCAGCTGCCGTAAGGCAGCCGCAACCAGACAGAAAAACGGCTATCGCCGCAACCCATAAACGGTACCGCATCGATTTCATATCACGATCAAGGGCCACTCCGGCGCCATAATGGCCCGAAGTCTGATTTCATGCTACCTGCTTTTGCACGGATTGCGCTCACAGACAGCGGCCGGCGTTCCATCGTTGGCAATGCAGAGGATTGCCAATGCAGCGCGGGTCGGCTCCGCGCCCGGACAGAAAAACAGGGCCGACCCGTAAAGGTCAGCCCTGTCGTTGTCCTCCGTTGCCGGACTAGTGAGCCGCCTTCTTCGCCGCGGCGTGATGGTGATGGTGATGCACCGCGTTACGAGGCTGGGCCTTCACGGCGTTCTCATCGACCGGCGTCGTGCCCGGCACGTCGTTGTCGAAGTTCGCGCCTGCCGGAACCAGGTAGTTCTCCACCTCGTTCTGGCCGCTTGTGCCCGTCCTCACCTGGATACGGCTGGCGTCGATGCCCTTCTCCGTCACCAGGTAGTCCTTGGTGTTCACCGCGCGCTGCGCTGCCAGCTTCTCGGCAGTCATTTCGTGGCGAGCGTGACGGCCCCTGTGCATCGGAACCGGTGCCGAGTTTCCGACAACCACCAGCGAGGCATCGGCCTTCTGTTGCGCGTTGAGTGCCACGTCGTCCAGGCAAGCCTTGGCTTCGTTGTCCACGCGCGTCGGACGGCGCTTGTCCGTGTTGAACTGGATCGAGCACAGGGTCTGGCTCTTGGGAGCCGGCGGTGGCGGCGGCGCTTCCACATCCACCGTCGTCGTCGCCGAAGCCGTCTGGCCCTTGTCGTCCTGAACATTGCCCGTTACCGTGATGGTCCCGGACGGCGCACCCGTCGTCGAGAGCGTTGCCGTGTTGCCGGTCCCGTTGATGGATCCAGCCGAGGCCGAGTAGCTGTACGTCAGCGGCCGGTTCTGCGGGCTCACGCCATTGCAGGTGATCGTCGAGCTCTCACCCGGCTTCACCGTCGTTGGATTGGCCGTGCAGCTGACGGTTGGCGGCTCAAACTGCTTCACGGTGAACTGCGCCGTGCAGTCCGCCGACTGTCCCGGCTTTTTGCCCTCGGTGACGTGCCCGGAGACCGTGTAGGTTCCCGGCTGCAGATTCGCAGTGTCAATCGTGGCGGTTGGATTCGTGCCGCCCACCGTGACACCCTGGCCGCTCCAGCTGTAGCTGGCCGGCTTCTTGGGATTCAGATTGGTCGCTGTGCCGGTGACCGTTACCTGCTCACCCGGGAAGACGGAGGCGGGATTCATCGAGCAGGCGTACTGTACCGGCGGCGGCGGAACGATGTTGCCGAAGTGAATCAGAATGCCGGTGCTCAGACGAGCCGCATCGATGTTGGCGCGACCGCCGGTTCTGACCTGCGGTCCATAATCGGCGTGCATGTACTCGTAGTCCGCCTGAAAGAGGCGAAGGCCAAACCGGTGATCCATAAACGGCAGGTCATAATCAAGACCGCCGCCGGCAGTAAGAGCGGGTCCCCAGGTATACGGGTGCGCCACAATGTCCACGCCGCTGGGAAAGTTCGGCCCTCCAACGCGCGCCGCACCCGCCAGGCCGTGCACGAATGGGGTCATCCCCTGGTCTGTGGGATAACGAATGATCAGTCCGCCCTGAGCCGTCGAGATTCCATCATTCTGACCGTTTGGACCGTTGGCATACTCGATCTGACCACCGACATAGCGATTGAAATAGTAAGCGAAGCTGCCGATGGCGCCCAAATCGATGGACGAGAAATTGTCGGTGTTGGTGGTTCCGTTCGAAAGGGATGTGTCGACCGTGCCATGCGGAGCCAGGTAGGAGTATCCCATGAAGACATCGGCGCGCGAGACCGGGCGATCCGGTCGAGCAGCAGGCGCTGCCGGCAAAGAGGACGAGCTCTGTGCGGAAAGCGCCGTTACACCTAAACCAAACGCGCATCCGACAACGAGAGCCCGGCCCACAACACTGAATGGACGAGAAAACATGCGTCTATCCTCCGCAACCACAGATAAGAGCTAACGAAGACTGCAACTGGCCAGTACTACTCTGACAACTTTAGAAGAGCAGGAAAAAAACACCGCGCTAATGAAATTACCACAGGAACAATACGCAGAATGCAATTCTATCAACCATTTGGCCGCATCCAGGCAGGTTCCGGAGAAATCAACTTGAACGTAATCTGCGCTGTTGCATTCAGCAGCAGATCTCTGTGTTTTTCCGGGGAGCATGCGGACGACGCCTGACCGCGGCGAACTTCTCTTACTCAATAAGTTAACCAGGCAAGGCCGGTTATTGCAAGTTGAGGACCCGCTTCAGGCTGCCGCGCTCGTGCTGAATTTTCTCCTGCAGCAGCGTGATGGCGTACAGCAACTGCTCCGGGCGAGGCGGACAGCCGGGTACATAGACATCCACAGGAATCACCTGATTGACTCCCTGCACCAGGGCGTAATTGTTGAACACGCCGCCGGAAGTGGCGCACGCGCCCATGGAGATAACCCATTTGGGCTCAGGCATCTGATCGTAGAGCCGCCGGATCACCGGAGCCATCTTCCAGGACACACGGCCGGCGATCACCATCAGGTCCGACTGCCGCGGCGATGGACGGAACACTTCCGCGCCAAACCGCGCCACATCGAAGCGCGACGCGCCCATCGACATCATCTCGATGGCGCAGCAGGCCAGACCGAACGTCATCGGCCAGATGGAATTCTTCCGGATCCAGTTGATGGCCGAATCCACGGTGGTGAGAAATATGCCCTCGGGTTGCTCGTAGCCATAGCTGGCCTCAAACACTTTTTCCCGATTCTTCGCGAGGCTCTCCATGTTCCCGAAGAGCCGACGGTCCCGCAACGTCTCACTCATGCCTTTATGATACCTGCCGAGGCCGCCCGGTTTCCGCTTTTCACGGCCTTTCCGCCCGCATTTGGTAATGCCGTGCGACATTTCTATACTGAAACCGGAATGGCGCCCCTATCGCAGGAGAAAAGAGGACTACTCATTCGCCGCATCCTTGTGCTTCCGTTGATGCTGCTCCTGGTTCTGCTGACGGGAACGGAACTAACGCTTCGATTTGTCTTCGGACTTGGCAATCCCGTTCTGGTAGCTCCGGACTCAGCCTGCGGATACATCCTGAAACCCAATCAGAACATTAAGCGATTCTTTTGCCGTACACGGACCAATCGCTACGGAATGCGCTCCGATCCGGTGCCGGAGGAACCCGTGCCCGGCACTCTGCGCCTTTTATTTCTGGGAGATTCGGTGACCTATGGAACGAGTCGGGTAGATCAGTCTGACCTTTTCACCCAGATTCTGCACCGGGAACTCCCTTCGATTGTTCACCGTCCGGTCGAGGTCCTGAACGCCTCGGCCAGCGCGTGGGCCATCGACAACGAATTGTCGTATCTGCGTTCGCGCGGGACATTCCACTCGGATCTTGTTCTCCTCGTGCTCAATAGCGGCGATCCCGGACAGCCTCGCGCCCAAATCCAGGATGTGGGAGAAGACTCTGTATTGCGCCATTCCAGGACCGCTATCGGCGAGCTCTGGTCCCGGCTGATCGCGCCGCGCTTTTTGCACACTGGCGCCCGCACCGACGCAGGTGACGCCTCGGCTGTCAACGCCGCAGCCGTGATTCACGCCAATCTGACTGATCTTGATGCGATGCATGCATTCGCTGAGAACCACCGGGCGCGGCTTGCAATTATCTACATTCCTTTCCGCCGCGAAATCCCCACTCCAGCCAGTCAGGCACAGGAGCTTCTCCATACCTGGGCTCAGAGTAACCATATTCCCATCCTCGACATGACTTCAGCCGAAGCGGCCTTCCCGACGAAAGAGATCACTCTCGACGGAGCGCACCTCAACAAGAAGGGGAATGCGGTCGTCGCTCATACCGTCGAAAAACAGTGGAACACCGCTCTCGGCTCCTGATGCCAACTCGGCGAGCGACCACCTCATAGCGGCGATCGCGACTTCGCCGCCGGCCGGCCTTCAGCCGCAGCATCTCTTCTCAACTGCTGCCACCGAGCTTTCCTCCAAAATTCTCCCTTTTCCATCGAGAAAAATCATGTAAAAGTAGGGTTCAGGACCGTTGCAGAATCTCTTTTGCGGCCTGCCGCGCTGCCGGCCGCATCCCCGCGTCACCCCGTCGTGACATCACCCGTGCACCGCCTACGGAGTGCTATGCCTTTTCGACGCTGGACCCGCCTGTCTCTTTTGCTGCCCCTCCTCTGTGCTCCCGCCGCCCTGGCGCAGAGTGCGCCCGCAGCCTCCACCATTTCCGCCGGCGACAACGCCTGGATGCTCACCAGCGCAGCGCTCGTGCTCCTGATGACCGGTCCCGGACTGGCCCTCTTCTACGGCGGCCTGGTGCGCCGGAAAAATGTGCTCGCCACCATGATGCAGAGCTTTGCCATGATGTGCATTGTCACCGTGGTGTGGGCCATCGTCGGGTACAGCCTGGCCTTCGGACCCGGCAACAGTTTCATTGGCGGCTTCCATTTTCTTTTCCTGCACAACGTCGGCCTCACGCCCGATGCCGACTACGCGGCCACCATCCCTGCACAGACCTACATGATCTATCAGCTGATGTTCGCCATCATTACTCCGGCGCTCATCTGCGGCGCGTTCGCTGAGCGCATGAAGTTCAGCGCCATGTGCCTGTTTCTCACCCTGTGGTCCCTCGTTGTGTACTCGCCCATGGCCCACATGGTCTGGGGCAAAGGTGGATTGCTCAACGCATCCCTGGGCGGCAGAATTCCCTGCCTCGATTTTGCCGGCGGCACCGTCGTGCACATCACCTCCGGCGTCTCCGCTCTGGTCTGCGCGCTCTATCTGGGCAAGCGCGTCGGATACCCCAAACAGCCCTCCCCCCCGCACTCCGTCGTGCTCAGCTTCATCGGAGCCTGCCTGCTCTGGGTGGGCTGGTTCGGCTTCAATGCCGGCTCCGCCGTCGCTGCCAACGGGCTGGCCACCAGCGCCTTCGTCAACACGCACTTCGCCACGGCCACCGCAGCCATCGGCTGGAGCCTCGCCGAGTGGATCCGCAACGGTAAACCCAGCGCCCTCGGCGCCATCTCCGGAGCCGTCGCCGGCCTGGTTGCCATCACCCCGGCCTCCGGATTTGTCCAGCCCATGTCCGCCCTCGTCATCGGCTTCATCGCCGGAATCTTCTGCTTCTTCATGGTCACCGTCGTCAAGAACTGGTTCGGCTACGACGACTCCCTCGATGCCTTCGGCGTGCACGGCGCCGGCGGCACCATCGGCGCGCTGCTCACCGGCTTCTTTGCCTCCACCGCCATTAACCCGATCTTCGGCGCCGGCAAGGCCACCGGCGCCATCGACGGCAACTGGCATCAGGTCCTGAATCAGCTGGCCGGCATCGGCATTGCGTGGGGGCTCTCCATCGTCGGCACCCTCATCCTGCTCAAGCTCGTCGACATGATCATCGGACTGCGCGTCACCCGCGAAGACGAGATCGAGGGCCTTGACGTGACCCAGCACGGCGAGGAAGGCTACGACTTCGCTTCCTGAGGGCCGATACGTATACTCTGTGGTGCCAGGAATTGAGACCCTATGCAAAAGATTGAAGCTGTCATTCAGCCCTCCAAGCTTGACGCCGTCAAGGATGCGCTGCTGGAAGCAGGCATCGAAGGCATGACCATTCTCGAAGCCCGCGGTCATGGGCGCCAGAAGGGTCACACCGAGTTCTATCGCGGCCGCGAATATACGGTCGACCTGTTGCCCAAGATCAAGATCGAGTTGGTCGTTCGCGATGAGCTGGCCGAGCAGGCCATCCAGGCCATCGTCTCCTCCGCGCGCACCGGCAAAATCGGCGACGGCAAAATTTTTGTCTCGAAGGTGGATGACGCCATTCGCATCCGCAATGACGAGCGCGGACCCTCAGCGCTCTGACCTCCACTGGCTCGCGCGGGCAGCGTACTTCCTGCGGAACCCCGTGCGCAAACGCAGTGAACGACTGGTTGAGTGTTTTCCATGGTGGCTGACCCGCTGGCCCTGGCGCGTCTCCGCAGTCGTTATCAGGACGACTTTACCCAGTTGCGTCAGAGCTTCGAGCGCACCGGCGATGGATCTGCCGCCATCCGCCGCCGCTCCCAGATCGTCGGCGCTCTGTTGTGCGAGCTCTGGGGCCAGCTCGTTCCCGCCTCGGCCCCTCCGGAAATCACTCTGATCGCCACCGGTGGCTTCGGCCGCCGCGAGCTCTTTCCCTGCTCCGACGTGGACGTTCTCTTCCTTTGCGCCAATGAAAAAGTCGAGCCCGCGTGCGGCGATTCCATCCGCTCCTGCATTCAGGCCATGTGGGATATCGGCCTCCGCGCCAGCCCCGCCACTCGCACCCTCAAGGAGTGCGAGCGCGTCCATCCCGACAACCTTGAGTTCACCGTCTCTCTGCTCGATCGCCGCTTCCTCGCCGGCAACCGCGCCCTCTACGCCAGATTCGCAAACGAGATGCTGCCCTTTGTCATCCTGCGGGAATGGGACACCATCGTTCAGAATCTCGCCGAGATGGCCCGCGCCCGCCACGCCAGATACGGCAACACCATCTTTCATGTGGAGCCCAATGTGAAGGAGTGCCCGGGCGGCCTGCGCGATTATCATCTGGCCCAGTGGCTCACCCTTCTCAATTCCGTGCGCGAAGAAAAAGCCTGGCCCCGCGCGGCGGCCGACGATTTCTACGGCACGCATGACGAGCTCGAATCGGCCTACGATTTTCTCTCCGCGGTGCGCTGTTTCCTGCATTACCGCGCTGACCGCGACGACAATACCCTCGACTGGCATGCGCAGGACGAAGCCGCCGCTCGCTCCATCGGCCTTGAAACACGCGGCACCTCCGATCCCGCCTACTGGATGCGTACCTGGTATCGCCAGGCGCGCACCGTGTATCGTCGCGCCTCCCTCCTCATCGATGCCGTTCCCCCGCCCCGCCGCTCCTTCTACAAGCAGTTCCGGCGCAAGCGCACCCCCATTCCCGGAACCGATTTCTTCCTCGAAGACGGCCGCCTCGATCTGGCCGAAGGCGCCTCCGTGCACGACGGCGACAGCATCCTGCAGATCTTTGGACTCATCGCCAAACACGGCTATCGCCTCAGTCACTCCACGGAAGACCGCATCGCCGACGCGCTGCCCGTCCTCGCCGTCCAGATGCCTGAAGGGCCGTTCCTGTGGAACTGCCTGCGCGAGGTGCTCCTCGGGCCCTGGGCCGCCCACGCCCTGCGCACCATGCATGCCCTCGGCATCCTCGAGCTGCTCATTCCCGAATTCCATGGCATCGACGCGCTCGTCATTCGCGACACCTGGCACCGCTACACCGTCGATGAGCACACGTTTCACGTCATCGACAACGTGCACCGTCTGCGCCAGCCCCAGCACGAGTGGGAGAAGCGGCTGGCCGGTTTGCTGCCCGAACTCGAGCGCCCCGACCTCTTCTTTCTTGCCCTGCTCATGCATGACACCGGCAAGGCGCGGCGCAACGGCAGTCACGCCTCGGCCAGCGTCGAGCTGAGCGAAAGCCTCTTTGCCCGTCTCGAGCTCGATGCCGATGAACGCGACGCGGTCCGCCGCATCATCCACCATCACCTCGAGATGTCGGCCGCCATGCGCCGCGACATCTTCGATAATGAAACCGTCCGCGCCTTTGCCGAAAAGGTGGCCACGCCCTCGCAGCTGAAGATGCTCACCCTGATGACCTACGCCGACATCGGCGCTGTCTCCCCGGAAGCTCTCACACCATGGAAGGCGGAGAGCCTGTGGCAGCTGTATATGAGCGCGTCCAATTTTCTCGACCGCAGCGTCGATGAAATCCGTTACCACGCGGCCGCCGATCCCGCCTTCTTTAACCGCATCACCGCCCTCATTCCCGCCATGGCGTCCTCTACCGCTCCGTCGCGGCAGGGGCCAACAGCGGCCGCAGCCCCCGTGCCGACCGAACAGCTGCGCGGCTTTCTTGAAGGCCTGCCCCAGCGCTACCTGAATACCCGCTCACCCGAGCAAATCGCGGCCCAGTTCCGCCTCGCCCAGGCGATCGGCGTCCAGCCGGTGCAGATCGCCTTCCGCGCTCTGCGCCAGCTCAACGAAGTCACCCTCGTCACTCCGGACCGCCCCGGCCTCTTCGCCGACATGGCCGGGGTCCTTTCCGCGTGGGGTATGAACATCGTGAAAGCGGACGCTTTCTCAAACGCGGGCGGCATTATCGTCGACACCTTCCAGTTCACTGACAGCTATCGAACCCTGGAGCTCAATGCCTCCGAGATCGATCGTTTTCTCCAGAACATTCGCGACGCCCTCACCCACAAGCTTTCCGTCGAGCAACTCATGCGCTCCCGGAATCACAAGCCGGCGCGCCCGCGGGTAGCCGTCGATACGCGGCTCGAGTTCGACAACGAATCCTCGTCGCACAGCACCCTGCTCCAGATCGTCACCCAGGACACGCCCGGTCTGCTGCGCGAAATCGCCCTCAGTTTTACGGCCGCGCGCTGCAACATCGCAGTGGCTCTGATCGATACGGAAGGCGAAGCGGCTATCGATGTCTTCTACCTGACTAAAGGCGGCCAGAAGCTCGACGATGCCGCCCAGTCTTCGTTAAGCGCCTCTCTGGTGCACCGCCTCGCTCAGTTGCGGCCCTAGGCTGTATCGACATATCGGGATGGTTGGCGACGGAGGGCATTTTTGCTCAGTTCGCGCAGCGAGGAGTGGCAGATATCGGGCATATCTTAGCGACGAGCGACAAAGAAATGGGCAAAAAGGACCCCGTCCCGCAGGGTTGGGAGCGAAAAATCCGAGCTTCGGTCACTCGGTTGGCAGCCTTCTTTTCGCTCCCAACGCCGGCCGGCCCTGTATGTCGATACAGCCTGGTGTCCTGTTTCTGAATTCTCTGTCTCACTGGAGGTGTCATTCTGAGCGCACGGGGCCCCAAACGTCGTTCAGTTTGGGGGCGGTAAGCGAAGAATCTGCGGTTGCTCTTCCCTCCGGATCGCCAGGCAACTACCGGGACACCACACTGGACTCACTTCGGATAAGCCTTGTAACAAATCTGTAAAGCTCAGCAAAGATCATTGACTGAACCCTGAAAGGAGGGGGATTGCTGCATCGCCGGTTCCTTCTGTGCCTGCTGATGATCCCTTCCCTGGGGTGGACGCAATCCGCCGCCCTGCCCAACGCACCGGTTGCGGCTCTTCTGTCCCTGCAGCAGTCAGGCACCGCCCCGCAATCGCCGCAACCCCCCACACCTGAGCCGCCGCCCGCCCCGGAGACGCCCCAGCTCACCATGTTTGCCCACAGCGCCACCGCGCCCTGGTGGATCTCGGGTCAGGCCAACGTCATCTTTCAGGGCAAGCCGGGCTTTCACTCTCCCTATCAGGGTCCGAACAGCTTCGACAACGCGTCCGAATACAAGACCTCCCTGGTGGAAACGCTCTTCCTCGGCTGGGAGCCCCACCGCAATCTGCGCTACAACACCGACCTGCTGCTCGATCTGGAAAGCGCCGGCGGCCGCGGCCTCGGCCAGGCTCTGGGGCTGGCCGGCTTCACCAACCTCGATGTGGTCCGAAACCCGAACCTCGGCTCCGCGCCCTATCTCGCGCGCGGCGGCATTCACCAGACCCTCGGGCTCACCAACCGCATGGTCGAGGCCGATCGCGGCGCCTTCTCCCTGGCGCCCCAGGTCCCTGCCCGCCGCTTCGAGCTCCGCGCCGGCAAGATGGGCACCAACGACATCTTCGATCAGAACGAGGTCGCCAGCGACAGCCATCTCCAGTTCATGAACTGGACCGTGGACGACAACGGCGCCTGGGACTACGCTGCCGACACCCGCGGCTACACGGTGGGCGGCACGCTCGAATACGATGACCCCAACTGGAGCGCGCGCTACGGCCTTTTCGCCATGCCGGTCGTGGCCAACGGCATCGCACTCGATTGGGCCTTCTCCCGCGCCCATGCCCAGAATTGGGAATATGAGCTGCGCCACTCGTTCGTGCCCGGCCGCAAAGGCACCACGCGCATCCTCGCGTATGTGAATACCGCGCATATGGGCAATTATCGCGAGGCCGTGCAGCACTACCAGGCGGGCTTGACGCCGCGGCCCAACATCATCTCCGTCGAGCGCTTCGGCACCAACAAGTACGGCTTTGGCTGGAATAATGAGCAGGAGATCACCGCCAACTTCCGCATCGGCACTCGCTTTGGCTGGAACGATGACCACGAGGAGTCCTTCGCCTACACTGAGGTGGCGCAGACAGTTCTGGTCGCCGGCGACTACTACGGAACCCGCTGGCGCCGTTCAGCCGACAAGCTCGGTGTCGCCTTCGTCAGCAATGCCATCAAGAAGGATCACCAGAATTACCTGAAAGACGGCGGCCTCGGCTTCCTGCTCGGCGACGGCTTTCTCCGCTACGGCCGCGAAAATATCGTCGAGGGCTACTACACCTGGCACGCGTGGAAAGGTCTCTTCTTCGCGGTCGATGGCCAGCACATCGATGACCCCGGCTACAACCGAGATCGGGGTCCCGTATGGATCGGCGCCGTTCGCGGACACATCGACTTCTGATCTGCGCTCGAATCGCGATCATGGCTCCCCCTGCAGAACCGCACACGTCCCGCCCGCCCGCAGGAATCTCCTTTCTTTCCTCCACATCTAATAAAGCGAAGGTCCATTTTTATCGAGGAGCCAACACCCATGAAATACAACACCCTTGGCCATACCGGCCTTCTTGTCTCGGAACTCTGTCTCGGCACCATGACCTTCGCCTCCGGAGAAGGCATGTGGAAGCCCATTGCCGGCGTCGATCAAAAGCTTGCCGACGATCTCGTCCGTCGTTCCCTTGACGCGGGCATCAACTTCATCGACACCGCCGACGTTTACACCAACGGCGCATCGGAGAAGGCTCTGGCCCAGGCCATTGCCAACCTCGGCGTCGCCCGTAAAGACGTCGTCATCGCCACCAAAGCCTATGGACGCACCGGCCCCGGCCGCAACGACATCGGCGCCTCCCGCGGTCATCTCATGACCGCCATCGACGCTTCTCTCCAGCGTCTGCGCACCGACTACATCGACCTCTATCAGATCCACGCCTTCGATACCGTCACGCCCATCGAGGAAACGCTCCGCGCCCTGAACACTCTCGTCGAGTCGGGCAAGGTCCGCTACATCGGCTGCTCCAACTGGATGGCCTGGCAGATCATGAAGGCTCTCGGCTTCTCCGACGCGAAGAACCTGGCGCGCTTTGAGACCGTGCAGGCCTACTACTCCATCGCCGGCCGCGATCTCGAGCGTGAGATCGTTCCCCTCCTTCAGGACCAGAAAGCCGGCCTGCTGGTCTGGAGCCCGCTCGCCGGCGGTCTGCTCTCCGGCAAGTACTCTCGCGATCAGCAGAAACCGGAAGACTCGCGCCGCTCCGCCTTCGACTTTCCCATCGTGGACAAAGAACGGACCTGGCGCATCATCGATGTTCTGCGGCCGATCGCCGAGGCTCACCAGACCAGCGTCGCCACCGTCTCGCTCGCGTGGATTCTGGCCAGGCCCTTTGTCACTTCGGTGATCATTGGAGCCAAACGCGTCGATCAGCTGGAGCAGAATCTCGCCGCTGTCGATCTTCAGCTCTCGCCGGAGGACCTGAAGCAGCTCGATGAAGTCAGCGCGCTGCCACTGGAATATCCCGGCTGGATGATTCCCTTTCAGAACGTCAACCGTCTCGCCGACGTTCCCCGCATCTGACCTGCAACCGTGCCGGCCTCTGCGCTCGCGGAGGCCACGCCGCGTTCCGCCGGCACGGCGGGGCGCTAGCTGTCCTTCTTGTAAAGCATGTCGCGCATCACGCGGCGCCGCTCCGCATTCGCTTCCCGGTCGTTGCCGAACTGGCCCGCACCGGCTGGGCCCTCGCGAACAACCGCGTCGTCCTCCGGCTCGCTGCACGGCGGACACCGGTTCGCAAATCCCGGCTTATCCGGTTTCAGTTCAAATTCTTCCCCGCAAACGCTGCACTTACGAATCGGAAACCCCATGCCCTCATGGTAAAACTCGCCGCAATCCCCTGAAAAGGCCCCTTCGTCCATCCCTCCGCCGCCCCTCCCACGCCAAAAGAAAGGGCCGCTCCCCGGAGCGGCCTTCTTTCCCCTGCCTCTTGCCTATTGCCTGCTTCTCAGATCTCCGCCCGTCATCTGCTGCGGCTGCGGCAGCCCCAGCAGACCCAGGATCGTCGGCGAAATATCCCGCAGCGAACTGCCCGGTCGAAGCGTGTACTGGCTCGCCTCTTCGCTCACAAGAATGAACGGTACCGGATTCGTCGTGTGCGCCGTGTGCGGCCCACCCGTCGCCGGATCCACCATCAGCTCCGCATTCCCGTGATCCGCCGTGATCAGCCAGGCTCCACCGCCCCGCTGCTTCATCGCCTGGTAGATCTGTCCCAGGCACGCGTCCACCGTTTCCACGGCCTTCACCGTCGGCTCCAGCCGGCCGGAGTGCCCCACCATATCGGCGTTGGCAAAGTTCACCACCACCACATCGAACGCTCGATCGTTCACCGCCCTCATCACGGTATCGGTAATCCCCGCCGCCGACATCTCCGGCGCCAGATCGTAAGTCGCCACCTTCTGCGATGGGATCAGGATGCGATCTTCGCCCGGAAAGGGCGTCTCGATCCCGCCGTTGAAGAAGTACGTCACGTGCGCGTATTTTTCCGTCTCCGCCACGCGTAGATTGCGCAGATTCGCCTGCGCCATCATATTGGCCAGCAGGTTCTCCATCGACTCCGGCAGCACGATCGTGGGCAGCGTAAAGTGCTTGTCATACTGCGTCATGCACACGTAGTGCAGGTTGCCTGGAATCGTATTGCGCGGAATCGTCGCGTCCAGCTCCTCGGCCGACTGCAGTTCGCGCCCGGCTTCTTTGCTCAGTCCGCTGTTCCGCGCCAGCACCCGCGTGATCTGCCTCGCCCGGTCCGCCCGATAGTTGAACATGATGCAGACGTCGTCGTCGCGGATCACTCCCGCCGGGTGTCCGCTCTCATCGGTCACCACAAACGGCACAGTAAATTCGTCCGTGACGCCGTTGTTGTACGACTCCTTCATGCGCGCAGTTGCATCCTTATAGGCTCCACCCTCGGCGCGGCCCAGCACCATCGCATCGAAGGCCTTCTTCTCCCGCTCCCACCGCCGGTCGCGATCCATAGCGTAGTACCGGCCTGACACGCTGGCCAGTTTCCCCGTGGTCTCCCGCATCTTCTGTTCCAGCGCGGCCAGGTAGCCGGCGCCGCTCGTCGGCAATGTGTCGCGCCCATCCATAAACGCGTGGACGAAGACCCTCTCCACCCCCTGCAGCTTTGCCGTCTTCAGCAGCGCATACAAATGCTCCTGGTGCGAATGAACGCCCCCGTCGGAGAGCAGCCCGAAGAGATGCAGCTGCGTCCTGCGCGCCTTCTGCATCGCTTCTACGATGGTCGGATGCGTGAAGAACTCGCCGCTGGCAATCAGCGCACCGACCCGCGTCATGTCCATCCGCACGATGCGCCCCGCGCCAATGTTCAGGTGACCCACTTCGCTGTTGCCCATCTGGCCATCGGGCAAGCCCACAAAGTGGTCCGACGCATGCAGCAGCGTGTTGGGATACTCCCGCAGCAGCTTGTCATAGTTCGGCTTGCGCGCCAGAGCAATGGCATTGTTTTCCGTCTGCGGACGATAACCCCATCCATCCAGAATGGTCAGAACCACCGGTCGTTTCGAAACAGCCACGAAGTCTCCTCGTTTTTACCGGACGGGTCTCGAGCACCGGGCTCTCCCCCCATCCATCATTGCTTTTGCGCGGCAGCTTCCGGATGTGCCTCGTGGTACCTCTTCGCTGCCGCGTCAATCTCTTCCTTGTGCCGCTGGATCACGGCGAACATCACCCTCTGTCCCAGCTCAGCGCCTGCATCCTGGCCTTCGTTCAGAATCGACGGCATCACGGCAATCATCCGCCGCCCAGCGTCCGTCTCGCAGAAAGCGATGATCTCTGCTGCATCTTCCCTCGAGAGCCGCTTCTGGAATGCCTCCACCATGGCCCCTGAAGCATGCCATCCATCATCTGCCGCCGCATCGGATCGGTCCCCGTGAGCTGCAAAATCTCATACACCTGGGCCGCGGTCACCGGATGCGCCGGCGCCGCATTGGCGGCCACTGCCGCGCTGCCCGGTCTCGCGATCCTGGCAGCTCCCCATGCCGGCATCGCCGCCAGCAACACCCATGTCCAACCTGTCGAGTTTCCGCATTCGAGCCCTCCTGAGAGATTGCCCTCCAGCGTCTCGACATGGAGACACGCATTTTGTTTGTGGTCTTCCGGCCCTTGCTTTCGGTGCGCCGGAAGATCGTCAGCGTCCCGCAGCCTTCGGCAGCCTCGACGCGAGCGCTGCCTCTGGCTCTATTCCCCGTAATTCACCGCTTCCAGGCCCAGAAACTCCGCCGCCTGGCCCAGCTCTTCTTCAATGCGCAGCAGCTGGTTGTACTTGGCGATGCGATCGGTCCGCGAAGCCGACCCGGTCTTGATCTGCCCCGCACCCGTGGCCACCGCCAGATCGGCGATGAACGTATCTTCCGTCTCGCCGCTGCGGTGCGAAATCACCGACGTGTACCCGTACCGCCGCGCCAGCTCGATGCACTCCAGAGTCTCGCTCACCGTCCCAATCTGGTTCAGCTTGATCAGGATCGAGTTCGCCGCGCCCTCTTCAATGCCCTTCTGCAGCAGCTCCGTATTGGTCACGAAGATGTCGTCGCCTACCAGCTGAATCTGGCTGCCCAGCTCGCGCGTAAGAACCTTCCAGCCCGCCCAGTCGTTCTCCGCCAGGCCATCCTCGAGCGACACAATGGGATACTGCCGCACCCAGTCCGCATAGAACGCCACCATCTCTTCGGCGCTCCGCTCGCTCTTGTCACCCTTCTTAAAGATGTACTTGCCCTTATCCGCATCGAAGAACTCGCTCGACGCCGGATCGAGCGCAATCGCCACATCCTCGCCCGCCTTGTACCCAGCCAGCTCAATCGCTTCGAGGATCAGCTCAATCGCCTCGGCGTTCGACTTCAGCGACGGCGCAAAGCCGCCCTCATCCCCCACCGCGGTGTTGTAGCCCTTCTTCTTCAGCACGCCCTTCAGCGTGTGGAAGACCTCCACGCCCCAGCGCAGCGCGTCACTGAACCGCTCCGCACCCACCGGCATCACCATGAACTCCTGAAAGTCCACATTGCTGTCGGCATGCGCGCCGCCATTCATGATGTTCATCATCGGCGTCGGCAGAATCGAAGCATTCACTCCGCCGAGATACCGATACAGCGGCACTTTGAGCTGGGCCGCGCAGGCTCGCGCCGCCGCCATCGAAACCGCCAGGATCGCGTTGGCCCCGATACGGCCCTTGTTCTCCGAGCCGTCCATCGAAATCATCGTCGCATCCAGCAGCCGCTGATTCGAGGCGTCCATCCCCGTCAGTTCCGGCGCCAGGATGCTCTCGATGTTCTCCACCGCCTTCAGCACGCCTTTGCCCAGATAGTGGCTCTTGTCGCCGTCGCGCAACTCCACCGCCTCGTGCTCGCCTGTTGAAGCGCCGCTGGGTACAATCGCTCGCCCCATCGCGCCGCCTTCCAGGACCACATCGGCTTCCACGGTCGGGTTTCCGCGGGAATCCAGAATTTCCCGGGCATGAATGGCAGTAATTTCAGTCATTTCACTCCTCACAATGTGGTGCTGGATGCGCTCGTTGAGTTTGGGCCGTCGGTCCACACGAATCGCTTCCCCGGTGGCTGCGGCAATGGTTTCCAGAAAGGTCATCGAAGGCGGGCGGCCTTCGCAAAAATACGGAGGTCCACGTAAAAGTCTAACAAAGCAGGGTCCCCGCCCCCGGTGATGACGATCACGGCAACGTGAATTCAGAACAGCTTTTGCAGGCAGCTTCGCCCGGGCGATGCAGTGTCGAACCTGCACGCGCACCGCCCCCTCCGGAAGACCAGTCCGCGATGGGATGGATGGAGAGACCTCAACAAACGACAGAGGTTGTTCCGTGAGCGCGCCCCAATTGCTACAAGAAGAACTCTGTCATCCTGAGCAAGCCTTCCGTATCGCGCGTGGGCCCGCACGGCTCCACCACCCTGGGTGCTGCGGAGCAGCACGACGGAGAAAGCCCCGGCCTTCAGCCCAGGGGGGAAAGTCCGGGCCGAAGGCCCGTTCCAGCCAGTGCCCTTGGATCAGATCGCAACTCTGGGCCGCGAGGGTCATCGCGGGGCACCCATTCCGGCGCCCCCAGGCCAGGTTCACCCCATAGCAAGCTGCAAACTCCCCTCAGACACCGTCATCAAGGGGCTCGCTTCCCTGCCTGGATCGGAAGTACTGCGCGTAACCCAGATTGAAACACTATGCTATCGCCCGCTCTTGCCCTCACGCACGTATTTCACTTCTGCTATCGGGGCACAACTTCAGCCGGGCCGTAAAGACCCGCCGCCCGGCGCCTTCCGCACTGCCGTAGGCCTGTCGGCGCATCGCCTGCGCGCCGCCGACCCGGTAACGCGACTGGAGACTGGTGACTTGGAGACGCCCCAACGACCGAATACGCACTTTTCCCTGCCTCTGTGGAAATCCTGTCAAGCCCCCTCGCCCTCTGACGAAAGTAACGACCGCTGATACAAAAGCACTTCCAGGCCAAAATACCCTCAGGAATCTGGCACTAAATCCGTTCAAATCTGCCATACTGAACTTAGTAGAGTGAAAAAGAAAAAAGCCCGCCGTGCGCGGGCTTTTTCCGTTACCGAGAACGGCAGCAGACAGGAGAAAAGCACATGAGAGCGAACCGCAGACGGCTACCGGCTCCGAACTACCGGCTAACGTCTACGGGTAACATCCCGCCCATCGATGTTACCGATGCCCATCCATGAAATGAACAACATCCGCAACCGATGCCCATCGAAAACGATGCTTTCCCTGGCTCCGGGAACATCGGGGCCATCGCGCCGGCTACCGCCTCGTTACTGCGCCGCCGCGCCGGGCGTCAACGTTGCCGCTTCGATATTCCACCCCCGAACCTTCACGATGGGATTCGCCGGAGCATCGTCCGGCAACTTCGCCGTCAGCGTGCGCGATTCGCCGGGATCCAGCTCAATCCAGTTATCGGACCAGAAGACCGGCGCGATCAGCCCGCCGGACGAGGTGCGCACCGCCGCTTCCACCTGGAAGGCGAGCCCGCCCGAGCTGTTATCCAGCTTCAGCACGATCTCGCGGCCCTCCGGCGTAGAGCGGATTTCGGCGCTGGAGCTGACCCTAGCGCTCGGCAGCTGAGTGAGGGCGGTCAGGTCCGGATAGCGATCGGCGGGAGTGTAGGTGTACTCGCTCGCGCCCCAGTCGAAGGTGGTCAGCGTGTAAGGCACCCAGTAGAAGTTGCGGCTCACGATCTTGCCGGCCGAGTCGGCCAGCGTGAGGTCGATAAGGAAGATGCGCTCCGTACCGTTGTAAAGAGTCCCCGGAAGCCGCAGGATCTGCTGCGAGCTGTCAGAAGGTGCGTTGACGGTTGCCGTTGTCTGGTAGAGCTCGTTCCAGTGAATGCCGCGCACGTCGATGGTCGCGTGCAGCCCTTCCACAGGGTGATACGTGCTGTTCACCACCACGATGGACTGGTCATCGTACGAGTACTGGATGTGCAGAGGCGCGCAGGCATTCTTCACCGCGTAATACCCGGCGTCGGCCTCGAGATTGTAATCGTAGAGGTGCCAGATCATCGAAGGCCACGCGTTGTTCAGCATCCACTGGATCACGCCCGTGGATTCGTACTTGTTCCGGCTGTACGACTCGAACATGGCGCGCTCGGAGTCGTATTCCATGGTGGAGGCGAGGCGCGTGTACTCGGCCGCCGAGGTCGGCTTCGCGTAGATGGCGGACATGGCCTCGTCCATGTCTTTGAGATTCGTGAAGCCCCCGCCGCCGTTATGCAGCGACCAGTCCGCAGTGGGAGGCCACGCATCGGGATCGGAAAGAAACTTCGCCCGGCTGGCTTCCGAAGGAATGGCCGGCCCCGGGCTGGTTTCCGTGTTGTAACCCCAGGCGCCGCCGTGGGTCTTGTCCACATACCAGTAGCTCGGTTCGACGTAGTCATAAGGACCCGTCATCTTCACCCCGCTCTCACCGGTAACGGTGGTCGCCGTGGAGGAAGCTGAAGAGAGGGTCGGGTTCGGCCAGTGGGTCTGCGCCTCGACCGCGAGATAGGCGCTCTCCACGTTCGCCGGCGGCGGATTGTCGCTGCCATTCAGCCACACCAGAAGGCTGGGGTGATAGCGGAGTCGCAGCATTTGCGAATGGAGCGAAGCGGTGGCCACGTTCAGAGTGTCCGGGCTCCAGCTCCTCCAGTGCTCCCACGTATCGCAGCAGCACCAGCCCAGCATGACCAGAACCCCGTTCTGGTCGGCCAGCTTGAAGAAGTCGTCGGTATCGAGCTTGCCTTCCAGCCGGATGGTGTTCAGGTTCAGGTCCCGCACCAGCCGGAACTGCTCCTCCAGCCTCTTGTGATCGGTGCGGAGCATCATGTCCTGCGACCAGCCCCCGCCGCGAATCAGAATCGGCTTGCCGTTGACCCGGAAAAGCCGGGCGCCGGTGCCGGTAATCACCGAGGTGATCTCGCGGATCCCGAAGAGAACTGTCTTCTCGTCCGTGACATGGTTCTGCACGCTGAAGCGCATGGTGAGCGGCTCGAGGTGCGGCTCCCCCATCTGCCACGGCCACCACAGGCGCGGATGATGAATGCGCAGCTGCGGGAACTTGTCCGGCGTAAACGTGACGGTGCGGTGCTCGTTGGCCGCCAGTTCGACCGGCTGCTCGAAGGTGGCGCCGGCCGCGGAACCGGAGACCACTCCCTGCACGGGATGATCGGTCGCGTTCTCCAACTCGGCATAAACGGTAAGGTCGGCGGTGGAGAGGTCGTCGTCCTCGAAATGCGTAACCGCCATGGGCGAGCGCAGAGCGACAGCGCCGGTTGCGACGAGGTTGACATCGCCGATCACACCCATGTCCTTGTCCGGCGGAGCAGGGTTCCAGTCCACCCAGTTGACGCCGAGCTCGGTATCGGTGGGCGCGAAGGTCTCGATGGCGAGCACATTGCGAGCGCCGGGCTTCAGGAGACTGGTGACGTCGAGGTTGTAGGTGCGATAGGCGCCCGCGATCTGCGAGGAGTCTGCAATGCGATGGCCGTTCAGCCAGATCTCGGCCCGGTAGTTGATGCCGCCGAAGTGCAGCCAGTACTGCTGGGCTCCTCCGGGCGCAGCGGGCGCGGTGAACTCGTCTCGATACCACCAGCCGCAGTGATAGGGACTGTCGGCAGGCATGGCCAGGTTCGAGAAATTCTTGCCGATGGGATACGAGGTTCCCGGGATCTTGCGGAGGTTGTCTCCGAAGTAAGGATCGGGGAGCAGGCCGGCGGCGACCTGGGCTGCGAGAACAGTGGTCGGTACCGTGGCAGCAATCCAGCCTTCGGTCGCAAATCCGGGCGACGCGATGGCATCGCCGTCCGCTGTCAGCTTGCAGGCTGACTGCAGATGCCAGCCGTCGTGAAGCGGCGTGATGGTCGCCGCACAGAGCGGCGTAACCAGGAGTGCGGACGCGAAAAGGCAGGAGAAAAAGTGGCGGTTCATTCGGATGGTCCTCCAGATCGCACGGCGAGGAGTGCGAGATCCTGGTTGATGGGGATCGCGACAGAGAGTTTCAAAATACGGCGGCTTCAATCGTTTGAATTCCAATCTGCTTGCCCTTCGTTTGTCAACGGCCTGGGCCCGGTGCTCTTTCCTTTTCTGCTGTGGGCGGCGGCGCGGACGATGTCCGCACCACCAACTCGGGCGCGAGCCGGTGCAGGCGGGCTTTGCGCATGCGCGTCGTGTCTCGCTGGTCGAGCGCCTCGAGCAGGCGCTGAGCCGCGAGAACCCCCATCTCGTTCAGGGGCTGGCGAATGGTGGTGATGCCGGGGGTGGCAATGGCGGCCGGCAGAATGTCGTCAAACCCGACGACGGAGCAATCCTCAGGAACCCGCAGGCCGGCCTCCAGGAGGCCGCGAACCACACCCAGCGCCGTGAGATCGTCGAAGGCCAGGACAGCACTGCAGCCAAACCCGGATGCCAGCATCTCCCGGGCAAAGCGCAGACCACCTTCGAATCCCGAATGCGGATCGACCTGGTTGGGCAGCTGAAATGTCAGCCGGGGATCAATCCGGAGGCCGGCGGCACAGGCGGCATCCCGAATGCCCTGCCAGCGAGGCTCGCTGTCAAACATTTCTTCCGGGCCGCGAATGACGGCGATGCGCCGATGGCCCAGGTCGAGCAGGTGGCGCATGGCCAGCGCGCCGCCTTCATGGTTGTCCACCAGCACCGAGGTGATGCGGCGGGCGGTAAGATCGCGGCCCACGATAACGATGGGGACGTTGTTCTTTTCGATGTCGGCAAGAAGATTGGTTTCCTCAAAGACCCAGCTGGCAATGACGATGACCCCTTCGGCCCGGCGCTCCAGAAGCATGCGCAGATAACGGTCGAAAAGCATCCGCTGCGTCTGCGCGTTCACCTGCAGTGAAAAGTACTGCGCCGCCTGGAGGGTCTCCTCGATGCCGCGCACCACCGGGATGCAGAAGGGGTCGGACATATCGTAGGCGAGAACTCCCACGGTCTGGGTGCGCCGCCGCCGCAGCGAGCGCGCATGGACGTCGGGATGATAGCCCAGACTTGCGGCCATGACGCGGATGCGCTCGCGGGTGGTTTCGGCGACATGGCTGGAGAGAGGCGCCTCGCTCAGCACGATGGAGACGGTGGAGACAGACAGGTGACAGGCACGGGCAACGTCGGACAGTGTTACGTGACCGCGTTCGCGCATTGCCACCTTCGTACCTCCCTGGCACCCGTTGCACTGTGCACGCGGCGCGGCGAACCATCGACGGCCCGCCGGCCGGACCGGCGAGCCGCGTCTGCCCGAGCGGCGCGCCGCTAACTCTCCCCTTGACAGGGGGGATTAAATCTGCCTAGATTCATATACCATTCAAACGTTTGAACTTCAAGAAACAAAGGGGCGCCCCATGAAATTACGGAATCGGCAGATTACCGGTAGCCTCACCTTCCTCGCTCTTGTTGTCCTTCTGGTCGCCAGTGCATCCACCGCTTTCGGGCAGGCCGGACGCGGCAGTGTCAGCGGAACCATCACCGATCCGAGCGGGGCCATAGTGCCCGGCGCGAGTGTCACGCTGCTCAACCCGGCGACCGGCGTATCTCTGCATGCTGTGGCGAGCGCCGCCGGCCTCTACACATTCATCTCTCTCAATCCGGGTGTTTATCGGGTGACGGTCAACCAGAGCGGCTTCACCACGGCTGAGCGGGAGAATGTGACCGTTACCGTGGACCAGACGACGATTGCCGATATCGGCCTGAAGGTGGGCAGCGTCAGCACCGTGGTGAAGGTGAATGAAGAAACGAACCTGGTAGAGCCCAGCAACTCCACGGTGGGGCAGCTGATTTCGGCGGATACGATCGACCGCGTTCCTCTGCTGAACCGCGATGTGTACGACCTGACCCAGCTGAGCCCGGGCGTGACGCCGGCCAACGGCTCGCCGAACTCCTCGAATTCGCAGTCCATCGCCAGCATTACCAGCGGCCGGCCGGGTGTCGATGTTTCCTCCTACACGATCAACGGCGCGATCGAGGGGTCGGTGTATTACATGATCGACGGCAGCCCGGTAGGCATTGCCGAGAACAATGCGGCGGCGATTATCCCTGCCATGATGATTCCGGAAGACTCGGTGGACGAAACCCGAGTGGAGACGCAGAACACGCCGGCGTCGTACCAGAGCGGCGGAGCGGGCGTTATCAGCCTGGTGACCAAGTCAGGCACGGACAAGTTTCACGGTGATATTTTCGGCGTCTTCCGCCCCGACGTCCTGGCTTCGAACGAGTACTTCAACAAGCAAAGCCAGATTTCCAGCGGAACGGCGAACACGCCGCCATCCTTTCACCGATACCAGGAAGGCGGCTCCATCGGCGGACCGATTCTGCACAACAAGCTGTTCTTCTTTGGAGACTACGAGGCCACCCAGCAGCAATTATTCGACGGCTCGAATATCTTCACGGTCCCGACCAGCGCAGAGCGGACCGGGGATTTTTCCGCTGACGATTACACCATTTACAACCCCATGCTGCCGGATAACCCCGACGGCACGCGGCAGGCGTTTGCAGGCAACGTCATCCCCAACCCGAACCCGATTGCGGTGAAGATGCTGGCAGAGATGCCCAAATGCAACACCTCCAGCACGTGCGATTCCGACCCAACCGGCGCGGTCAACAACCTGTATGTGCCGGGAACCGATCCGATGACGGCACAGAAGTTCGACGTTCGGCTGGACTGGGACAAGAGCGAGAAGCAGCACATCTTCGGGCGGTTCTCGTTCGACCGGCTGTCCAGCGCACTGGTGAACGCATTCAATAACCCCTGGGATCCGTTCTACGCCCAGAACATCACCAACGGCCGCAACGTTCTGCTGGCCGACGACTATAGCTTCAACTCCAGCACGGTGCTGCAACTGCGCTACTCGTTCACGCGGCACTATGAGAACCAGACCGGCGATCCTGGCCAGAGCGCGGTCGACAATCTCAGCTCGCTGGGATTTACCACTCCGACCGCGGCGGATGAAGTCTACAAGACGCTGCCTTACGTGATTTTCGACGATGTGGGCGGCGGGGTCGGCGGCACGGCGAACTACGACACCTTCGTCTACGCCAGCGAGAACAACGATATGAGCGCCACCCTGACCAAAGTGAAAGGGAATCACGAACTGAGCGCCGGCTTCGAGTACATGAAACGCTTTCTGAACGTGGGACAGCCGCCTGCACCGTCCGGAGCCTACTATTTCGACGTGAGCGCTACAGACCAGTCGGTGAACAATGGTGGAGGCGGCAGCGACTTCGCCTCCTTCCTGATCGGCATGGGGCAGGTACCAGGGAGCGAGAGCTATAACTTCACCAAAGATCTGTTTGCGGCAGAGGCCAGCCCTTACTACGGGACTTTCGTCCAGGATACCTGGCACGCGAGCAAGACGTTGACGCTGACGGCCGGCCTGCGATGGGACGTCTTTGGCGGCCGGACGGAGCGGCATAATCGGCTGGAGTACTTCGACCCGAACGCCTCCAGCACGGTCGGGGGAGTGCCCTACCAGGGCGCCGAGGTGTATGTGGGCGGCGGCAGCCGTTCTCCGTTCTCGACCAACCTGCAGGATATCGGTCCGCGTGCAGCAATCGCCTGGCAGGCCCTCAACCATCTGGTGGTGCGGGGTGGGGGCGAGATCAATTACGGACCGAGTCCAGAGATGGTGGGCAGCGCCTCGCTGGACAGCGACGGGTATTCGTCGGTAACGAACTGGGATGCTACCTGCTTCAACGATGACGGCAACACCGTCTACAACGGCACCTCAGGATGCTCGGGAGCGGCAGCCGGCAGCCCTGCTCCCAGCACTACGGGAATCTATTCGCTGAGCAATCCCTTCCCCAACGGGGTGGTGCCGCTGATCCAGTCACCCTCGGGGCTGGCGAACAACCTGGGCAACACGCTCAATACGGTGATGCAATCGCAGCGCACACCGACAACTTATAACTTCAACTTCGGCCTGGAATACGAATTTCCGCAGCAGGTGGTGCTGAGCCTCGGATACGTAGGCAGCCGCGGGCTCTTCCTGCCCATGGGGTCGATCGATGCGAACACGCTGAGCCTGCAGACAATTCAGAAGTACGGTGCAGGTCTCTGCGTCGACACGTCGAATGCGGCGTGCCAGATGGTGAACAACACGTGGGCGCCCCTCCAGCCTTCGACGAACGCCAACTACGGTTCGTCGACCGTGCCGCTGTGGGTGTCGCTGCAGAAATATCCGCAGTTTGGCGACGGCAACTACGGCTCGGGCAACGGCGTACTGCTGAATGGCGACCCGATTGGCGATTCCGATTACAGCTCACTGCAGGCCAAACTGCAAAAACGGCTCACGCACCACTTCACCATGCTCAGCAGCTTTACCTGGGCCAAGCTGATGACCGATGACGGCAATCCGCCGCTGGGATTCGTGGGATCGCACGGAGGGGCGGCCCAGGATACGCAGGACCTGCAGTACGAGCATTCGGTGAGCCCGCAGGATGTGAAATATCAGTTCACCGGAGAGGCGTCGTACGACCTGCCTTTCGGCAAGGACCGGGCGGTCCCGCTGCACGGGGTGAGTGACGCGATTCTGGGAGGATGGACGACGAACGGAATCGTCTACCTGAGCAGCGGAATCCCGGTCGCATCTCCGGTGGTGGGCGCGCCTGTAGAGTACTTCAATCAGCGGCCGAACCTGACCTGCGATCCGGGCAAAAATGCTCCGCACTCGGTGGCGACGTGGTTCACGCCGGACTGCTTCTCGATTCCATCGAGTCCGTTTGTAGCGGGCACGGCGCCGGCCTATCTGGATCATGTTCGGACGATGGGGGCGAGGGATCTGGATATTTCGCTGTATAAGGCATTCCCGATGGGTGAGAAGCGGAACCTGCGACTCGAGGTCTCGTCTTATAACCTGACCAACACGCCTCAGTACGGCATGCCGGGAGCGCCATCGATCACGGCCGTGCAGACGCAACCGGATGAGGCCGCGGTGTTTGGACAGATCACGAGCACGGTGAACACGCCCCGGCAGTTCCAGTTCGGAGCGCGCTTCGCGTTCTAGCCGGCCTGGTCAGCGCGCACGCTTTATGCCTCGGCGGCCGCTGGGGTCGAGGCGGTGAGAGAGCGAAATTCGAAGAACATGCCCGCCCGCCAGCGGAGGATCATGCCGAACGCGAGGATGAAGAAGAGCCCACCCGTCTGCTCAATGGTCATAATCGTGTCGAAGTAGCCGCGGGCAAAGAATCGGACGGCCGCCAGGGCGATGATGACGAGGAGAAAAGCGCCGGAGCGCTTCATCATGATGGCGTTACCGTCGCGCTGGAGACGGGTGGTGGCCAGCAGCGGCCAGGCGAGCAGGATGGCTCCGATGAGAAAAGCGACCAGGGCCCAGATCCAGGGCACGCGGAAGGCCGGCACGATGAACATGGAAAATCCCGTGGCCATGCCGAGGGGCGGAAATACGATCTTTTTGATCGTGATGGCGCGGCGACCCTCCTGAACGCGCCAGACGAGAACGGCCATTGCACCAAAAGCGGAAGCGACGGCCGAAGTTGTAGCAGTAATATGCATGAACCCTCTTCAATTTCGGTAGCGGCGGCCTCGATGATCCGAGCGAAGATCTGCGGGACAGATCCAGTTCAAGGATAGCGCGTTTGCGCCGGTGAAAAGGGCAAGCGCTGTGCGATCCGTCACCGAGCGAGAGGGCCGGCTCAGGTCAAACTGGTCGCTGAGGCTGAGTGTTGTTGTGTTGAGGCTGGATTATCTTTCTTGCTGTCTGACGGTGCTGTCAACGGTTCTGGTGGGGCGCAAACTGTGGGGCGGTTTAGTAGTGGCGGGGCTGAACAGCGTCCTTCTGTGCGTGATTGGGTTTCGAACGGCGCAGTTCGGGTTCATTCCTGCGAATCTGTTCTGCATCGCCGTGTATGGGGTGAGCCTCCGGTCGTGGATGCGGGAGGGACGCCGACGACTGGCGGCACGGTGAAGGAGCCGCATGTGCCGTCTGCGGCTGGCGGGAGACCGTAGGCCGGAGTTGCCATCCGTGAATTCTCCCAATGGACCCCCGAGCGAATGGCCGGCGAGCTGCGTCTGGTGAATTTGCAGGCCATACCGAAAGCAATAGAGTGGGGCGGATCCAGGCGCAGCAAGCAGGCCAGACGATGCTTTGCGGTACGACCCCCCCGAATTTGCGGTAGCATGAACCTCGCGGAAGATTTCTAACCATGAAACAGAACCCCGGACAGCGGCGTTCGCGGCGACGCGACGCTGGATTTACGCTGATGGAGCTGCTGATCGTCATCTCGATCATGCTGATCCTGATGCTGATTGCGATCCCCAACATGCTGAATCTAACCGCCACGGCGAATGAGACGTCGGCGATCCAGTCGCTGCGAACGATTCACGAGGCGGAGATCGAGTACAACACCACGTATCCGCAAAATGGCTATGCGTGCACGCTGGCAGCCCTCGGCGGGAACGCGAGCTCGGGTCCACCGAGCGCACAATCAGCGCAGCTTCTGCAACCGGACCTCGCCAGCGGCGTGAAATCGGGATATGCATTCAACCTTACGAACTGCACGAAGACCACGGTGAATAACCAGGATATGTACACCAGCTTCGAGGCGACGGCGGTGCCGCAGGCTGTCGGCAAGACCGGCCACAATGGGTTCTGCCTGGATATGAGCGGTGAGATCAAAAAGGATCCGAGCGGCGGGACGAATTGCACAGTGCCCTTGCGTTGAGTCTCGCAGTTCAAAAGAAGAGCCGCTGGAGTCTGACGCACCTCCAGCGGTTTCTATTTGGAGCGGCTCTGATCGCGGCCGTTCTGGGGTTTGCGGCCCATGCCGCCACTCCCAAACCAGCAAACGCGGCTGATATCGCGAGGCTTGTCAACCACCACTACAACGCCCTGCATTCGCTCGAGGTGCACTTCGTCCAGAGTTATGAAGGGATGGGAATGCACCGGCACGAAGCGGGTGTGCTGCTGCTCAGGAAGCCGGGCAAGATGCGGTGGACGTACACCGAGCCGGACGGCAAGCTGTTCATTCTGGACGGGCACGATGGGTATTTTTACTCGCCGGGCGAGAGCGAGGCGCAGAAGGTTCCGCAAAAGCAGTTGGACGATCTGCGCTCGCCGCTACAGTTCCTGCTGGGACATACCGAGCTGGAGAAGGAGCTGAAGAACCTGACGGTCACGACTTCGGGCAACGGAGACTCCGTGCTGTCGGGAATACCGAAGGGTCTGGAGCAGCGGGTGGCGTCGCTGAAGATCACGGCTGCGCCAGACGGAACGATCCGGTCGATGACGATTGAGGAGACCGATGGAGTCACGAACCGCTTCGAGTTCAGCGGCGAGGCGGACAACGTTCCGGCTCCGAATTCGGCGTTCGTGTTTACGCCTCCGCCGGGAGTGCACGTGGTGATGGGAATGCCGCCGGTCTAAGGCTGTGCCGAGGCGGATTCTGGCCTATACCCCCCACCCCCCTGGGTGCGGTTCTGCGATCTAATTGAAAAATAGGCACTTAGAAGGTAACACCTTTGGGGTATTACCTTCTTTGGATGCACCCTTTGTGAGGCATTCACTTTCGCTGGGGAACCTGACGGCTGTCACGTCCGGCATTCGGCTATGCTGGCGGCGTGATGCGTTTGGTTTGCTGGGTCACTTCCCTTCTCCTTGTCGCGCCGATTGTGGCGGCTGGGCAAAGCCTGGGCGAAACTTCCGGACCGTGGGTGATGGAGCGGAGCGGGAGTACGGCGGGGCTGCGCGGGATCCACGCGGTGGGCGGAGGCGTGGCGTGGGCGAGTGGGACGAACGGGACCGTTCTGCGGACGGAGGATGGCGGCTACGAGTGGCAGAGTTGCGCGATGCCTCCGGGGGCGGAGAAGCTGGATTTTCGCGGAATCTGGGCGTGGGACGACAACACGGCCATCGTGATGGCGAGCGGGCCGGGGGATGCGTCGCGGCTGTATAAGACGACGGATGGGTGTTCGAGCTGGAAGCTGGTCTTCACGAATCCGGACAAGGATGGGTTCTGCGATGCCATTGTGTTCGGGGCTCCCGGGGCTGGCGCACACTCCCCTCAAGCGGGCGGCGTACTCATAGGCGATCCGGTAAACGGTGTGTTCGCGATTTTTGATTCAGGGGACAAAGGCTCAACATGGACACGGTTCAACAGCGATGATCCCAAACACCAGCCAAAAGCGCGACCGGGCGAATCGCTCTTCGCCGCCGGAAATCAGGCAGCGATCACTCCCGGCGACGATAGCGGCTTTGCTTTCGTCACCGGTGGGGCAGACTCACGCATTTATGAGGAAGAAATCCATGAACCATTCGATGCTGCATTCTGGGTGTCGTTGGGTTCGGAGCGGCTAAGGTTTGCCTCTGGATCCAGCGCCGGAGCTTTTGCCATTGGCGAACGGCTTTGGTCGGACCCGATGTACTGCGATTTCATGATTGTCGGCGGGGATTATCGCAAGCCGGATTCACCAGCGGCGTCCGCATTCGTTTCGGGGAAGTTCCGCTGGCCAACTGGCTCTCGCAGAATTGAATGGTCGGCGAAGCCTCCACACGGCTACCGCTCGGCGGTGGCGTGGGATTCCGGCGCGAAGGCGTGGATCGCGGCGGGGACGAATGGGTCAGACATTAGCTATGACGATGGAAATACATGGGTTAGCTTGGATAACGGTAACTGGAATGCGCTGAGTTTGCCGTGGGTGGTGGGACCGAATGGACGGGTTGGGAAGCTGGATCCAGACAAGCTGAAAAGGAAGTAAAGCTTCCCACATCTGCCAAAACCGGGCAGATATGGGGCACCCGGTCTAAATGGGGGCACCCGGGAGGGAAGAGCAACCGCAGATTCTTCGCTTACCATCCCCAAACTGAAAGACGTTTGGGGCCCCGTGCGCTCAGAATGACAATCTTAATCCCGTGAATAACCGGGGCTAAAGCCCCTCTCTTTTTGGGATGGTTATTTCCACGGCCTGAAGGCCGTGGCTTTCTCCGTTGTCCTGCTTCGCAGGACAGCTGCGCGGGAGCTGATGCCGCTCGCGGAAGAGGTGGGGAAGGGTTGAGGGCTATTCAGGCCCGAACCGCTGCGGGGCATGATGCTCGCTGGCGGAGGGGTGGGGGAGAGTTGAGGGCTATTCAGGCCCGAACCGCTGCGGGGCATGATGCTCGCTGGCGCTGGCGGGGAAGGGTTGAGGGCAATTCGGGCCCCGAAATGCTGCGAAGCATGATGCTCGTTGGCGGAGGGGTGGGGGAGGGTTGAGGCAATTCGGCCCGGACGTTGCGGGGGCATGGTGCTCGCTGGCGCTGGCGGAGGGGTGGGAAGGGTTCACCTGAGGACGGGAGCCCCGGGGGATGGGAGTCCCAGGGGCCTTGTGCGCTCAGGATGACCGACCCTTCTGTATGAGCGTTTGGGCCTTCGGGCGCGTCCAGTACACGAATCGCTGCATTTCCGCGTCCAAAGGCGTGAACTGCTACGCTTAGAAGAGGTTTTCTGGCGCCGGGCAGTCCCCTGGAAGGCGCGCCGGCGAGTTTCCCCATGGCTGAATTTGTTATCAGGCTGGCCGATGAGCGAGGCCACGTGCAGGAGCAGGTGCAGTCGGCGGCGACCGCCGACGAACTGCGCCAGCGCTTCTCGCAGGCGGGATATTTCGTCTACTCGGTGAAGCCGCGCGGGCTGACGGGCGCGGCCCGCAAGGCGAAGCTCGAGACGTTCCTGATTTTCAACCAGCAGTTTTTAACGCTGATCAAGGCGGGTTTGCCGATCCTTGGGTCGCTGGAAATGCTGGCCAAGGGGCAAAAGAATCCCAATTTTTCGGCGCAGTTGCAGAATGTGTCGGCACGGGTACGGACGGGTGAGCCGATCTCCCAGGCTTTTGAGGCACAGGGCGGCTTTCCCCTGATGTACACGACGACACTGCTGGCCGGCGAGCGGTCAGGCAATCTGGAAGAAGTTCTGGGGCGATATCTGGCCTTCCAGCGGATTGCGCTGGCCTTCCGCAAGAAGCTGCAGGCGTCGTTGATTTACCCCGCACTGCTGATCACCCTGGTGTTCGGGATGTTCATCTTCCTGGTCACCTTCGTGGTGCCGCAATTTGCCAAGCTCTATGCGCAGATCGGGACAAAACTGCCGACGATTACGCTGATGATGCTGGCTCTGGGTAAAGGGGCGCAGCACTACATTCTCTATATTCTGCCGGTGGCGGCGCTGATCGTATTCGGCATCTGGCGCTGGAGCCACAGCGAGGGGGGCGGGGAGCGCATTGACCGGATCCGCATTGCGCTGCCACTGTTCGGCAAGATCTGGCTGAAGTATCAGGTCGCGATGTTTGCCCGCACGCTGTCGACGCTGCTGAGCGGCGGCATTCCCCTGGTGCCATCGCTGGAGACGGCGGCACGATCGATCACGAGCAAGCGCATCAGCAAAGCCGTCTATAGTTCGGTCGGCAGGGTGCGGGAAGGCAAAGGACTGGCGAAGAGCCTGGAGGCGACGCGAGTTTTCCCCGAGCTTTCCGTGGAGATGATCGAGGTGGGCGAGTCAACGGGCGCGCTGCCGCAGATGCTCAACTCGGTCGCGGAGTTCTTCGAGGAAGACGTTCAGACGGCGCTGACCGCGGCGCTGGCGCTGATTGAGCCGGCAATTCTGATCGTGATGGGTGTGGTGGTGGTGGTGATTCTGATCGCACTGTATCTGCCCATCTTCTCGATGAGCAACGCCGCGAATTTCGGAGGCTGAACCGCTGCCCGGTTCAGCCCACCCGGTCGACCCCAGTCGCTCGGGATGATGGCAGAGAGTAACGATTGATGAGGTAATGACCATGGCCCAGGCTCCCCCGATTCCGATACCGATACCGACCGAGCAGGAAGAGACGTTGCAGGCGCAGACTCTGGCGCGGCGCTATCGCTGCGAGTTTGTGGATCTGCGGAACTTCAGGATCCAGCATGAAGTGCTGCGTTCGGTGCCGGTGGACATGATGTTTCGCTACAACTTTGTCCCGCTGGAGCAGGCCGACGAAGAACGGCTGGTGATCGCGGTAAGCGATCCGAGCAAGCTGATGATGCTGGATGAGATCAGCGGATTGCTGGGCAAACGGATTGTGACGCGGGTGGCGACTCTGTCGCAGATCACCGATCTGCTGAAGAAGACGGAGCAGAGCCAGCGCGTCCTGGATGAGGCATCGGAGGGGCTGACCTTCGATGTGCTGTCGGCCGATGACAATCCCGACGAGAACATCTCGATCGAGAAGCTGACGTCGGAAGAGGACATCAGCCCGATCATCCGGCTGGTGGACACGACGATCTTCACGGCGCTGGAGCGGCGGGCGTCCGATATTCACATTGAAACGTACGACGACTCCGTGCTGGTGAAATACCGCATCGACGGCGTGCTGCAGCCGGCCATGGCGCCCATCGCGCGCGAGCACCACACGACGATCCTGTCGCGGATCAAGGTAATGAGCGAGCTGGACATTGCCGAGCGCCGCGTACCGCAGGACGGCCGTTTTCGGGTTCGCTACAAGACGCGGCTGATCGACTTCCGCGTGTCGATCATGCCGACGGTGCATGGTGAAAATGCCGTGCTGCGCGTGCTGGACAAGGAGTCGATGAGCGAGAAGTTCCGCAAGCTGACGCTGGACGTGGTGGGCTTTGCGGATGACGATCTGAAGCGATTCCGGCGCTACATTCGCGAGCCGTACGGCATGGTGCTGGTGACGGGGCCGACCGGATCCGGCAAGACGACGACGCTGTACGCGGCACTGAATGAGATCAAGAGCGACGAAGACAAGATCATCACCATTGAAGACCCGGTGGAGTACCAGATTCGCGGGATCACCCAGATCCCTGTGAATGAGAAGAAGGGGCTGACGTTTGCGCGCGGTCTGCGATCGATTCTGCGCCACGACCCCGATAAGATTCTGGTGGGGGAGATTCGCGACCAGGAGACGGCGCAGATCGCCATCAATTCGGCGCTGACGGGCCACCTGGTATTCACCACGGTGCACGCCAACAATGTGGTCGACGTGCTGGGGCGCTTCGTGAATATGGGCGTGGAAGTGTATAACTTCGTTTCCGCGCTGAACTGCATTCTGGCGCAGCGGCTGGTGCGCACCATCTGCGATTACTGCGTACACGAAGTGCATTACGATGACGAGATGCTGCTGGAAAGCGGCATGGATCTGAAAGAGTGGCGGGACTTTCCCTTTCGCGAGGGGCGTGGGTGCATCGAATGCGGAGGAACGGGGTATCGGGGGCGGACGGCGATCCACGAGCTGCTGGATTTGACGGACCCCATCCGGGAAATCATTCTGGAGAAGAAGCCCAGTTCTGAAGTGCGGAAGCTGGCCCAGCAGGAAGGCATGCACTTTTTGCGAGAAAGCGCGCTGGACCGGGTACGGCGGGGTCTGACCACGCTGAAGGAAATCAATAAGGTGACGTTTATCGAGGCATCGCGCTAGTGGCGGAACGGACGAACATCCGCAAATCGGGATTGCGCCCCGGGCTGGCGTGCGAGCTGCGTCCGGAGGGGGTGATCGCGGCCCGTAGCTCGTCGCATCGGCATGGGGGCGAGGCGGTGATGGCATTCGCGCCGCTGGCCGTGGGCGCGCTGCTGCCGGGACTCAAGGTTCCTAACCTGGGCGACGCACGCGCGGTGGCGGCGGCCGTGGAGTCGGTGCTGGGCGAGGTGAACGCGAAGACGAAGGATCTGACCCTGGTGGTCCCGGATGCCGCGACACGGGTACTGCTGCTGGATTTCGACGCGCTGCCGGCGAAGCGGGCGGAGGCGCTGGCGGTGGTGCGGTTTCGGCTGCGGAAGATGGTGCCATTCGACGTGGAGCCCGCGGCGGTGAGTTACCAGGTGATGGCCGAGCAGGCCGGGGAACTCAGCGTTCTTGTGACCGTGATGCCGGGCGATGTGCTGGCGGAGTATGAGCAGGTCATCCGGGATGCCGGGTATTCTCCTGGTGCGGTGTTGCCGAGTACGTTAGCGGTTGCGGCGGCCCTCGACAGCAGCGAGGCGGCGCTGATGGTGAACCATGCGGGGACATCGATTACGACGGCGGTCACGCAGGGTAACGAGATGCTGCTGCATCGGCTGATGGAATTGCCGGTGGATGAAAGGGCTCGCGACCAGGAGATGGCGCAGGCGGTGATCACTACCCTGGCCTGGTATGAAGACACGCTGCGGAGCACACCGGGAACTTTGTATTACGCGGGGCCGGGGGGCGCCACGGCAGCCCGCACGGCTCCATGGGCGGCGATGGTGGAGCCGGTTCCCCGGATTGAGGACTTTGCGGTTTCCGAGCAGGCATCCACGATGACAAGTATCCCGGCTGGCTTGACGGCGGGCGTAATGGGAGCGCTGGCAGGCTGATGCGCATCTCCGTCAATCTCGCCAGCCATCCGTTTGTCGAGCTGCGGCCGGTCTATGCCCGGCTGCGGACGTGGTCGCTGATTCTGGTTCTGGTGGGAGCGGCGCTGTGGCTGCTGTATCACAACGAGCGCGGGCAGGCGGAAGAGGCGCGGGCGCGTGTCGCCAACGTGGAGAATCGCGTTCAGCAGCTGGAGCGGCAGCAGCAGAGCTATCAGACGATGATGCAACAGCCGAAGGACGCCTCGATTCTGCGCCAGGCCGATTTTCTGAACGGCCTGTTCCGGCAAAAGGCGTTCTCGTGGACGGCCACCATGACGGATCTGGAGACGGTGCTGCCGACCGGCGTGCAGGTGCTGAGTCTCGATCCGATCGTGGCTCCGGATGGGCACGTAACGATTCGCCTGCGGGTGACCGGTGCGCGGGACCGCGCGCTGGACCTGGTCCGCAACCTGGAGAAGTCGCGGCATTTCGTGTCCCCGCGGGTCGCCTCGGAAACCCTGGCAACGCAGGGCAATCAGGGGGGCGCACAGAATGCCAGCACCGCGAATGAAGTGAACTTCGACATTCTGGCGGACTATCGTCCGCTGCCCATCGGGGTGAGCGCCGACCAGGAGAAAGAGAAGAAGGTCCGTACCGGCACAGGCAAACATGCGGTGAAAGCCCGGCGGGCACACAAGCCGCGTGCCGACGTGCAGGGAGGCCGGGCGCGATGAAAGTTGGCTCCCTTTTCACGAAGCTGAACCTGCACTTCGCGGTGCTGGGGCTGGTGCTGGCGGCTGACATCGTTCTGGCGGTGAAGTTTGGCCTTGCCTGGGAGACGATTCGCTCCGGCCAGTCCGGCACCTACGTGCAGGAGGAGTTGCGCTATGGGCAGCTGGAAGGGCAAATGCAGCACCTGAACGGCCTTCCAAAGAAAGTGGAGGAGTCGAGCGAGGATGCCCGGCGGTTCTTCGACGCGCGGATCGCACCCGATTATTCGACGATCGTGGCGCAACTGGGTGCGGTCGCCTCAAAGAATCACGTCACGTTGTCGCGAGCCGGGTACACGCCCGATCCGTCGGTGGATGGGCTGGTGGAGGTACGCATCGACGCGGGTCTGAGCGGGCAGTACACGGATCTGATGCACTTTATCAACGATCTGGAGCGCGATAAGGATCATGTGTTCTTCGTGATCGACGGAGTGACGCTGACCGGCCAGCAGGGCGGCCTGGTCAACCTGCGGCTGCGGCTGCGGACCTATTTGCGAGCGGGCGCGACCGATTTGCCGGCAGCCACAGGTAGCGGCGCCAGCATGGAACCGACTTCTGCTGAGGGCGCGCGATGAGGACTGGCCTCGAAAACAAGCGGAATGTCGCGATTCTGGCGATCCTGCTGATCGTTTTGATCGCCGCGCTCGTCTATTTTGTCAGATCGGTTTTTGTTGGCGGGAGCCCGGCGCCGGCTGCTGCAGCGGTGGCGGAATCGTCGCCATCGGCAGGAAGTACCGGGGAGCACGCGGCGCAGAAGATGCCCTCACTGGCGAAACTCGATCCGACGCTGCATCCGGAGGTCATGGCCGGCGCGGAGTCGCTTGTCTACAACGGTTCCGGACGGAACATCTTCTCCATGTCTTCGGCTCCGGTGAAGATTGAGAAGCCGATTGGACCGGTACGGCCGAAGCTGCAACAGGAGATCGCCAAGGGTCCGCCACCCCCACCGCCGATCGATCTGAAGTTCTTTGGGTACGAGGCGGAAGGAGGCGCAAAGAAGGCCTTCCTATTGCATAACGACGATGTGTTTATCGCGTCAGAAGGCGACGTGGTGGATCATCACTACAAAATTATCAAGATCAACCCGCTGTCGATTGAGGTGACCGATCTGCTGTACAACAACACGCAGACGCTGCCTTTGTCGCAGAGCTGAGTTTTCTCATGTCCTCTCCCCCGCAAACGCCCCAACGTGATGCCGAAGGCGGATTTGTCCTTCTGGCAGCAATTTTTCTGTGCGTCCTGCTGCTGATCAGCGTTGCGATCGCTGCGCCCAAGATGGCGCGGTCGATCCAGCGCGACAAGGAGCTGGAGACGATTCATCGTGGCGAGCAGTATCGGCGCGCGATCCAGCTGTATTACAGGAAATTCAACAATTATCCGACGTCCATCGACCAGCTGGTCGAAACGAACCAGATGCGTTTTCTACGCAAGAAGTACGCGGATCCCCTGACCGGCAAAGATGACTGGAAGCCCGTGTATTTTGGACGGGCGCACGTGCGGCCCCTGGGATTCTTCGGACAGCCCCTGATGGCGGCGGCCGGAATGGCGGGCGTGGCGGGCGTGAGCAGTTCGATGTATGCGCCCTTGCCGGTAGCCACCGACGCCAATGGCGTTCCGGTTGCCCCCAGCGATTCCAGCGCAACCGGCTCGGCATCATCGGCCAGCGGCAGCGGAGTGTTTGGGAGCAGTCCGAGCACGCCGGGATCAGGATTCGGCAGCTCGTCGGGGTCGGGATTCGGCAGTTCGTCAGGGACGGGATTCGGCAGTTCGTCGGGTTCGTCCTTTGGGTCGGGTTCCTCGATGTTCAGTAATAGCCAGTCGTCGCCCATGGGAAGCAGTCCAACTTCCGCGACGGGCAGCAGTGGGTTCGGGGCGAGCTCCGGAACTGCAGGCGGGGTTGGAGGCACATCCGCGTCGACGTTCGGCGGAGGGGGGCCGATTGTCGGGTTCACCCTTCCCGTGAAAAAGCCCTCGCTGATCGACTACATGAAGCAGACCAGCTACGACCACTGGGAGTTCAATTACGATCCGATGGCGGACCAGGCGCAGGCGATGGCCGGACTGGCCGGTGGAGCAGGCAGCGCCAATGGGACGAATGGCCTGCAAAACACGAGCAGCCCCTCCAGCACGATGCCGCAGAATACCGGGTCGACCCTTATGTCGCCGAACAATTCGACGACGAACTCGCCGGACAATTCAACGACGCAGCCCCAATAGAAAAGGCCCGCTGGAAGGCGGGCCTTTCTGAACGTTCCTCGTGTAACTCAGACCTGGAAAGAGGAGCCGCACCCGCAGGTGCTCTTCACGGTGGGATTGTCGAACTTGAAGCCGGCCGCTTCGAGGGTCTCGACATAATCCACCACGCAGCCATTCAGGTACATGAGCGATGTGGCGTCGACAAAAACCTTGAGGCCGTTGAAGTCGTACACCTTGTCCATCATTCCGGACTGGTTTTCGAACGACATGGAGTACTGGAAGCCGGAGCAGCCGCCGCCCACCACGCCGATGCGCAGTCCGGCAGGCAGCGGATCCTGGGTGGCCATAATCTCACGCACCTTGCTCACGGCACTGTCGGTGAGCCGGACGGGAGTCGTCCTGGGCGCGGGAACAACTTCGGGCGTCGCGGTAGTCGTGGAAACGGTGGAAGTAGCCATAGGCTCAAAATCTCCTGGGGACAACATCTCTGCCCTGAGTGTACCGCAGGCGGCAGGCAGAACCCATCCTGTTCACTTAGATGGCGCTATGGGGTCCTGAGTCGCAAGGATCGCAACCTGAATGGAAACTTCAGTTTGCCCCCGAGTCGCCGGAGATGGGCCACTCCTGATAGCTGACGAAGGCCAGATGATGGCTGTCCGGCGCCCAGGAGGAGACGTTCATGGTGCCGGAACCACCGGTGAGATGCACGAGGACCCGGATGCTGCCGTTTTCCAGCGACAGCAGGCGCAGGGCGATGGGCCGGTTGACCGGGTGACCCGTTGTCCCTGGCTCATAGCTGATGAAGACGACGGATTGCCCATCGGGGGACACGTGGGGTGTCCAGTTCACGAAAGTGTCGTGGGTCATCGGCTCGGCCCCGCTGCCGTCGGGATGCATGCGCCAGATCTGCATGCTGCCGCCGCGGTCCGAGTTGAAGTAGATCCACTGGCCATCCGGGGAGGCGTCGGGATCGTCGCTGATGCCGATTCCGGTGGTGAGGGCGTGCTCTGGCCCACCGCTGGCCGCTATGGCGTAGATGTTGCTGGCGCCGTGATCGGGGCGGGTGAAGATGATGGTTTTGCCATCCGCTGACCAGCTGTGGAAGTACGAATACGGATGCTCGGTGACCAGATGCGGCGTGCCGCCAGTCGCGGGAACGACATAGACCCGCGATTCCGGTTCGCCGGGCGTGCTGCAGGTGACGGCCAGCCACTGGCCGTCGGGCGACAGGCCATGACTGCCATTGCACCGGGTCGCGTCGCCGATGTTGAGGGGCTGCGGGGTCCCGCCTTCCGCGGGGATGGTCATGATTTTGCCGTCCTCATCGAAGATCAGTGTCTTGCCGTCGCGAGACCAGTTGGGCGCCTCAAAGTGCGCCGGCGCGGAGTAGACGGCGATGGCGCGGGCGAAATCGGCGTCGGTGTTCACGGTCTGCAAGGTGCTGTAGAGGGCGAGATCGGCAGGCTGGGGCGCTGGTTTCTCAAGCGTGACATGCGAGAAGACGGCCTTCTCTACCTGGTTCGGATCGTGCGAGCAGACGCCGATCCCCACGTAAAACGGCTCCTGCAGATGCAGCTGGATGGACGCGCCGACCGGGTGCAAAGGCTCGTTGTCCATGCTCAGTTCCATGGTGAAGGTGTCGCCGCGCTTGATCAGGCGCAACCGCCGTGGCGCTTTCTCGACGGGCAGTTCGATATCGTCGGTGGTCGCGTCCTCCGCCCGGCGATACTGCAGACCCATCAGGCCCACGCCGTGCTGCGCCGCGTCCACATAGGGGCTGCCGGGAGTGAGATTCTGGCGAAAGATCAGAATGGCTTTGCGATGCGGATTGTGTTCTCCAGCGGTGACCGGAAAGCTGATGTCGGCCGTGAGGACTGCATCCCCGGAGATTTTCTTCCAGATGAAGTGGAAGGCATCCGCGGTGGACCAGAGATTGGCACCGGCAGCGGTGAGAGTGTAGGTGCCCGCGGCTGCATCGTAACTCCCGACTCCGGAAGGAGTGACGGATCCGACGTCGGATTGATTCTCGAAAAGTCCCAGCGAGGTTTGGGGCGCCTGTGCGTGGAGTCGGGCCAGGGGGGTCAGCAGGAGGCTGGCAAGTGCAAAGATCGCAAAACGACGAAAGGCAGGTTGCACCATGATGAGGTCACCCGATCCCAAAGCACAGAGTGGTCCCAACTGCGGGACGAGAGAACTATATCTGGAAATTAGGCGAGACTGGCAGGGACGAACTTTCGTATGGTGCGCCCGGAGAGATTCGAACTCCCGACCTGATGCTCCGGAGGCATCCGCTCTATCCAGCTGAGCTACGGGCGCGTTTATTCAGGATACTACGGCGGGGCTTCCAGGAAGGACGGCGGCGGCAGCGCGGGCGACTGCCGCTATGTGGGTGGGACGAGTACGGCAGCACCCCCCGACGGCCTGCGCCCCAGCGGCAAACCAGGAACGAGCCATGGTTCCGAATCGCAAAGTATTGTCTTCCCCGTGCCAGGTGCGGGTAGCCGGGTTCCAGACCTCTCCGGAATTGGGATAGACGATGACCGGCTTCCGGCCCCGAGCGCCCTGCTGCGCCTCGGCCAGGAGCGGCAGGATGAGATGCGGCGCCACGCAGTTGATCCCGATGGCAACGACCCGGGGAACACCCGACAGCATCTCTGCGCAAAGCTGCAGCGGCTCGCCATGCGCAACGTGGATGGAATCGCGACAGGTAAAGGAGATCCACGCGGCCAGTTGTGGGAACTGCCGGAGTGCCTGAACGATCACTCTCGCCTCCGTGAGGGAAGGAACCGTTTCGAAGGCGATCAGGTCGGCGCTGGTTTCAGCCAGGACCTTCAGGCGCTCGGTGTGGAAGGCCAGGAGCGCATCGTCATCGATCTCTAAGCGACCGTGGTACTCGGCCCCATTGTGGAGAGCGGCACCGTAAGGCCCGAGAGAAGCAGCGATCCAGACGCGACGCGGATTTTCGCGTGCATATTCGGTGCGTGCTGCTTCGGCCACGCTCACCGACTGGAGGAGAGCGCCATGGGCGGCCGCCGGCGCCTCCTGCGCGGTCAGGCCCAGGTCGCGATATCCCATCGCCGAGATCTGGTAACCTGCCGTCGCAATGCAGTCCGCTCCAGCCCGAAGAAAATCCAAATGCACGGCGGTCAGTTGAGCCGGAGAGCGATCGAGCACGTGGGCCGACCAAAGCGGGCCGGCGATGTCGCAGCCGCGGTGCTCCAGTTCCGTGGCCAGACCGCCATCGAGCACGCGGATGGCAGAGAAATCGATGGAGGTGCGTGGGGTCATGTTGACCAAAGACTACGGGGCCGGAACGGGGCCGGGCCATTCGTTACTCTACGCCGAAAACGGGGAAGGTTGGTTTGGCGCAGAGAGGATTACAGGCGATTGGCGAACGGGGTTGAACTCGCCTGCAATGGAGTGCTGAAAGAGCCCCACCGTCAGCGGAGGAAATGGGGTCAACCGATTCGAAGCGCGGTGGTTTGCCGGGGTGGAGTGACTACAGTAGACTGAAGAAACAATAGTCGGGGAGTGGCTCAGCCTGGTAGAGCACCTGGTTCGGGACCAGGGGGTCGGAGGTTCAAATCCTCTCTCCCCGACCATTTCTGGAATCAATCGTTTACAAGAATTTCTCCCGCGCTGAAAAGTGTGGCACAAGCGGTCATTTTCAGCAAGCCTCTTCGCCCCCTTCAAAGAGACACAGCGGACACACGTTTCGCCTTATCGGTCCCACCCCTCAGTTGTTTTCAGGCTTGCACTCAGGCAGTGCGGGCAGTCACGCCGGAGCCAGAGCGGGCAGGGAGTGAGTCCCGAGCCGCACGCCCGTAAATACCCGGACGCTCTTGCCCTCAACCTTGCGGAATGGGTACCGCGGATTTGCTTCGATGTCGCGTGGGGTACGGCTCTGATGGCATTGCGCATCCAATGAACCTTCAGCTGAACAGAACCGCTGCACTGTTATTTCTCTGCAGATCATCGAGAGCGAGACTTCTCTGGAGATCCGGGAAAGCCAACGGTGGGCCGATGAAGGCCTAACGGTCTGAGAAGACAACTGCCTGGAAACCATCATTGTCTATGAAACAGGTTGTTCCCTATCAAGTGGAGTCTCCGGGATAAGCGCCAGTTGGCCGCGGCGGAGCTGTCTGCGCTTCATCAGCAGGAAGAACACGGGAACCAGGATCAGCACGTGAATGGTTGAGGTGATCATGCCGCCGACAATCGGGGCGGCAATGGGCTTCATCACATCGGAGCCGATGCCTGTTTCCCAGAGGATCGGAGCGAGGCTGAGGATAACGGCGGTCACGGTCATCAGCTTGGGACGCAAACGCTGCACGGCGCCTTCGATGGTCGCGGCTTCTATATCGGCATCTTCGAGCGGAGTGCCGCGGGCGAGGCGATTCTGCAGCGCCTCGTGCAGATACACGACCATGACCACGCCGGTTTCGACGGCGATGCCGAACAGGGCGATATACCCCACCCAAACGGCCACGCTGAAGTTATAGCCAAGTATCCACTGGAGCAGCAAGCCGCCCGACATGGCATACAGCGTGGGAACGATCAGCACGACGGCCTCGACCGCAGACCTGAAAACCAGATAGAGCAGCAGAAAGATCACGAAGAAGACGATGGGCAGGATGACCTCGAGACGTTGCCGTGCACGCAGCTGAAACTCATATTCGCCGGCCCAGTGCCAGGTGTAACCGGCCGGTAGGGCCAGCTTGTGATCCAGCAAGTGCGTCGCGCGACCTACAAAGCCGCCATAGTCGCTGCCCTTCAGCGTGAGATAGACGTATCCGGTCAGCGCGCCGTCTTCGTCGCGGATCATCGCCGGGCCGCGGGAGAAATAGACGCGCGCTACTTCGCCGATGGGGATCTGCTCGCCGGAAGGCGTGGGGATGAGCGCCTGCGCAATGGCGGAAGGATCGTCGCGAAAATCGCGTTGATAGCGCACGGCGATGGGAAAACGCTGTCGGCCTTCGACGTTTTCGGCGATATCGGCTCCGCCCACCTCGGAGGTGATCACGCGCTGCACGTCGGCGACGGTGAGCCCGTAGCGTGCAGCCACTGGACGGTTGACGTCGATATTGAGATAGAAGCCCTGAGAGACGCGCTCGGCGAAGACGGACGTGGTTTCGGGCATGGCGGAGAGGAGGGTCTGCATCTGCGAGCCGATGTCCTGAATGCGAGCGAGATCGGGTCCCTGAATCTTGATGCCGACCGGCGTTTTGATCCCGGTCAGCTCCATATCGAGGCGGTTCTGCACCGGCATGGTCCAGGTATTGGTGAGGCCGGGAAATTGCAGCTTCTGGTCCATGGCCGAGATGAGCTTGTCGTACGTCATGCCGGGGCGCCACTGGGATCGCGGCCGGAGCATGATGGTGGTATCGAACATGTCGAGCGGCGCGTTATCGGTGGCTGAGTCGGAGCGACCCACCGTACCAAAGACGGTGGCGACCTCAGGAAAGGAGTGGATGATGCGGTCCTGCTCCTGCATGAGCGCGACCGCCTGCGGTACTGAGATGCCGGGCAGTGCGCTGGGCATGTAGAGCGCCGAACCCTCATAGAGCGCGGGCATGAACTGGCTTCCGAGGCGGAAGTAGAGCGGAATTGTCGCTGCCAGGAAGGCCAGATTCAGGGCGATCACCAGCTTCCAGTGGCGCAGGCACCAACGCAGAACCGGCAGATAGAGTGTCTGGGTAAACCGCGCGGCTGGGTTTTGCGATTCAGACTTCAGCTTGCCGCGGAGGCAGAACGGCATCAGCGCCGGCACCAGCGTAATCGAAAGCAGCGAGGAGAATACCAGGACCAGTGTCTTGGTCCAGGCGAGCGGCCGGAACATGCGCCCTTCCTGCGCTTCCAGCAGGAACACCGGCAGAAAAGAGACAACGATGATGATGAGTGAATAGAAGAGCGCGGGTCCGACCTGCTGAGCCGCATGGACCAGGATGCGTCGGCGTTCGGCCTCATTTGCCGGCTTCTTCTCGGTCAGATGACGGCACGCGTTTTCCACCATGACAATGGCGGCATCGACGAGCACGCCGATGGCCAGCGCCAGGCCGCCCAGGGACATGATGTTTGAGCTGACGTGCAGGCAGTACATGGGGATGAACGCCGCCAGCACGGCGATGGGGAGCGTGAGGATCGGCACCAGCGCAGAGCGGAAGTGGAAGAGAAATGCGATGCTGACGAAGCTGACGATGATGGCTTCGAGAATCAGATCGCGCTTGAGGGTGTGAATGGACTGGTTGATAAGCCAGGAGCGGTCGTAGGCGGTCACGATTTCGACGCCCGGCGGCAGCGACGGGCCAATCCTGCGCAGCTTTTCCCTGACCCCGTTGATGACGCTGAGCGCATTGCTGCCGTAGCGCATCACCACAATGCCGCCTGCGGTTTCGCCCTCGCCCTGCCAATCAGCCGCGCCGCGGCGCACATCGGGTCCAAAGGATACAGTGCCCAGATCGCGCACCAGAACCGGTGTGCCGTTCCTTGTCGCGACGGGAACATTTTCAAGATCCGAGAGCGAGTGCAGGTATCCGAGACCGCGGACCATATACTCCGCGCCATTCATATCCAGCACGTCGCCGCCGACCTCGTTGGTGCTCTGGCGGATGCGGTCGATCACCGTCGAGGCGGAGATGCCGTACGAAAAGAGGTTCTGAGGGTCGAGATTGACCTGATACTGGCGCACGAATCCGCCGATGCTCGCCACCTCGGCCACGCCGGGCACCGTTTGGAGCTGATAGCGCAGATACCAGTCCTGCAGTGCGCGCAGATCGGCAAGCGAATGCGTGTGGCTGCGGTCGAGAATGGCATATTCGTAGACCCAGCCCGCACCCGTTGCATCCGGACCAATCGCCGGATGAACGCCGGACGGAAGTTGCCCGGCGATCTGCTGCAGGTATTCCGTCACCCGCGAGCGAGCCCAGTAGAGATCCGTGCCGTCCTGAAAGACAACAAAGATGTAGGAGTCACCAAACATGGTCTGCGCGCGCACGCCTTTTACATGCGGCGCGGAGAGCAGCGCCGAGACAATGGGGTAGGTCACCTGATCTTCAATGACATTCGGCGGTTCGCCCGGAAAGGAGGTATGGATGATCACCTGTACATCGCTGATATCGGGCAGCGCATCGAGGGGCACGCGCCGCATGGACCACAATCCGGCGACCGCCAGAAGGATGCTCCCGGCGAAGACGATGAAGGGATTGCGGCTGCACCACTCGATGATTCGGGAGATCATCACATGCCCCCCGTGACGCTGACACTGAGCTGCTTCGTGGCGAGAGTCTGGCCGTTGCGCATGGCAACGACCGTCACCTGCCAGACGCCTCCCGCACCAAGCTGCAGCGGGCCGGAGTAGAGGCCCTGACCCTCATCCTTCAAGGTGGGCGCTACACGCATGGCTCCCATGCCCATGGCGGGCATAGCGGGCATAAAGAAGATCGCTGTGACCTGTGCACCATCGACCGGTTTACCGTCGGAGCCGGTGAGCCGCACGCGAACCGTGTTGGAACCCCTCCGAGGAAGCGAGGGTTCGGTGCTGAGGTCGATCTGCGACGACTGCGCCGCCGGCGAACCCGATCCGGGTGCCGCCGGCTGGGGCAAAGGAGAAAAGGAGCCGAGTACGGACTGGAGCTGCGCCTCGGAGTCCACCAGAAAGTTCGCTGAACTGACGATGCGATCGCCAGCGTGAAGACCGCTGAGCACGATAACCGAATCGCCGATCTGCGGGCCGGTTGTGACAACGCGGGGCTCGAGATAACCCTGGCCGTGGTCGACGAAAGCAATCTCGTTGTCACCCGCCTTCAGCACGCCGGAGGCGGGAACGAGCAGTTGCCGTCCCAAAGGAATGTCGATGTTCACGCTGACGTACATACCGGGCTTGAGCACGACGTCTGGGTTGCGGAAAATGAGCCGCACGCGAGCGGTGCGCGTCGTGGGATCGACGTCCGGCAATATCTGATCGATGCGGCCCCGGAACGTGCGGCCCGGATACGAATCCACTGTCACCCCCGCAGGATCGCCAGGTTTCAGGCGGCCCACATCGTTCTGAAAGACATTGGCATACACCCAGACCGTCGATAGATCGGCGATGGTGTAGAGCTTTGTATCGGGCTGCACATAGGCATTGGGCAGTGCGTTGCGCTCGGTAATGTATCCGGAAGCCGGCGAGACGACGGCAATTTCCCGCTCTGCCTGGCCGCTCTGCACCAGGGTGGCAATCTCCGCAGAGGGAACATCAAACTGACGCAGACGTTCCTCGGCTGCCTGCACGAGCCAGCCGCTCTCCTGAGCGGCTGTGCCATGCGTCTCAGTGGAGAATGCCTTCTGGTTCTGCCTGGCCAGCAGGTATTCCTGCTCGGTGCTCACGAGGTCCGGGCTGTAGATCGTAAAGAGCCGCTGGCCCTTGCGCACATACTGCCAGGTCGCGTTGGCGTAGACGGTCTGAATCCATCCGGGAAAGCGTGTCTGGACATACGCGAGGCGCTCCTCGTCGATGTCCACGTTGCCGGGAACCTGCAACTCATCGTTCACGTCTTTGATCTGAGCTACCGCCGTGGTCACACCGATCTCCTGCAATCGCTGCGGAGAAATCTGTACGGGCGCGAGCGCGGGGCCAGCGTCATTCTGCGCGGCAGTGGATGATACGGGCGGCTGCGCTGGCGCCGACGGACCTTCGGCCACAACAGGATCTGACAGATTCTGTGCGGGAGCCGGACTGTTTCGATGCAGCAGCGTCCAGCCAAGACCGCCCACAAGCAGCAAGCAGACAATCAGAACTGCGAAGAAGGCATTGCGATAAGAGTTGGCGTTCATTGCTTTTCCCCCTGTATCGGTAGGCTGGAAACAGTCCCGTTCAGATCGATCGGCGCACCGACAGCGAGTTCCAGGTCCGCCATCCGCGTGTTGAAGTCGGCCAGCGCCTGTAGCGACGCCAGGTCGATATCGATCACGTCCATCTGGCTGTCGAGCAGGTTGAGAAGGTCTGTCTGGTTGTTCTCATAGGCAATGACTGCCGCGTGCAGCGTCGCCTCGGCGTGGGGGCGCAGTGAGCTCTGATAGAGGGCCGCATACTTCTGGGCCGCGTCGGCCTCCGCCAGCGACTCCTTGATCTGTCCAAATGCCTCAGTGCGCAACGCGCTGAATTCGGCATCCTGCTCGGTCACGGTGGCCGCGGCTTCCGCGATCTCCGCGTTGTGCTTCCGGGGGTTGAGCCAGGGCAGACTCATCGAACCTTCCACCATGTAGTTGTTGCGGACGCTGCTCGTCGGCGGCATCAGCATGTATCCCGCCGACACCGTGAAGTCCGGGACATACGCCTTTTTCGCCAGATTCTGCTGCTGCCGGCTCCTCGCGGCGGCTGTCTCGGCCTCCAGCAGGTCGGGACGAACCTGGAGGGCCAGTTGCTCCAGACTCGCCTCGGACGGCAGGGCCGCCGTCACGCCGTAATTGCCCTCAACGCGCAGCGGTATGGCAGGATCGCGCCCCACGAGGGTGTTCAGTTGCGCGCGAGCGATCGCTGCGTCGCGGTCGAAACGGATCATGTGCTCGGCGAGACGGGTCAACTGCAGCTGCGCTTTCAGCACATCCTGTTGCGGGACCTGACCGGTCGTATACCGAATCCGCGCCGCTTCAATGGCCTGGCGAGCAATCTCCACATGCTCGTCATGGATTCGCAGTTCGTCCTGCGCCTCCAGCAGGCTATAGAACGCCTTGCGCACCTCGACGCGAACACGCAGGTGCATCTCCGCCAATTCTTCCTTCGCCTCGCTCACATCGGAGTTCGCCACGCTGGTGCGCAGGCTGGGTTTGCCCGGACCGGGCAGCGCCTGGGTCACCATGAACATGTTCTGCGCCTGGTTGTAATCCCACGGCTGGCTCAGGGGAACTCCCCATCCCCGATACCCCGCCTGCGGATCGTCCAGTGCGCCCGCAGCCGGCACGATCGCCTCGGCCATCACGACGCGGCGCGCCGCAACGGCGATCTCAGGATTCCGCAGGAGCGCCATGCGCTCAATCTGACTCAGCGTGAGCGGCGGGCCGGTGGGCTGCGCCTCCGGTTGGAGTGGAAAGACAGCTTCGAAATTCGGCAGAGCGTCAGCGCTCGCCGATGTCTGCGCGCGAAGTACGGGCGCAGACGAACAGACCGCCGACAGGCAGAGAAAAGCAGCAAGAGCTTTCATCGTTCCCTCGCGTCGAGGAAGAAGGGACCACGCGATCATGCATCCGCAGGCAGACGCACGACGCCGGAGCGAGCAGGGAACGAAAAGCTAGATGCGAAGGACGGAGCTGCCGCCGGGCAGATTTCGAGGAGGGGATTCTTCAGAAGCAGAGGAAACAGAATCTGCCGCATTCGACACCGCCGCCGTAGTCTCGATGGATGCCGACTCGGCGAGAGCTGGCGCAGGATCGGCCGTGCTCGCGCTGCCCGGCATCACAGCCGTGGGAGATGGCTGAACCGCACAGCAGGGGCGGCCGCTCATACTCGGGGATGCGCAGTCGTTATGCATCATTCCACGACAGCACGCGGACCGCGTAGCAGGCGAAAAGCAGGCAAGCACAGGCATTGCGGTCCAGAGGACCACGATAGCCATCATCGCCAAGACGCGTTTTCTGCCCACCTGCACAGTTTATGCTCCCATGCTTTCGATAACAGAATCTGTCTCGATGGCAGCGGTCCGCTGTGATAGCGATCACATTGGGACGAAGTGTCGGATTTGGCGTTCATTCGGGCAGGATAATAACGGCCAGGTTAAGGGTCGGTGCCGGCGGTGTCTGCGCGGCACCGATTTGTGCGCGGTCGAAGCGGACTAGTCTCAGGCCGCCCGGTCGGCTATGCTGGGTTGCTTACGAGCTGAGGTGTATGGTGATGCGTTTTTCTCTGTCGGTCATGTCTTCTTTCGGGTTGCTGCTCGCAATCGTTTCGCCGGCCGCGTCCTTCGGCGCAGACGTCAGGATGCAGGTGGTGCATGACGACTACCTCAGCACCCAGGGCTTCGACGTCATGCTGTACGACAGCACCTATCATCCCGTTTTCGTGGACCAGAAGAACACGGCAATGGAGATGATCCTGCACGACCAGCGCATTGCCACGAACGGCGACGTGCGCCTGATGCCAACACCCGAGCAGTGGGACCTCGTCGCCACCCTCCGGGGGCGCCACGCCGACGAGGCAAACCAGCGGCTGACGGCTGACCTGGCTTTCCCCAGCTTCAATCTCAGCTACACGCTCGAGGTGTCAGCGGAACCGGGCGGCGTTAAGGTCAGCGTCAATCTGGACAAGCCGCTCCCGGCGAATCTGGCCGGCCGCGCCGGCTTCAACCTGGAATTCCTGCCCTCGATCTACATGGGCAAGGCTTACCTGGTGGATGGAAACAAAGCCGGAATTTTTCCGCGGACGCCGGATGATCGCATGATCAAGGTTCTGCCCCTGGCGAATGAACCAAAAAAGGCCTACTACCTGGAGGACTGGGACAAGGCCAAGGGTTATACGCAACCGCTGCCGTTTGCCGAAGGCAGGAGCATCACCCTGGGGGTCGACGACGCGCTGGCCCGGGTCAACGTTCGGTCCGATACGGCTGATCTCATGCTGTTCGACGGACGCGACCGCGCGCAGAATGGCTGGTTCGTGTTGCGTTCTCTGATCCCTTCCGGCAGGACGACAGGCGCGATCGTATGGCATATCCGCCCCGATGTGATTCCGAACTGGACGCGGCTACCGGTGATCGAGCACAGCCAGGTCGGATACGCGCCTGGGTTTTCCAAGGTGGCGGTGCTGGAACTGGACCCGAAGTACAGAGGCCCAAAGACGGCCAGAGTGCTGCGCCTGATGGAAGACGGGTCGTACAAGCAGGTGTTCAAGGGCCCGATTACGCCTTCCACACCCTGGCTGCGCTATGTCTATTCGAAATTCGACTTCTCCGTGGTCAAGGACCCCGGCCTCTATGTCATCGAGTACGCAAACCAGCGAACGGCTCCCTTTCCCATCTCGAAGGACGCCTACGCAAACATCTGGCAGGACAGTCTTGACCATCATCTGGCCGAGCAGATGGATCACGTTTCCGTTCGCGAAGGCTACCGCATGTGGCACGGGGCTTCGCACCTCGATGACGGCCGGATGGCGCCGGTGGTGGGGATGCAATTCGACGGATGGTATCAGGCCACGGCCACCGACGGGAAATACAAGGGCGGCGATCACATACCCGGGATGAACGTCGGTGGCTGGTACGATGCCGGGGACTTCGACCTCGAAGAGCCGGCACAGCTCAACGTCATTCAAAGCCTCGCCCTGGCCTATCGCGCATTTCATCTTAACTATGACGAGCTGACCGTCGATGAAGCGGCGCGCTCGGTCGAGATGCACCGTCCGGATGGAGTGCCCGATACCGTTGAGCAGGTCCGGCACGGGGCTTTGTACATCCTGGCGCAGTTTGAGAATATCGGGCACGCGATCCGGGGCACGCACGAGCCGGATCTCCGCCAGTACACGCAACTGGGCGACGGAGCATCGAAGACCGACGGCCGCATCTACGACCCGAAGCTCGGGGTGAATGAAGTGAAGGGCGACTACTCCGGCAAGCCGGACGATCGCTGGATCTTCACCACGAGCAGCCCGTATTTCCAGTGGAACGCCATTGCGGCGCTGGCGGCCGCGGCGGACACGCTGAAGGGCTGGGACGATCCTTTGGCAAAGAAATGTCTGGCCACGGCGAAGAAAGCATGGGACGACGAGAAGGCTCACCCCACGCCGAATCAGCTGGCGATGGCGATGACAGGCGCTCCCGCAGGTGGGGTGCTGGCTGCGTCTCAGGGGGTGGTGGCTGGAGCTCAGGGCGGTCGCAACGGACAGGGCACCCCGGGCGCTCCGGCAGCGTCGCGAGCTACACCCGCTCCAGCGGCTCCGGCTGGCGGCTTCGGACGCCGCGGCTTTGAAGCCGAGCAGGAGTGGGCAGCCGCACTGGAGCTAACCATTGCCACGCATGGTGCTGAGCCCTACAAGTCGCGTTTGAAAGAGCTCTTTCCTCAGATGATCACCCCGGACCACATCGGGATGCGGGGCTGGACAGCGGTGCGGGCATTACCGTATCTCGATCCGAGCGCGAAGGATCAAATGCGGGACGCGGTGAAGACCTACATGGCGGGCCTCGACAAGCAGCTGGACGCCACTCCCTTCGGCGTGCCCCCGAGTCTGGGCACCTGGGGCGGATCGGGCGCCGTGGTGGACATGGCGATCAGGATGTACTTCCTGCACGAAGCATTTCCGGATCTGGTCGGGCCGAAATATACGCTTCGCGCCGTCAACTACATTCTCGGCACGCATCCGGTATCGAGCACTTCGTATGTCGCCGGCGTGGGTACGGTCTCGAAGACGAAGACCTACAGCAACAACCGCGCGGATAACTCTTACATACCGGGCGCCGTGATTCCGGGATACGTCATCATCAAGCCGGATTTTCCGGAGTGTATCGACGACTTCGGATTCCTCTGGTTCGAGGATGAAGCCGTTGTGGCCGGGTCGGCAAACTGGGTTGTGGCCGGCAACGCCGCGGACGCGCTCACGAAGGAATCGAAATAGCCTGTATCAGCAACCTATTGGGCTCGAGCGCTTTGCAAGGGCGGCAATGTCGTGGTTTTCAGACCGAGCTCATGGGATCAGGGAGTGTCAAAACAGATATCGGTTTCAGGAAGTTGTGCCAGCGTGGGGAGTGACGCGTGCGCGGCGGCGAAAGAACATTCCCAGCATCAGGACACGGCGCCGCACGGGGAGGGCGAGCCGCACGAGACCGCTCATGAGCATACTGACACCGAGAAAGGTCCCCAGAATCCAGTTCGAGCCCGACGGCCAGTGCAGAAAGATCAGGGCCGCCAGCAGAATGGAAACCAGGCCGTCGATGAGAAACAAGACGGCGGCGTCAGAATGCCGCAGCCCGGACCAGGCCACCAGTTCCAGAGCTCCCTCCACCGCGATGTAGAACGCCAGAACCAGCGTGAGTGTGGCGATCCCGATCATCGGATGGAGGAGGAGATAAAAGCCGGCGACGCCGTATGCGATGCCGATGAGGATCTCCCAGATGAGGATGCCGGCACTGCGCTCCGACCAGGCGTACGCCAGATGGGTAACCGCTGCCAGGAAAACCAGCCAGCCTATCAGCACGGTGGCGGCGAGCCCTGCATGAAAGGGAACAGCGACGGCCAGCACGCCGAGGATGATGAGCCATACGCCGAAGGCGATGGACCAGCGACGGGATCGGGGAGAAGCGGACAGGGTGTTCATGGGAATCTCCATTGATGAGGCTGAACGACGTATTGTGCCCCTTCCGATACCATCGCCGAGACGGAAACAAAACGCCTGACCCATCGGAGGGGAAGCTTCGCAGCACTTTTGAGGGCTGCGTAGAACCCCCACGATCGTGGGGTTTGGAAGCCAGGCGGCGCCGGACTATGATCGCCACAGACCGACGGTATGTGGGCGCTCCCCGCTGCTGGTCGTCCCCTTTTCCCCGGACTTGCAACAATCGAGGCATCACGATGAATGCAGCGAACGTAATTCGGGTTCTCTGTGTCGACGATCATCCGTTGATGCGAGCCGGCATCCGCGCGACGCTGGAAAGCCAGCCGGACATCCAGTTTGTCGCGGAGGCTTCCGACGGCGCTGCGGCGATTGCTGCCTGGCGCGAATTCCGGCCGGATGTGACCCTGATGGATCTGCAGATGGCGGGCATGAACGGCATCGAAGCCATCCAGGCGATTCGCTCGGAATTTCCTGCGGCGCGGCTGATCGTGCTGACGACTTATGACGGCGATGTGCAGGTGACGCGGGCGCTGAAGGCCGGCGCTTCGGGCTACCTGCTGAAGAGCATGCTGCGCCATGACCTGATCGGCGCCATTCGCACGGTGCACGCGGGGCGCCGCGCGATTCCCCCCGAAGTTGCGGTGCAGTTATCCGGATACATCGACGCCGATGCGCTGACCCCGCGGGAGGTTGAGGTGCTGGACACTATCTCGGCAGGCAACTCCAACAAGATTGTTGCGGACAAACTGCGCATCACCGAAGACACGGTCAAGGGGCACGTCAGCAGCATCATGTCGAAACTGCAGGCGAATGACCGGACACACGCCGTGCTGATCGCCATTCGCCGGGGCTTCCTGGATTTGTGGCGCTCGCACGAACGCTGAGCCCCGCCGCACGCGGGCCGATCCGCGGTGATCGTGTACCTGCCATTCCATAGTTTTCCTTCCGTGGTCTTTCCGCGCCCTGCGAAAGTGGGGTCTCCGCCAACCCCGAAGGTGGCTGGGGAAGAGAAACGATCCGCCCTAGGATCACTTTACGGTCGGCACGAACCGATCAATCCAGCGGAGGACCGGGGGGAACCCCGTTCGAGGAAGCCTGGCGGTCCATCGCAGCAGAGGTGACACGATGACCAGCAATGGAATTCAGGTCCTGATCGTCGAGGACGATCCGGTGACGCGCAGAGCGTACGCAGAGTTGCTCGCGCACTGGGGATACGCGACACGGACGGCGCAGAACGGGCTCGCCGCACTCGTCGAAATTTACCGGGCAAAACCCGACATCCTCCTGTCCGATCTCGAGATGCCGGGCATGAACGGCTATGAGCTGCTGTCAATTGTGCGGCGCCTGCACCCGGAAGTGCCGCTGGTTGCGATGAGCGGCGGCTACAACGGCGACGGCGTCCCGGCCGGCGTTACAGCGGACGCGTTCTACGCCAAGGGCGCAGGGCCCAGCTCGCGCCTGCGCGTGCTCCTCGGCAAGGTCTCCGGAGCGGGGCGGGGCATGAATCGGACCGCGCGAATGGATATGACTCTGGGCGCGATGTAATGCCGTGCCGGAGGGCGCACCCTGATGCTGCGGACCGCGCCCTCACCGCGGCGGCCGGTTACCTCGCGCGAGGAAGCCGAACCAGCGCCGCGATCCAAAACGATAGGCGGCCGCAGACGGGATGCGGAGGATCACTTCGGTTCCCGTTCCGGCCTGGCTGTTCACCTGCAACCGGCCTCTGATCTTTTCCGCCCGCTCGCGCATGCCCCGCAATCCCCAATGCCCGGGAGTGCCGCCGTCTTTCAGAATCTGCGCGCCCATGCCCTGGCCGTCGTCACCGATGCGGAACAGCAATTCTCTGCCGCTGTAATACAGCTCGGCCCGGATACTACGGGCGTTGGCGTGGTAGAAAGCGTTGAGAAGCGCCTCGCGCCCGATCCAGTACGTCTCTTCGTACACAAGCGGCTGCAGTTCACGCGGCGTGCCGTGCACAATGAGCCGGAAGTTTGTCGACGGGCGGTCGCGAGCAAGCTCGTCGCCTGCCGCCTGCAGGGCCTGGAGCAGGGCGCGCGGCGATTCTACGGTCGCCCGCAGATCGGTCACGCGCCTGCGCCCTTCGTTCATGATCTGGTCGGCGCTGTTGAGAGCCTCTTCCATCGCCTGGCGCGCCGGATGGCCGGGGGCAATGCGATTGCTGGCTGCCTGGAAGCGCAGCACCAGCGCCTGGATTCCCTGCAGCAGAGTGTCGTGCAGCTCGCGGGCAATGCGCTCCCGCTCCGCGAGCCGTTCGCGCAGTCGACCCTGCATCTGCAACGCCAACTGCCGGAGGCGGAGAAGATAGAACAGCCAGAGCACAAAAGCGGCGGTGAGCACGCAGAGAACCCGAAACCAGTCTGTCTGGAACCAGGCGGGAGGCACGATCAGCTCGGCAGCTGCGCCGGTTTCGTTCCACACTCCATCGTTGTTGCAGGCGATGACACGAAAGGTATAGTGTCCTGGGCCGAGGCCGGTGTAGAAGGCGGAGCGCCGGTCTTCGGCATCCTGCCAGGTCTTGTCGTAGCCTTCGAGCTGGTAGCGAAAGCGGACCCGTGCGGGAATCGAGAGGCTGAGGGCCGTGTACTGAATTTCGATGTCAGAGGGCAATACCGGAAGGGTCACAGGGGCGCCGGGACGATAGTCGTGATCGTCCACGTCGATCGACTCAATCGCAACTGGCGGAGGATAAGGATTGCGCTCGATGTGAGCCGGATCGATCCACGCTGTACCGCTGGTACCACTGACCCAGATCTTTCCATCCCTGGTGAGAACTTCGGAGGGCAGGGGACGAATGGGCGAGGCGCTGCCAGGGGACCCGTCGCGAAAATCAAAGAGCTCTCCTTTGACTTCGTGCTTCGGATCGCGAAGCCAGCGGCGCATTTCGTCCCCGGCGATATGCGCGACACCATCGGCCTCATTGATCCAGAGATCCCCGCCGGAAAGTTCGACGATGCCGGAGACGCCGCGAAATCCTCTGGGGATGGTCGTAAGGAGCATGTGAAATCGGCTGCCGTCGAAGCCGGCCAGACCTCTCTCTCCTCCGACCCAGAGGTGGCTGCCGGTGCCGCCGAAAGCTGCCACGGTTCCGATATTGAGGCCTTCGGCCGCGGACCAGCGATGAACCCGGGCCCCGTCTAAAACGGCCACTTCGTTCACCGTATAGCCGAACCAGAGCCGTCCACCCGGATCAGCCCAAAGGATGACCGCAGTGCGACGGGGCAAGTCGGCAACGCCACCCCACTGTATCCACCTGCCGTCTTTCAGTCGGAACACTCCATTCTCGGAAACTGAGATCCAGAGGCCCCCCGCCGCATCCCGAGCCGTCGACTGGACTCCCCACCTCAACCTGAGGTTGATGGAAGAAGGCAGAGCGATGTTCTCGAACTTGCCCCGTACGACATGGAGAAGCCCGCTGTCCTCGCCAAACCACAGGCTTCCATCTGTATCGCGCCAGGCACAGGTGACATTGCGGCTTTCGCCGAGGAAGGAAAGGCCATCGCGGCTGAAGCGCATGAGAGGCTGCCCAAGACTACCCGCCCAGATGCTTCCATCCGGAGCCGGGACGAGGGCCAGATCCTGTCCTCCACTGCCGTAAGGAAAGGGTCCGGGCACAAGATTGGCCGGTCGAAAGCGATCGAGGCCGCCGCGCGTGGCCACCCAGATGTTGCCTTCGCGATCTTCGAAGGCATCGGTTACCCGGTCGTCGCTGAGACCCTGTTCCTGCCCGAACCGCTGAATGACAGAATCGCTGTCCTCGATACGCCGGCTGGGAAGCGCGTCGGGAGCGGAGATGCGGGCAATTCCTTTTTCGCGAGTCTGAATCCACAGCGTATCGTCCCGATCGACGAGAAGACCATTAGCCATCAGCGGTATCTGCTTCGCCTGCAAAGAATCTGCCGAAATGGTCGCCGTCGCCGGTAGTCCGCGTATCTGTCGTCCCCCGGCGATCCACAGCGTTCCAGCGCGCGACTCCGCGAGCCGCGCAGGCAGGGAGGAGAAGCGGCGGAATCTTCGTTCATGGGGCGGCAGGAAAAACAGCCCATCCAGAGTTGAAATCCAGAACCTTGCCTGCCGGTCGAGGAAGAAATGCTCGGCAGCCACTCGCGGCAGACCCCAGTCCTCGGCCGCCGCTTGCCAGCGCCGCCCATGGAAGCGAAAGACGCCGCGCGTGGTTCCCGCCCAGATGCCACCCTCCGGGTCGCGCCCCAGAGCGTACACCGAAGCCAGCGGGAGGCCGTCTCTCGGTTCATAGGTCGTCACGCTTCCCTTTTTCAGGAACGCGACCCCGTGAGGCACGAAGCCGATCCATAGCCCGCCGTCGGGGGTAGCCAGCAGAGACGTAACCGTGCTGGAAGGCAGTTCGCCATGCAGAGGCTCATAATGCTCGAAGCGAATTCCATCGAAGCGGATCAGCCCGGTCTGGGTGCCCAGCCAGAGGAATCCGTCGCTGGTCTGCACAATCTCAGTGATGCCGCTGGGAGCGCCGTCGCCGATGGTCCAGGCTGTGTGGAAGAACTGGTCGATGGTGCGATTTGGGTCGAGACCGAAGGCACAGCTGGTTAGCACGAGCAACAGAACCCCGCACGCTCCCACCCAACGGCCGCTCGCATGAATCCCCATGAGGTTCGCCCTGTTCATTCCCAACATCAGAAGTGCAGCTCAAGGCCGACTCGCCCCACGCGCGGCGAGACGATGCCCGTCGTTTGCCGGTAGGTGGGGCCCGTCAGATAACTCGTACTTGTCGCCGCGCTGGTGTTGAACACATTGTAGAGAGCCGCGCTGACATCAAGACTGACGGTGTCCGTCAGGCCAGTGACTTTCTCGGCTCGAAGATTGGTGAGTGCAACCACCGGACCGCGTTGTGCTCCAAACGGCTGCATCCGCAGCTTGACGGGACCCTGCAGGAGCAGTGGACTGGAGAACGTTTCCGTCCGCTGTCCGGGAACACCGGACTCTGCGCGATAGAAACCGTTCAGCTGCAAGCCCCAGGGCAGGAACCACCAGGCGCTGGCTCGGGCCTCCCAGTTCCAGGTATTGTCGACCGGGAACTGGATGTCGTTAGGCGTGGGTTGAATGGCCTGGATCCATTCGTGATTCTTAGTGAGCCAGAAGGAACCGAGGAGATTCCAGCGCTTCGAATAGCGCTTGTTCACGGCGATCGAAACGGTCTGAAACGTATCCGGACGGCCGTGCGGCGCGTTCACGATCTCGAACTCGTTGAACCGGGGTGCCGCCCACGCCGGCGCGAAGGTGTAGATCGTCACGCGCGAGCCGGTGAGCGAATCGGTGAACATTCCTGGAATCGTATAGACGGAATAGGGACGAAGAATCTGGATTCCGTCCGCCGTGGAATCGGTTGTCGGTTCCTGCGAGCTGTACAGGTCGTAAACGCGGTGCGCGAGATATCCGATACTGAGAGAAGTGTCGGGGACCAGCTGGCGTTCCAGACGGCCCGCATATTCCCAGGTCTTATCCTCCCGCAGGTCCGGATTATTCAGTTCATTCAGGCCTCCGACGGCGCTGATGAATGCCGGGCTCGCGGGATTGAGCCCGGCCAGTGTTGCCGGACTGACATCGCAGCTCGTGTTATTCCAGGAGACATTGTCGAAGCCAGTCGCTACACACGGTCCATTCCATGTGTAGCTGGTCGTCACCTGCGCATCAGGATTGAAGAGATTCGCCCACAGGTCGCCCATCGTGTCGCCGAAGATTCCGAAGGATCCCTTCAGCAGAGTCCTGCCATCGCCGAACCAATCCCAGGCGGCGCCGATCCTCGGCACAACGTCTTCCCACGTGAGCAGACTCCGGCTCGGAAATACGCTGGCGCTGCTGAATGGTCCTCCTGGCTTGTTCTCAGCGGGATAAAAGGAACGGTAACGCTCCCAGCGCACCCCCAGATTCAGTGCGACGCGGGCCAGTTTCCAGGAGTCGGTCGCGAAGAGAGCCTGGCTGTGGAGGAGATTCACGGGGGTGACCGGATAATTGAACAGTTGGATCTCGGAGGGCTGCCCCTGGTCGAAGAGCAGCAGGTAGTCGCCGCCGGCCTCGTTCTGCGTGACCCGGGTTGCACCCTCCTCCCATGTGAAGTCTCCGCCCAGCCGAACCAGATGGGAACCGCGAGAGTAGCTGATGTCCCCGTGCGTCTCGTAACGACCCTGGGGCCGGTTGCTCGGTCCGGGAGCAGGCCCGGTAAACAGGTCGGTGGTGAGCTCTTCACTGCTCGGATGCCCGCGCACGTCGCTGCCCGGCTGCGTCCTATAGTGCGCATCGTAGCCGCCAAATCCGCCCACTGCCTCGAGGAACATGCGGTGCGAGAGGGTTTTGTCGATTTCAAGCTTCCATACTTCGATCCCCTGATGCTCGATGAGGGACGACGGCAGGGGCACCGTGCTGGATGCGGGAAAAGCATTGAGGAACTTCTCCGAGTGGATCCATGCAGCCACCAGACGCGTGGCCGAATCCGGCTGCCAGGAGAGTTTGAGGTTCGATTCCCACAGCGATGTGTCCACACTCGCCTGCGGCGCGTCCAGGCAGGTCCAGCACCCGGAGGCATTGGGTCCGCTCACGAAACCAAAGAGTCCCTGGCGGATCGCCTGCCGGCTCGCACCGGTGTAAAACCAGAGTTTTTTGGGAACGATTCGTCCACCCAGATCTCCGGCAACGTCGTAATAGCTGCGCAGCGGATTGCTGACGGTGACCCCCTGCGCCGCCAGGGCCGGCGTGACATTGCTGGACTGAAAATCCGGGCTTTCGTAAGATCCCGCCACCGAGCCATGGAAACGGTTCGCCCCGGACTTCAACTGCGCCGCAACCCAGGCCCCGGGAAATCCGACATTCGCATTGTTACCGGATGCGGAGACCTGGACTTCGGCCAGCCCGTACGTATCGACATAAACTGCTGTGTCCAGATCGTGATTGGTCGTCACATCGATCCCTTCCACATCGATGGTTGGCTCCAGCAGTGCGCCGTCGGTAACGGTTTCAGCGCGGTTAGCCAGGTTGCTGTCCCCAACATCGGGGGTTCCGACGAGGGAAAGGCCCGCCGCCATCGGCAGCACCTCCTGCAGTCCCGCGCCGAGGGGAGCATCTTCCATTTCCTGCGATTGCAGGACCGTGTTTGTGGAAGTATCGACCGGGTCGAGGACGGGTGTCGCACCGCTCACCGTAACCGTTTCCGACAGCGAGCCTCGGTGCATTACGACGTCCAGTCTCATCTCAAACCCGGCCTGCAATTGAAGCCCCACGCGGGATTGGGTGAGATACCCCTTTCCTTCCAGGGTCACGGTGTACACACCCGGAGCCGGCAGATGGAGGAAACGGTAAGTGCCGCGATCGTCGGTGGCGGTTTGCACGCTGGTCATCTGCAGCGCGGGGCTGGTTACGCTCACCGTGATCCCGGCTAATGCCGCGCCGACGGAGCCGGTCACGTGGCCCACGATGGAGCCACTCCCGACCTGGCTGTACCCTCGCGCAGGAGCGAACGCCGCCAGCGCCGCGAGGGCGGGTATCAGGAGATGCGAGCAGGCGCGACGCATGTTCTTCCTCACGATCGCTGTTGACGCGAACGCAGCGCCCGTCGAGCTGTACGCCATTCAGTTGAGGAGCCCGAACAGGAGACGAGCGGGGAGCAGAGGATCGCGTCAGTAAACCGCACATCTGCGCTGTCAGAATAGCCATGTCCTGAAGAGGAATCAATCGAGAGCCCACCGGATCGAGTGCGGTTAGCTGCGCGGACTGCTTCGCAGCCCATTGGGGCACACTGCGGCGGCCGGCAACCCCCACGATCGTGGGGGTTAATCCCGTCCACGCGTCCCAAAGTCTTTCGCTTCAGCAGAATCGCATGGCACACCAAAGTGGGGAAAAACAGGCACTCCATTGGGCGATGTTCACCGCGCCCCGCAATGCGATTCTCTCCATGCGCTCCATACAGAAGGAATGTTGCCGAGCGTCCGACGTGCAGTCGGTACTCCCCTTCGAGGAAGAAAGAGAGAAAGGCTATGAATACTCTGAAACTATTGTCGCGCTGGTTCGCTCTGGGAGCAGTCGGCGCTCTCATCCTGGTGAGCAGCCCGCCCCGCGCCGCTGCCCAGGACACAACCGCAACCACGATTCAACCGGGAACGCCCGAGATTGAAACTTCGGTGCGCAACGCGGGAGTCGTCTACGTCGAGGGCAGCGATCTGGTGCTGAAGCTGGATAACGGCAAGGTCGAGCACATGATCGTTCCCGAAAGCGACGTCTTCAACGTCGACGGAAGGAATGTCAGCGTTCGCGACCTGAAGGCCGGCACCCTGCTGACCCAGACGATCACCACCACCACGACTCCGCACTACGTCAACTCGGTGCAGACGATCAAGGGCAAAATCTGGCACGTGAATGCTCCGAACACAGTCATCGTGTCTCTGCCTGACGGCAAGAATCACCTCTTCCGGGTTCCCGGTCATGCAAAGTTCTACGTCAATGGCGAACCGAGGACGGTCCACGACCTGCGGCGCGGCATGACCTTCGAGGCGACCGTTGTCACCGACGACATGCACACCGTGGTCTCGCAGAATAAGACGACGGTGGGCCAGGCTCCTCCGCCGCCTCTGCCGAGGCTCGTCGGCGTGCTCCTCTTTCCCCGACTGCCGGAGCTTACCCCTGACCCCACTCCGGTCGGCACGGTGACCGCTGAGCATGCATGGGCCCGTGCGACCCTGCCTCAGACCGCCAGTCCGCTTCCCATGATCGGACTGTTCGGGCTGATCTCTCTGTCGCTCTATCTCGGTCTGCGGCTTACCCGCAGAACCACGACCAGCTAACCCGTTCTCCACTGCCCGGCCGGCTTCCATCGCGAGGTTTCGCCGGGCAAGGAGAGCCGCAGGACGATCATCGTCCGAGGAGGATGTCATGAAACTTCTAAGAACCCACCGGTTCTATCGCTGGGCGGCTGCCGTCCTTGCAGGCTGCGCACTCGCGATCCCCTCGCTGTACGCAGCAGCCGGTACAGCGGGCAACGTTGTACAGGTCACTACCACCGTTACCGCCAGCGTGGATGAAGGGAAACGGATGCCCTCGATCAACCCCGAGGATGTCATCGTCCGCCAGGGCAAGGAGCGCGTGCAGGTAACGAAGTGGGTGCCCGCCCAGGGACAAAGGGCAGGACTGGAGCTATTCATCCTGATCGATGAGGCTTCCGATGCACGGCTGGGTTCGCATCTCGCCGACGTGAAGGACTTCATCAACCGGCAACCCTCGTCGGCCGCCATTGGCGTCGGCTACATGAGAAATGCCACCGTGCAGATTGTCCAGGACCTGACTCTGGATCATGCCCGCGCAGTCCGGGCGCTGCGTTTGCCCATGGGCACGCCTGGCGCTTACGGCAGTCCCTGGCTCTCGGTCACGAGCCTCATGAAGAGCTGGCCGGCCTCCGACAACCGCCGGGAGATCGTCGTGCTCACCGACGGTATCGACCATGCCGGCCGCAACTGGCACCCGGGGTGGCATGGCCTGCACCGGAATCCAGATGCCGATACCGCTAGCGCCGTCGCGCAGCGGACGGGCACGATTATCCACACGATCTACGTGCCCGGTATTGGCCGGTGGCACCGCAGCCACTGGACCGCAGTCAGCGGACAGAGCGACATGACTCGCGTCTCGGAAAAAACCGGCGGCGAGTCGTACTATCTCGGACTCGGCAACCCTGTCAGCCTGTCGCCTTACTTCAATCGCCTCGAGAAGGTGCTTGACCACCAGTACCTGCTCAGCTTTTCGGCGACGCCCGGAAAAAAGCCCGGGCTGCAGGCGGTCCGTCTGAACACTGAGCTGGCCGGAGTCCGTCTGGCGGCGCCGGATGCGGTCTGGGTCCCGGACCAGGACCAGGCACGCACGCAGTCAACCACCGGCCAGTAAAACAACCACCATCGACCCGCGCCGCTTCAGCTCCGGCCGAGCGGCGCGGCCCCGGGAGATTCCTTCCCATGACTGCATGGAGCGATCACACGTCGCACGCAACACCATCGGAGGACGCGATGCGCACAGAAGAAACCCGTTTCCTGCTGGAAGAGGTTTGGCGTTCGCACTCTCGCCGGCTCCTCACCGTCGCCTGGCGGATCACGCGCAACCGGGAGGATGCGGAAGACGCCCTGCAGGATACCTTCCTCCGCTCCTTCACGCATTGCGGCGACTTCGGCGGCCGCTCCAGCTTATCCACCTGGCTCACACGTATTGCCATCAATTCATCCCTGATGGTTCTCCGCAAACGCAGGACGGCCGCGGCCGTCTCGCTCGAGGACGGCGAAGACCGTGCCGGACTCCAGCCGGTTGCCTTCCTGCGCGATGCCGGACCCGGCCCTGAGGAGCTGGCGCTCCGGCGTGACGGAGTCAAAAGCCTTCGCAAGCATATCAACCGGTTACCCGCTATGTTGCGCCAGCCGATGCAACTGCACACGCTGGACCAGCATTCGGTCCAGGAGACCGCGAGGCTCTGCGACATCTCCGTTAGTGCCGCCAAATCGCGCCTGTTCCGCGCGCGTACGAAACTCGCATCGTCGCTGCCAACCGGTTTCGGTGGCGCGCGCCGCGAATCGACGCGGCAGCCGCTTGCGTCCTGAACTGGACTGGAAAGGAGAAGATACCGTGTCCGATCGCCGGAACATGACGAATGGATCGCAGGCTCATGCCGCCGAAACGCCGCGTTCGGGCGGTTGGGTCCGGACCTCTATCGAAGTCGTGCTGCTGGCGACCGGCGTAATCCTGCTCGCCATCTTTGCGGCCGCCCAGGTCGAGCGCTATCTCATCTCCCACACACTATTGAAGGATTTCCCTGCGTCAGGCCTGACAGCTCCGGCTCCTGCGGAGAACCCATCGCTGGAACCCAAAACCGCCTCCGATGAAAGCCGCGCCGCCGCCGTGGCCGAAATCGTGCCGGGAAGCCCGCTCGCCGTGCTTCGCATTCCCAGTATTCGTCTCGACGTACCCGTCCTCGAGGGAACCGATGCCCTCACCCTCAACCACGCTGCCGGGCGGATTGCGGGAACCGCTCTGCCCGGACAGGCCGGCAACATCGGCATCGCCGCTCACCGCGATGGCTTCTTCCGCAACCTCGGCAAGCTGCGCATCGGCGATCCCGTCGAGCTGCAAACTCCGTCGGGAGTCGAGACCTACGTCGTCGAACAGACGCAGATCGTGATGCCGGACAACGTCTCTGTGCTCGATCCTCGCCCCGTGCCTTCGCTCACCCTCGTCACCTGCTATCCATTCCACTACCTGGGCCGAGCGCCTCAGCGATACATCGTCACCGCTTTGCTGGAGCGGCCGGCTCAGGGCCATGCGCCCACGGCCCCGTAAACACAACCGGTTTCCTTCAGCCGGCTGAACGGAGATACACCCCTTGGAATCGAACCCGCTGCTCTTTCGCGACCTGACTTATATTTTTCTCGCCGCTCTCTGTGGCGGCAGCGTTGCCTGGCGCCTGCGCCTGCCGCTCATTCTGGGCTTCGTGCTGGGCGGGTTGGTCATCAGTCCCTTCACCCCCGGGCCACACCTCTCCAGCGTGCATACCTTTGAGGTCTTCGCCGAGGTGGGCGTTGTTCTCCTGATGTTCTCGATCGGGTTTGAGTTCTCCCTCCGCGATCTGCTGCGCGTGAAGTGGGTGGCGCTGCTCGGCGCGCCCCTCGGTATCCTGGCCGTCATCGGATTGGCCATGGCCGCGGGCAGAATTCCCGGCTGGACCGTTCCCCAAGCGCTGGTTATCGGTGCGGCCGTCTCCGTAGCCAGCACCATGGTCCTCGCGCGTCTGCTCAGCAGCTCCGGAAGACTCACCCAAACCTATAGCCGCGTCATGATCGGCATCACGCTCGTCGAGGATCTGGCCGTCATCTGCATGACCGTGCTGATGCCGATCCTGGCCGGCCCCGGAGACGGCAAACTCCTGCGGGCCGCCTGGATCCTTGGAAAAGCCCTTCTGCTCCTCGCTCCGTTGACCTTCGCAGCCATTAAAGTCATTCCCCGCGTTCTGCGCAAAGTGAAGGCCACCTGCGACACCGAGCTGTTTCTGCTGGCCGCCATTGCTGTCTGCCTTGGAACAGCCGCGCTCGCTGAGGCTGCCGGATTCTCCGTGGCGCTCGGCGCTTTCCTTGCCGGCTTTGCCCTCAGCGGCCTCGACGATCTTCACGATGCCTATACGCAGCTCGTTCCGCTCCGCGACGCCTTTGTTGCCCTCTTCTTTGTCTCCCTCGGAACCCTCATCGAACCCCGAACCCTGCTGCACAATCTGTCGTTCCTCGCCTGGATGCTGGCGCTGATCGTCCTCGGCAAGTTCCTCGTCTGGAGCGCGGTGGTCAGGATTTTTCGCTATTCGCTCCGCACCGCGATCGTAGTCGCCGCGGGCCTTACGCAGATCGGCGAGCTGTCGTTCGTCCTGGTGCAGGTGGCGCGCACCTCCGGCCTGGTGACCGATGAAATCTTCAGCGCGATCATCGCCGCGTCCCTGCTGTCCATATCGCTCAACGTCTTTCTCGTGCGCGCTGCTTTTCGCTGGCAGGCTCGCCTCGCTGTCCTTTCGCCGGAGACGTTGCCGGCGACGATGCGCACACCTCCCCGCGGGCGAACGGCAGCGCAACTGGGCGGTGAAGGATGAGATCCTCCGTCTTTCTCTGGACCGCTATGTCTCTGGCCGTGGCGGCGAACTCTTCGCCTGGACAAATAGAAGGTCGCATACCGGGCGCAGATTCCCAGCGGGTTGCGTCTGCCGCTCAGGGGCCGCCGCTGCTTGCGTTTGACGAATTGGTGGTGCTCTCAGGCACGGCGCATCCTGACGGCCCTCTCGGAGGGCAGCTGAAGACTCTGCTCGACACACCTTTCGTCGATAACGACGCGAGCCGCCGCCCCGATCCACAAAATCCCTCCAGCGAAATTCTGCGCGTCGGGCAGTGGAACATCGAACGCGGTCTGAACTTCGACCTCATCCGCGCCGCCCTGACGGATTCCTACGCGTTCGAATATCTGGCCGGGACAAACCATCTGAGCGAGCCCCGGCGTAAAACAGTCGAAGCGCAGCTGGCTGCGCTGCAGGCAGTCGATGTGCTGGTTCTCAACGAAGCCGACTGGGGGATGAAGCGCACCCAGTACCGCAACGTCTCCGCGGAACTGGCGACTGCGCTGCACATGAATTTCGGCTTTGGCGTGGAATTCGTCGAACTGGATCCGATCTTCGCGCTCGGTACGGAAAAGGTAGAACTGCCCGACGCCGACGAAACCCGGCAATTGCAGAGCGATCTGCACGTGGATCCGGACCGCTACCGCGGGCTGCATGGCACTGCGGTTCTCAGCCGCTATCCCATCAGGAGCGCACGCATCGTACGGCTCCCCGTTTGTTACGACTGGTATGGAAAGGAGGCGCAGGAAGCGGCGCGTCTCGAGAAAGGCAAGCGGTGGACTGTGCAGCGGCTCTTCGGTGAACGAATCGATCGCGAGATCCGTCACGGCGGACGCATGGCGCTCATCGTGAATCTCGTCATCCCGTCGGCTCCCGGGGGGCAGGTGACCGTTGTCGCCACGCATCTCGAAAACCGCTGCGCTCCCGCCTGCCGCCGGCGCCAGATGCGAGCTCTGCTGGCGGAAATCCGATCGATACGCAATCCGGTGGTGCTCGCCGGCGATCTCAACACAACCGGACGAACCAACACGCCCGCCTCGGTCCGCAACGAAATCATGAGCCGCGTTACCGACTATCAATTCTGGATTGGCCAGACAATTTCCTGGTTCCATCCTCTGGGTATCTGGCGGCATATGCTGACTCCCGCGCACTACTGGCATGGTTATAACGATCCGACCGTCTTCCATCTGCCTGTCGTCTGGACGAACCGCGAGCAGCCGCTATTCCGGAGCGTTGAAAGATTCCCTTTTGCCGATGGCCGCAGTTTCGATTTTCGCGGAGAACCCGGCCGGACTCTGAACGGTCGCGGAGGAACCCTCGCCGACAGCAATGAACGCGCTCGGAAGGGTTTCATTCCCACCTATGCCTTCGCACGAGATTATGGTGGTCTCGTTGGCCGATTCAAGCTCGACTGGATTTTCGTCAAACCGTATACGGAGAGCCCACCCGGGGGCGATCAACCATGGCTCCTGGCCCCTGCTTTCCCACGCACCATGCGCGAGCTGAACCAGTCGACACCGGACCGCCTTTCCGACCATCCGCCGATTACTGTGGACCTGCTCCGCTCCGCGGTCGTTGAATAGAGGTGGGTCTATCTGTAAGCCTTAAGTCGGGCGGAGTTCATCGATCTGCGTCCCGTCACGTTGCTGTAGATCGAGCCGAGCGTCGAATTGATTGTGAGTTACTGATCCTGAATGCGTTTGCGATTTCTGGATAAGGGATCGGAGGTTCAGATCCTCTCTCTCCCCGACCCTTCACATCAACAATTTAACTGACCAAAAAGGTCGAGGCGGCCGGCAAAGAAGATGCAGGCCGCCCACGTTGCAGAAAACCCTCTCGATCAGAATGAATACCGCAGCATGAACTGCATTTCGCGATCGGAGGAGTAAGTCTGTCCCTTGGTCGTTATCTCACCGAAGGTGCCGCTGCCAGGCGTGGTCATGCCAGGAGCATTGGACGAGGTGTCGAGGTTCGGATGGTTAGTGAAGTTGAAAGCATCGGCGCGGAATGTGAGCACCTGGTCTTCGTGACCCGGCACGACATGGAACGGCTTCTGCAGGGCAACGTTCCAGCTTTGGAAGCCGGGGTTGTACCACTCGTTGCGGCTGCCGCGCGGGGCGAACGTGCCGGATGCCGGGGGCGCCGGGGAGCCATCGGGATTCTCGAAGGCCATGGGATCGAACCAGTCACCCGATCCGAATTTCTTGCCCACGTGGACCGCTTTCACAGGAGCCCAGAGCTGGGAACCTGCACCGGGGCCGACGCCGGCGTAGTCGTTGCCGTCGGTAACGGAAAAAGGCTGACCGGTCTGCGCCTGGGTGACGCCGGAGAGTTGCCAGGCACCCAGGGCGTTCCGTACAAGCCAGTGTTGGGCATGGTTGGCGTAGGGCATATTCCACACATAATCGACAACCAGGACATTACGTAAATCAAAATCGGCCGGCCCATAATCGATGCGCGGGTTATAGACATCGGGCAGCTCGTAACCACGGCTGGAACCAAAATCGAGCAACTTGGACCAGGTGTAGGCCACGCCGAAGAGCAGGTTGTTCGTCATGCGGCGCTTGAGGTTCACCTGCATGGCGTTGTACATCGAGCTGCCACGGTCGGAGGACTCGATGATCGAGGCAAAGCCTTTGTAGGGGCGGAGCGCGTCGGGCGCGATAACGCCGGGGTTGGCCTGAATGGTTCCAGGGAGGAGCTCGTTGACGTTTTCCAGTTGCTGCAGATGCAGGCCGCGGCGGCCAACATAGGAGACAGTGAGCGTGGCAAGCCTGGGAATGTCCTGCTCGACGCTGGCGCTCCACGCCCAGGCCTCCGGACTGGGCAGGTTATAGGCCTGCGAGGAGAGCTGCAGAGGATAGAGATTCGTTCCGACACCGCCGGGATTGTCGACGTTTCCGTTCGTGACAGACTCGGCCGCCTGGAAGGGTGGGTTCCCGCCGAGCTGGATCGTGTCATTGACGCCCAGCCGCTGCACGAATCGGCCGGCGCCGAGGCGCACAACCGTAGTGGGTGTGACCTGCTGCGTGATGCCGAGGCGCGGCTGGATGTCGCTCCACACCGTAGGCGAGTAGGCCGCACTATAGCCGTGAAACAGATCGCTGTACTGACCGTTGAGGACGGATGCAGGAACGTGTCCCCGCGCGGAGCTCGGGAAGCCGTTGCCGGGGATCACCACGCCATCGTAGGGATTGCCGCCGGATTCTGTCCCCGTGATGGGGTTTACGCTCGGCGCGGAGGCGGGATCGTAGTTGGCGGCATTGAACATGGACTGGTTGCGCCACGGCGCGTAGTAGGGCTGAAAGATGCTGTAACGCACGCCGTACTCGATCACGGTGTGCGGTGTGGCACGCCAGTTGTCCTGGGCGAAGAACTCAGCGGAGTTAGCCCGGAAGAGCGTATAGGATTTTTGGCCTATTTCACCGTAGGAATCGAACATGCCGAGAGCGGCATTCGCGACAGCCGCGCCGGAGGTGGGTTGGTTGTTGTGGAGCGCGGTGAAGATGAACTGGCCGTTTTGATTGTTAGTGGCGCCGGGCGTGGTACTGCTGACGTCGATCTGATCGAAGTTATTCTCGCCGGAATACTCCCACAGCCCACCGAAAGTCAGTGTGTGACTGCCGATGACTTTCGTGAGATGATCGGCAATGCTGGTGACGATGCCACCCGAGTGCGAGGGGTAAGGTCCGCCGTCAAGAGTGGTGAAGTTCTGAATCTCGATGGTGGGAATCTTGTTGGGGATCAGCTTCTGCGAAGCCGGGAAGAGATAGGGAAAGTTAATACCGTACTGGGATCGATTGTAGAGGCCGCTGGATTCGTCGTAGTTGATGGTGACATGGTCAGTGGAACCGGAGACGGTGAGATCGTTGACCATAGTGGGATTGATGGTCCAGGTGTAATGAAGCACGCCGACTTCGTCAGGCCAGTGCCAGACCTGAGGCGTGCGGTTGAAGTTACCGGAAAAGGGATTGTCCTGGTAGTAGTTGTAGTGCAGGAACGAGAAGCGGAACTGCTGCTTAGGCGTCGGCAGATAGTCGATGGTAACCGTATCTTTTCTCTGGTTCTGCGGATAGGGTGCCGAATCTTCCCAGTTATAGGCCGGCTGATTCTGGTTGGGCGCCGGGTAAGCATTCAGCAGAGCCAATCCGTTCGGGCTGAGCCCCGCCGTAATAACGTTATTCGGATAGGGTGCGCCGGTGGTCGGATTGGCGATCTGTACCGGGGCGGAAAAGATATTGGGCTTGAGCAGCTCGCTGAAGTTCCCGGTACGCATGAGCGCAGTGGGAACGACGCCGGTCTGGGTGGGCGTCTGCCGATAGCGCAGGTATTCCTGCGCGACGAGGAAGAACAGCTTGTTGCGAAGCCCGTCATAAACGTGCGGGATGGCCACCGGTCCACTAAGAACCCAGCCGAACTGATTGAAGCGGAAGGGGACCGGGTGGTCGGCGGTCGTGGGGTCGGTGGACTGCTTGCGGATCCACGTGTTGGCGTCGAAGAAGGAGTTGCGCAGGTACTCATAGGCGGAGCCGTGGAGCTGCTGGGTGCCAAAGCGAGGGATTTGGGCGAGCACGCCGCCGTCGGTGCCGCCATATTCGGCCGGATAAGTAGTGGACAGGATCTGCATCTGGGAAACGGTATCGACGTCGGCGACGCCGGTGGTGGTGCCGTTGCCGCGAGTACGGATCATAGGAGCGCCGTCGAGGGTAACGGCGATCGAGTCATTGCGGGCACCGCTGATCTGCGGCCCGCTGAAGTCGGGTGTGAAATTGAACGAGGTGAGAGGCGCGTTGCGGGTCACGCCCGGTTCGAGCTGCGACAGATAGATGGGATTGCGACCATTGAGCGCAATGGATTTGACTTGCTGCCGCGTGACCAGCTGGCCGACCGAGGCGGACTGGGTCTGCAGCACATTGGCGTTGGCCTGGACGGTGATCGTAGTGCTGGCGCTGCCAGGATGAAGCGTGAAGTTGACCTGGCGGCCGATATTGGGATCGACGATGACGTTCTTTTGCGTAACCGGCTGAAAGCCACCAGAAGAAGCGGTGACGGTATAGGTGCCGGGCGGCATGTTAGTGATGGTGTAACCGCCATGCGCATCGGCCGTAGCGGAAGATGCCTGACCGGTGGCATCGTTGCGGGCACTGATTCTGGCATTCGGAATCACGGCTCCCGAAGGATCAACCACCGTGCCGGCAATGGAGGAACTGGTGGTTTGTCCGAATGCCGCGGGAGCGAACCCGTTGCCCAAAGAGAGGATGCACAGGAACCATGCGCATCCGATCAGGAGTCCGGTTCCTGCAGAGAAACTGGACGCACCGAACCTTAGCCCGCGATTGCGGGCTGCTGAATCACGGCAAAACACATAGGTCACCTGAGCACTCCTGAAGTCGAAGATCCGGGGAGAGGCTTTGAGTCGGGCCCGATCGTGTCGTTGTCTATTTACATGTTAGTTAATAGACGCAGGTTTCTCCGTTCCGGTTGCTAAGGACTATTGCATTAGCAAGGCATGGCAAACCCGGCGCCCACTCAATCCGGCACGGGTTCCTTCGACGAAGGCGACCCTTCGACTAGCTGGGATTCGCGGTTTGTAATTGGGACACTAAGGTGCAGACTGGCTCAGGGAAGGCGGGGCGTCCTGCGCACCAGCAGCCCAGGCGCGGTTGGGAGTGGCACCGAGGTTGAAATGCAACGTGCCTCCCGCCGCGATGTCATGAAACGAGATCCAGTCCTGATCATGTGCCTGCCCATTGAACTGAACGCTCTGGATGTAGGGATTCGTTTCAGGGACACTCCCGGCCTCGATGGTAAAGTCCTTGCCCGAATAGGGAGCGTGCAGATGGATGACGACCTTCGGGAAGAGCGGGCTCACCAGTTCATAAGCAAGGCTGGCAGGATCGACCGGGTACAGGCCCATCATGCTGAACACCGCCCAGGATGACATCTCGCCGCAGTCGTCGTTGCCTGGGATGCCGTTGGGATCGTTAGTGTAATTCTCTTTGAGTACCCGCCGCACCACTCGCTGGGACTGCCACGGTTCGCCCGAGAAGTTGAACTCGAACGGAGCTTCGAGGTCCGTCTCGTTATAAGGGTTATAGTACTGGCCGTACCAGCCTGGTTTTGGGTAACTAAAGAACTGGGTGAGGCGCTGGTTGAAAGGTTCACGGCCAACCGCCTGCACCAACCACGCAAGGTCGGAGGGAACGAACCACTGATAGTGCCAGCCGGAGCCTTCAATGAAGCCATGCTCCTCCTGGTTGGGATCGAATTTGGGGACCCATTGACCGTCGGCATTGCGCGGCCGGAAAAAGCGATCCTGCGGGTCGAACACATTGCGAACACCGAGCGCGCGTTGGTAGAGCATCTTCGCATCAGCGGTTTTGCCCAGATCTTTCGCCAGGTAGTACAGGGAAGCATAGGCTATGGAATCTTCCTGCATCTGCGAGACCGAACCATACTGGACCTTATCGTTCGGGACGTAATGGATCTTGTTGATCCAGTCGATGCCAGCTTCGCCCGCATAGGGCTTACCGGGAGGCGGCGCCTGCGTCGCGTCCAGCAACATTCCTTTCCAGGCGGTATCCATATCGAAGCCATGAAGGCCGTCCAGCCATGCCGTGGCCAGCACGACGCTGAGAGGGCTGCCCGCCATAACATTGGTATAACGGTTCACCTGTGGCCATCGGCCCACCCAGCCCCCTTGCTGGTACATGAGCGCAATGGAAGCAGCGATGTCCTGCATGCGCTGTGGATCGATCATCGCGACCAGCGGCATCTGGCTGCGGTAGATGTCCCACCCTGAATAGTTATCGTAGACATTGTGGCCGGGAACCACATGATGGATGCGGTCATCGAATCCGAGATAGCGGCCGTCGGCATCGTTGTAAAGACTCGGCATCATCAGGCTGTGGTAGAGAGCCGTATAGAAGACGGTGCGTTCAGCGGGCATTCCGCCGGAGACATCGATCACGCGCAGCGCCTTGTTCCAGGCGCTCTCCGCCTCATGGCGGATGGCTGAAAAGCTCTTACCCTTCGATTCAGCTCTCAGATTGTCGCTGGCGCCGGCCTGATCGACGTAAGAGATCCCGATTCTGGCGGTAATCGCCCGGGAATGAGAGGATGCGGGCCAGGTTGCGTACGCTCCAATCCACTGATCATGGCTGTCTTGGCTGGCCGAGCGACTGCTCGCGGTAACCGTGCCCGGGCCTCCATAGGGCGCGCCATTCCACGTTCCATACGAGCTGAATGGACGGCTGAAGGTCATATCGAAGTAAACTTTGTAAGTCTGGCTGACGTTGCAGAACGCCTGATTCTCCACATAGCCTTCGACTTCGTGATCCCCTACCAGTCGAATGGAGGCCGCCATGGTGTGATTGAGCGTGTGGCTAATCGGCACAAGGATGTTGGCCGGTTGACCGGCGGGGAAAGTGAACTGAACGATGCCTGTGCGGTCGGTGGCGCTCAGCTCGGCGGAGATATTCCAGCGAGCGAGACGGACGCGATAGTACCCTGGCGAGGCTGCTTCCTCGCTGTGCGAATAGGGCGACTGAAAATCGGTTACCTGGGTTTTCACGGGCCCGGTGGTCGCGGTGAAGAAGACTTCGCCATCATTCGGGCAGCCGACGCCGCTCATGTGGGTCATGCTGAAGCCGTGAATGACGGCTTGAGCATAGTGATAGCCGAAGCCTCGGTCCTCGGTATCCGGACTTAGCTGCACCATTCCAAAGGGCAGCGTTGGGCCTGGAAACAGATTGATGGTGTCACCGGGACCGGTTCCGGTGCCGATCAGCGGGTTAACGCTGTCAGCCGGAGATGTGGCTGAACCGCTCTGGGCGATAGCCCACGAACCGAAGGCCGACAGAACGATAAGCGCCGCGATGGCGGCCCCGCAACGGGGCAGAGTCGCAAGGCAAACGAGTCCCGCACGGCGGAGCCCACTCAAAGCGAAGGAAGAGAGACTGTCAACAAGGCGCAACATCGCCATCTCCTGGGTACGCGACCGTTTGAATGAATCAGGATACCTGAGCCCTGAGGGTGGGATGCGGCGAGAGGCAGTTGTGTTACACCGTCCTCGGCCTCCCTTTCTGAGTCGATCAGAGAGATTCCGAATGAAGCAGCAGAAGAAGCTGTTCACTTGCGCAGCCCTCGGGGCCCCTGAACCGCCAGATTATTCATAATTGCATGCGCAGCCGCGCTCGAGTGGCAGCGCGCGCGATCAGGAGCATGGCCACTGTAAATGCGACGGCGCGGACGACGCCGGGCCAGCCATGATTCCAGTGATCCTCTAAATAATCCGCTCCCACCAGAGCGACGAGGAAGTAGTAGATATCGGGGATCAGATAGGTGAGCAGGGTGTTCGATCCTGCTGGTCGCACCAGCCACGCCCAGCCCGTGTGTTTCTTCACATCGCAGAGCCAGTAGAGTGCGGTGAAAAGCAGACAACACGCGGCCACGGTCCACAAGGCCCAGGTCGGTGTGGCGCGAATCTTCGAGATGCCGAGCGGACGGAGAAACCAGCCGGCGATAAAGGCCAGAATCCCCATAACAACGCCGACCTGCATCTTGCGTGCGGGTCCGCTGATACGGACTTCATCGAGAAAGATGAGCGAGGTGACGACGCCGGCCATGATGAGGCTGGCCATGCATCCGTTGCCGAAAGGCCAGAAGTAGAGAGGGACATGCTCGACGCGGATCCAGTGGGCAGAGCAAATGCAGTTGTACGCAACCAGCACGACGAGCCACATCAGGGGGGCGAGGCGCCAACGGCGCGTTGGGATGTAGAGGAGGCAGGCCGCGAAATAGGTGAGGCCGATCAGGCCCAGAATCTCAGGATAGGCAAAGTCGATCCACGCCTCACCTCCCGGCACGGCGCGACGGAAGACGGCGAAGACGAAGACGAGGAGCGCGGCGCCGAGGAGCCGGAGGATGAGGACCACTTTTTTGCTGAGGCCCGTGTAGAGATTCCAGAGCAGGATGCCTCCGCCCAGGCCGAGCAGAGCCCAGACTTCCGGCCTGAGATGCATCCTGGCCTGGTCGCAGTAGTCCACGTTGGCGAGGATCAGGCCCAGGGCAAGGAGGGCCAGCGAACGCAGGATGACGTGCAGCCAGAGTCCGCCTGCAGAGGGATTCCGCTTGAGGCGCGCACGCACGGCGAGAGGCAGAGACATGCCCACAATGAAGAGGAACGAGGGATACACCATGTCGACATAGGTCATGGCGTTGACGTTGGCCGGCATGTGATAGGTCCACTTGCTCAGGCCGTGCACGCTCGCCAGGTCGTTGACGAAGATCATCACCGCCATGGTGATTCCGCGAAAGATATCGATCGAGACCACGCGCGCAGGGGTCGCTTGTCCGGCAATACCGATCGATGGAGCTACCTGTGCTGTCGAGGTCATCGTCCACCTTCCGCGTTGCTGGTGGTTTTGCCGGCGAACGCGCGATCGATAGCATCGAGCAACGCGCCGGAAGGATCGGAGTTGTACTCCCAGAACATGATGCCGGCCAGATGCATACGCTGGATATAAGCGCACTTCAGGGCGAGCGACTGCGGATCCTCGTAGGAGACGAACTCCTGTTTCTCGGGATTGTAGAGGTACGGAACGGAGGAGGCTGCGTCCCAGTAGCGAGTGAAGCCCTGATCCAGCATGTTGCTCACAATGTCGTGGTAGCCTGCGTAGGCATTAGGCATGGGGGAGCCGGGCTGGAAGAGACCGTGGTTGGTCGCGGGCACGTGGCCCCAGAGGTGTCCATAGAACGGGACGCCGAGAACGATCTTGCCCGCGGGCACGCCTGCCTGTTCATAATGCCGGACTGAGGTGTCGGCCGAGATGTGCCTGGGATCGGTCGGATCCGTGTAGAGGGGCGCATGATTGCCCGTCGTGCCTTCGTCGCCCGGTTCATAGTAGTCGTAGGCCATCAGGTTCACGGTATCGAGGAGGCGGGCGATGGGACGCATGGGCGTGTTCTGGAGGAAGTCGTCGCTCGCGCCTGCGGCGATGGACAGCAGCAGGGGCCGCCCCAGCTTTTTCTGCTCGCGATTGAAGCGCTGTCGCAACTGCGCCAGAAGCAGAGTGAAGTTCCTGCCATCTTCCGGGCGAAATCGGTTGCCGGCGCCGATCTCGCCGGGAAACTCCCAGTCGATGTCCAGGCCATCGAGGTTGTACTTTTCTACAAAGGCGACGACGCTGTCGACGAAGCGCGTCCGGCTCCGGGGCGTAAGGGCCGCATCAGAGAATTTGCCGGACCAGAGCCATCCGCCGACAGAGATCACGATTTGCAGCGACGGGTTCTCCTTTTTGAGGCCGACCAGAGTAGCCAGGTTGGGAGCGTCGGCGGGGCTGACGATCACCATTTGGCCGTCCTGGATATTCGCGAAGGCGTAGTTGATGCGGGTGAGCTTGTTGGCGGCAATCTCGCTGGGCTGAATCACGTGATCCCGGGGAAAGAGATACGCAATCACCGCCGGGCGGCTGCGCCCGTGTTCCCTGCCCTCTGACCGCGCTGCGGCGGCGGGCAAAACAAAGGCAAGCAGTGTTACGACCAGCAGCATCGGCCGCAACGCGGTCGCTCGATATCGCAGAAAGCCTCGCACGTCGCCTCCTCAAAAGAAGATCAGACCATGATGGCACGAACCATGCTTCCCGACCTCCGTTTTGCCACCGGTCTCGCACTCCTTCCAGGCTATAGTCACATGCATCGTGATGAAGGGTAACGCAACCAGCCGTCTTATTCGTCTCTTTACGATTCTCTGTTGCTGCGCGCTCGCACCTCCGCGGTCCGGCGCCCAGGTCCGGGTTCTCGTTGACCAGGTCGGCTATGAGACAAACGCACCCAAAGCGGCGGTGATTGAAGCGCCGGAGAACAGGAGCCTTTCCGGGTTCACGCTGGTCGACGACGACTCCGGCCGTACCGTCTTTACCGGAACGCTCCAGCGCGCGGGCTCGGTTGACCACTGGCGCAACTGGCATTTCTGGAAAGCCGACTTCTCGACCTGGCGAACTCCCGGCCAGTACGTCCTGCGCGTGACGATCCGCAACGCAGTAGTCAGCTCCTGTGCTTTCGAAATCGGCGACGATCTGCTGGAGCGGAAGACATTGTCGAACGTTATTTACTACTTCAAAGGTCAGCGCGCCAGCGGCGCGATGGACCAGGTCGACCGACACCTGCCACTGCCGGAAAAGCCAGGGGAAATCATTGACGTGCATGGGGGCTGGTACGACGCCACTGGCGATTATGGCATTCACCTCTCTCACCAGAACCCAACTTCGTATTTCAATCCGCAACAGGTGCCGCTGGTCGCCTGGAGCCTCCTTGCGAGTTATGACCTGCTCAAGGATCGCCACGACGACAATTTCAGCGAATATGAGCGGCGGCTCCTCGACGAAGGCCTCTACGGCGCTGACTTTCTCGTTCGCATCCGGCGACCCGATGGTTCGTTCCTCGAGAGCATCGATGCGCCAGGACCGGAGAAGCTGGCCAGGGACCGCGCGATCGGTAACCCCAACTGGCGCACACGGATCAAGACCAGCGCTGATCAGTCGACGGAAACCATTGGCGCAGCGATCGGTCCCCATGCCTACGAAGCCGGCTTTCGCGCCGGCGGGGGCATGGCCATCGCCGCTCTCGCGCTGGCCAGCACGATGCCCGAGGACGGCGATTTCTCGCGAGCGCGCTACCTTTCCACCGCCGAAGCGGCCTTTTCTTTTCTACAGTCCCACAACGTCGAACTGCTGAACGACCATGTGGAGAACATCCTCGATGATTACTGCGCGCTGATGGCGGCCACGGAGCTTTATCGGGCTACGCATCGGCCCGTCTACCTTGAAGCCGCTGACAGCCGTGCCGATCGCCTGATGTCCCGGCTCATCCGTTCGGGAGGGTTTGACGATTACTGGCGCGCCGATGGCGGGACTCGGCCCTTTTTCCATCCATCCGATGCCGGGCTGCCCGTCGTCAGCCTGCTGCGCTACGCAGAGATCGCATCTTCGGCGCAGCGGGAGCGTGCCCTGCAGACCGTCAGGAAGTCTTTGCAGTTCGAGCTTGGCACGACCCACGATGGCGACAACCCCTTCGGCTATGCGCGTCAGTTGGTGCGCATGGGAGACGGGCAGGTGCGCACTGCCTTTTTCTTTCCGCATGACACCGAGGCGGCCCCATGGTGGCAGGGGGAGAATGCGCGCCTTGCCTCTTTGGCAGCCGCCGCACGCATGGCCGCGCCGCTCTTCACGGCCGATCCGCAGTTTCATAACGCTCTGGAAGGCTATGCCGACGATCAGCTGCACTGGATCCTCGGCCGCAACCCATTTGATACCTGCATGCTGATGGGCAGCGGGCATGGCAATGCAGCCTACATGTTCTTTCGCTCCTGGAAATACACGAATGCTCCAGGCGCCATCATCAACGGCATTACGGCGGCCACGAATGATGCGGACGGCATCGCCTTCAATGAAGGTTATGCGATGACCGGGAAGGACGACGACTGGCGCTGGACCGAGCAGTGGCTGCCCCATGCAGCCTGGTTTCTCTATGCCGTGAGCCTGCCCCACGACTAACGGGGAGCGGAGGCGGGGGCCGGGGAACTCGTTCGCTATGAGGTTCCACGCCTGACCCGCCGCTTTGCCGCAGCCAGCCTGGTCTGCGACTGTCACGCACACGGCAGCCTAAAGTCGCGGCGCTCTCAACCGATAACCCCTGCGTGGCCCATCGATTGTTCCATCGCGGGTTGTTCTGTTTTGCGACACTCCTGGGGGCCTGCGGCGCAGCGGCAGCTCAGTCCGCCTCCGATCAGGACCTGATGGCGATGAAGATCGAGGACCTCTCGCGCGTGCAGGTATACAGCGCCTCGCGCCATCTGGAGGACGTTCGAAAAGCCCCTTCGTCCGTGAGCATTATTTCGGGAGACGATATCCGCCGTTACGGCTGGCGCACACTGGGCGAGGCATTGCGTACGCTCAGGGGCTTCTATGTCTCCGACAACCTGCAGTACACCTATCTGGGCGTTCGCGGATTCCTGCGACCCGGAGATGATAACCCCCGCATCCTGCTGCTGGTGAAGCCATCGGCTGAATGATCGCCTTTACGACACGGCCGCCATCGGAACGGAGTTTCCACTCGATCTGGATCTGATCGATCACATTGAGGTAGTGCGCGGACCTGGTTCGTCGCTGTTCGGAACCAATGCCGTTTTCGGAGTGATCAACGTAATTACGCGGCAGGTCCGGGACCATGAATCGGTCGAGATGACGGGCAACACCGGATCGTACTGGAGCCGCACCGGACGAACCACGATTCAGGGCCGCCGCGGCAATCTCTCCGGTCTGCTTTCGGCCACCGGCTTCCGCACCGACGGGGAGCCACAGCTGTTCTTCCCGGTTTTCGCTTCCCCCGCGACGAACGGCGGCTATGCCGACCATGCCGACGGCGCACATTTCGAACAGACATTTGCCGACCTGCAGATGGACGGTTTTCGGCTGCAGGGTATGCTGGCCGACCGCATCAAGCAATTTCCCACCGGGGGCGCAGGCTCGGCCTTCAACGATCCCGCGAACAGGGACAACGATGCGCGAGGCTATCTCGACCTCAGCTTCGAACGGATTTTCTCATCGGGAACTCAGCTTCAGGCACGCGGCTACTACGACGGGTACAACTATGTTGGATCGGGGGACTACGCGAATCCGGCATTCGCTCAGCCTGTAGCGGCTTTCGTGCGCGGCCGCGCCACATGGATCGGGGCCGATGTTACCGTAACCCAATCTATCGGCCAACAAAAAATAACCGTTGGCAGCAACTACGAATACTCGATCGACATCCGGCAGAGCGCCGGTCTGGTTGGCCAGCCGGATGCCTTCCGCTCCGATCAGTCGCCGTGGATGGCGTCCGCCTACGCCGATGCGGAGTTGAGTCTCGGGTCTGAACTGCTCCTGCATCTCGGGGGACGCTTCGACGACTTCAGCACCTTCGGGAAGACGGTGAGTCCCCGGGCGGCGCTGGTCTGGTTTCCCCGTGATTCGACAACTCTGAAGTACATCGTTGGGCAGGCATTCCGCACCCCCAATGCGTACGAGGAGTACTACGCCGACGGCATCACGGTAACAACTGCGCCGCGCCCTCTGGTGCCGGAACGCATCCTCTCCAACGAACTGGTCATGGAGCAGCATCTCTCTCCGTGGCTCTCCTTGACGGTGGACGCCTACTATAACCGGCTGAAGCAACTGATCGATCAGGTGCCCGCTGGCACCGGGCTGCTTACGTATTTCGTGAACGACGATCGGATCCACGCCCAGGGGCTTGAGTTCGAGTTGACGGCAGAACGAAAATCGGGCCTCGCAGTGCGCGCCAGCTACTCGGCCTCGGATGGCAAGGATGATGCGGCGAGGGTTCCACTCAGGAACATGCCGCATAGCCAGGCCCGATTCAACGGGAGCGCGCCGGTGGGACGCTGGGGATTCGCGAGTCTGGAAGGCATCTATGTCAGCGCCATGACGGATGGCCAGGGCACGCGTGTGCCCGCTTATCTGCTGCCGGACGCGACGTTGTCCTCGCGCCCGCTGCACGGATGGCAGATCGCGTCGAGCTGGTATGACTTCTCGAACCGCCGCTGGTTCAGCCCCGCGGGTCCCAACGACCCGGAAGATCAGATTCCGATGGAGCAGCGAACATGGCGGCTCAGCCTGTCGTACCGAATCGCGGCCCGGGGCGGTAGGAGAGAGCCTTGAAACGGTCGACAGCTGCCCTGGGGTGCCTGTTGGTCTGTTGGATGACGACCCTGCCGCTGTTTGCGCCCCTGGCCCTGGCCCAGTCCCGCGATGAGCGCGCGGTCCGCGCTGCCTATGTCTACAACCTGCTTCAATACATCGACTGGCCGGATCCGAAACCCGACCTTGTCGTCGGCTTCGAAGGGGACCCGGCCACGGGGGACATGCTTCGGACCCTCCTGAACGGGCGAAGCAGCGAAGGGCACCCGATTCGGGTGGTTCTGTTCCCATCGCCGCAGGAGCTTGAGGACTGCAACGTTCTTTATCTTTCTGACGGGTCGACACGCGAGGCGGCCCGCGCGCTCGACAGCATTCGTGGCAGAACCGTCCTCACTGTGGGAGAGTCGGAGCCCTTCGCGCTGGAGGGCGGGATGGTCGCTCTGGTCAATACGGGCGATCACATTCGGATTGAGGTGAACCTGGACGCAACCCAGCGCGCCGGCATCCGGATCAGCTCCCGTGTGCTCAACCTGGCCACCATCGTGCGTTCCGCACAGAATGGCAGGCGCTGATGCGGTTCCCGGACAGCAGCAGCTTCGCTCACAAGATGACCCTGCTCGCGCTCTTCACCAGCAGCATCGTCTCCATCACGCTGATGGCGGCATTCCTCGGCTACGACTCCATCAGCGCGCGCGCGCAGCTGCAGAATCGCCTTACCTCGCTGGCCGATATCGTTGGCCAGAACTCTGCGGCGGCACTGGTCTTTGAAGATCGCGCAGCCGCCCTTGAAGTGCTCCAGGCGCTGCGAGCGGAGAATTCCATCGTTTCGGCCTGTCTCTACCAGTCGTCGGGCGGTTTGTTTGCGCAGTATGGACGACGGGACGGAGTGCGTGACTGCCCGTCGCGCATGCAGGACGAGCCCGACGCCAAACCTGGTTTTCTTGAGGTGAGGCGGACCATCGCGCGCCAGGGAGATCTGGCAGGGACCCTGTTTCTGCAGTCAGATCTGCAGGAGATCGAGCGGCGGTGGAGGCATCTGGTGGGGATTGCCGGGTGGCTGCTGCTCGTAGCTCTTGTTATCGGAGGAGTGGCCGGCTCGCTGCTCCAGCGGCGTATCTCCCGACCCGTCCGGGCACTGGCCAGCGCCATGCAGCACGTCACAGAAAACCAGGACTTCTCCGCCCGCGTCCAGCCAACAGGCTGCGACGAGATCACGCGGCTGGGAGAGGGCTTCAATTCCATGCTGCTGAAACTGGAGCGGCAGGCTGCCGAGAAGAAGGCCTTTGCCGCCCAGCTGCAGCATCAGGCGCTCAATGATGATCTCACCGGGCTGCCGAACCGGCGGCTGCTGGCGGATCGTCTCTCCCATGCCCTCGCCGTTGCCGAACGACAGCAGCTTCAGGTTGCACTTGTCTATATCGATCTCGATGGGTTCAAACTCGTGAACGACAGCCTCGGTCATGCCGTTGGCGATCTGCTCCTCCGTCAGGTTGCCCGGCGGTTGCAGTCCCGCGCTCGGCAGTCCGACACCCTCGCCCGGCTGGGCGGCGATGAATTCGCCGTCGTCATCGTCGGAGCCTGCGCCGGCAGCGATGCCGCCCAGGTTTCCGCCGCGCTGCTTGAAGCGCTGGCGCCACCCTTCACCGTCGAGGACCACGAGATCGGGATCAGCGCCAGCATCGGGGTCAGCCTCTTTCCGGAAAACGGCGCGACACCGCTGCTCCTGCTGCAACAGGCGGACAGCGCAATGTATTCGGCCAAAAAAATGGGCAAGAACCGCATGGTCTGTTTCTCACCGGAACTGGGAGCATCGGTACGGGAGCGACTGGATCTTGAGACCCAGCTGCGCAACGCCCTGGCGAATGGTGAGATCGCAGTCTGGTATCAGCCTGAGTTCGAAGTCCTCGCACGGCGTCTGATCCGCTTTGAGGCTCTGGCGCGCTGGCCGCATCCGGTCCTGGGCATGATCCCCCCGAGCAAGTTCATTCCCATCGCGGAAGAAACCGGTTTGATCGTTTTGCTGGGAAGGCTGGTGATGGAAACGGCGTGCCGAGAAGCGATGCGATGGCAGTCGGCGGACCAGGAATCCGTTCAGGTAGCCGTGAATGTTTCCAGCCTGCAACTGATGCGCGATAACTTTGTCGAAGACGTGGCCGGAATCCTTGAGAAGACGGGGCTGCCGCCCCACCTCCTTCAAATCGAGCTCACAGAATCCGTCATGCTCAGCGGCGCTCAGAGCGCGGCCGTCACCATGCACCGTCTCGCCGACCTTGGCGTGAGCCTAGCCATCGACGACTTCGACACCGGCTACTCCTGCCTGAGCTATCTCCCGCAACTCCCCTTCGACGCTCTGAAAATTGATCGCTCTTTTGTCTGCGAACTCGGCACGCGCCCGGAAACTGAGGCGTTGGTGCACTCTCTGGTGATCCTCGCCCACAAGCTCGGCATGCGGGTCATCGCCGAAGGCATTGAAACCGAGAAACAACTGGAGAGGATTGCTGATCTGGGCACGAACGAAGTTCAGGGATACCTGCTGGGGAAACCGACGCCCGACCCCCTGGGATTCCTGGCTTCCCGTCGAGCGACGGTCCAGCCCACAGAACGCCGCGGCCTGCTCAGCGACGGATTGCGCCTCCGGGAACTCCCCGCGCTTTCCTGATCACGCTACTCGGGAACATGCCAGCCTGCCCCTGCGGTCGCCAGCGTCATCTGGCCGGTCGGCGCACTGCCGAGCGATTGCGCCAGTTCCGGAAACGCCGCCTCCATCTGCTCCGACCGGGCCCACACCGGCACGTCGTGCATGGTGTAGTGATAGGTCACCGTTGTCTCGGTGAAGCCGCCATGCGGTCCCGGAGGCGTGAAGCTCACAACGCTCGTGACCTCACGATGTCCGTAACAGAAGCGCGGACCATACCGGGTGCCGGCAGCATTGAGCGTATAGCGTTCCACGTGCATCTGCAGGTCCTTGAGGCGGGTCATCAATCCGGCATCGGTGAGAGCATCCAACTGCTTCTCATCCTGCTTTGCGTTACCTCCCGGCGCAACTTCGTACGGAAACGCATGGCCATGCGGGAAGAGGCAGTCATTGTGGTTCTCATACCACGCGTTCAGGGCATGAATGAAATTTTCGTCGGTCGGCTGGTTGGCCGTTGAGCAGCCACCAAATATGGCAAGAACGAGGCAGGCTGCGCTCCATTGCAGGGCGTTTCTTTTCATTCGTGTCCCCTCCCCTCGTTTTTCCTGTTTTGAGCGTGACTCCCAGCGACAGCACCTGAGAAGCGGAAAGCGGCCAAAGAGCAGCCTCGGCGCCTGCCGCATTTTACCGGTCAGGATCCATCACAGCCCTGAATTCTGCATCTGACTATCGACGCCTGAACAGGACTCCGAGATCAGCATGGATCGCACGTTATTACCTGGAAAGCCATACCCCCTGGGGGCCAGCCCCACTTCCAAAGGCACCAACTTCGCTCTCTTCTCTGAACACGCCACCGGTGTCTCGGTCTGCTTCTTCGATGAAGCCGGACATCAGATCGACTGCATCGCCCTGCGCGAACGCACCGCCTTCGTTTGGCACGGGCTGATTCGCGGAATCCGGCCGGGCCAGCGCTACGGCTACCGGGTCGATGGTCCGTGGCATCCCGAGAACGGTCACCGCTTCAACCCCAGCAAGCTCCTGGTGGATCCTTACGCCAAAGCGCTCACCGGCGACGTCGACTGGAAGGCGCCCATCTTCCCTTACGACGTAAAGACGGGCAATGATCTCACCCGCGACGATCGCGACTCCGCCGCCGGCGTACCGAAATCCATCGTCATCGACTCACACTTCGACTGGGGCGAGGACTGTCCGCCGGACACTGCGCTGGCGGACTCCGTGATCTACGAGCTGCACGTCCGAGGGTTCTCCAAACTGAACGAGGCAGTCCCGGAGCCTCTGCGCGGCACCTACGCCGGTCTGGCCTGCGAGTCCAGCATCCGGTACCTCAGGGAGCTGGGCGTGACTGCGGTTGAACTGCTCCCTGTGCACCACTTCATTGACGAGGGCCATCTTGTCAGCCGCGGCCTTCGTGATTACTGGGGCTACAACACGCTCAGCTACTTTGCGCCCATGGCTCGCTACAGTTCCTCCGGCGATTCGGGCCAGCAGGTTGTCGAATTCAAGCAGATGGTTCAGGCGCTCCACAAAGCCGGCATCGAGGTCATCCTCGACGTGGTTTATAACCACACCTGCGAGGGCAATCGCATGGGGCCGATGCTCTCGATGAAAGGCATCGACAACACCACGTACTACCGGCAGGTGCAGCAGGACCCCCGCTATTACATGGACTACACCGGCACCGGCAACACGCTGAATGTGATGAATCCCCAGGTGCTGAAACTGGTTATGGATTCCCTGCGCTACTGGGTCACGGAAATGCACGTCGATGGCTTCCGCTTCGATCTGGCCAGCACCCTGGCGCGCGAGCTGCACGCAGTCTCCAGGCTCTCCAGCTTCTTCGACACCATCCACCAGGATCCGATCGTCTCTGACGTCAAGCTCATCGCCGAGCCGTGGGACGTCGGAGAGGGCGGATACCAGGTCGGCAATTTCCCGGTGCTGTGGGCCGAATGGAACGGCCGGTACCGTGACACTGTTCGCCGTTTCTGGAAAGGCGACAGCGGACTGCTCTCCGACTTCGCCTATCGCCTGACCGGTTCTTCGGACCTTTACCAGATGGACGGTCGCAAGCCTTACGCATCCATCAACTTCGTTACCGCGCACGATGGCTTCACCCTTTGCGATCTGGTCAGCTATGACCACAAGCACAATGAAGCGAACGGCGAGAACAACCGTGACGGATCCGATAACAATGACGCCTGGAATATGGGCGCGGAAGGCCCCTCCGATGATCCGGCCATCAACACGCTGCGGGAACGCCAGATGCGCAACTTTCTGGCGACATTGATCCTATCCCAGGGCGTCCCCATGCTTTGTGGCGGCGATGAGATGGCTCGATCGCAGAAAGGCAATAACAATGCCTATTGCCAGGATAATGAGCTAACGTGGTTCAACTGGAACCTCACGCCTTCGCAGCAACGTCTGGTGGAGTTCACCCGAAAACTGATTCACCTGCGACTCGAACATCCCAACCTGCACCGCCGCAAGTTCTTCCAGGATCGCGTCATCCGCGGTTCACTCATCCGTGACATCGCCTGGTACAACACCGATGGCAACGAACTCGCGGATGAATCCTGGACCACCGCCTGGAACCGGGCTCTCGCACTCCTGCTCAACGGAAAAACCCTCGCCATTACCGATGAAGAGGGTCATCCGATCGTCGACGACAGCTTTCTCATTCTGGTGAACGCCGCCGCCGAAGGCGTGGAGTTCACACTGCCGGCGACCCCGGCGGGGACCGGCTGGACCCAGATTCTGGATACTGAGAATATCGATGACCCCTTTGCCCCCGTCGAGAACGGCGCAACGGTGATCGTTGGCGGCCGAGCGCTGCGCGTCTTCCGCGACAACAAAGCCTGACGAGGCAAATTTGTCCGTCCGGTTCGGGCTTTGTGGCTCGCGGCTGTGCAGCATAAGATCGAAGCTGGATGCCTGCACCAGGTTCTGCTCCCCGCGTTCGTTTTGCGCCATCGCCCACTGGCTTTCTGCATGTGGGGAATGCCCGTACGGCGCTTTATAACTGGCTCTTTGGACGCCACAGCGGCGGCGTCTTCCTGCTCCGTATTGAAGACACGGATATCGAACGCAGCGAGGCGCGCCATGAGCTGCAGCTGATGGAAGACCTGCAGTGGCTCGGCCTTGACTGGGATGAAGGGCCCGGCGTCGAAGGCCCGCATGCTCCGTATCGCCAGTCCGAGCGCCTCGGCATCTATCGCGAGCACACGGACCGCCTTCTCGCCGAAGGCAAGGCCTATCGCTGCTTCTGCACCCCCGAACAGCTGGAAGCCGAGCGCCAGGAGGCTTCTGCGGCCCATCGCCCCCAGGTCTATTCCGGACGGTGCCGCGTCCTCCTGGCCGAGGAATCCGCGACCCGAGTCGCTGCCGGCGAGCCCTTTGCGGTGCGCCTGCGCATTCCCGATCACCCGCTGCGCTTTCATGATCTGGTCCGCGGTATCGTGGAGTTCCCCAACGAGACCGTCAGCGATCCCATTCTTGTCCGCTCCTCAGGCATGCCTGTTTACAACTACGTAGTCACCCTCGATGACGCGCTCATGGAGATCACCCACGTGATCCGCGGCGACGACCACATTTCGAATACGCCCAAACAGGTCGCGATCTACGAGGCTTTTGGCTGGAAGCCTCCTGAGTTTGCCCATCTCTCCACCATTCTCGGCAGCGACCGCGAGCGCCTCTCGAAGCGCCATGGCGCCACCTCCGTCGCCAGCTTCCGCGAAATGGGCATTCTGCCGGAGGCCCTCGTGAATTATCTGGCTCTGCTGGGTTGGGGGGCGGAAGGTGGCACGCGCGAGCTCTTCTCACTCGAAGAACTCGTCCAGGAGTTTCGCCTTGAGCGCGTCACCGCCTCACCTGCCATCTTCGACTGGGAAAAGTTGCACTGGCTGAACCGTCACTATCTCAAGGCGAGCGATCCCCATCGGATCGCCGAGCTGGCCTGGCCGCACTTCACCATAGCTGGATTCCTGCCGGCCACCGAAGCCGCATCGCCTGATGTGAAGACCTGGTTTGGCCAATTATTGGCGCTGTTTCTGCCTGCTGTGAACCAACTGGACGAGCTGCCCGCTAAGACCGGAATTGTCTTTCGTTTCGCTCCCGCCGCTGCGCGCTCCAGTCAGGAGAACGCCGCGATCCTGGCGAACGAATCCGCGCAAAAGGTCCTCGCCGCCCTCGCTGGACGGGTTGCAGCTCACGCCGGGGCCGTCTCTCCCGAGCAGTTCAAAACGTGGATGAACGAGGTGAAGGCTGAGACCGGGGCCAGGGGCAAAGATCTCTTCCACCCCGTCCGCATTGCCCTCACCGGCAGCCACTCCGGTCCCGAGTTCGACAAGCTGATCCCGATCCTCGAAGACGGCAGCCGGCTCGATCTTCTGGTCCACATACCCAGCGTGCGCGAGCGGCTGGAGCTGTTTCTGGGGAGCGCCCGATGAAGACGGTCCTCTGGCTCAACGAAGCGCAACCTTCCCAACTGGCTATCATCCTGCGTCCGCGCGGGGGCTCAGGGCTCGCCGTGGATCTGCAGGTGGTCAGGGACGAGGGCATCCACCTCCTGGTCTCGCTGCTAACGCCGGAGGACAATGAGGATCTCGGGCTTGCCGATGAGGGGAAGATCGCCGAACAACTCGGAATCCGGTTTATCTCCTACCCCATCATGGATCGCGAGACTCCACCCGATCTCGCCGGTTTTCGCAGGTTGGTGACGGAGTTGCGCGATCTCGTGCTGTCCGGCCATCGCATCGGGGCTCACTGTCGCGGCTGCATTGGCCGGGCAACGGTTTTGCTCGCCTCCGTGATGATCGCCCTTGGCTGGAACGGTGAAGCAGCGCTCCGGGTCATTGAAAAAGCCCGCGGATTTCCGGTCCCTGATACCGCCGCGCAGCTTCAATGGATCCTGGATTTCGAGCCCTGACGTGAACGTCGATCTGTCTTTCTCACATGCCTGGCAAGCGCAAATCCTGCGAGAGCGGCCCCTCATCCTGCCTTCGCGCCACTACACCTATCCGCTCCAGGCAGAAGACATCGAGCGCGGCGCGCTGGAAGTGATGGTTCGCCCCACCGACGCCGAGCCTTTTCTCGCTACCTTTGCTTTGGGATTCGCCGATCCGGCCGCGCCCAGCGGGCTATGGAGCTGCCCAAAGTCGAACGAATTGTGTGCCGTGGCCGGTGGCTATGCCTACATTGTGGATACGCTGCAACCGGAGCGGTTCACACAGGTCGCCTTTCGGCCCGTGCTCGAGCTGAGAGCGCTGCCTGAGCAGGGCCTGCTCGTTTTCGCCGGCCATCAGACCCTGCTGGCGTGGGGCGACGACGGACAGGTGTGGGAATCGCCGCGGCTCTCCTCCGAGGGGCTGCGCCTCGAGAAGGTCAGCGGCGATCGGCTGCACGGCTTTGGATGGGATCTGATGAGCAATCGAGAAGTGCCCTTCACCCTTAACCTTCGGACCGGCGCGCGCGTCGAGACGGTTTAGCCGCGTTTGCCCAACCCGGTTATTCCAAGACGGCCACCGAATAGAAGCTCAGGGCTGCATCCCCTTGTTTCAGGACGCGGAAGCGCAGCAACGCACCATAGCGTGGTTCCAGCTCTTGCCGTTTGTCGTGCTCCGCGATCACGACCGCGCCCGGGTTCAGCAGCGCGGCGCATTCACCGCCCAGCAGGCCCAGCGCAATGCCGTATTCATTGACGCCGCGATAGGGAGGATCCAGAAAAACGAGGTCCGCGTGTCTTCCTGTTTCCGTCAGCTGCCGCGTCGCAGCCGCCACACTGCGCGCCTCCAGCGCGTACCCGCCGCGAATGCCGAGCGTGGCCAGATTCGCGCGAATCGCCCGCAAAGCCGGCTCCGCCTGCTCAACAAAGATGGCTTCCCGCGCCCCACGGCTCAACGCCTCGATCCCAACGGCGCCCGAGCCGGCGTAAAGATCCAGAAACACCGCCCCCTCGATCCCTGGCGCCAGAACATTAAACAGGGTCTCGCGCAACCGATCGCTCGTGGGTCGAGTGTCCAGTCCTCGCGGCGCGTTCAGGACCCGCGACCGATACTCCCCGGCGATCACCCGCATGTTTTCGCTCCAAAGACCTGGCTAAAGGCAGCCGAACCTCTACAATAAAGCCGGGAGATCGCCGACCGAAATGCGCGCGTGGTCATTGCCTCTGGGACGCTGGTTTGGAGTGCATCTGCGCATTCACTATTTCTTTCTCCTGCTCCTTCTTTTCTGTATTCTTTCCACCAATCTCTCCGGCATCGCTGCCTGGAGAGGCGTGGCGCTCTGGTTTCTCCTCTTTGGCGCGGTGCTTGGCCGTGAAGCCGCTCGCGCCCTGACCGCCGCGTGGCACGGATTTTCCGTCCGCAGCATCCTCTTGCTGCCCATCGGGGGACTTTTCTCCTATGCCAGCCCGGAAATGGCGGAACACGCCAACGATGGCGCGCCGCAGTGGGCCCTCGCCGTTGCCGGACCCGCAAGCAATCTTCTCTTTGCCGGAATCATTGCCGCCCTCATCCGGGGAGCTTCTTCGCAGGTGCCCATTGCGGTCCTGCCCATCGTTACGCCCTCCCATCTGATCCGCTCCATTGTGTGGCTCAATGTAGCCCTGGCCGTCATCAACTTCATTCCGGCTTACCCGCTCGATGCCGGGCGCCTCGTGCGCAGTGGGCTCTCCAGGACGCGCGGCGTCGCCCAGGCAACACGTGCGGTCTCCGGGCTCGGCCAAATGCTCGGTATTGGCGCGGTCGTTGCCGGACTGGCGCTGTTGGCTATTCCCGATACCCGCCTCGCCGCCGGAGTCAGTCCCTGGCTCATCATGGGTGGCTTCTTCGTTTTCATCGGCGCACAGCTGGAAGACCAGGGCGTGCTCTTCCAGTCCGTCGTAGAGACGGTGCGCATGCGCGATGTGATGCTCACCGATTTCGACACGCTCTCTCCCTCGGACACACTTTCCGACGCGCTTTATAAGGCAATTCACAGCCTGCAGGACGACTTTCCTGTGGTCCGCGGCATCAGTCTCGTCGGCGTCGTCTCCCGCCAGGGAATTATCCAGGCCCTGCGCCACGGTGGAAACGGTTATATCCAGGCCATCATGTCGCGCGCCTACCAGGTTGCGCAGCCTGACGATTCTCTGGGCGTCCTCATCCGCCGCATCGGCAGCGGCCGACTGTCGCTGATCCCTGTCGCGGAGAGCGGTCGCATTGTCGGCATCGTCACCTGGCAGAACCTGAGCAGCAGCATGGGCCTGCTGGCCGAATATCGCCGCCTCGAGCGCAACGAAGACTAAGGTGACCGACGAACCGCTCGCACCCGGCCTTTATCTCGTCTCCACTCCCATTGGCAACCTGGAAGACATCACACTCCGCGCCCTGCGTGTGCTCCGTTCCGTCGATCGCATTGCCTGCGAGGACACACGCCAGACCCGCAAGCTTCTTGACCGCTACACCATTGCCACTCCCACCCTCAGCAGTCATGAGCACAACGAAGCCGCCCGCAGCCGTCAGCTCATCGAGGAACTGCGGGCCGGCGCGCGCATTGCCGTCGTCTCCGATGCCGGAACCCCGGGGATTTCCGATCCCGGCATGGTGCTGGCCGCCGCAGCCGTCGCAGCAGGAATCGCCGTTTATCCGGTCCCGGGCCCCAGCGCCCTGCTCGCCGGGCTGGTCGCGTCCGGTCTCAATACAGATAACTTCCTTTTTGTCGGCTTTCTTCCCTCAAAAGCCGGAGCGCGCCGCACCGCCCTCGAGAACCTGGCCGCGTCGATCCCTCCGACAACCACCATCGTCTTCTACGAGGCGCCCCACCGCATCGCTGAGACGCTGGCCGAAATCGAAAACCTGTGGGGAGCGGATTGCCGCATCGTTCTGGCCCGGGAACTGACCAAGATTCACGAGGAGTTCCTGCGCGGAAGCGTCGGCGACGTCCGGTCTCAGGTTGTCGGACGCGATTCCCTGCGTGGCGAGATCGTTCTGCTGGTCGAAGCGCCGCCCGCTGACGCCATCCGGCCGCTACCATCCGCGAACCTTCTGTCGCGCCTGGACGAGCTTGAAAAGTCCGAAAATCTATCCGCGAAAGATGCCCTCAAACGCATCGCCCGAGAACGCGGCATCTCGAAAAGTGAGCTCTGGCGAGAGCTGCAGCGCGAACGCGCCCGTGGGAAGTAGCCTGCGATGCCTATGCCCCTGGAACCACCACGCCCGAGCGCCGTACCCAATGGCCGCCCTGCTTCTCCAGATAGACCCACGTCCCGGCCGCGCACAGCTGCGAGCACCAGTCGTTCATGTAGACCAGCGCCGCGCGATGCTTCGCATCAAAATAAACCTCACTGAAGAACGTGATCCCGGGATAGCCGGCCCACTGCGCCTGCGCTTGTGACGTTACCTGAGGCGCGCTCTTCGCGGCTCGCAAAGCGGCAACCTGCTGGGGCGGCAGCAGCGAGAAATCATGATCAAGATGAAAGGGCGGTTTCGTCAGCTGAATGCGAAAATCCTTGTTCGCTTCATAATCCGCTACCGCTTCCTCGAATCCCCGGGGATTTTCCGGCGGAGGCTTCAGCTGCGTCTGCGGTGCGATTGCCGGGTTCCGATCGTCCTCATTGATGGTGTCCTCCGCGATCGCCCAGTGCGCGTTCAGTTCGGGAGCCATCCGCGCGAAGGCCTCGCCGGGCATCAACTCGGAATAGATGGCATAGGAGTCGTCGGCGCGATCCGGTGGCATGGGGATCGCACCCCCCGGCCCCGTCCGTACAGGAGCCTTTCGATTCGACATCGTTTGCGGGCTGGCAACAGGAGCCCCGGAGAGGAACAGAGACAGCACCAGGATCGAAATTAGCGGCCGGATCGGCAATCGCATGTCTGCATAGACGCAAAACAGCGGGATCCCGTTCGATCGGTGCTTGTTTTTTCTATTTCTCGCGGAGGCTTTCCCCATCCCCGTGCAGTTCCGGGCGAACCCATGCCGGGGTAGGTCGCTGGTTCTGGGGCAGGTCTCTTCCCTTCACCCGGTCGTAGAGATAGGCATCGCTGACCGTCCCCAGCGCCTCGTTGTAAAGCGTAATCGAACCTGCGATCTCTTTCAGCTCCTCAACAAACCGATGCAGAGTGTGCAGCCGCTCCGCGGTTGCCGGAAACTCAGCCTTGCTGGTCTGGAAGAACTTCTGAAATCCGCGATCCACCAGGCGCGCGATTTCTCCCCCGATCACCGGTCCAGGGCGCACAACCATGCACAGTCCCGCCTCGTTGTCCGCCTTCTCCAGCACAATCGCGCATTCATAGCGGCTGATGCGCCGCCGATTTGCGACTCCAGGCACATCCTGGACATCAAATTGAAGACGGTGGAGTTCGCTGAGCGTTTCATCCCAGGTGCGGCGGCGAGGTTTCTTGAGCATGACGGTCATTTCTCCGATGGTTCGGACAGCCGCTACACTGACCATGAGCGTTTCTGCCCTGTTTTCAGGGTCGCACAAGGCACCCTGCGCCGCAACAGAGAGAGGCATCCTTCGGTAACGCATGGCCTCACTTGCCACAACCAGCGACCGCCTGCCGGGCACTACGATCCTCGAACGCATCGGCAAAACGCCGCTCCTGCGCCTGGAACGCCTCACGGACGGGCTGCCCGGTATCCAGATTCTCGCCAAGGCCGAATGGATGAATCCCGGCGGCTCGGTCAAAGACCGCGCCGCGGCCGCGATCGTGCTCGACGCGCTGCGCAACGAGCAACTCTGCCCCGGACGACGCCTGCTGGACGCCACCAGCGGCAACACCGGCATTGCCTACGCGATGCTGGGCGCAGCCCTCCATTTCGGCGTCACTCTATGCATGCCCTCGAATGTCTCCCCGGAACGCAAACGCATCCTGCGCGCTTACGGCGCAGAGGTCCTTTGGACCGATCCCGCCGAAAGCTCCGACGGCGCCATCAGCAAGGCTCGTGAGCTGGCCCGCGACCCGCAGTACTTCTACGCCGACCAATACAGCAACCCGGCCAACTGGCGCGCCCACTATACCGGTACAGGCATCGAAATCCTCGATCAGACCCAGGGCCGCATCACCCACTTCATCGCCGGTCTTGGCACCAGCGGGACATTTACGGGTGTTACGCGCCGCCTGAAAGAGGCAGACCCCGCTGTTGAGTGCGTCTCCATGCAGCCCAACTCGCCCTTCCATGGTCTGGAAGGCCTCAAACACATGCCGACGTCCATCGTGCCGGCCATTTACGATCCCACTCTTGCCGATCGCAATGTGGAGGTCGCCACCGAAGAGGCTTACTCGATGGCCAAACGCCTGGCTCGCACCGAAGGTCTGCTCGTCGGCACCTCCGCGGCGGCCGCCCTCGTGGCTTCACTGCGCATCGCCGAAGAAGAAGCCGCCCGCGGAAAGGACTCGGTCATCGTCACCGTTCTCCCCGATGCAGCCGACAAATACCTCAGCGAGCGATTCTGGGAGGAGGAGTAGTGCTGCGGATCAGCCAGCAGATTTACGATGCCATCCGCCAGCATGGCGAAGAGACCTGGCCGGAGGAGTGCTGCGGCGTGCTGGTCGGTCGCTTCTGCATGGACCACCTTGCGAGCGGCAAAGAGGTTGAAGACTCTTTCCGCGCCACCAACACCCGCACTGACTCTGCTCACAACCGCTACCAGATCGATCCCCGGGAACTGGTGCGAATCCAGCGCTCCAGTCGCGAGCGCGGCCTCGAGATTATCGGCTTTTATCACTCGCATCCCGACCACCCGGCGCAGTGGTCGGCCACCGATCTGGCCGAAGCCCACTGGATCGGCTGCAGCTACGTCATCACCGCGGTCGAACAGGGCTCTGCCCGGCAAACGAATTCGTTTCTTCTGGCGGGCACAACGGAAGACGATAAGGCTTTTGCGGACGAGCCCATCCAGGTCACCGGGCAGCTGAGTCCAGGCCTGGAGCCGGTCGGCAAGGAAGACATTCTGTGAGGGATTGCGGCACAATAGGAACTATGAGCCTTCTCCGGGCCATCCCCTGCGCGCTCCTCTGTACCATGGCACGACGCCCCTCGTGCCTCTAGCCGCGTGCCCGGACTGCCGCTTCCGTTTCATCCCCACCCCTTCGTGAGGAATCCAGAAAGTTATGAAGATCGATATTCCTGCCGCTCTCCGCGTTTATACCGGCAACCTCTCCTGTGTCACCGTGCGTGCCGATACCATTGCGCAGGCCATAACGACTCTGTTTGATCAGTATCCGGAGTTCCGCAAGCACCTTTACACCCCCGAGGGCAAGCTGCGCTCCTTCGTCAACCTCTATCTCAACGACGAAGACATCCGCTATCTGCCCGAGCGCGAAGAGACCCAGGTGAAGGAGGCTGACACCCTCTCCATCATCCCTTCGATCGCTGGCGGCTTGCCGGGGTAAACCCCGGTGGCCCCTGAACCGCTAAACTAAGGAGTTCCCATCATGGCGACCATCACCCAAGTCACGCTCCCGCCGCTTTCCAATGAGGAAATGGCGCGCTACTCGCGGCACCTGATCCTGCCCGAAGTGGGCATGGAGGGCCAGCAGAAGCTCAAGGCCGCCAGGGTTCTCTGTGTCGGTACCGGAGGACTCGGTTCACCGCTGGCCTTCTATCTGGCCGCTGCCGGCATCGGTACCCTCGGCCTGGTCGACTTCGATGTGGTCGACGCCAGCAACCTCCAGCGCCAGATCATTCACAGCACCAACGACGTCGGCCGCCCCAAGCTCGACTCGGCCGCCGAGAAGCTCCAGGCTCTGAATCCCTTTCTCAAAATCGTTAAACACGAGACGATGCTCACCAGCAAAAACGCGCTGGAGATCATCCGTGACTACGACGTCGTTGCCGACGGCACTGACAACTTCCCAACGCGCTATCTCGTCAACGACGCCTGCGTACTCACCGGCAAGCCCAATGCCTACGGCTCCATCTTTCGTTTTGAGGGTCAGGCCAGCGTCTTCGCCACCCAGGATGGCCCCTGCTACCGGTGCCTCTATCCGGAGCCGCCACCGCCGGGACTGGTTCCTTCGTGCGCCGAAGGCGGCGTGCTGGGAGTCCTGCCGGGCCTGGTCGGCGTCATTCAGGCCACGGAGGTGATCAAGCTCATCCTCGGCAAAGGCGAGCCGCTCGTGGGCCGGCTGTTGCTCGTCAACTCTCTCGACATGCGTTTCCGTGAGCTCAAGTTACGCAAAAATCCTGATTGCCCGGTGTGCGGATCGCATCCCACCGTGACCGAGCTGATCGACTACCAGCAGTTCTGCGGCATCGTCCCGGAACAGAAAGCAGCCCCTATGCAGAACGGCATTCCCCAGATGTCTGTCAAGGAACTCAGGCAACGTCTCGATCAGGGCGACAAGGTCTTTGTTCTCGACGTTCGCGAGCCCTGGGAGTATCAGGTCGCCAACATCGGCGGTCACCTGATTCCTCTCAACGACCTGCCGAAGCGGGTCGCTGAACTCAACCCCGAGCAGGAAATAGTCGTACAGTGCAAATCCGGTGGCCGCAGCCAGCGCGCCGCTGAATTTCTGGCGCGCAACGGCTTCGAGAAAATCCACAACCTCGCCGGCGGCATCACCGCGTGGTCCAGCGAGATCGACCCCACCATCCCGAAATACTAGTCAAGGCCGCTCAGCAGCGGCGCGGAGACAGGTCGCAATGGGGCGGCGCGACCTGTCCTCCCATCCCTTCCGTCAATCCCACGTTGGTCGCTTTTCTGCTCCGTGGAATGGGTCTTTGCCACCGACCAGGCGCCTGAGTATACTCCGGGTGCTCGGCATCGCTGATCGTCTTGTGTTTTCCGCGCGGGCTTTCTGCGAGACCGGTTTCGCTGGTTGGGGGCCTCGATGGACCTATTGGCTGTTCGCGTTCTTTTCGTCATTATCTTCTGTGTTGCCTGCTGGTTTTTCCGTCCCTTCGGCGCCACTCCCTGGGTGGCCGCCGGCGGCGGGGCCATGGCGGCCGCGCTCATCATCCTCTTTGAGCTGCGGGTGCGCGCCCTTACCCTGCGCCGACTTTTCGGGGCGGTCATCGGCAGCCTGCTGGGCATCGTCGGAGCCTTTCTCTTTTCTCTGGTGCTCCGCAATGCTCTCCCCGACGGTCGCAGCCGCAGTCTTCTTCAGCTCGCCGTGCTCCTGCTGATGACGTACATCGGCCTCGTCGTCGGAGCCAGCAAGGGCGACCTCCTCAACCTTGCCGCGCTCGGCGGGCTTTTTACCGGAGAACGGGGCGGCAAACGCAACACCAAAGTCCTGGACACCAGCGCGATCATCGACGGACGCATCGCCGACATCGCCGAAACCGGCTTCCTCGAAGGCGCCCTCATCATTCCGGAGTTTGTCCTGCGCGAACTGCAGATGGTTGCCGACTCCTCTGACTCCTCCAAGCGCCAGCGCGGGCGCCGCGGCCTCGATGTGCTGCAGCGCATGCGCGGCAATCCGCAGATCACCATTCAGATCGCCGAGGAAGACTACCCGCACATCCGCGAAGTCGACCTCAAGCTCATCGAACTGGCGCGCAACCTGGAAGCCAAAATCGTCACCAACGATTTCAACCTGAACAAGGTCGCCCAGGTTCGCGGCGTGGCCGTCCTCAATATCAACGACCTCGCCAACTCCCTGCGGCCCGTCGTCCTCCCCGGCGAAAAAATGCGCATCCTGATCATGAAAGAGGGCAAGGAGTTCGACCAGGGCGTCGGTTATCTCGACGATGGAACCATGGTCGTCGTGGACCATGCGCGTCGCCTGATCGGCCGCTCCATCGAAATTACGGTCACTTCGGTCCTGCAGACTGCCTCCGGCAAAATGATCTTCGGCCGTATCGAGGAGGCGCCTCGTCCGCAGGCCGTTCCGGCGGTGGAGATATCCACTTCATGAGCTTTCGCTGGCCGCCTGGCAGGGATTACGCAACTCTTACATTGCCGGCCCGGAATTACCTTTAAGGTCACTATCTGAGACCTGTCCCATGCCGCCCGTCGCCGAAGTGCCCGCCGCTACCGCCCGCGCTGACTCCGAGACCTTCGCCCAGTCTCGCTCGACTAAGCTGAACCTCCTCTTTGCCGTCACCCTGACTCTCTTCCATCTCGGTGCCATTGCCGCCTTCTTCTTCTTCAGCTGGAGCGCGCTCCTCGTCTTTGCCGTCCTGTGGGTCTTCGGACAGAACGTCGGCATTGCCGTGAGCTACCACCGCCAGCTGACCCACCGCGGCTTCGCCACGCCCAAATGGGTCGAGTACGGCATGGCGATCTGTGCGACCCTGGCGCTCCAGGGGGGGCCCATCTATTGGGTTGGCGTGCACCGCATGCATCACCAGCTGACCGACCGGCCCGGCGATCCGCACTCGCCCCGCGACGGCAAATGGTGGTCGCATATGGGCTGGATCCTCTTCGGCTCGCTGCGCAACCACAATCCCGTTCTCGACCGCTACGTGCCTGACCTCGCCTCCGACCCCTTCTATCGCCAGCTCAGCCGCTGGCACTGGGTGCCCCTGACGATCGTCGGTATCGGCCTCTTCCTCATCGGCGGATGGTCCTGGCTCCTCTGGGGCGTATTTCTGCGCATCACCCTGGGGCTGCATACGACCTGGCTGGTAAACTCCGCGACGCATATGTGGGGCAGCCGCCGTTTCGCCACCCACGACGACTCCCGCAACAACTGGTGGGTGGCTATGTTGACCGGCGGAGAGGGTTGGCACAACAACCATCACGCCCAACCCGTTTCGGCCAGCCATGGAATGGCATGGTACGAGCTCGACTTCAACTATTGGATGATTCGCCTCCTCGGCTCTCTGGGACTGGCCCGCAGGATCAAAGTGCTGGGCCCCGATGGCGGCCCGGCTCGCATCCTTCGCCCCTAGGCCGCCCCAACCTCATAGTGGCAGCACTCGGCTCCGCGTCTGCGCGTGCGCGTTTTTTTCTCAGCGCACTGCTGAAGCGGACTGCTGCGCTACCCACGACTGCAGGGTTGCCACATTCTGCATCCTGCCCGCCAGCATCTGCTCGATCATTCCGTGCATGGCAATCAGCGGAAACGCCCTGCTGCTCGTTATCCCCTGGTCTTCTCGGGGAAAATGCACCATCAGCAGCGGCCGCGGGTCAAAACGGCCTCCGGAAGCACGGGTGTCCTCGGGCCGCCAGTCCGTCGTGGGCCGCCACAGCGCAATACGCCACGAGTGATCCGACGAGACAATGACCGTCGTCCGATCTTCTGCCCCCGATTTGCGGATGTCTTCCAGCAGTTCCCCCAGCGTCTCGTCCGCGAGCACCAGGTTATCGAGATAACTGCCGTCCACTCCGATTCGGTGCGTCTTGCGGTTATAGATCCCGCCCGGATGGGGCACCGGCAGATGGATAAACAGAAATCCGATCCGGTTGCCGGCAATCTCCGCCTGCGCATGCGCCAGAATCGCGTTGTAATCGGCAGTGTGCATCTGCCACGCCGAGGCGGGCGGAGGCGCCCGCATTCCGAACAGCCGCAGCGTCGAGCGTCCCAGGGGAGCCATGGCATTCTGCCATGCCGATCGATCCGGCCGAAAATGGCCGGGCAGCGGTATCGTCAGCGTCCAGTAACAATCGTCCAGTTCCCGGGCAAAGATTCGGCAATAAGGATTGAACCAGCCCGCCACACCCGTGGACCAGCCTTCCTGTCGGGCGTCACCAAACAACGATTGCTCGTCCGGATACAACCGCCAGTGGCCGTGCTCCTCCGTCTTCACGAAGAGCCGACCGTCGAGATCGCTCTTCTCCTGGGTGATCATCTCGCCCTGCAACAACGACGGAATCACCTTCTCTGTGTAATAGCCGGCAGGTTGCACGTCGGAAAACGACACGCTCGTTCGCGCCAGAGCATCGAAATGCGGGAGCTCCACTCCCGGCTGCCGATGATCGAAGATCTGGTCGTACGACGCCTCATCGAACAGCATCCACACGATCTGCCGCTGCGGCGCCGTCGCCACCGGCTCCGTGAACCCGGCGGTCTCATGCGGTTCCGGGTGAAACGCCATCACCGCCAGCTCCGGCAGGATCCAGATGATCGAGAAGCCCAACAGGACCAGAACCCACCGCATCCCCTGCACCGCCGACTGGTACCACGACCGCGACAGCAGCCACAGCAGGAATCCGGCTCCCGCCGTAATCAGAAAAATCCAGCCCAAATGCGTGGCGCGCGACGACAGCCACGTCGCGACCTCCAACCCGCTCAACAGCCGCACCAGAAGCAGCGCGGCCACGAGGAGCCAGATCGGGGTTCGTCCTGTGGGATCCCGCCTCTCCAGGAGCCAAAGCGCCAGACGGCAGACCAGCACCACGACAAAGAAGTCGATCAGCAACCCCTGATAGACCGAATTCATCGGCAGCAACTCGTGGTAGTGCGTCTGCCGGCCGGGGGTCAGATGGAGCCATAAGAGTGGCAATGCCACCACAAGAGCGGCGCCAGCCGACTCCAGCCCCTGCTGCCACAGCGGCCACGGCTGTGCATCCGTCTTCCCGCCCCTGACTCCCGCAACCGTCTCTTTTTGTGAAGTGGAAATATTGTTCTCCGCTCCCAATGTCGCCTGAAGGGCGCCTACCGGACCTGCAGCAGAAACAGCACGCGCCGGTTCGGCAACTCTTCTCGCAGCACCACGGTAAAACGTTCTTCCATCACGCGAAGAAATGCGGCTTCGTTCAGATGGGCGTAGAGAGCATCCCGCCCGCGCAGCAGATCCTTAAATCGCGGATCGGTCGGCGGAATCCACTCCACGATCGCCCACTGGGTCGTCAGCTCACGCAGCAGCCCGGCGACTTCCTCCAGGGGAATCTGCTCGGCCAGAAGCAGGTGGTGGATAAAGCCCAGCATCAACACGCCATCGAAGCGCCCTCGCGCACGGTCCAGCAGCGCCAGGGACTCCCCATTCCGCCACCCGACCGCGGGCGTCGGCCGCGCCGGATTCACCAACAGCGGCAAAATCGGCAGCCTCTGCTCAGCCGCCCTCTTCCAGCTCTGTTCGGTCGCCGGCACATCGGTGTCCCAGGCCACCACGCTCGCCCCGCACTCGGCCGCGATACGCGAGTACACGCCGGAGTTGGCCCCCAGATCCAGCACGTTTGCCGGTCTCGCGGCCGTCAGAGCCTCGCGCACGAAGGTCCCTTTGCGTTCTTTGTCTTCGCCGCTGTAGTGTTCCGCCCCTTCCGCGTAATCGCCCCAGCGGGACGAACCCTGGTTCGCCGACAACGATTTCTTCACCCAATCGAGGTGTTCGCGCAGCCCATGCAGATTCCGTTGCAGGACCTTCAGAGCGAGTCCTGAATCCTGTCGTATTTCCGCTGTTTTCTGCGTTCCCTTGCTCGGGTTCTTCTCCAGCATCAGGGGCAGGGTAACCAGCGAACGGAACGGCTCCCGCCATCGCTGCACGCGCCCCAGGTAGGGCGCCAGGTCCGCCGGCTCATACCCGTCCCGCCGCTGAATGGAAGCGCTGAGCGGCCATCCCATCGTCGGATAAGCGAGCAACGGCAGGAGAAAGGTCCGCACAAACTGCGCATAGGCCAGCCACAGCGGACTTGCCGGATCGCGCTCCTCGATCGACAGCACGTCGACGAAAACCGGCTCCGTTCCGCGGAACAGTACGTTGAGGGGTGTGGCATCTTTCAGAATCAGCCCGCGATCCAGCAGAGCTTCGCACAGGTCCAGCGTCAGATCGGCGGCCGCCATCCACGTCGATGGAGTCCACTCCCAGGGATACGACGGAAAGAAAACCCGTGGGTGCTCCAGCGCCAGCTCGTCGCCTCCGCTATCCGGAAACCGCGTCTCGATCAACCGCCCCTGCTCGACCCACTCCTGCGCCATCGGCGATTGCAGGAATTTAAGTGCCGCCACTGCCTGGTTCGCACGCACTCGCCTTACGACTCGATCGCCCTCGAACCGGAGCGATCCAGAGGGATCGCGGAAGGTGGCGAGCGGAGAAGCGGCCGTCACAATTATTTTTCCGGTCCGGGAGGAACAGGCTTCTCCGAATCCGGCTCTCCTGCCGGCGCCTTCATCCGAAACAGTTTTCGAATTTTGGTGCGGACAATGAAAAGCGCCCCCGCCAGCATGGACCCTCCCACCTGGATGGCCAGCAAGCCTGAACCCGGATCCACATAGCCATAGGCGGGCTTGGCCAAAGCGATCAGCAGAATCGCCACTTCAACGGCTGTGAATGCCGCCAGGGCGGTGCGTTCTATTCTTTGCAAGGGACGCTCCTCTTCTCTCGTTCGGACCTGATCGACGGGGTTCTTACCCAAACGGCGAACACCTCGAACAAAGTCGCGACGACGCCTTTGCTGCCACGCGCTGGTTCCCAGGGTCTCTGGGGCTTTATATTACCGTTTTTTCACGAAGCGGAATCTGCCGCGCACCCCGTTCGCTGCTGCTGCCCGGCGTTCTGACCCCCAGGGACTGCATTTCATCCGTCTCCCTTCCAACTCGCTGGACCCAGCCGCTACAATCAGGTCAGACACCTCAAACGGTTTATGACAACTCCTGTGGAAACCAACCTCACCGCTACGCTTCGCAATGCCGCCGGCCAGGCGGGTCTCACTGTGCTCTCCGTCGACGCGGGAGCGGATTTCAAGGGCCATCCCACCACCCGTTTTCGCCTGGCTTCCTCCCCCGAGGCTCCCGTGGAGCGCTCTTTGCTCCTCGAGCTGAGCGAATCCTTCGATTTTCATAAAGCGGAATTGCTCCCCGAGATGACCGCTCATCTTCGCGAAGCCGCCCAGCGTCTGCGCAATCCGCGCCCAGATGCCTACGTGACTCTCGCCGGGCTTCCCGTCGGCTTCAGCCAATTCGGCTGGCCCTTTCATCGCTCCACCTCAGGCGCCGACACCTATATCGTTCACGGCACGGTTCACCTCGAGAGCGGGACGCAGTCGCCACTCCACGCTCTGGTATCGGCCAGCATGACCGTTACTTTCGCCGAGATCGTCCCTGCCCCCGAGCAGCCGTACGCGGAGACCTTCATCTACAACGCCGTCCGCAAGACCCTGGACCGCGGTCAGCTCGAACTGCTCAAGAGCGGCAACCGCCAGCCGGTTCCCGTTACGACCCGCTACTACAGCCGCTGGCAGAAGAAGTTCTTCTTCACGGATACCGACGACCGCAGCCGCATGGACTTTCTCGCGCTCAAGGTTTACTGGCTCTCCGGCGTTCTGGGAGGTAGTCAGCCCGTCTGGATTCCCGACCCCCGCGATGCCCAGTACCTCAACACCACGCCCGAGGAGCTCTCCCGCATGGCCGCCGATCTCGCCCACCAGGGAATCCTGGCCCTCGATGGCGAATATGGCTCCGCCACCCCTGCTCTGCTCGGCCACTCAGAGGAATACCGCGCGAAACTCGAAGCCGCCCTTGCGGTCACGCGTCCCACATTTAACGAGGAAATGCGCGCCGGCCATACCAACATGTAGGCAAACCGGGACGCCGGCATCCGCGCGCCGGCGTCGGGTTCCGGATTCGGGCAGCCATCACACCCGCGCGCAGAGCAGCCGCCCCGCCCGCCCGTGCAGCCGCCGTTCCTGTGCCGGCTGACCGAACCATTTCTCGCGAATCGACGCCCCATCCAGATCTTCGATGGTCGTAAAGCCAAGCCCGCGCAGATCGGCCGCCAGTTGATCCGGCGCAAAGAAGGATCGGAATGGCTCACCAGCCCGCGCCACGCGCTCCGCCAGCCGATCGAACGCCATCTGCTCCTGCTCGTTCAGCTGTTCGCGAGGAATCGCGTAGTCGAACACCACTCCGCTGCCCCGCGGAAGACCGGCGATGAATCTGAGCGTCGCGAACGCGGCCTCCCGCGTCAGATACGGCACCACGCCCAGCCAGGAGAAGAATGCCGGTTCGTGTTCGCGAAAACCGGCAGCTGCCAGACCATGGGCCAGGGTGTCGCGCTCGAAGTTCACAGGCGCGAACCGCACCGACTCCGGAATCGCAATTCCGCCCTCCCGCAGCCGCTCCCGCTTCCAGGCCTGCGTCGCCGGGTGATCGACCTCAAAAACCGCCAATCCCGCATGCGGATTCCGGTAAGCAAAGGTGTCCAGCCCGGCTCCCAAAACCACGGCCTGCCGTACACCCAGCGCAGCAGACTGTGCCATTTCGTCTTCTGCAAAACGGCTGCGCACCGCCACAAACGCACGCAGCCCGCGCGCCCAAGCGTTCCCGTTCTCTTCTTCGATGCCGGCGTGGATGCGTTCCCGTGCCTCGTCGCTCAGGATGGTCCATGCCAGCGGGTCCACGAAGATCACCGGCTCATCCCAGAGCTGGTGCGCTGCGCGGCGCATCGCCACCCGTTCGGCTGTGCCGCTGCGGCAGCCTTCAATCACGCGGAATCCTATCCTTTAGTGGGGTGGCACTTCGCCGGAAACCTGCGGCTGCGCGTAGTAGCCGTTGCTCGTGCGCACCACCACATCGGGCTTGTCGACCTTCACCTGCACGTCATGCCAGGTGTCCGCCTTGTCCGCGGGTTCCGGATCGAAAGTGATCGTATACCAGGCAGACGCATCATCCGCACACTCCGCAATTTCTCCCGCCACATCGTTGCTGCCGAGAAGCACGCGTCCGCCACTGTGCTGCGCCATGACCTGCAGGGCCAGATTGCCCGGCTGCGACTGCCCCGGCTTCTTCACCGGTTTCAAATAGCTCTGCCAGATGAACTGGTAGAGGTTGCCGGCATCGTTGGTTCCCCGGGGATCGACCGCATAAAGGGTGATATCCGCGTTCTGCATGGCTGTCTTGTACCCCACAACCATGCTGAAGAATTTGCGCTGCTGCTTATCGCTGATCATCACATCGGGATTATCGAACGTCCACCACCCCGGGCTGATCCATATCACCAGCTTTCTGCCCCGGGCGCGGGCCAGATAGCTGGACAGCGATCCCAGGCCCTGCAGCGAAATATCCAGGCGGTCGGAGCCCCCATAGAATCCGCCCGAGCGCCCCAGGGCGCGTAACTCACCGTTCTTCTGGTGCAGCACATTGGCCAGAGAGTTGCCATCGCTCGAAACCGGCGTCAGCTGACTCAGCCCGTTATCCGAGAGCACAAATAGCGCCATCGGCACCGGAAGATGGCCGCCGTTCCGGTGCAGAAAGCCCTCAATCTGCTCCCGCTCAATGCTCACGGTGTCGAATCCCGTATTCACTTCGTCGATCACAAGAAAGACGGCTTCCGGCGCCGTGTTCGGCTCCGACTCGTCATGGGCTGCAAACGAGCGGATCTCTGTGGGCTGACGATCGTCCAGAAGCGTAAAGTCGCTCTTCTGCAGACCACGAACCGAGTGGCCCGCCTTGTCCGTTACCACCAAGCTCAGGGTGATCGGTCCGTTCGATGGCGCAGCCGCCTCCGGCATGGAGACCTTCGGCGTGGGCAGAGGTTTTTGCGCGGCGGCAGAAACTGCAAGGCAGACAACAACGAGACTCAGCCAGCTCTTTCGCATCGACTCCTCCGAATCACCAACCCTAAACCGAATTCCGTTCTCTCTGACGTACAGATCCGGCGGCAGGACCCATCATCAGCGCTGCGGCGCAGCGGTCGTGCCGCCGGGTTGCGTCCCGGAGGACGGCGATGCTTCCGCTCCGGCACCCCTCGATGCTCCCGACTCAGGGGCTGCCGTCTGTGGCTGAGATGCCGCGCCCGTTGCGCCCGAGGATTGCTGTGGAGCACTGCTCTGCGGTTCGGTGGATGGTTGTGGCGTTGCTCCGCTCTGCGGATGGGTCTGCCCCTGCGGCTCGCTCTGAGGCTTTGCTTCGTTCTGTGGCTTCGCGGGTGTCGACGGCCCGGCCTCGCCCTGCGGCTTCGCCGCCCCCGTCGTTTGCGGCTGCGTTGTGCCGGCCGCAGGCGGCTGGGCATTATTGCCCGGGGACGCCTTCTGCGGAGCCGCTCCCGGGCTCGGGGACGCTGCCTGTCCCGTCGCCCCCGGCGCCGGAGGCAACTCGCCCGGATGATAGGCCGCCCGCGTTCCATGCCGCTCTGCTTCTCCCGGCGGTGGCAGCAGCTTCTCCGCGGCCAGCATCACCTCGTTCACCACACTGGGATCGTCCCGCAGCTTCAGGTAGAGTTGCCCACTTTCGGGCCGCGGCACCGGCAGCGCATATCCGGGAAAACCATCCGGCACCTGCACGGGATGCGCAAACTCCGGATCGCTGGCCACCGAATCCACCAGAAACAGATTCGATCCGCTCAGCCGGCATTCTTCCGCATCGTCGGACGGGCATTTCAGATCGTGCAATTCGGGCAACCGCACCAGAGTCGCCAGCGGCTGCCAATCCCCTTCCGCCCCGTTCTCGACCACCCGGAACTTCAGCGGCCCGAACGCCGAGGAGCCAAACGCCTTTGCCGGGTCCAGAGTCGCCAGCGCTACCTTCGAGTTCTCCAGCGTCATCCCGCCGTTGTCGAGACTCAGCGTCGTCGAGAACGATTCATCCTCGGTGGCTACTTCAATCTTCTCGCCTCGCGAGAACGCCGCCGGCGATTGCGCTCGCACCGAAAACCGTAGCTTCGCATCCTGCGGCAGCTCATCCTGGTTAGCCAGCTGAATGTTGCTGCCCGTGCTGGATGCTGAAGACTGCACGCTCTTCCCGATCAGTTCCACCCCCGGCCGCGGCGCCCCTACAGCCACGCTCACAGGGAGCATCCGGCCGTCGGTCAGCGCCACCTCAGCTTCGCCCGTTTCGCCTTGCCTCAGCTTCGCCGCCGCTTTCGTATCTTTCGCCACCATGGGCAATTCGTCGCTGCCCATCGTCGGATCGACTTTCCCCGGCAGGAACGTCACGCCCTTCAGCGTGAGGCTGGCCACCTCCTCCAGCTCACTGCCCTTCAGCACCCCCTGAACATCGCCGGCGTGCAGATCAAAGCTGTTCAGGTGTCCCGCCTGCATAAAGGCCCGCAGCGGAATCGTCTGCGCCGTCACCGTGCCGAACTGCTTCACTTCCAGTTGCAGCGGCCCGGGGTGCGTTTCCTTCAGCGGCACCTTCACGGCAACCTCATCCGGCCCCGTCGCCGTCCAGTCTGCCTTCAGTTCCTTGCCCGCCGAATCTTTTACCAGAATCGTGTCCACACAACTCGCATCATCGGCCGAAAGATGAATCGTGTCCTCCCGCCCAACGATGAGCGCCTCGCGATCAGCCGCCGCCAGTTGCCAATGCTGCGCGTGCGTATTCTGCAGATGAAACTCCGGCCCGTCGTACTTCGCGAATCCCCAGTACCCGTGCAGCGATGCATCGATCACGTTCGGGAAGTCGCTCGCGCTCAGGTCCTTCGCCTCCAGCACCAGCCCTCCCTCTTCCGCGTCCGGCCGCACGACCTCGTCCATGTTCTTGCCGCTCTTCGTCTTCAGCCGCAGCGTCATTTCGTGGGCATAGCCGGTGGAAAACACCAGTGGCGCTCCATCCACCGCCAGCACCAGCGAGTTCTTCTCCGCGCAGTAGTTCTGCTTCGAATCCACCGGATGCAGCGGCGGCGGCTGGGCCGCCTCCACCGCCGGCAGCGCTGTCACCAGCACTGATTTCGGGTTGTGGAACGACGGCGGCGTGTTCAGCATCAGCGACATCTGATCGCCCGTCTCCGTGGCCAGCGCCGGAATGTACTGGTACTGCGCCGTGTGGAACGAGTCCAGAATGCGCGCCATGTCCATCACGGATCCGATGTACGGGCTGTAATAGCCATAGCTCGCCGCCGGCGTATAGCTCAGCTGCGCGGCCAGATCGCTCACCGGTCCTGCCGTCAGCGCCTCCACAATCGACGCGCTGTGCCCGTCACTCAGGATCATTGCGTCCTGTCCCTGCGACAGGCACGACGCCTGCAGCTCCGGAATCCGGTCCATGCACTTCTCATCGAGCTTCATACCGAGACTGCGCGCCAGCATCGTCGCAGCCTCTTTTACCTTCGCCGGATCGTCATTGCTCAACTGCCGCACCGCCGCCAGATACGTGTCCAGCCGCGACCGATCCAGCATTGCCTGGTTCAAATCCTGCGAAGCCCGAACAAAGGAGCCCGGCCGCCCCCGCACTGCATTCACCAGCGTCTTGAAATCCCCGCCCGTTTCCGGCGCCAGAAACACCACCACCTGCTGCGCCCCATCCGGGACCGTCACCAGCAACGGCTTGCCTTCCTCTTTCCGGTCCCAGGTCTCCTGCCGGAAAAACCAGTTCTCCGGCGGCGGGTTCGTCGACCCGCGGAGAAACGCCGCCACCAGCAGATAATGCGCCGACTGGCCCGGCGGCAGGTCCGCACGCACCCACAGGCGGTCCCCTGCAGACAGGTTGGGGACCTCGGCGATCGGCAGGATCTTGCCCGCGCGCGTCACCTTCACTTCCAGCTTCGGACCCGTCAGATCGAAGGGAGCCGCATCGGCCAGCGCGGACGCGGTCACCGCCGCGCACACCACCGCTGTCAACAGTGGGCGAAACAAGCGAATTACCATATCAGTAACTATTTTAGGCCGCATCGACCCCGAAAAGACGTGAAAACTCCGGCTCTCCCCTTGGCGGACCCGGTTCCCGTTGAAAGGTTGTGGATGATCTGAACAAACCGCGCCCATCGGTCGCGCCGTTCTCCGTCATTTCATCGGAACAAAAGGAGTTAAGCATTGCAGAAATCGTCCAGCGGCCAGGCTCGCCTTTTGAATCCCTCCCCACTTTCCCCGACAATAAAGACAATGACTCCCACTCGCTCGCAAGTGACATCCACCGGTCCCGACATAACCCTGCCCGTTCTCTACCCGATCCTCGACGCCGACCTCGTGCTCCAGGAAGCGGCGCCAGGATCCCGCGACCGCCGCACACGCCTCGAGCATCTCGCGTGCGAACTGGCAGAGGCCGGCGTCACTCTGCTCCAGTACCGCAACAAGCGCGATCCCGACAGCGTCTTCCTCGAAGACGCCCTCGTCATCCGCGCCGCCGCTCCTTCCATCCGGCTCATCCTCAATGACCGCCCCCCGCTGGTCCCTCTCGCCGGGGCGCAGGGCGTCCACGTCGGGCAAAGCGACATGCCTCCCGCCCAGGTCCGTGCGCTCCTTGGCCCACATATATTGATTGGCCTCTCCGCCAACACGTCAGAAGAGGTCCTCGCCGCCGACTGCGAACCAGTCGATTCCATCGCCATCGGTCCCATCTTCGCGACCACCTCGAAACCCGACACTAATCCGGTCGTCGGCCTCGAAGGCGTCCGGCGCGCGCGCGCCCTGACCCGTAAGCCGCTTGTCGCTATCGGCGGCATTACTCTGGCCAATGCTCCCGCGGTTCTTGCTGCGGGCGCCGACTCTCTCGCCGTTATCAGCGCGGTCTTCGGCTCCAGTCGCTCTCCTGCACAGGCGGTGAAGGAGTTTCTTGCCATTTCCAAATAGTGCGGTTTTCGAGTAGAACGGTTAGACACGTGAGTACCCGTCCCGCTCCCGCCCCGCCCCATAGTCAGGTTCCTGCCTCCGCTCCGCCGCGGCCGGGACTCGTTCCCACCCTCGGTCTCTTCAGCGCCACCGCCATCGTTGTCGGCTCCATGATCGGCTCCGGCATTTTCATCGTGCCCGCCGAAATCGGCCGCGACGTCGGCTCGCCCGCCCTGCTCATCGGCGCGTGGCTCATCACCGCCGTCATGACCATCATCGGCGCCCTCAGCTACGGCGAGCTCGCTGCCATGATGCCCAACGCCGGCGGCCAGTACATCTATCTGCGCGAGGCGCTCGGCCGCATCTGGGGATTTCTCTTCGGCTGGACTCTCTTCCTCGTCATTCAGACCGGCACGATCGCTGCCGTCGCTGTCGCCTTCGGCAAATTCCTCGGTGTCTTCTTCCCGTCCGTCTCCTCCACCAACTGGATCTGGCACATCGCCCACGTTCCTGCCTGGCACGTCGGCCCCATGGTCCTCGGCAACATGGACATCGGCCTCAGCACCGCCAACCTCGCCGGCATCGTCGTCATCCTTTCGCTCGCCGTCGTCAATCTCTTTGGCGTGAAGCTCGGCGCCATCATCCAGAACGTCTTTACCACCGCCAAAACCGCCGCGCTCCTCGGCCTGGTCGCCTTCGGACTCCTCCTCGGCAGCAATGCCGCGGCGATCCGAGCGAACTTCGGCGCCAATTTCTGGCACAACGCCGGCTGGCACGCCCTCCACCCTCTTCAGGTCGGCGTTGGCGGACCCATGGCCATGGTGGGCCTGCTCACCATCCTCGCCGTCGTCCAGACCGGCTCCCTCTTCTCCGCCGATGCGTGGAACAACGTCACCTACACCGCCGGAGAAGTGAAAAACCCCAGGCGCAATCTGCCGCTCTCGCTCATCCTGGGCACCGGCATTGTCCTGCTGCTCTACATCCTGTCCAATTTCGCTTATCTGCTGGCGCTTCCCCTCCACGGTGACCCCCACGGCGCCACCATTACCGCTCGCGGCATCCAGTACGCTACAGACGACCGCGTCGCCACCGCCGCCCTGCAGATGATCTTCCATCGCGCAGGCGCCTGGCTGATGGCCGGCGCTATCCTCATCTCCACCTTCGGCTGCGCCAACGGACTCACCCTGGCCGGCGCCCGCGTCTACTACGCCATGAGCCGCGATGGCCTGTTCTTCAAGGCCGCCGGCAACCTCCACCCGCGCTGGCACACGCCCGTTGCCGCCCTCATCGTACAGGCGGTATGGACCTGCGTTCTCTGCCTCTCCGGCTCTTACTCCCAGCTCCTCGACTACATCATCTGCACCGAGCTCATCTTTTACATCCTCACCATCGCCAGCCTGTTTGTGCTGCGCGTGAAACGCCCCAACGCGGAGCGGCCCTATCGCGCCATCGGCTATCCCGTGCTCCCCGCCGTCTATATCGTGATGGCTGCGTGGATTTGTATCGTACTATTGCGCTATAAGCCCCAATACACATGGCCAGGCCTGGTGATCGTGCTCCTCGGCGTGCCGGTGTTCGCCGTATGGGCCCGCAGGAGCGCTGCATCGTCGCCCCCGGTGAACCCAACCGGGGATATTTCTGGAGGAACGCCCGAGAATGGCTAAACTTTCTGCGACTAAACCCCTTTCCTCCTGCCAGGAGGAAGCGAGTGCCGAAGGCGAGCATACCCTCAGGCGCTCGCTCGGCCCCATCAACCTCATCACCCTGGGCATCGGCGCCATCATCGGCGCCGGCATCTTCGTCCTTACCGGCACCGCCGCCGCTCAGTTCGCCGGCCCGGCCATCGTCCTTTCCTTCGTCGTTGCCGGCATAGGCTGCGTCTTTGCCGGCCTCTGCTACGCCGAGTTCGCCTCCATGATCCCCATCGCGGGCTCTGCCTACACCTACGGGTACACGACCCTGGGCGAGCTCACGGCCTGGATCATCGGCTGGGCGCTTTGTCTCGAGTACGCCTTCGGCGCCGCCACCGTCGCCGTCGGCTGGAGCGGCTACGTCACCAGTCTGCTCGGCTATTTCGGCGTGCGCGTCCCGTTCAACCCAACGCCGTCCCTCGCTCTCACGCTCTTTGGACATCCCTTCTCAGCCAGAGTCGACCTCTTCGCCCTCTGCGCCATCATCGCCGTTACCACCATCCTCGTTGTCGGCGTGAAGGAGTCCGCTAATTTCAATAGTGCCGCCGTCATGATCAAGGTCTCCGTCGTCATCTTCTTCATCGGCATCGCGACAACCTTTGCCTTCGGCCACTGGAACCACATGATGGCCAACTGGCATCCCTTCATCCCGAAGAACCTCGGCCACTTCGGGGAGTACGGGTGGTCCGGCATCATGCGGGGCGGCAGCGTTGTTTTCTTTGCTTACATCGGATTCGACGCCGTCTCCACTGCGGCTCAGGAAGCCCGCAATCCGCAGAAAGACCTGCCCCTCGGCATCCTCGGATCCCTGGTCATCTGCACCATCCTCTACATCATCGTCAGCGGTCTGCTCACCGGCCTTAAGCCCTATACCAGTCTCAATACGCCGGCCCCGGTCGCCGACGGCGCCGCCGCCATCGGAGCTACCTGGGGCGTCTGCCTCATCGATCTGGGCGCGATCGCCGGCCTCGCCTCAGTCATGCTCGTGATGATCCTCGGCCAGACACGCGTCCTCTACACCATGTCCCACGACGGCCTGCTGCCGAAGTGGGTCGGCAGCATCCACCCGCGCTTCCGCACCCCCTGGCTGGTCACCATGGCCGTCGGTGTCCTCGTCGCTTTCCTTGCCGCCTTCTTCAACATCAACTTCCTCGGCGAACTCGTCAGCCTCGGCACCCTTCTCGCCTTCACCATCGTCTGTCTCGGCGTCTGGGTCATGCGCAGGAAGCAGCCCGATGTGGCCCGCCCTTTCCGCACTCCCTGGGTTCCCTTCGTTCCCATCATGGGGATGATCATTTCGCTGGCTCTGATGGTTTCCTCTGACACGCCGGCAAAAATCGGGTTCTTCAGCTGGCTCATCGTGGGCCTCCTCATCTACTTCGGCTATTCAATCCGCCACAGCAAAGTGCAGGCCGCGCAGAGCGGGGCTTCGGCACGCATTCCCCAGCAGCGCTGACGCGAGGGCAAACCCGGAAGCCCTGCCGGCCTCCCGTACAATGACCCCGTGGACTTTCTCTTTACGCCCTGGCGCTATACCTACGTCTCTGAAGTCGATAAAAAGAAACGTCAGGGAATTCCCGAAGAACTCGGCGCCTGGCCCGGCGATACCGGCTGTGTCTTCTGCAACATGATCGGCGCCGTCGACGATGCCATCGAGCATGGCATGCACCGCGAAGAGGCCGAGCGCGCCGCCGGCATCCTGCTCCGCGCACCCCACAACTTCGTCTGCCTCAACCGCTTCCCTTATACCTCCGGCCACATCATGGTCGTCCCTTATGAGCACGAGAGTTCCCTCGCAGCCATCGATTCAGCCGCCGCCCACGAAATGATGGACCTCGCCCAGCGCGCTGAAACGATCCTCACCGGTCCCTATGCGCCCGATGGCTTCAACCTCGGCCTCAACCTCGGCCGATCCGCGGGCGCCGGCGTCGCCGGGCACCTCCACCTCCACGTCCTGCCTCGCTGGACCGGCGACACCAACTTCCTCACCACCATCGGCGAAACCCGAATCCTCCCCGAAGACCTCTCCATCACCTGGCAGCGGCTGCGTCCCGCTTTCGCAGCCAGTGCAGCGCTGGACAGAACTCGACCGGCGAGATGAACCTTCCCGCCCAGCGCGATCCTTCTCCGGACGTTTTCGACCGCCTTCAGGGTGAGTGGAGTTTTGTCCGTGAAGTCCCGGGTAAAGCCAAAATGACCGGTCGCGCCCGCATCCTGCCCACTGGAGAAGGCCGGGCTCGCTACGACGAGACCGCCCGCGTCCTCCTCGCCGACGGCAAAACGCTCACCGGCAGTCAGAGCTATCTTTACCGCCGCCTGCCCGCGCCCGCCAATGGCTTCGACGTTCTCTTCTCCGAAAATGAGGAGCTCTTCGAGCGGCTGGACTTTCACCTTTCCTCGGATAGAAGCCTCCGCGCCGATGCCGAACACCACTGTCCACCCGACCACTACGTCTCGCACTTTGCGCTGGACCGCGAAGACCACCTGTTCGTGGAGCACGCCGTTCGGGGTCCCCGCAAAGACTACGTTGTTCGTACCACCTATCGCAGAGTCGGCCCGGCAAGGGACCGGAGCGAATCCCGCCGGTAATCCGCTGACTCTACGGCGTGAGCAGCCATCCTGTACCCCCTGATCGGCCGTCCGGGCCCCTTCCCGCATCCAACGGCTATCGGGTCCTTCCTGATCAGGTGCCTGTATGTCCCATTCATCCACTGACAAGGTCCATCCCCATGCCGATCCTGCGCCCACCCATGGCGACAAAGCCTCCGCCCGGCAACCTCAGACCAGCGTTCACCCTGTTGAGCCGGAGGACCCCAAAGAGACCCGCACCAGCGAGTCGCAGAAGCACGCTTTGAATCTGAACGTTGGCCGTCAGCAGGACGCTGATCACGCCGGACACCCTGGCCATCAGGCCGAGGAGCACCCGGCCACCCCCGCCGGCCAGCACGCCACCGGCTCCTTCACCGACAGGAAAGACCGCCGCAAGTCGGCCTGATCAGCCTTCTTCTCCAGGCTCCTCGCTCATCGCGGCCAGCTCCAGTATCTCGTCCGCCTGCATTGCCTGATCCAGCAGCGGCTGCGGCAGGGCCTTATTGGGTTTTACCCCCAGTTTCACCAGCTTCTGCGCCTGCGAGACCAGGTTCCCGTCCGCACGGGTCAGCTTGTTGTACGCCGACTCGTAGGCCGCGCGTGCATCGCCCAGCTTCCCGCCGATCTTCTGCAGATCTTCGGTGAAGCCGACGAACTTGTCGTAAAGAATCCGGCCGCGTTTTGCGATCTCCTCCACGTTGCGGCTCTGCCGCTCCTGCCGCCAAAGCTGGGCCACCATCCGCACTACGCAAAGTAGGCTGCTCGGACTCACCAGCATCACGCCTTTCTCGTAGGCGTCCTGCCAGAGGCGGTTGTCCTGCGCAATAGCCACCATGTACGCTGGCTCGATGGGCACGAACATCAGCACGAAGTCCAGCGACTGCAGCCCATACAAATCCTGATACTCCCGCGCCGACAGCTCCTTTAAATGGGCACGCACCGACTGGAGGTGCTGTTTCAACGCCTGCTTCCGCTCTTCCTCATCGTCGCTGTTGCAGTACTCGCTATAGCTGTTCAGCGAAACCTTCGAGTCAATCACCAGATGCCGATCCTCAGGCAGATCCAGAATCACGTCCAGCCGCGCATTGCCGCCCTCTTCGCGCCCAAACGTCTTCTGCACCCGGTACTCGACATCCCGCCTTAGCCCCGCCGACTCCAGCAGCTTCTCCAGAATCAGCTCGCCCCAGTCGCCCTGGGTTTTCGATGAACCCTTGAGCGCCGTCACCAGGTTCGCCGCATCCAGCGACAGCCTCTCGTTCAGCGTGCGCAGCTGCTCGATCTGCGTCTTCAGCTCCGTCCGGCCCGTGATCCCCTCTTTTTCGAGGCTCTCCACCTTTTGCTGAAACTCCCCAAACTTCTCGCGCAGCGGCGTCAGCACCTGCGTCAGATTGGCCTGGTTCTGCTCCGTGAACGTCTTCGCTTTCTGCTCCAGAATCTCGTTGGCCAGCGCCTTGAACTGGTTCGACAGCTCCTCCCGCGCCTGTTGCAGCACGGCCAGCTTCTCCTCCGCGGTGCTCTTCTCCTTCTCCAGCGCCGTCTTCAGTCCGGCCGTCTCGATGCGAGCCGCTTCGCCGTCCCGACGGCTCTGCTCCATCTGGGCTGCGGTCCGTTCGAGGGCTGCCTGCCGTTCGGCTACCTGCCCCGACAGTTGCCGCGCTCGCTCCCGCTCCCTTGCCAGACGCCCCGCCAGCACCGCCCATACCACCACGGCGCCCGCCATAAACGCCGCTGATCCGATCCCCAGACTCACCAGCATGGCTCGAATATACGCCCCGTAAAATCCCCCTCCGAGTGCCATTCCCGGGCTCTCTCCCCGCCTCCGCTTTAACTGCTGGTTCCTCTGGCTTTACACTGAATAAAGGCGTCAGTAGACTGGAAATTTCGGAGCAGAGGTGTGGTGTGTCCTCACCGACCCTCGGCGCTTGCGTGTGGAGGCTACCATCCCCCCCTTCGGTTTTCAGCATCAACGTCAACTGCGGTACACAGGAGAGACGCATGGCATCAGGTGTGGAAGATAAGGTCAAGCAGATCATCGTCGAACAGCTCCAGGTGGATGAGGCGGAGGTCACGCCCGCCGCTTCCTTCCAGGAAGATCTCGGAGCCGATTCCCTCGACGTGGTCGAGCTCGTCATGCAGTTCGAAGAAGCCTTCGACCTCGAGATCCCCGACGAGGACGCCGAGAAGATCAAAACCGTCAAGGACGCCATCGACTACATCGACAAGAACGCGAAAGGCGGCAAGTAATCTTGCAACGACGCGTCGTTGTCACCGGACTCGGCCTGGTTTCTGCTGTCGGCAACACGGCCCCCGAGGTCTGGAACAACCTGCTTGCTGGTAAGAGCGGGATGGCCGCCATCACCAGCTTTGATACCACCGGCTTCGCTGTCACCTTCGCCGCCGAGGTGAAGCACTTCGACCCTCTGCAGTTCATCGACAAGAAAGAAGCGCGCAAAATGTCGCGCTTCATTCACCTCGCCCTCGCGGCCACGCACGAGGCCATGGAAAGCTCCGGCCTCCAAGTGACCCCCGAAAACGCTGAGCGCATCGGCGTCTTCATCGGCTCGGGCATCGGCGGATTCGACATCATCGAGCGCGAGCACAGCAACTACCTGAACGGCGGCCCGCGCAAGATTTCGCCCTTTTTCATCCCGGCCGCCATCATTAACCTTGCCGCCGGGCAGGTCAGCATTCGGTACGGCGCCAAGGGTCCGAACGAAGCCACGGCCACGGCCTGCACCACCAGCGCCCACTCCATCGGCGACGCCTACCGCATCATCGAGCGCGGCGATGCCGACGTGATGATTGCCGGAGGATCGGAAGCCGCCATCACCCCCATGGGCATTGGCGGATTCGCCGCCATGCGCGCGCTCTCCACGCGCAACGAAGATCCTGCCCACGCCTGCCGCCCCTTCGATAAAGACCGCGACGGCTTCGTCTGCGGCGAGGGCTCCGGCATCCTCATCCTCGAGGAACTGGAGCACGCGAAGGCTCGGGGCGCCAAAATCCTCGCCGAAATCATCGGCTACGGGATGAGTGCCGACGCGTATCACATCACCGGCATGCCCGAGGATGGCGACGGGTGCTTCCGTGCCATGCAGAATGCCCTGAAGAGCGCCGGGCTCCAACCCAGCCAGGTGGACTACGTGAACGCGCACGCCACTTCGACCGCGGTTGGCGATGCGACAGAATCCAAGGCCATGCAGCGGCTCTTCGGCGAGCATGCCATGAACCACACGCTCAAGGTCAGCTCCACCAAGTCGATGACCGGACACCTGCTGGGCGGCGCGGGGGGACTCGAAGCCGGGATAACCATCCTGGCCCTGATGAACCAGACCGCTCCGCCCACGGCCAATCTTGAGAACGTCGATGCGGATTGCGTGCTGAACTACGTTCCGAACCTGCCGCAGAAGGGGTCGCTGCACATCGCGCTGTCCAACTCCTTTGGATTCGGCGGGACGAACGGGTCGCTGATCTTCCGTCGCTGGGAGTAGCCCTCTCCTTCCAATTCCTCTCGATGCATTTGCATGTCAAACGTTTTGTAAATATCCTGTTTTCAGCATTTTGCACGGAGCCAAGGGGGCTTCTGGGCCGCGCTTGATTCATTCCAGATCACTTCCGAGGGGGCTTCTTCGATTCGCTTGCCTCTCAAAAGGCAAAAAGCTCTGAGCGCCGAGGCGCCAGAGCTTCTTCTTCTCCAGCTTAGGAAATGCGGATTTGGAAGGCAAGAGAAATCGCGCGGAGGCAGGGTACGAAGGTCAGGGGTCGGGATCTGTAGCGCCCCACTCAAGCAATAACCGCTTGCATGGGCCGCCCGCATTGCGCAGTAAAAGGACTCGGCTGCGGCGCCGGTGACCTCTAAAAGGTGATCGACGGAAACCACGCGCCCTGCGGCTGGTTGTAAAGGCCGAAGCTCATCAGCGTCATCGGCTGAACCACGCGCAGCCCATTGGAAAGGCACCAGCGCAGGAGGTTCGCGTTGCGCGAGGGAAGAAGGATGCCGGAGCCGCCGAAGGAGTCGGCGGAGGCGAGCAGGGCCTGGAGGTCGAGATTGGTTTCTGCGGCGGCATGGCCGAAGAAGGCGAGGGAGCTGGCATAGCCGGTGAGGCGGCCGCCGCGCTCCACGACCATGGCGCTGCCGACCTGGACCCCATCGGCCAGTTCATGGGCTCGATCGAAGCCGTGGATCTGCATGGCCAGGGCGTTACACGCCGGCAGATCGGACGCCTGGGCAGGGCGAACGCTGCAGCCCGGCAGCTGGCGCTGCGTCGTCCGCCCCTGCAGACAGCTCAGAGGTTCGCGGACATCGAAGCCGAGGCTGGAATAGAGGGCGAGGGAGCGATTGTGGAACGCAGCCTGGACGAGACGAACGCCCGGTGCGCCGCGCTGGAGAGCGCGATCCATGACCGCCTGCATGAGTTTGCGGCCGACGCGATGGTTCTGAACTCCAGGATCGATGGTGATGGGGCCGACGCCGGCGATGACAGAGCGCTCATCGAGACAGTTGCTGCCCACGACGCGGCCGTTGATCTCCGCCACGACGCAGTAAAAGCGGGGATGGCCGAACATGAGATTCATGACGCCGAGAGCAACTTCCGGACCCGGAAAGTCGCAGGGAAAATTATGTTCGGCGTTGATGGCGGAGAATGCGCTGTAGCAGACAGCGCCGCAGGCAGCGGCGTCAGAGAGCGTAGCCTGGCGGATGGTGACGTCCGGCATTCTGATTCTCCTGGAGAGCAGGAGAAGTATACCGAGGCGGACGCAGCAGAGCGGTTCTGAACCGCCCATGAAAAATGGCGCGCCCTGCGATACGTAACGCCACAGAACCACCGCGGGTCCTTCCGTCTCGCGAGGCTCGACTCTCAGGGTGACCGTGCCTGCGGGGGGTCAGGCCCTGCAGCGGCAGGTTCAGTAGTAGAGGTACTTGCGCCACTTCTGGTCGCCGTGGCCGATCATGCGCATGATGTGACGGCTGGTGTGCAGGGTGAAGGGACGCGGCTCGCGCTGCAGCTTCATGTGCTCCAGCTGGTTGAGCATATGGTTGCCCTTGCGGCGATTGCAGCTGTGGCAGGCCGCTACCAGATTCTCCCAGGTCGACAGCCCACCCCGCGAGCGGGGGATGACGTGGTCCAAAGTCAGCTCCGCTGAGGGCAGCAGGACGCCGCAGTACTGGCAGGTGTTGCGGTCACGGAGCAGGATGTTCTTGCGGGAGAGGGCGCGGGTCTGGTGGGGGATGCGCCGGTATTCGAGAAGGCGGATGACCGAAGGCATGGCCATGCGCACGCGCGCGGAGTGCAGCTCAGTGGCCTGCTCCTCTTCGGTGCGCGCCACGCCTTTCAGGACCAGAACCAGCGCCCTGCGGGCCCCGCAGATATTGATGGGCTCATAGGAAGCATTCAGGACCAGCACCGGCGTTTGCAAAGCCGGCGTTGTCACCACGCGCAGGCCTTCCGCCACCACCTGCCGCAAGCCCACCGATTTCGCCAGCGTTTGTCTGCGAGCGGCCACCCCAGCTTTTCCCAGCGACATGATCCCTCCGTCTCAGGTGCGTGCGTTCGTGCCTGGCCGCCCGTCGTGGTCCGCGCGGCCTCCGGAAACTCCGTGGTCCCAGTAGACGAAATCCTCTTCCATGGGCAGTTCGGTCTGGACGCGTGCTTCTGCCGGTTCTGCCTCTGCTGCTGTTGCAAACTCCTTTTGTGCCCGGGCTACGGTCGCCACCCAGACATGCGCGGCGCCGGCTCGCTTCAAAGCCGTGGCACAGGCGCGCGCCGTGGCGCCGGTGGTGTAGATATCGTCGATGATGAGGACATCGCGCCCCTGCACTTCTTCGGGCCGCGGCACAGAAAAAGCGCCGCGCACGTTGGCGCGACGCTGGTGCGGGGTGAGACCCGCCTGACTTTCTGTAGCGCGCTGCCTTTCCAGCAGCCCCGCCTCCAACTGCACATGCAGGGTGGGGCGCCGGCGCCGCACGACGGTGATCGCGGCCCGGGCCAGCCGCTCCGCCTGGTTGAAGCCGCGCTCGCGCCGCTTCCTGCGATAGAGAGGGACCGGGACCACGACCAGGTTCTGCGGGAGGCCGGGCATCGCGAGGATGCGGTCCGCCAAGTGCGCGCCGAGCCGCGGGGCGATCGGTTCCAGCCCGCTGTACTTGAGCAGATGAAGCAGGCTGCGCAGGGTTCCGCGATAGACACCGTGGGCTACGGCGTTCTCAAAATCCGGAGGGGTGACCCGGCAGGGGCGGCACTGGGCGTATTTCTCATCGGGGCCGGGAGCTTCGAAGCTGAGCGCCTCGCCACAGCGGAGGCACAGCGGCGCGCTCTGCACCGGCAGATCGTTCCAGCAGGATTCACAGATGGGCAGGAGGGAAAAGCGCGCAAGAGGGAGGCCGCAGACGCGGCAATCGGAGGGGAAGAGAACGGCGGAGAGGCTGTCGGAAACGAAATGCAGGGCACCGCGGGCCGTACTTCGGAGGACGCGAACCACAGCGCGCCAGGCCGACGCATCGGACGGCGGTCCTTCACGGGTCAGCACAACACTCTGACTGAAGACGCACCTCGTTTCGGAGGGCCGGGGGCGCCAGCCCACGTTGGCTGCAGTATACGGGGAAGCCAGCAACGGTACAACCGGGGAAATGGCGCTCCTGGGTACCTGCGCGCCGTGGGTTCCCGTAGGCTGGTGGAAGGTTTCCCATGTCTGCGCCCTCGTTCCAGAACGCGCTTGCCCCGGATCGGATGGAGGCCCTCGCCCGCGCAGCCGGGTTCACCACGGCCGGGATTGCCGCCGTGCCGGAGCCGGGCTCCGCGGAAGACGAAGAGGAACGGGCCCGGTACGAGGAGTGGATCGAGGCTGGACGCGCTGGGGAGATGCAGTATCTGCAGCGGCGGGACGAGGGGGGGCGGCTGTTGCGTTCGTCGGTGCGAGTGGTTTTTCCGTGGGCACGGTCAGTGATTGTTTGCGCAGCCAACTACCATTCAGATCAGCCGCGCTCGATTGATCCAGCTGCGGCCAACGCAGGCTGGATCGCTCGCTATGCCTGGTCGGGGCGCGAGGCTGCCGATGATCCGCGGCCGACGGATTACCACAAGGTGCTGCTGGGCCGTCTAAAGGCGCTGCGCGCGGCAGCCGCCGAAGAGTTGGGACCGTTTGAAAGCCGGTGCTTCGTCGATACGGGACCTGTGGTGGAGCGGGTGTACGCCCGCTATGCAGGGCTGGGCTGGACGGGCAAAAATACCTGCCTGCTGAACCAGGAATTCGGCTCCTGGCTGTTTTTGGGGGTCATTGTCACCTCGCTGGAACTGCCGCCCGAGCAGCGGCGGGCGACTCTGGCAGCGGACCGCTGTGGATCGTGCACGCGCTGCCTGGACGCCTGCCCTACGGGCGCACTGACGGCGCCGCGGCAGATGGACGCGAGCCGCTGTATCTCGTACCTGACGATTGAAAAGCGCGGGGAAATCCCGGAGTCGCTGCGGGCGGGTGTGGGGCGGCAGGTTTTTGGGTGCGACATCTGCCAGGACGTTTGCCCGTGGAACCGGCGCGCACCGATCGCGGCGGATCCGGAGCTTGCGCCGAGGGCAGCACTGGTGAACCCGGCGCTGGACTGGCTGGCCGCCCTGGATGAGGCGGAGTTCGAGCGCTGGTTTAACGGCAGCCCGGTGCGGCGCGCGCAGTTCCTGGGCTTCCGGCGCAATGTGGCCGTCGCCATGGGCAACAGCGGGCTGGCGCAGTTTATCCCCACCCTGGAGGGCTGGGCGAAGGAGGCCGACCCGGTTCTGGCGGAGACCGCCCGGTGGGCCGTGGGAAAGCTTGAGGGCGCACGAGAACCGGCATCATCACAGCCGGAACCGTGAAAGACTGCCTCTTCAGCAGCAGCGAGATTCGGCAAAGAGCAAGGTCAGCGGCCCACCGGGGACGGGAGCCGCAAACCCTTGTTGCTTCAACCCTGATTGTTTAAGCGTTGGCACGCACCACGTTGGCTGCGCTGAGCCCTTTGGGCCCCTGTTGACATTCGAACTCGACCGCCTCACCCTCGTTCAGCGTCCGGTAGCCCGAATCCTGAATTGCCGAAAAGTGCACGAAAACATCCTCGCCGCTGGACCGCTGAATGAACCCGTATCCTTTCGCGCCGTTGAACCACTTGACCACGCCTTGTTCTTTCACTGGGACTCCTTAATGTGTTTGCGTCATCTTGTTCTTGCCTCCTGATCTCCCGGCCTCAGGGCCATTACGAGGGTAATGAGCCTTAGAGACACCAAAAGCTGCCGTAGTCCGCCAGCAGGCGGTTATCGGGCAGCTCAGTCGGTTGCCGGGCAGTCGAAGAGACAACTATGCAGGTACATCAAACAACTGGCCTTCCGAATCCGATTCACTTCGTGGGGACGAGAATCGTGCTCCTGTTATGGCAGGATTCGGTCGCGAAATCAAGAGGAATGTTGCGGGTAAAACCGGGATTCTGCGCGAGGTTACGGAAGTAGACCGACCTTTGGTGCCTGGCTGTTCGGTTCCGAACCGGTCACGAGACCCTCCGTGCCCTGCTACGATTTCTGCAGAATCCCATGCCCCCCAAGGCCGAAATGGAGGCGCCACCCGGCACCGCGGTGCCGAAGACTCCCGAGCCGCCGGCCCGGCCGCGTCGACGCGGGTGGTGGCCGGTACTGGCGGCATTGGGCCGCTATCTGGCCCAGACGGAGGTTCACACCTACGCCTTCAGCGTGGCGGCCAACGCGATCCTGTCGCTGTTTCCGTTCATCGTGATGATGTTTACCGTGGCGCGGCAGGTTTTTCACTCCACGACGATGGTGACGGTGATTGGGGGGATGCTGCACGATCTGCTGCCCTCGAACCAGGACTTTGTGGTGCGGAATATGAGCCTGCTGGTGCACCCGGCGGGCAGCGTGCAGCTGGCCTCGGTGGTGATGCTGCTGATCTCGTCGACGGGGGTGTTTCTGCCGCTGGAGGTAGCGCTGAACCGGGTGTGGGGCGTGAGGGAGAACCGGTCGTACGTGATGAACCAGGCGGTCTCGCTGGGGCTGGCGGGGATTATCGGGCTGCTGGTGATGGTGGCGGTGTGCGCGGCCACGGTGCAGACCGGGCTGCTGACGATCCTGTTCTTCGGCCACACGGAGAACGTGGTGTATGGGTTCATCCACCACCTGTTCCTGCAGATCGCTGTGGCCTTCATGAGCGTGGGGATGTTCTTCTTCATCTACTGGATCCTGCCCCACCGCAAGCTGCCGGTGCGAGCGGTGCTGCCGACGGCGATCCTGACAGGGCTGCTGTGGGACTTTGGGCGGCTGCTGTACATCGGGGCGCTGCCGCATATGGATCTGCACTCGGTGTATGGGCCGTTTGAGGTGTCGGTGGGGCTGATGATCTGGGCGTATCTGACGGGGCTGCTGCTGCTGGCCGGAGCGCAGTACTCCGCGACACGGCACGCGCTGCGGCTGGCGCGGGAGGCGGATGTGGAAGAGGCGCGGAAAGAAAAGGAAGCGACCGAAGCGAAGAAGGAGCTGAAGGCTTAGGCTCGGCGGCTGGCCGGGGGCGCCATCCAGCCGCTACTGCGCCCGGTGACCGAGCTTGTAGACGATGCCTACGGAGCCGGCGAACTCATTCTGCCAGGGGAAGCCGTACTTGGTCGGCTGCCAGTCGGGGACGAGGCGCACGGCGAGGCGCGGACCGAGGTTGTAGTCCACAGAAGCGCCAACGGCCAGGCCCATGGCCAGCTTGTCGTTATAGATGCCGACGGACTGGGGCATTACACCGGACGGGAAAGCGTCACTGAATTTGCCGTAGGCCGCGCCGATGAGCGCGTGCATGGCGAAGACGTAATGCGGGTGCATCATCATGCGGTAGTTGGGTCCGAAGAGGAAGAGGTGCTCGGACATGGGCCCCGTTGCCGGCACGCCGTAGGGGTTCGCGGGAATGTCCATCGTGCCGTATTCGCCGCGAGCGTTGGCTTCGATGCCGAAGCGGGTGCGCATCCAGACGGTCGCGTCGCCCTGCCAGCCGAGCAGATTGATGGCGTGCACGCCGATGCCTGGGCCGGGGTTGAAGTGTGCGTACTGCGCGCCGCCGAAGATGTCCAGGCGCTCGGCGTACTGCGGCGTCTCTTCTTCCGGAGCGGTGGCCGTAACCTGTGCATGCAGGGAGGCCTGCGCAATGAACCCGGCGCCCACGACTACCAGCGCCCCAAGACGAAACATCACGGCTTTCACGCGATCCGGAACCTCAAACGATAAGGATGGCAAGCTTCAAGATTATCACCCTGGGGCTGGCCCCCGGGTCCACCACAGAGAACACAGAGGCGGTGGGGAAGGATCAGGTTCGCAGGACGGGGCGGATGTGCAGTTCCCTGAGCTGCTGGTCGCTGACTTCGGTGGGGGCGTCCATCATGAGGTCGATGGCTTTGGCGGTTTTGGGGAAGGCGATGACCTCGCGCAGGCTGGAGGCGCCGGCCAGGAGCATGACCAGGCGGTCGAGGCCGAGGGCGATACCGCCGTGGGGGGGCGTGCCGTATTGCAGGGTTTCAAGGAAGAAGCCGAAGCGGGCCTTTGCTTCCTCGTCGCTCATGCCCAGGGCGTGGAAGATTTTTTTCTGGACGTCCTGGCGGTGGATACGGATGGAGCCGGAACCCAGCTCGAGGCCGTTCATAGCGAGATCGTAGTAGCGGGCGCGGACTGAGGCGGGATCGGACTCGAGGCGGTCCATATCTTCTTCGTGGGGCGAGGTGAAGGGGTGATGGGCCGGGGCCCAGGAGCCGGTCACCGCATCGTGCTCGAACATAGGGAAGTCCGTGACCCAGAGGGGACGGAAGGCGGCGGATCCGTCGACGTCTTTTTGGCCCGAGGCAGCAGCACTGACAGCGCTGTCCGTCACGGCGAAGGATAGGTGGCGGTCAGAGTATTTCTTCGCCAGCTCGACGCGGAAGTTCCCTGCCGCGCTGAGGACGGCGATTTCGCGCTCGGAGAGACGGCCGGCGAATTTGGTGTCGCTGGCCTGGATGTGCGCTGCCGCGTCGCCGGCGACGATGACGAGGAGGTCTTCGGGGGCGGCGCCGGTGCGCTGGCGCATCTCGGCGACGGCTTCGGGGAAGGATTTTTCCAGGCGCTTGATATCGTCGAGGAGCTTGGCGCCTTTCTTTGTTTCGAAGAGAGGGCGGTTGTCGTCGCGCTCCTTGCGGCTGAGCTCACCGACTTTGGGGATGTGGACGGCGACGACGGGCAATGCGGGGTCGACGGCAAGGGTCTGGAGCTGCTCGTCAGTGAATGCGCTGCGAATGTCAGTGAGGCCGGGAAGGCGGAGGTCGGGCTTGTCGATGCCGTACTGGCGCATGGCTTCGTCGTAGGTCATGCGCGGGAAGGGGATGGGGAGGCTCATGCCCACGGCCTCGAAGGCGGCGTGCATGAAGCCTTCGACGACAGCGAAGATGGTTTCCTGCTGGGGGAAGGTCATCTCCAGATCGATCTGCGTGAACTCGGGCTGGCGATCGGCGCGGAGATCTTCGTCGCGGAAGCAGCGGACGATCTGGAAATACTTGTCGAGGCCGGAGATCATGAGGATCTGCTTGAACAGCTGCGGCGACTGCGGCAGGGCATAGAACTGGCCGGGATGGACGCGGCTGGGGACGAGGTAATCGCGCGCGCCTTCGGGGGTGGAGCGGGTAAGGAACGGGGTTTCGATCTCGTAGAAGCCCTGGGCGGCGAGGTTCTCGCGCACCGCGAGCGCGACCTTGTGTCGGACGGCGATGTTGTGGGCCATCTCCGGGCGGCGCAGGTCGAGGTAGCGATACTTCAGCCGGACTTCTTCGTTGGCGATGGCCTCTTCGGCCGGCGAGAACGGCGGGACCTTCGAGTCATTGAGGATGAGCAGCTCGGTGGCCGCGATCTCGATTGTGCCGGTCGGCATTTTGGGATTGACGGCGTCAGGGCCGCGCAGGCGCACTTTGCCGGTGGCGGCGATGACGTACTCCGGGCGGGCCTGCTCGGCTTTGGCATGGCCGTCGGGAGTGAGGTCCTTATCCAGGACAATTTGCGTGATGCCGTAGCGGTCGCGCAGGTCGAGGAAGATGAGGTTGCCGTGATCGCGGCGGCGGTTGACCCAGCCCATGAGGGTGACGGTTTGGCCGGCGTCGGCGGCGCGGAGTTGGCCGCAGGTGTGGGTGCGTTGGCGTGTGCCTAAGAAGTCGAGTGTCACAGTATTTCCATCGTAGAGGTGATCTCAGTCTGTTCAAAAGACGGGCGAATCATCATGGGTAAGCAAGCGGCATGCTTTTTCAACTAAGCCTCATTTTCGACAGTCGGTCGATAATCTTATTTCCTGAGATTGCAAACGTTGAGGCCCCCACGCTGATGAGGTACTCATTCGCGGGTTGTCCCACGCACAATTGACAGAAGAGCTGACTTACGGCGCGGACTCCGGCGTCTGGATTTCCAGCGAAAGAAGCCAGAGCTTCCGCATACTGGGAAGACCTTCGATCAAGCTGTTCGGCGACCAGCTCGGCATCACTTAGTCGAGCGGTCACACAGGCCTCAGCTAGTTTTCCGATGGAGGCTTTCAGGGCCGAGAGATACGCGGAAAACAGCGTTGGGAAGACACTGGCCTTAATTGAGCCGCGGTCTCTCGCTGTCCGGAGGCTGGCTCCGGTCGTAAAAAGTCGGAGGAAGAGAAGTTCCTCGATGAAGGTGCTTCGGTCGATCTCCTGCTGGCTCGCAATCTTCAGGAGCTCCTCGTCTGACGGAGATGGCTTCAATAGCGGATCGGTGGCAAGTGCACAAAGCCAATTCGCAGCTTCGTCAAAAGAGACCGTGCTTCGAGGGAAACCGAACATGTTTAGCTCTGGCTAATTGGGATCAGGTTCAGCGCTCGGCATCCCTTGAGTCTGCGAAACCTATAGCGCCTGCGCGAGTTCCTCGCGCGGGATTTTGGTCTGTTCGCCGGTGGCGAAGGTCTTCACTGTCAGGATACCGGAGCGCTCCTCGTCTTCGCCGAGGAGGACGATGGCGCGGGCCAGCTTATTGGCCATCTCGAAGGACTTTTTGAGGCGGAAGCTGCCGTCTCCGAGGTCGATGCGGAGGCCTTCTCGCCGCAGTTCGCGGGCTAGTTTGAGGGCTGGGGCGTTCTGCGCTTCGGTGAGTGGGGCGATGTACGCGTCGGCCAGAGCAGCGCTGGTCTCCTGTTGCTGCGCCTGCAATGTGAGGATGAGGCGGTCGAGGCCCATGGCGAAACCGATGCCGGGGGCTTTGGGGCCGCCGAGCATTTCCGAGAGGCCGTCGTAGCGTCCACCGCCGAGCAGGGCGTTCTGCGCGCCGAGGCCGCCGTGGGTGAATTCGAAGGTGGTGCGGGTGTAATAGTCCAGTCCGCGGACGAGGCGCGGGTTCACCTCATACTTCACGCCGCAGGCGTCGAGTGCGGCGAGGACAGCGGCAAAGTGGGCTTTGGAGGCGTCGTCGAGATAGTCGGCGATGCGGGGCAGCGTTTCGATGATGGGCTGATCTTCAGGGACCTTGCAGTCGAGGACACGGAGGGGATTCGTCTCGGCGCGGCGCTGGCAGTCGACGCACATCTGCGGCGCCTTGTCTTTCAGGGCCTCGCGCAGGGCGGCGATGTAGCGGGGGCGGTCGGTGGCCGAGCCGACGGAATTCAGGACCAACGTCCAGCCAGAGATGCCCAACTCGTCCAGCAGGCTGGCCAGCAGTTCTATCACTTCGGCGTCGCGCAGCGGGGACTCGGAGCCGGCGGAGGGCGGGCCGATGACCTCAGCGCCGATCTGCCAGAACTGGCGGTAGCGGCCTTTCTGCGGGCGCTCGCGGCGGAACTGGGGGCCGATGTAGTAGAGCTTTTGCAACAGGCCGGTTTCGCCGAGCTTGTGCTCGATGTAGGCGCGGACGACGCCGGCGGTGTTCTCGGGGCGGAGGGTGAGGGACTGGGGCTTTTCGGACTGCGCGCGGGCCCGGTCCTCCCATGTGTACATCTCTTTGGAGACGATGTCGGTTTCTTCGCCGACGCCGCGGGCGAAGAGCTGCGTGTCTTCGAAGACGGGGGTGCGGATTTCGCCGAAGTGGTAGCGGGCCATCACGCGGCGAGTGGTGGACTCGACGCGATCCCAGAGTTCGGTTTCCGGCGGCAAAAGGTCGCGCGTGCCGCGCACGGCTTTAAGGACAGTCATGGAAAGGGTCCAGGCTTCAGTTTATCGAAGCGGATCGAAGCAAGCTATTCTGCCAGCTTCGGCAGCTCATGGGACAACGACCCGTTTGCTTGCGATTCCCCCCGCCAGTACAGTGGCAGTGTGAACGGAATCCGACCTTACGAGAGAATGCGAAGCAGCCTGCTTCGTCTGGGCCCCAACCATCGGCTTCTCCGTTTCGCAATCCGGGCGCAGGCCAGAATGAGCGGCTTTCGCGTACGAGCGGATGCATTTCACATCAGCCTGTCGAAGGGCAAAAGAACGATTCATATCGCCGACTGCAACTATCCATCCATACCATTCCTCGTCCATGTCTGGGACCATCTGTTTGCGACGACCGTCGCTCTGGAGGATGTAGACGGGCAGCAGGTCCTGGACTTTTCAGCGCCGGCGCTGCATACCTACCGCGACAGTGGCTTGTCCTTCTGGTTTCCCGGAATCGTCGAGGACGCGGCAGCCGACTTATATACGAGCAGATATCGCCCGACTGCCGGCGACGTGGTATGGGACGTTGGAGCCCACGCCGGAGCGACCAGCTATTTCCTGTCGAAAATGATCGGAAATACCGGGAAGGTCTTTGCATTCGAGCCTGACGAGCATAACTTTCAGTTCCTGCTGCGGAACATCGAATTGCACGGGCTGCGGAATGTAATTCCCCTGCCGATAGCGCTTGCCAGCGCCAGCGGACGGCAGTTGTTCAGCATGAGTGGGACGCTCGGATCGGGCTTAGTAGAGCACAGCCAATGCCCCGATAACGCAGTCGCGCGCGAAGTGGAGGCTGTCTCTTTTCAGGAAGCCTGCACACGATTCGGAGTTCCTTCGCTTGTAAAGATGGATATGGATATCGAAGGCGCTGAGGCAGACGTCATTGCCGGCGCTCTGGATACGCTCCAGCGCTTTCCGGTCCATTTTGCAATTGAAACGGAACACCGGGTAAACGATCAATTGACTTCGGTTCCCATCGGCAGGATGTTGCGGCAGATCGGCTATCGAGTCGTTTCTGACAGGCGGACGGGCGAGGAGATCACCTGGGCGACGCCGCCCGCCTTACCCGCCTTAACTGCTTCGCCCTGATGAATCGGTTGTACACGTGCGATCGCCGGGCTACCGGAGTGCAACTTTTCAGGATGAATCGGGATAACGATCAGGCCCGCGTTCCGGAGCCATCACGCATTCGCGCCGGACCCGGCCAGGCACCATGCAAATTCCGCACGTCCAGGGCTAGCCTCCACCGTGTAGGTGCCAGACGCATTTACGGTCCCGCCCGCAGCGCGGAACATCGTGGTCAGCGCGGCCTGGGTGAAGTAGTTGATGTGCTCATGCATGATGTAGAGGCTTGCCGGGCGCAGAATGGACTTCGCGAGCGAGGGGTGCGTCACCGTCATGATGCCGATCTGCGCGATACGGCGAACGATGCGGCTGAATCCGGACGGGTGCTCCACGGGGACCTCGAGCTAAACCAGGCCGTCTCCGGCAGACCTCAGAATCGAGCGGACGAGGTCTTGCGGAGAGCCGACGTGCTCCAGCAAATTGCTGTTAATGATGAGGTCTGGGCGGCAGGCAGCCGGGTCCTGGACCGCCGTGACTCCTGCCACTGCGGGAATGCCTGAGATCTCGTAGACAAACGCCTCCGCCCCTTCAATCAGGCCGGCGACCAGATCGCCACGATCGCCGCCATAATCGAGGATGCGCCGAACCGGCCGGCCGTCCAGGTGCCGCAGCAGCAGAGGAGCCAGCGCCGCGCGGCGCCGCGTGTAAAGCGCGGGCGAAGCCAGGCCCTCGTTGAATTTCGGTGTATACTAGGGCTCAGATGTGTGGCGCATCTGCTGATACTCCTGGAGACGGTAGCCGCTGTACAGACGCTGCAAGTCGCCATCGTCAAGGCGCGGATTGTAGAAAAGGAAACCGCAGCGGGCACATTCCACCCAATCGACGCAGAAGGGCTCGCGACTCCAGATGCGCAGCGCCAGAGACGGCACAACTAACGCTCGTCGGACCCGACGGATCGGGCCCCCCGCACGCGACACACTCTGCAACCTCAATCAGGTTTGCGCCACTCTACCACGCCAGGTATCACGGTTCGATTGATTTCCGATGCGCATCTCTCTGTCATGAATGCCGCCTTTCGGCGCCCCTTGCTGGCGCAAACGAGAAGTTCCTGTGTGCAAGAAATCCTGCAACGATATTTGCGCCCGTCAGCAGAGCGTATGCAATATAGGGTGCAGATCGATCTGCCGCCGTGAGGCGGCGCACGAGAAATACCGCCACCGGCAGCGCTGCTGTCGTCACAACTGCTGTGCTTCCATACACAACCATGCATCGCGACCACTCGCGCAGATAGTTCCCTTTGGTCTTAAAGATGAACCATTTGTAGTTGAGGAACGCGAAGGTGATGTTCAGAAAGCTCGAAATGACCGACGCCACCATGTACGCGAATCGGATGTGCGGCGTGAGGAGGGCGGTCAGGCCCGCATAGGTGCTGTATCCGAAGGCGGTGTTGAGAAGTCCGACGACGAGATAGCGGCCGAATTGTCCGGGCGGAAAATGATTCTTCAGCCATTCAATCCAGCGGCCTCGGCGGTTGGCCGGGCCGGTGGGGGTTCGCTCAGGGATGGACAAGGGCGATGGGGTCGATTCGCTCATGCTGGGTCGTTGAGGCCATTCTACCGGGCTGAGGACTGAGGGGGCTTGTCGAGCCTGCGCCGGTGGCGGGGGACTGGCAACCCGTGCCTCTTTCGTGCCGTCTGCAAAGGGCTGTTGTGGGGCGGTCTCGCCGTGCTATCCTCGCGCCAAAATCCCATGCTCCTGCGCTCGCTTCGGCTTTCGGCCCTGCTGCTCCTGTTCGCCCTTACGCTTCCCGCTCCGGCGCGCGACAGCGGCTCTCCCTGGATTGAGGTGCGCAGCGCCCATTTCACGGTCATCACCGATGCCGGCGACCGCGACGGGCGCCATCTCGCCGATCAGTTCGAGCGCATGCGCTGGCTCTTTCAGACCTTGTTTCCTCAGGCCCGGGTCGATCCGCCCACGCCGATTGTGGTGGTCGCCGTCCGCACGCGCAAGGAGATGCAGGCGCTGGAGCCAACGGCCTATCTGGCGAAAAACGCCGTCAACCTTGCGGGACTGTTTCTGCGCGAGCCGGAAAAGAACTACATCCTGCTGCGGCTCGACACCGAAGAGGAGCATCCCTACTCCACCGTCTACCACGAGTTCACGCATCTGGTGCTGGGCACCGGGGGCATGCCGCTGTGGCTCAACGAGGGTCTGGCGCAGTTCTTTCAGAACACCGACATTCGCGACAAGGATGTGCTCTTCGGCCAGATCAGCGCGGCCGATCTGGCTGAGGTGCAGCGCCAACCTCTCATCCCGCTGCCGGTGCTGTTGCAGGTGGACGCGAACTCGCCGTACTACCACCAGGAGGCCAAAGGCTCACTTTTCTATGCCGAATCGTGGCTGCTGACCCACTACCTGATGATCAAAGACTTCAAGGAGCACACCAGCCGCGTCGATGAGTACATCCGGCTGGTCAGCCAGAACGTTGACTCGGTGAGCGCGGCGAACCAGGCCTTCGGCGATCTCCATCAGCTTCAGGCGGTGTTGCAGGGCTACACCAATATGCTGGGATATACGGTCTTGCGTCTCTCCAGCGCCGCGGCGCCGATCGACGAGAAGTCGCTGACGGCGACGCCGATGACGCTGCCCGAGGCCGACGCGGTTCGCGGCGACGTCATGCTCTACACCGGCCGGAGCGATGAGGCGAGGGCGCTGCTGCAGTCGGTTCTGCAGGCCGATCCAGGCAACGTGCAGGCGCATGAGTCAATGGGAGCGCTGGAGTTGCAGAGCGGTCATCGCGACGAGGCCAAAAAGTGGTACGCGCAGGCCGTCGCCCTCGATTCCCAAAGCTACATTGCGCAGTACTACAACGCATCGCTGGCGCTTCGTGACGGCGATCGCGGCGATGCGGTCGAAAAGGGCCTGCGCGCGGCCATCCGCCTTAACCCGGGTTTTGCTCCCGCCTGGGACCTGCTGTCCACTCTGTATCGGGAGCGCCAGGATCGGCTGGACGAAGCGCGCATGCTGAATCTGCAGGCGGTCCAGCTGGATCCGGCCAACGTGAACTATCGGCTCAATGCCGCCGGGATCCTGGTGGAGATGGGCCACTACGACGACGCCATCCGCGTGCTCGAGGCCGCCCAGCCGATCGCGAAATCGCCGCTGGAACTGGATGTGGTGCGGCGGGTGCTGGCGCAGGTCCGGCAGCAGCAGGCGTATGCGGAGCAGGCAAAGAAGGCACAGCTGCAGGGGCAGGTCCAGACGACGATGGTTACGCATGTGCCCGGCGGGGCGGTTTCGGCGCTGGAGCAGAAGGAGCCGGCGTTCAGGCACCCCACTGAGGCGCCGCACGGCCGCATGCTCACGGCTCGCGGCGTGCTGCGCGGGGTGACCTGCAGCTATCCGGCGGTGATCGAACTGCGGCTCGAAGGCGGGACGAAGACGCTGTCGCTCTACAGCAACAACTACTACAAGGTGGACTACAGCGCGGCCAACTTCACCCCCAGCGGCGACGTCCACCCCTGTCAGGATCTGGAGGGGATGAAGGCGGAGGTGGAGTATTTCGCTACGGCGGACAAGACCACCGACGGCCAGATCGTCGCCATCATGATGATCCATTAGGCGGCCGGCTCAGGGCCGGGTCTGGTTTCTTTGCGTCCGCTGCACTTGCAAGCCGCGCCGCCTTGCATCGAAGATGATTATCAGCTGAGGTGCTTCCTATGGTTCGCCGGATCGCCTGCTTCCTCATCCTTCTTCTGGCCGCCGGGTCGGCCGTTCGCCTCTGCGCCCAGGACGATCAGCAGGATCCACTTTCTCAGGACGAAATCCAGGAGATTCGCGACAACGCGGTTCATCCCGACGAGCGGATCAAGCTCTACATGAAATTTATGGAGGAGCGGCTGACCTCGATCCGGCAGCTGGCCGGGGACCCCGACGTCGCGCATCGCAAGGCGCAGATTCGCGACAAGCTGGAGGAGTTTACCCACCTGTGCGACGAGCTGCAGGACAATCTGGACACCTACGACGCGGCGCACGCCGATATTCGCAAATCGCTGAAGGATCTGGTGACGGCCAGCGGCAAGTGGCCCGCGGATCTGAGAGCCGCGGGCACCGATCCCAGCTACGACTTTTCGCTGAAGACCGCGCAGGAGGCCGCGCAGGCGGCCACGGAGGAAGCTAAACAGCTCTCCGCCGAGCAGGACGAATTTTTCCAGGCGCACAAGGACGAGCGCCACAGAAACGGCAACGGTCCGAGCTGAGGAGTCAGCGGGAGGGGCCGATCCGGCGACGGCGCAGCCAGAGGATCCAGCGCGCCCCATAAACGATCAGATTGGCGCTGCAGACGGCCACGCCGCAGGCGATGATGATCCAAACCGGCACGTGCGGGTAGATGATCGTGTCGAGATAATGCACGAGGAAGCTGCCGGTGTAGGAGGGCTCGCCGGCGCGGAGCTCCAGCCACTGTTCGAGCAGCGTGACAGGACAGGGCCACGGGCCGACTTCCACGATGATTCCCCAGATGAGCGAGGCGAGGTGGAAGGCCGTCCAGCCGGGGCGTCCGCGGGTGAAGAATGCGCCCACGATCACCCAGAGAATCCACGCGAGGTGAATCGCCAGCACCCCTGCGGCCAGCCAACGCATACCTTCATGATAGGGCCGGAAGGAGCCGAACGTGCCCCGCAGCGAACGACTCGCTTAAACTTGAATCAGCCCATGTTCTACCGCACAGACGATCTCCGCATCCGCGCCACGAAAGTTGTCCTGCCCCCGGTGTTTCTGGAGGAGGAGATGCCGGTGACGGAAGCGGCTTCCGCCACGGTTTTTCATGCACGGCAGGAGATTGTCGAGATTCTGAACCGGCGCGATCCTCGGCTGCTGGTCATCGCCGGGCCGTGCTCGATCCACGACCCCATCGCGGCACGGGAGTATGCGCGAGGCCTGAAGGACGCCGCCACAGAGTTCGCCCAGGACCTGCGCATTGTGATGCGGGTGTATTTTGAGAAGCCGCGCACGACGGTGGGCTGGAAGGGGCTGATCAACGACCCGTATCTCGATGAGTCCTACCGGATCAACGACGGTCTGCGGCTGGCGAGGCGGCTGCTGCTGGATCTGGCGGAGATGGGCGTGCCGGCGGGCACCGAGTTTCTGGATATGATCTCGCCGCAGTACGTGGCGGAGCTGGTGAGCTGGGGGGCAATTGGCGCGCGGACCACGGAGAGCCAGGTGCATCGCCAGCTGGCGTCGGGGCTGTCGTGCCCGGTGGGCTTCAAGAACGGAACCTCCGGCAACGTGCAGATCGCCATTGAGGCAATCCTTTCTGCGAACCACCAGCACACGTTTCTGGGCCAGTCGCGCTACGGACAATCGGCGATCCTGTTCACGGGGGGCAATACCGACTGCCACATCATCCTGCGCGGCGGGCGGCAGACGGTGAACTACGATGCGGCATCGGTGGATGAGACCTGCCGGCTGCTGGAGAAGTCCGGCTTGCCGCCGCGGGTGATGATCGACTGCAGCCATGCCAACAGCGGCAAGGATCCGGCGCGGCAGCCAGGGGTTTGTCGCGACGTGGCCGCGCAGATCGCCGCCGGAGACCGAAGGATCGTTGGGGTGATGCTGGAAAGCAATCTGGTGGCCGGGGCGCAGAAGCTGGTTCCCGGGCGCACCCTGGTTTACGGACAGAGCATCACCGACGGCTGCCTGGGCTGGGAAGAGACCCACACGCTGCTGGGCGAACTGGCGCAGGCGGTCCGCACCGGACGCATGCCCGCGGCGGCCCAGCCCATCGCTATTGCGGATCCCGCATAGAAAGGCTCCCGTGTCACGATTCGCAGAGTCCCGATTCGCAGAACCCATGGCGCGCCTGATCGAGGAGCTGCGCAAGCTGCCGGGCGTCGGGACGAAGTCCGCACAGCGGCTGGCGTTTCACATTCTGCGCGCTGACGATCAGGATGCCGTGGCGCTGGCGACGGCGATTCGCGAGGTGAAGGAGCGGCTGCGGCTCTGCTCGATCTGCAACAACATCACCGACGTCGATCCGTGCCTCTACTGCGCGAGCCCCACGCGGAACCAGCGGCTGGTGTGTGTGGTCGAGGAGCCGACGAACATTGCCACCATCGAGAAAACGCGTTCGTGGAACGGCGTCTTCCACGTTCTGCATGGGACGCTGTCGCCGCTGCACGGCGTGGGGCCGGAGCATCTGCGCACGCAGACTCTTCTGGACCGGGCCAGCCGGGGCGAGCTGGACGAGGTCATCGTCGCAACCTCGCCGACCGTTGAGGGTGAGGCGACGGCCAGCTGGCTGGCCGATCTGCTGCGCGGCTCCGCGGTGCGGATCACCCGCATCGCCACCGGCGTGCCCGCCGGCAGCGACATCGAGTATGCGGACGAGGTGACGATGACGCGCGCGCTCGAGGGCCGGCGGGAGCTTTAGCAGACCATTCCGGGAGAGAGTCCGGGGCTAAAGCCCCTTCTCTGGCTGGGAAGTGATTCCTCCACGGGTTAAAACCCGCGGCTTTCTCCGTAGCGCCGCGTTGCGGCGCCGCTGCGTCCCGGCTACGGCACGCTTACAGCGTTTTTCTCCGGGGTTCGGGCGTGCTTTTGGCGGTCCTCTTCGCTTTTCCTGCCGCGTGCGCGGCGCGCTCCCACGCGAGAGACAGCGCTTCGCACACCTTCTCCTTGTCCGCGGTCTTCAACAGAACATTCGTGCAGCCCTGTTTGCCCCAGCCGCCTTTGACGGGCAGGAACGTTTTTGGCGAAGCAGCGACCATCGCCTCCTGCTGATCGGGGAAGACCTTGACCATGGCGAAGCTCTCGTCGGGATACGCGAGGGTCGCGAAGATCTTTCCGCCCCTGCGGAAGTCGGGGTGCTGCATGTGCACCTTCTCTTCGGTGTCGGGCAGACTGAGGGCGAGGCGGCGAAACTCCGCGGGGGTCATTGCGGCTGCTCCGCCATGGCCGCCTGCAGTTGTTCCGGCGTCATGTCTTTGATGTGAGTGGCAACATACCACTGGAATCCGAAGGGGTCTTCGAATCCGGCCATGCGGTCGCCGTAAAACTGGTCGGCGGGCTCGCGCGTGCTCTTCGCACCGGCGGCGAGCGCCTTCTTATAAATTGCGTCGCAGTCTTCGGCGTAGAGCATGAGGGTCATGGGCGCGCCACCGTAGTGCCGGGGCCCGTGGATGCCGCGCTCGGGAAACTCGTCGGCCAGCATGACGATGCTGTCGCCAATGCGGATTTCGGCGTGGCCCAGGCGGCCGTCGGGCTGAGGCATGCGCAGAACCTCCGTCGCGCTGAAGACGCTTTTGTAGAACTCGATGGCCTTGGCGGCTCCGCTGACGTGCAGATAGGGTTGAACGCTGTGGTAGCCGTGAGGAATGGCTTTGACCGGGGACATGGTTCCCTCCTTGAGATGAAGACCATTTTGCCCATCCTGTGTGCGGAGAGATTGTAAAAAATTGACGGTCTGGCAGCCCATCAGGCGATCGGGACGTGGTTCAGGTGCTCGGTCGCCCTGGCCAGATAGGCCGCAGGCGTCATGCCGGAGAAGTCCTGAAAGTCGTGAATGAAATGGGCCTGATCGTAGTAGCCGCCGTCGAGCGCCACCTGCGCCCAGTCCACTGACTGGCGGCGGTGCACGGCTTCGAGGACGCGCTGGAAGCGGCGCACCCGGCAAAAGGCCTTGGGGGCGAGGCCGATCTGATCGCGAAAGAGCTGGATGAAGCGGCGCTGGCTCATGCCGATGCGCTGGGTGACGCCGGCTATGGTGGTGGTATGCGGCGCTCGGCAGATATGGCCGCGAGCGAAGGCGACGGCGGGGTGCAGGTCGAGCGGACGGGAGAGATGGGCGAGCAGCGCGCGCTCCAGTACCGCGAACATCGCGTCGACCGAGGGGGCGGCCAGCAACTGCTCGCGGATGAGCGCGGCCCTCGGACCCCAGAGGCAATCGAGGGCAACGGACTGGTTGGCCACCTCGGCTGCCGGCTCGCGGAAGAACGGAAAGGTTCCCCCGGCCTGAAACTGAATGCCGATCACGCGCTCTTCGGTCGCCGTATCAATGGCGAAGCAGTTCGTGCGCGGACCGGTGATGCCCACCAAACCACACGAGGTAAACCGCTGGGCGTCGTCGGCGTCGTAGATGCGCATCTCTTCGTCGCGGAGATTGAAGATGATGGCCGCCTCGCCATTGGGCAGCAGGCGCTCGCGGGCGTGGGTCTGCGGAGCACCCTCCCAGTACCAGAAGCACCGAATCAGGGCGGTCAGAGGCGGAGCGGGCGTGAAGCGGCGATGCATCGTCGGACCTTCCGCTCAGCTTGCCGGAAATCAGGCACCCCGCGCAAGGGCATTCCGCCAGCCTGACGAGGCTACCGCGGAATCGCCCGAGTCAAATTGCTCCGGCACAAGGGCGGGCCTGGCCGCCACATGGACGCCGGCGTGGTCCTGCACAAGGATGAGGCTGGCGGAACAATCGCCGCACAGCCAATAGTGTTCCAGGTGGCGCATGCGTTTGCCGCCCGGTTCCGCCTGGACTGAGCCCACATCGAAGATATAAATCCGGCCATCCCGCAGATACTTCAGGGGCCTGGCACACTTTGGATTGGCGCAGGTATCGACCATGGATGTCCTCCCCTGGGGGGTCCGCCCAATGCGTCAATCAGTCCCATCTGCAGGCAGCTGGACCGCGGCGGAGACAAGAAGAAGGAGAGAGGAGAGCAGAGGACGTCTCGATCCTCCGCAGAATCACCATTCCCCGGGCGAACGGCCGATTCGTGTGCGAATCTGACGGTTTCTCGCCGCCGGAGGGCGTGCGGTTCGTACACGCATAGGGGAAGGTAAGGACAGCCCGACCCGATCAAGAGCTTTATCGGGCCTCAATGAACCGGAGTATGGGCGTAATCTTCAGGCCTGTCAAATAAAGCGATTGAACGGGAAAAATTATGGGCGGGCCGCAGCCCGCCCTGTGGTAACCGCGCTGAAAAGGGGTCAATCGTGGGTTGGCGTCATGGACATCGACTGGGTCAGGCTAAAGACCAAAATCGATCCCTGCGGCAGGTTGGCCGCTTCAGGATGCCCCATGAGCATGTGGGCGGAAACGAGGCCCGCGCCGACGAGCGATCCGACGCCCGCGCCCACCGGTCCGGCGATCTCCGCGCCGGCAACCGCGCCGACGCCGGCCCCAGAACCGTATTCGACAGCGTCCTTCGTGAAGTGGTGGCCGGCTTCGATGCCGCCTTCATTATCGGTGCGGGTTCCGGAGGCCAGTGACTGCACCGCCTCGGCATCGATCTGGTACATCGTCCCGTCGGGCAGGATGATCGCTTCGGGGCGGAGACGCAGCGTGGCGTGGGGTCCGATGTGATGTCCCTGGGAGACTTCGACCACCCGGCCGCGAATGCCCGATCCAGCCGGGATAATGATCCGGCCGTCCTTGTAGACATTTCTGGCAATGACGCCGCGGAAGGTCTGGCCGCGGTGAGCGTCATCCGTGGAAAGGTCTTCGGAGAGGCGAACGGTAAGGTTCGTGCCGGACGCAAGCTCATTCGGTCCCGACGGCACATAGTTCACGATGTCGTCGTTGGGATTCCAGTTGCGCGTTTGCAGCGAAGCGTCGCCGCTGGCAGGCTGGCTGGGAACCACCGTCACAATGCCGTAATCCGTGTTGTCGAGTGAATTGGCCGAAGACGCAGCTGCGGGTGCGGGCATGCTGACGGCTGGCGCGGCGGAGGCCAGCGGGGCCGCGGATGTCATGGGGATCGCCGGAGAGGGCTTTGGCGTCGGAGCCGGAGTCGGAGTCGTGTCCTCGTCCGCCTCGATGGTGGAGTCGGGCGGCGGATGCGAGACACCGGAATCCTGGCTTTGGCTCTGGCTCTGGCTCTGATCCTGGGTGTTCTGCGGATTCTGGGCAGACTGCGACGACTGCGCCAATCCCGCGGGAACCACGAGAGAGCTGACGAGCGCCGCCAGAATAGCGATTCGGCCGTGACTCTTCATATGCAATTTCTCCTTGCTGCACACCCAGCCGGAAGCGGCCTGAATCCTAGAACCCGATCCAACTGCAGGAGTTGCGACCGGCAGGGGAGCCCCGGGGTCCGCATTTGCCGAACCCGGTCTGTTTAGAGGCTAGCCTGGCCCGCAAGTCAGCGCCACTGAATGAGATCGCGCGAACCACGGCGGTTACCCGGAGATCCACGAAAACAGGGGCTTATCCGCGGCGCGGGCGCCGGTGGCGCAGCCATTTGGCGGCTCCGAGCACAAAGAGCATCAGGCCAAAGGGCATACACATCATCGCGACCATGAGCGAAAGCCAGCCGGCATTGGTGTGGGGGCCCTGGCGGCTGATGCCGCCAAAGACGGTGGCCGTGAGCACGGCGGCCAATACGCCTGCGACCAGAATGGCGAGGCCCGCCCGCAGCAGCGCACGGGTGCCGTCGTCGCCGGGGAGTTGCGGTGTTTTCGCTCCGTTGGCCACGTTGAGCTATTTCAGCGCTTCCACGAGCATGACACGCACCACGACGCCCGTCACTGAGACATAGAGCCAGAGAGGAAACGTGAACCGCGCCACTTTGCGGTGCAGCCGGATGCGCCCGGAGAGAGACAGATAAAACGTGATGAGAACGATGGGCAGGGCCAGAGTGGCGAGGATGATGTGGCTGATGAGAATGGGTAGATAGGCGTGATAGTAGGTCCCATTATGCAGGGGATAGAGCGTGTCGCCGTGCAGAGCATGGTTGGCCACGTAGCTGATGAGGAAGAGCGAGCTGAAGACAAAGGCGGTCATCATGCTGTTGCGGTGCGCAGCGATGCGATGGGTGCGGACGAAGTAGAAGCCGACCAGCAGAGCGATGGCCGCCAGGCCGTTCAGCAGCGCGTTCAGGTTGGGCAGAAATGTGTAATGCAGCGCGGCGGCATCGGAGGCTGGGTGGACATAAATCAGCCAGAAGAGGAAGAGCGTGGCCACCACGCTGACCCCGATGATGGCGGCCACCGGTATCGCGGCAGAGGTCCTGGAAGTTGTCGCCGTGTTCATATAGGTCTCATTTTCTCGTGCCTTCGCATCCTCAGGCGGCGGGCTTGTGCGTGCGGCGGTTGACGACGCCCCAGGAAGCCGCAAAGATCAGCGCGCAGAACGCGCCGGTAATGGCCAGGTTCACGTCGAGCGAAAACAGGGTGTGTTCGGCGGGGAAAAGCGCATTGCGCAACGCGTCCACGCCATAGCTCAGCGGATTGAGCCGCATCAGCAAGCCGAGCCACGTGGAGGCGCGATCCGCGGGAAACAGCGCGCCGGAGAGCATCCACAGGGGGAGAAGGATCAGATTGACGATGGCATGAAAGGCCTGGGGCGAGTCCATGGGCCAGGCGATGGCGAAGCCCAGAGCGGTCAGTTCGAAGCTGATCAGCACAATGACGGCAATGCTCAACAGGATGGCGGTGGCGTCGGGGTGAATCCCCACCAGCGGCGTGAAGACGAGGAAGATGATGCCCTGGATGGCGGCCAGCGTGGCGCCGCCCAGCACCTTGCCGAGCACGATGGCAGAGCGGCTGGCCGGAGAGGCCAGGACCGACAGCAGGAATCCCTCATTGCGATCCTGGATAAGCGACATCATGCTGAAGATCGCGGTGAAAAGGACGATCATGACGACCGAGCCGGGGAAGAAGTAGCTCAGGTACGAGCCCGAACCCTGGCCGGAGTGAAAGCTGCGGGCAAAGCCGGAGCCGAGGAGGATCCAGAAAAGCAGCGGGGTGGCGATGACGCCGACGACGCGCGCCTTCTGGCGATAGAAGCGCACGATCTCGCGCAGCCACAATGAATAGGCAGGAGTCCACACACCCGGGCGCGCAGCCGCGGCAGGTCGGGAAGCGGCGGCAGCGACGGTCGCCATCAGTGCCTCCTCTTTTTGGCTTTCGGCTCAGCTTCGGAGGCAGGTTCGTTCCAGAAGCGGTGTCCGGTGCGGTCGATAAATACGTCTTCCAGGCTGGGACGGGCGACGTTGACAGCCTGAATGAGGCCGGGAAAGGCCTCCACAACCTCGGCGGCGAAACGATGGCCCTGCTCGCGCTCGACGCGGACGACGCGATCCACGACCACCGGATGTACGCCGAAGCGGCCGGCAGTTTTGGCGGCAAGCTGCGCGGCCTGTTCATGGTCTGCGGTTTCCAGCGCAACCACGTCGCCGCCGATCTGCGCTTTCAACTCTGCCGGGGAGCCGAGCGCCACCAGCTTGCCCTCGTTCAGGATGGCGAGGCGGTCGCAGTGCTCCGCCTCTTCCATGAGGTGGGTGGTGACCAGGATGGTGACGCCTTCCTGATCCCGCAGCGTTCGCAGATAGAGCCAGAGGTCGCGCCGGGCTCCAGGATCGAGTCCGGTGGAAGGCTCGTCGAGCAACAGAATTTCTGGTGAATGAATCAGGCCCTTAGCGAGTTCCACGCGCCGCTGCTGCCCGCCGGAGAGCGTCTCGACGAGATCGCCGGCACGATCGAGCAGGCCGACGCGGGTCAGGACCTCCTGAATGCGAGTGCGAAGGAGCGCGCCGTGCAGTCCGTAGAGGTGCCCCTGGTGTTTCAGGTTCTCGGCGACCGTCAGTTTGGGGTCGAGGCTGCGCGCCTGAAAGACAATGCCGATCTGCTGCCGCACCTGATTCGGCTCCCGGGCCACGTCGAAGCCCTGCAGGCGGGCGCGGCCGCCGGAAGGCACCATCAGCGTCGAGAGGATGCGAAAGAGCGTGGTTTTGCCGCTGCCATTCGGCCCCAGCAGGCCGAAGATTTCCCCGCGAAGGACGGCAAAGCTCAGGTCATCCAGGGCGCGCCGCGAGCCGTAATCATGGGAGACACGGTCGAGCTCGATCGGCGCTGCCGGCGCTCCACTGCCGCGGGTCATGGTTTCGGGATGAAGAGCAGTCGCCAGCACCACCTCACTTCCCGGAGGCGTTCAGCATGAGCGCCGCCAGCAAAAGGGGCAAATAGACCACGCTGACCTTGAGCAGGTCGCGGGCATACATTCTGGACTCGGACGCGTCGCGGGCACGGACGATGCGGGCAAAGCGAATGGTGTAGCCCAGATACAGCAGGCCGAGCGCGAGCGCGACCCCGGCATAGATCCGGCCATCCATGTGCAGCCAGAACGGAAGGAGGCTGACGGGAATCATGAGGACGGCATAGCTGAGAGCTTCAGCGGCGGTGGACCATCCATCCGGTTGCGCAACAGGCAACATGCGAATACCGGCGCGGGCGTAGTCGTCGCGATAGAGCCAGGCAATGGACATGAAATGCGGGAATTGCCAGACGAAGAGGATGGCGAAGAGCGCCACGCCCTGCCATTCGATGAGGCCGCGGGCCGCGGTCCAGCCCAGCAGAGGGGGCATCGCTCCCGGGAAAGCTCCGATGAAGGTAGCGAGGGTGGTGAAGCGCTTCAGCGGGGTATAGACGGCAACATAGAGAACCGCGGTGAGCAGCGCGAGGCCGCCGGTGATCAGATTCGTCTCTCGCGTGAGCCAGAGGCTACCCAGAGCGATGGCCAGCAGACCGACGGTGATGCCGTGGGCCAGGCCGATACGTCCGGTGGCCATGGGACGATCGGCGGTGCGTTTCATCTTCGCGTCGAGCTTGCGCTCGATCGCCTGGTTGAGCGCAGCAGCGCCGGCGGAGACGGCGGTGATCCCGATGAGGGTTTCCACCAGGCCGGGCTGCAGGCTGCTGATGCCGGAGCGCATGGAGCCGAGATAAAAGCCGGCCCACCCGGTCAGCGTGACCATGCCGGTGACGCGCAGCTTGAACAGCTCGCGATAATCCACCAGCAGCGAAGCGGTAGCGCCCGCCCGGGGCGCATGCAGATGCGCTGGGGCAGTTTCCCAGCCAGAGGTCGCGGGCTCGATTGAGGCGCCGGCAGGATCGACGCGCGCAGCAGCAGCGGAGTTCAGGCGCATGGCGTCCCTGAACAGCGGTGAGCACGGGGCTGAGAGAAGGAGATCATCGAGAATGGGATGCCGGAGAGCAGAGGGGAAGACCTGTTTTTCATGATACCCGGCCAGGGCGCCCGAGAACGACGCAGCCGGCAACAGGGCAAAAACTACGGCAGGATGATCGGCGGATGCGAGGAGGACCCATGCACCTCAACAGGGTGCGGTTCGGCAATGATGGGTTCGTCGTGAACCGCGTATTCCTCAATCAGAACGGCAATCAGCACCGCCGTCGGCACGGCAACCATGGCCCCGATGACCCCGGCCAGCGAGGAGCCGATGAGGATGGCGATCAGGATGGTGAGGCCGGCCAGATCCACCTGGGTGCGCATGATGCGCGGGGTCAGCCAGGTGTTCTCAATCTGCAGGTAAGTGAAGTAGAAGATGAGGACACCGGCGACCCGCCCCCACGAGTCCAGAGCCGCTACCATCACCACGATGGACATGGAAAACAGAGCGCCCGCCACCGGCACCAGGTTGAACAGACCCATGATGATGCCCAGCGCGTAGGCATAGCGGACATGCAACAGAGCGAAGACGATGGTGCTGGAAACGCCGAGGATGAGCATCAGCGTTCCCTGGCCCAGCAGCCAGCGGCCCATGCGGCCGGAGGCGCGGGCCAGAGTCTGGTCGAGACGCAGCCGCAGCTCCAGCGGGAAGAGAGAAAGAAACCACGCGTAGGCCTCGTCGCCCTCCAGGATGAAGTAGACCGTGAGGACCATGCCGGCCAGAATGCGAGCCACGGTTCCCGCCCAGTTGGTGGCAAACCGCACGGCATAGGTGGCGATGTTGGCGGTCATGTCCTGCACTTTTTCCTGCAGCGCATCGAGGTCGACGTCGCGCAGTACCGGGACTTTCTGGATGCGCGCAAAGAACTCCGGTCCCTTTTGCGGCAATTCCCTGATGAATTCGCGCAGGTCGCGAAAAGCGGGCGAGAGACCGACGATGAAGAACAGGGTGAGCCCGCCCACGGCCAGGACCAGCAGAATCAGGATCGCTATGCCGCGACCGGGATGCCATTTACCGATGTGCAGCTTCATGATGGTGCGCACGAGCGGCATCAGCACCACGGCAAAAAGGGCGCTGACATAAATGACCACCAGCACATCGTGGAGGAGGTACGCCAGGTAGAGGGCGATGGCGACGCCGAAAGCGAACAGGACGGTGGCCCGAGGACCGGTGGGCTTGCTCATGCGGGCACCCCGGCGCTGCGGCGTTTCGGGAGAGAAGCGGATTCGGGACCGGTTCCGCAGCAGCGCTCCGCGATATCCGCAAAAATGCGCTCCGCTACCTGTTGGGGCGAACGGCCTGCGGTGTCCACGGTCAGGTGCGCGAGGCGGTACCAGGGCAGACGAGCCGTCCAGCGCGCTTCGAGGCGGGCACGATCAGCCAGAACCGGGCGCACCGGGGCGTTCGCCTGGTCGCAGCAGCGGGAGACCAGCACATCGAGGGGGGCATCGAGGAAGATCAGGATGGAATCGGGGAGCGAGGCCAGCCGGTCGCGAGTCTGCGGCTGCTCCAGCGCGCCGCCTCCCAGGGCCAGCACAAGACGCTGAGGAGTTACGGTCTCGAGAATCGTGGCAGCCTCCAGTTCGCGAAAAGCCGGCTCGCCCTGGGTCTCAAAGAGGGCCGCGATCGTCTGGCCCGTTTGCGCTTCGAGCCGATGGTCCGAATCGGCAAAGTCCCAGCCGAGGCGCTCCGCCAGCAGGCGGCCGACGGTCGTCTTCCCGGCACCCATGAATCCGGTAATCAGGATGCGCGCGATTTTTGCGGGAAGGGGAGACGGCCCTGGCGTAAGCCCACTCATGGCTGTTGATTATATGAAGCAGGACGGGGACGGAACTTGCTATTTGCGAGGCGCTGGAGCTGCGGGACCACTGGAGCCACCCTGGCGGATCGCCTGCTGGATGTTCTCCCACACGGCCGGGCTGGGGTCCTGAATGGGCAGCAGGAGACGCGCCTGCGAGGCGATGTACTCGAGGTCGCGCACCAGAGCAGCACAATTCTCACAGGTCTTCAGGTGCTCATGCCCACTGAGATCGACCTGGGATTCAAACAGTTCGGGAAGCGCGTCCTGAAATTCAGCACAGGTCATGGTTTTGTCTGCAGCGCGCATGACAATCACGCGATCTGCTCCTTCCGCTGCCCGGTCTTCAGCAGGTCGCGCAGTTTCATCCGGGCCTTGTGCAGCTGCGACTTGCTGTTCCCGATAGAGCAATCGAGCATCTCCGCAATTTCATTATGCTCGTACCCCTCCACATCGTGGAGTACAAAAACCAGCCGGTATCCAGGAGGCAAATTCTCGATGGCGCGCTCCAGGGTCACGCGATCAATGGAGCCGGAGAGGGTCAGGTCGCGAGCGCCGATGTCTTTGCGCGGACCGTCGTCCTGCGAAGGTTCGAGGGTTTCTTCCAGCGAAACCTGGGGCAGTCCCTTGCGGCGCAGGTGCATCAGCACGACGTTGACGGCCAGCCGGTGCAGCCAGGTGGAGAAAGCCGAGTCGCCACGGAAGGTGCCGATCTTTCGATACAGCTGCAGGAAGGCTTCCTGGGTCAGGTCCTCCGCTTCAGCCACATTGCCCAGCATGCGCAGGCAGAGCGAATAGACCCGCCGCTTGTGCATGGCATAGAGTGTTTCGAAGGCTCGCCCATCCCCGTTCTGCGCCTTCGTAATGGCCTCCTGCTCACCGGCAATCGGGGGATTGCGGCGCAGGTGCTGGTTCGCCGGTCGGGGCTGGGTGGGTCCGGCATTCATCAGGACAAACCTTTCCATGCCAATCTTTCCATGAGGGTGGACTCCCAGGGGTCTGCTGTTCCTAATCTTCTGTGCAGTCAGGCTCATAGGCACACATTTCCGGGGAAAAGCAATACGCGTACGACGCTGCCCGGAACCCCTCGGGTTGCCTGGCCGAGGGGAAATGAACCGCAAGGAAGAAGACGGGAGAAGGAAAGACATTCAGGACGCACAGCGGCAGGCGCTGGGCGTCCAATGGCGAAAAATAAAAAGGCTTACCGCCCGAAGAAGGTGGCGTTCTTCTCAGTGAAGCTCGCCCACTTCTCCGGCAGGTCGTCGGCCGCATAGATCGCGGAAACCGGGCAAACCGGCACGCACGCGCCGCAGTCGATGCACTCCACGGGATCGATAAAGAGCTGATCCGTTTCTGCGTGCTTCGCCTCATCTTTTTTAGGGTGGATGCAGTCGACCGGACAGGCATCGACGCAGGCGGTGTCTTTGGTGCCGATGCAGGGTTCCGCAATCACGTAAGCCATGGAGTTCCTCTTCAGGAGTGGTAGTCGAGTCGAGCAACCGCGCAAGCAGGTTCAGGCGGAGAGCAACACGCGTCGCCGGTCGCCTTGCGCGCCCGACGTGGCAGTTCCCGCCCCCCTCGGCCTTCAGCTCGATTGTTGCGACAACGGATCATTCTAGCAGGGGCCTGCGGCGCAGCGACAAGAGTTGGCGCAAGGGCAAATGACTTTAGGAACGTAGGCACGGTGACCGGCCGATACGCGGGCCGGCCGCGGGTCACTTCCCGGTTCGCGCTGCCCGCGCCGCGGCAAATTCCGCGGGTGTGGGGATGGGATGCAGGTCGCGGCCGGCGAACATCGCCTCGAACAGGTGACTCAGCTCGCCCTGCAGCAGGCCGTTGGTGGCCAGCACCTCTCCGCTGTCCAGTTGAAACGGCTCGCCATCGAAGCGGCTCATCGTGCCTCCCGCCTCCGTCACCAGCAAAGCGCCCGCCGCGGTGTCCCAGGGATTCAGGTGGAACTCCCAGAAGCCGTCGAGGCGTCCACAGGCGGTATAGGCGAGGTCGAGGGCGGCCGATCCCGCCCGCCGCACCCCATGCGAGCGGAGCGTGAACTCCTGGTAGAAGTGGATATTGGGGCTCGCGTGCCGCTTGCGGCTGGGGAAGCCCGTCGCCAGCAAAGCTTCCGCCAGATGCCTGGTTCCGGAGACGTGGACCGGGCGACCATTGAGCCACGCACCCTGACCCTTCTCCGTGACGAACAGATCGTCGCGGGTGGGATCGTAGATGACGCCGGCAACCAGAGTGCCATCGCTGCCGGAAGGCCGATCCGCCGGACGGTGCTCCAGCCCCAGCGAAACACAGAACGCCGGGAAACCATGCGCGAAGTTGGTGGTGCCGTCGAGCGGGTCGACGTACCAGCGGTATTCGCTCTCCACGCGTTGCCGCACGCCCTCTTCGCCATAAATGCCGTGGTCGGGAAAGGCGGCGCTGAGCCGTTCGGTGATGAGGCGCTCGGAGGCGCGATCCGCTTCCGTCACCAGGTCCACATCGCCTTTGTATTCGGTGGCAACGCCGTGATCGAAATAGCGCCGCAGCAGGGCTCCCGCTTCCTCGGCGATGGCCGCGGCCCTGGCAGCCGTGGTGAGCTGGGCCGGGACGCGCTCGGTCACTGCGTCTCCCCGGCGGGGCGTTCGGGGGTCTCCGCGCGGCGGCGGCGTTCCCTGCCGTGCTCGGAGATGGTGCGAATCTGATTCTTATAGATGAAAAGGTTGGGCTTGCCCTCGCGCGTCAGCCGGATCATGTGATCGTCGAAGTACTCGATCCAGCCGGATACTGTTTCACCGTCGCGCAGCTTCACATGGACAGGCACCTGGCGCTCGCTCAGCGAGCGCAGATACTGCGCTTCCTGACCGGTTTCGCCTGGAGGTGGATTCTTCTGCCGGCGGCGGGAGGGATTGTCGAGCGGCATAGCGTCATTGTATCGGAGGGCCGAACGCCGTCCCGGGTTGTCAGCGGTCGTCGTGATCCATCAGGAGGCGGAGCAGCAGATGCAGCAGCGCCAGCACCACCGCACCAATGAAGGCGGCGCTCCAGGTCGCCACATAGAAGCCCGGCAGCACGTTTCCGGCGAGCTTCAGGATGAACGCATTGATGACCAGCAGGAACAGGCCGAGGGTAATGATGCTGAGCGGAAACGTGATGATCTTGAGCAGCAGGCCGAGGGTCATGTTGAGAAAGCCGATAATCACCACCGCGACCAGCGCCGCGGCCAGGTCGCGGAGGTGGAATCCCGGCACGAGGTGGGCCGTAATCAACAACGCGACTGCGTAGAGCAGCCACTTCAACAGGAGTCGCAACATGATCGCAGCGTCCTTTCCCGGGTTGACCGGTGGTTGACACAGGTTACGCTATGATCCGCTTACGAGGAAGTATGCGGCTGGGATTTCATTCCCCCCGAAGCAGCCGCCGCCGCAGTGCCGGCGGAGCGTGGATTGTGAGCGTGGTTGTGGGCGCGCTCAGCTTCGCGCTGCCCGCCCTGGCGCAGACCGGCGCCGCTCCGCTGCCTGACGTCCCAACGCTCATCCAGCAGGTGCGCGACCACCAGCGGGAGATGGAATCCGTCCAGGAAGACTACACCTTCCACGAAACCGACGTGACGCACGAGCTCCACAAAGACGGAAGCGTGAAGAAGACCGAGAGCGAGGAGTACGAGGTCTTCTTCGTCAACACGCACCCGGTGCGGCGACTGATTCGCAAGGACGGCAAAGACCTCGATCCCGGCCAGCAGAAGAAGGAGCAGGACCGCATTGCCAAAGATGTCGAGAAGGCGCAACAGACGCCTCCGGGGCAGTCGCCGCACGGCGATCCGTCGATCAGCGTGAGCAACATTCTCTCCATGGCGAAGATTTCCCAGCCGCGGCGGGTGATGCTGGACGGACGCAACACCATCGCTTTCGACTTCACCGGCAACCCCAGGGCCAAGGCCCACAACCTCGCCGAGGAAGCAGCTCTCCGCACGTGGGGGACAATCTGGATCGACGAGAAAGACCGCCAGGTCCGGCGGCTGGTGGCTACCCTGGGCTCCAACGTGCATGCGGGCTTCGGCTTGCTGTCTCTCAGCAAAGGCAGCAACCTGACCTTCGATCAGAAGCTCATCAACAGTGAGCTGTGGCTACCGACCAGTGCGAACATCAATCTGGTGGCCCACGCCATCGGCATCCTCGGCTTCCGTGCGCAGATCCACATGACCGACGACGGCTACAAGAAGTTCCACGCCCAGGCGCAACAGGAGCCGGGCAACACGGTTGTGCCCTCGGCGCCCCAATGACAAAGATGAAGCAGCCCTCCACCGATGCCGTTGTGCTTCGTACGTTTCGTTCAGGCGACGAAGCATCGTTTTTGAGACTGAATGAAGCGTGGATCCAGCAGGACTTCACGCTGGAGGAGGAAGATCGCGCGATCCTCGCCGATCCGCAGAGGCAAATTCTCGATCCCGGCGGCGCCATCTGCATGGCAGAAATGAACGGCGAAGCGGTGGGCTGCTGCGCGCTCGTGGTGATGGGCCCGGGCGAACTGGAGCTGGCCAAGATGACGGTGGCGGAGAGTGCGCGGGGGCTGGGGATTGGCCGCCGCCTGCTGGAATTTGCCATCGCCGAAGCTCGGCGGATGCGCGCGCATCGGCTCTGCCTCGAATCGAATACCAGGGCCCAGGCTGCAGTTCGCCTCTACGAGCGAATGGGCTTTCGGCACCTGCCGGAACCGCTGCATCCCTCGAAGTACGAGCGGGCAAACGTCTTTATGGAGCTTCAGCTCGAACATCTGTAACAGTGGCTGTGGTAAATAACTGTCATTCGTCACGGTGTCTGTTCTTTTTTATCTCCGGAAATGAAGAAGGCCGCCGAATAGCTGTCGGCGGCCCTGCATTCGCACCCGGGCGGGTTATTCAGGCTGCGGTGTTGCATCGGGAGCCGGGTTCTGGCTGCCCATCCTCTGTTGACGGCGCGCCTGCATCTTCGCGCGCATCTCCTCGAACTTCTGTTTCTGCTGGTCGTTCAGCGTGGCTTCGAGCTGGGTCTGGGAGTCCTGCTGGATGGCCTGCGCCTTCGCGCGCCTGTCCTGGCGCGAGAGCGACTGGTCCTGCCACAGGGCCTGCATCTTCTGCTGACGATCCAGCAGAATCGGCTTGATCTGCGCCTGCTGATCCGCGGTCAGGTTGAGCGTCTTCGTCATGTGCGCCAGCTGCCGGTCCGGGTCCATGCGCTGTCCGCGATGATGGCCGGACTGTTGTTCGCCGCTGGACTGGCTGGTCTGGGGTGTGGTGGGTTGCGCGCTGTTGTCCTGCGCGTGGAGGGCGGTATTCGCGCTGACTGCGATCATCCCGCCGAGTGCAAGTGCAAAGAGTGTGTATTTCATGGAATTTTTCAATTCCTCCTGCCCCTCTCGAACACGCGCTGCAACCAACTGTTGCGCGGGAAAATGCGCTCATCCGGCGGACAATTCTCTGAAACTTTCTCGCGAGAAACAGCGTCGCGATCGGCCCGTCAGCGCGCGCTCTCCAGAGCCTTGGGCGGCATGGGCACCGGATCGGAACGCAGCCCGCAGCGCAGCAGGTCCCGCGCATGCTGTTCGGTGCCGGGCAGATACGCATAGGCAAACACCGCCTGATAATCGCTCTCGCCGGGATAATTGCAGTGGGCGCAACTCGGCCGGTAAGCAATCGCCGGATTGTCCCGCATCGCTTCCACCCATTGCTGCGAGCCTTTGGCCGGAACGGTCAGGTAGTGCGGATCGGCCGGCGATGCGGCGGGGCGCCAGGCAAACATCGCTCCCGCGGGAATGAGAGCATTCACCAGCGTGCCGCCTCGTCCCGCGGAGGCTCGCCACAGCCACCCACCGCCAACGCGTGCGTACCAGTCCGCGCTCGACGGCACGGGCCGGGCCAGCCGAATGTCTTTGCCTGTCCTGTTCTCAATGCGAAACAGAAATCCGGGGCCCGTTCCCGGCGCCGCTTCCGCCAGATAGCTGGCCGTCAGCCTGACGCCTCTGCAGGGCGGCACCGTCGTTTGCGCCTGCCGCGGGATTCCGGCAGAGACGGCGGCCCCGGTGAACGCTGCCGATAGGGCGATCAGCGCCAGGCATGCCCGGATACGCCGGACGACAAGGGACAGGGCCGGCAGAATCAGCTCCGGCCCAGCGCGTCCAGATCGATGGACTTGTAATCGCCCCGCTCGATGCCCTGGCGAATCTGTTTCGGGGTCTTGCCCAGCTTCGTCATTTTGTAGGCGTAGGCTTCCTCTGCCGCGCAGGTGGCGCAAATGGCACCGTGCGTCCCCTCGAAACAGCTGTGCAGGCTGGTGTGCCCCAGCGCGCGATCGCAGCGGCAATAGCAGGGCAGCTGGTACAGCACCCGGGGGATCTGGGCCGCCTCTTTATAGACTGCCACCTGCCACTTTTCCCGGAAAAACGGCCCGGTGAGCTCATTCCCGGAAAGGATCGGCGGCAACTCCTGACCTTTGGCGGGAGGCTCTGCGTGGTAGGCGGGGACGTCCTGCTGCGGGTCAGTCCACTGGGCGTGGACCGCGTGGCCGGGAAGATTGGACAGGGGAACAGCATATCCGGCAACGATCAGCACCGGGAGGACCAGGGTCAGAATGGCTCGGGTCACAGGGAAGTCTCCGCGGTCCATGGTATCGAAACTCGCCGTCGCTTCGCGACCCGTTCGGCCGCGGCTCCGCAAAAGAAAAAAAAAGACGCCACGAACGGTAATTTGTTCGTGGCGGGAGGCCAGTGACGCAACTTATAAACTTCTGTCCAGCCGGGAATTCTCAGTCACCGGTCTGGCATCAAACTCTAAACTCTGTGATGCCCCAAAAGCCTTGAGGGAGGCATCGCTTCGATCAGGGGAAGTCAATCAACCTCATTCCCGATCTCCAGAATAGTGTAACCCTGAAGGGGCATTCGCACAAGTCTAATACATAATTTAGTATTTTTTTGGGCGTTTCTGTTGATTCTAAAAGCTCTGACTCTTTCGAGGCTTTCCATGTCTTCCATCCCCGAATCCGCACCGGAAGAACCATCCCGACCCCGTCTGCAGGCGTTTCGCACCGGCCTTCTAATCGCTGGATCGGCTCTGCTGGGCGGTCTGGCGGTCGTTCTCTGGAACCGAAGCTCCCTCTCCAAATTGCGCCAATCGGCCGAAACGGACGCGCTACCGCCTGATCCTCCAGACGGCGAAGACGATTGAAGTTGTTGCTTCGGGGGGCGGGAGCCTCAGCCCAGGCCGTCAATACCTGCCGCGAGGTCGAAGTCTCGCTCCGTCAAGCCACCGGCGTCGTGAGACACGAGGGCCAGGCGCACCTTGTTGTAGCGAATATCGATGTCGGGGTGATGGCCGGCGCCTTCCGCCAGTTCGGCAACGCCATTCACGAACTGCATGGCTTCGACGAAGTTCTCGAAGGTGCAGTGTCGGACGAGCTCGCCGCCCTCGAGGCTCCACAGGGGCATTGAGGTCAGCTTCTGACGAACCGTCTTATCGTCCAGGAGAGGCACGGTCGTTCCTCCATGCTCGGGATTTCAGGCAATCCCGATCATACCTTGAGATCTTCGATCGCTCCGGCGAAGGAGAGGGGCGAGAAGCGCGGATGGCGGGTCATCTCGACCCGCAGATCCTCCCACAGGGAGTCGGGCAGGCCGAGGAAGACCTCAACGATGTTGGGGTCGAACTGGGTACCGGCGTACTTCTCGATTTCCTTGCGGGCCACGCTGTAGGGCCGGGATCGACGATAAGGCCGGTCGGAGGTGATGGCGTCCACCGTGTCGGCAATGGCAAAGATCCGGGCGCCCAGCGGGATCTCTTCGCCGCACAAACCGCGCGGATAGCCGTTGCCGTCGTAATGCTCCTGGTGGCTGTAGACGATCTCCGCGGCTTCCTCCAGAAAAGGAATCTTGCGCAGGATCTGATAACCGCGCGCGCAGTGCTCGCGCATGATCGCCTGCTCCTCGGTATTGAGCTTGCCGGGCTTGAGCAGGATGGCGTCGGGAATGGCCATCTTGCCGATGTCATGCAGAAAAGCGCCTCGAGCAATCACCCGCGTCTGCGCCATCTCCACGCCGCAGTGCCGGGCCAGAGCGATGGTATAGGCCGTCACGCGGCGGGAGTGGCCTTCCGTCTCCTGATCTTTCAGGTCGAGCGCGTCGCCCAGGGCCTCCAGGGTGATGTCATACGAGCGCTCCAGGTCCGTCATGGCCTGCCGCAGCATTTCGGTGCGGGCGGAAACCAGGTGCTCCAGGTTGTGCCGGTAGACCTGGTTCTGCTGCACGAGCTGGCGATAATCGAGCGCGCGGCGAACGGTCACCAGCAACTGCTCTTTCTCAAATGGCTTCAGCAGATAGTCGTAGGCGCCCTTGCGCATGGCCGAGATGGCGACGCCGACGTCGTGGATGGCCGTCACCATGACCATGGGCGTATCCGGATGAATCTCGCGCAGCCGCTCCAGCAGGCCGATCCCGTCCAGACCGTTCATCACGATATCGGAGAGGATCAGATCGTAGGGCGGGTCCTTTTCCAGATGCTCAATGGCTTCGAGGCCGTTGGAGGCCAGAACCGGGGTGTAATTCGACTTTTCGAGCATGGTGGCCATGAGGGTCCGCACATACGGCTCGTCGTCCACAATAAGGATCCGCTCTGAAGCCACTGCCCCTCCACCTTTAAAAGGGTTCAGGTCCCCTGAGAAAGGTCGGCACACCAACAATCCCGATTCATCGTATCCTGGCTGATTGCCGCTCATTCCGCAATTCCCGGAACGGGGAATGCCCAGGACTATATCCAATCAACGGCGGGGGGTGCTGGCTGGCCTGTACGCCAATTTCTGCCATCGGCCCGGACGGTCCGGGAACGGCAATCTGCATCCAATGTTCGTGGTAAGCTTCTTCCTGCAGGAATCCATTCCCCGGACCGACTTAACGCATGCTTTTTGAGCTGGATAAGCATCTCTCAAAAGTGACCGCACGTGAAATGGCGCCTCAGTCTCTCGAAGAGAGGCAGCGGGACATTTACGACAGTCACCGCCATCGGGTCTTTTCTGTTTCGTTTTACATGACGGGCAGCGAACTGGACGCAGAACAGATGCTCGGCGACGCCTTCGTTCGCGCCTTCCAGACCGCTCCGGAGCCGGATCATGCGCTGGTCGATACCGCGCTGGTGGATCAGCTCAGGATCAGCGGCGTGCTGGACGAGTCGGAAACCCTTCCTCCTCCTGAAATCGGCTTCCTGCCGCAGCGCCACAATATCCTGCGCACCGAACTGGAAGAGGCGATTCGCTACCTGCCCTCCACCGAACGCCTGATTTTCCTGCTCATGGATGTCGAAGGCTATCCGGCGAAAAGAGTCGCCGAACTGCTCAATATGTCCCCCTCGAGCGTGCTCCGGTCTGCGCTGACGGCGCGCCTGCGGCTCCGGACGGAGTTGGCCACCCTGCGCGAGAGCGACCGGGAAGCCGCCTGACGCGGACGAGCCGCCGGAAATTTCTTTCAGCTTTAAGACGGCCTGAGCTTGCGCGCGTCCTGCTGCGCGCGCCGGTTCTTCGCCCAGCCGGGCTTGTTCACCTGCCGCGCCCTTCCCAGAGCCAGTGCATCGGCCGGAACGTTGTCGGTAATGATGGATCCCGCCGCCACATAGGCGCCTTCGCCGATCACCACCGGCGCCACCAGCGCCGAGTCGCTGCCGATGAAGACGCGATCGCCGATCAGGGTAGGGTGCTTATCCACGCCGTCATAGTTGCAGGTGATGGTGCCGGCGCCGATGTTCACCCCGCTTCCGATCTCCGCATCCCCCAGGTAGGTCAGGTGATTGGCCTTGGAGCCAGCGCCCAGCCGCGTCTTTTTCACCTCGACAAAATTGCCCACGTGCGCGCCCTTTCCGATGTGGCATCCCGGCCGCACATGCGCCAGAGGTCCCACGCAGGCGCCTTTGTCGATCTGCGATTCGGCCACCACGCAGAAGTGCCGGATCTCCACCTGATCGGCGACGGTGGCGTGCTCCAGAACCGAGTACGACCGAATGCGGCAGTCGCTGCCGATCCGCGTCCGCCCCAGCAACTGCACAAAAGGCTCGATGACCGTATCGGCGCCGACTTCCACGCCCGTATCGATCACGACGGTGTCGGGTCGCTGGATCACCACGCCGTTTTCCATCAGTCGGCGCGCGGTCGCCAGACGCATCTCGCGATCCAGATCCATCATCTCGGCGATGGTGTTGGCGCCCAGCACTTCGACCGGCTCCGCCGCTTCCACGGCCACCACCCGCTCCCCCGCGTCGGAGAGAATCCGCGCCATGTCCGTCAGATAAAGCTCTTTGTGAGCATTGTCGGAACGAAGGCGTCCGATGTGACCGTAAAGCTTCTCTCTCTGAAACGCGTAGATGCCGGAATTGATCTCCCGCAGTTTCTCCTGCCCCGGAGCCAGCGCCTTCTGCTCGATAATCGCGTGCACCTCCGGCGCGCCCGGCGTGCGGCGCAGGATGCGTCCGTAGCCGAATGGATCCTGGGGCGCCGCGGTCAGAATGGTCATGGCCGCGTCCGCGCGCAGATGAAAATCGCGCAGGGCGACGATTGTCTCCGGCCGCAGCAGCGGCACGTCGCCGGAGAGAACAATCAGGGCCTCGTAATCGCGTGTCTCGCTCTCCGCAGACTGCAGGGCATGCCCGGTCCCGCGCGGGTCGGCCTGCAGCACGAATCGAACCCCCGTGCTGCTCAGCAGCGATTGCACGGCCTCGGCCTGATGCCCCACGACGACCAGGATGTCGCGCGGCGGAACCACCTGCGCCGCCGCATCGATGACGTGCTGCAGCAACGGGCGGCCGCCGATCTCATGCAGTACCTTAGCCCGCTTTGACTTGAGCCGCGTGCCCTTGCCCGCAGCCATGATCACAATTCCCAATCGCATGGATCCTCGCATCTGTTGACCGGTATGCGCGGCGCACAGCCGCTGCCTGCACCCGGCCTCACATCCCTTCTGACGCTAATTTTGTGGAAGGCGGGTGTCAATTATGCGTACAGGTTCCGCCACGACGATGGGCTGGGCCGTCTCTCGAAACCCCTCCCGGGCCACGCCCCATTCTCGTCACTTCCCGCGGCTCCCCATTGCGTATACTTTCGAGTCAGCACCGGAGAGGATTCATGCCCTGCCTGGAACTCAAGCTGCCCGCCCGCGCCTGGCCTCAACCCGCCGCCCGCCTGCGTACTCTTCTCGAAAAGCCGGGAGCGGCGGTGCTGCGCCGCAATCACATTGCTCGCGCGTCCGGCTACGATGATGTCCTTCTGGCCAGCTCCGTGCGGGTCGCCGCCGTGCTCGCCGTCGATCTCACCCATCCGCCGCAGGCAGACGGAGCCGTCGAAGCCGCGGCGTCCGCGGCGCCCGCCCCTGCGAGCAACCCTGACTCGGATGAAGCGGACCCCCTCCTCGCCGGCTTTGCCCGGGGCCTTGAAATCTGGATCGTGGACGGGAGGCACACGGTCTGCGTCTTTGCCGACGCCGACGAGATCACCGGCGCTCTCGCCATGTTCGACGCCTATCTCCGTCTGGCGCGCTTTCAGCCCGCCTTCGAGCGCCTCGATCAGCGAGAGGTAGGACTGAACTTCACCTTCCGCGAAGGTCTGGCCCTGGGGGTTCAGGGGCATCCCGCGGAAGCACGGCCCGAATCCGCAGGCTTCTTCGATGGGGTTGCCGCCATTCCGGAGATGGAAGACTCCCGCGAGCCGCGCTTCGTTGTCCGGCTGCCCAACGAAGGCGTGGGCTACTTTCACGAGCTGCTTCGTTCGGCATCAGCCTGGCTGGAAGAAAACTCCTACACGCACATCCTCGGCTCAAAATGAATTCGGCCGCGTTTGCGGGCCTGCTGGCCGGCGTTCTCCTTGCCGGCGGGCAGACCGCCCCCCAGGGTCCCTCCGCGCCGTCGTCCGGTTTCACAGAACGCATCGAAAGCGGCCAGATCGCCTCGCCGTCCGGAGCCCCCGTCTACTATCGCATCCGTCTTCTTCCTCTCTCGTCCTTTCCGGCCCTGCCGGAGGAGGTCGCGGCCCAACTCAGCCGCCGCCAGTGCATGATCCCGCAGACGTTCGAGGCAAAGCAGCCGGAAAACGTCATCCACGGCGCCTTTCACGCTCCCGGCTCCGGCGACTGGGCGGCTCTTTGCTCAGCTGGAGGCACAACGACGCTCTACGTTTTCTTTGCCGCCCAGCTCGACAACCCCATCGCCCTGCGCAGCCAGCCCGATACAGCCTGGCTGGGCGCCGATCCCGGAGAATCGGTCCTGGGCTCAGCCTGGGGCATCGCGACGCGCACCGCCGATCAACTGCGCTCCTCGCCGGAATGGCGCCACCTGCTCACCATCGACCACGATGCCATCGACGATGCCCGCCTGGAGCGCAGCCTGACCATCCGCTACGACCAGGAAGGCAAATGGCTCGCTCTCGATGCAGGCGACGCCGATGACAACAATGCGACTCCAACCTCGCAAGACTACCTTTTAGCAATCGCAAAAGCCACCGCTCCGATTCCGAACATCTGCTCAGGCGGTGTCACCGCCTCTTTGGGGAAGGCCTCAGTTTCCCTAACCCTTGGCCCGGGCAATGCGGGATTCGGAGGATTTCAGGGAAGCGCGTCGTACGGGAATCACTCCGTTGGCTCAACGACCGCGCAAAATGAAGGGGCCACCTGACCCAAAACCCAAAAACTAAGCCGTTTGGAAGTTGAGAGATCGCAGCCTGTCGTGGTTCTCTTCAGAGGAGAGAGGAGAGCCGAAAAATGGCGAAGCGAGGACACAGCGAAGAGGCGATTCTGCGGGTGCTGCGGGAAG